>CAMDDL010000037.1 GCA_945891505.1 Maricaulis salignorans | reverse complement strand
ACACGGCAGTCGGGCTCGAGCACACCGGGCATAAGGACGAGCTAATCCTTATGAAAACACGAGGCAGCCACGTCTGCCCCGATTAACCCCGCTTATCCATCCCCAACCGGTGTCGCCGCTGCAGCAACAACGCCCTCACGTCGGAGATGGGCTTAGGTTAAGTGAAGTTTGGAGGGTGGGGGATAAGTTTTTATCTATTCGCACTCCCCTCGCCCCACCGGGGAGAGGGGAGAGCCGTTGCGCTGTCATCCCCGCCGAAGCGAAGCGGAGAGCGGGGACCCCCAAGGACTTTACGGCACAAGATCCCCGTTTGGCTGTTGCCATCGGGGAGGACAACACGTCAGCCACCAATCTTCACGCAAGCTTCGCATAGCCATCACACGCCCGACAAGAAAGCGAGCGAGCCTCCCATCTGTCAACCAAAGGGAGACATGTCATGAGCGTTCAAGACGAAGAGATCGTAGCCGAATTTGAAGAAATCGCAGCAGCTCACAGCGATGGTCATGTTGTGATGGAAGACGAGCCAGAGGCCGAAGAAGAAGACCTGGATGACGAGGAAGATGAAGAAGACGAAGACGAAGACTAAAGTCTAGTCAAAAATGTCATCCCCGCCGAAGCGTTAGCGCAGAGCGGGGACCTTGGTGGTTTAGGCGTCACAAGGTCCCGGATCGGCTATTGCCGTCCGGGATGACATCGTGGCTGTAGTGGCTGAAGCCCTAACTAACCGTCAAATCGCGATCCTGCAGCAGAGCCTCGACGCCCGGTGCGCGGCCACGGAAGGCGACATAATTATCCATCGGATCGGCTTGGCCGCCGCTGGCAAAGATGAAGTCTTTCAGCTTCTTTGATACCGCAGGATCATAGACATTGCCAGCTTCGACAAAGGCTTGGAACGCGTCGCATTCCAGCACGGCGGCCCAGATGTAGCTGTAATAGCCAGCCGAATAGCCACCTTCAAACGTGTGTTTGAAATAGCCGGGGCGATAGCGCACAACGATTTCTGGGATGGAGCCGATGCCCGACAAAATCTCTTCTTCCCAAGCGTCCACATTGGTAGGGGCTGGGCCTTCGATCATGTGCATCTTCATGTCCATGATGGCGGCCATCATGAATTCGCTGGTTGCCCAACCTTGGTTGAAATTCTTTGCCGCAATGATCTTGTCCACCAAGGGGCGGGGAATGACCTCGCCCGTGGCATAATGTTTGGCAAAGCGTGTCAGAATCTCGGGCGTCGTTACCCAATGTTCCATTAGCTGGCTTGGGAATTCGACAAAGTCGCGCTTGACGCTGGTGCCTGATTGGCTGGGATAAGTCACATCCGACAACATGCCGTGCAGGGCATGGCCAAATTCATGGAACAAGGTGATGACGTCGTCGAGGCTGAGCAGATTGGGCTGCCCTGCTGGCGCCTTTGTGTAGTTACACACATTGTACACGACCGGCTTGATGTCACCGATCAGACGCTGTTGATCGCGGAAGCTGCTCATCCACGCGCCTGATTGCTTGGTTTGGCGGGCAAAAAAATCGCCATACCACAAGGCCATCGGCTTACCCGCGGCGTCTGAGACTTCATAGACAACGACATCGGGATGCCAAGTTGGCACACCGGTGATTTTCTTGAACGAGATGCCAAACAAACGTGTCGCATGCCAATGGATGGCTTCGATCATATTGCCCAACTCGAAATAGGGCTTGGTCTCAGACTCATCGACATCAAACTTCGCTTTGCGGACTTTCTCCGCATAATGCCACCAGTCCCAAGACTTGAGCGGACCTTCGAGGCCATCGGAAGCAGCCAATTCTTGCAACATGGCGCGTTCACGCTTCGCGGTGGCTAGCGAAGCCTTCCAGACACCCATCATCATGTCCATCGCCGCTTCCGGCGTTTTGGCCATTTTGTTATCGAGCTGGAAATGGGCGAACGACTTAAAGCCTAACAGCTTGGCCTTTTCATTGCGCAGATTGATGATCTCTGGGATCAGAGGCCGGTTATCGCTTTTGCCTTGTGTGCCACTGACGGCCATCCAGCCTTTCTGGACGGCCTCGCGCAGATCGCGCCGGGTCGACATGGTCAAGAAGGGCTCAAAGCTCGAGCGCGACAAGGTCACCACAGCCAAGGCATCAATCTTACGCTCTTTGGCTTCTGCAGCGGCGGCGGCGATAAAGCTTTCCGAAAGACCCGCCAAATCTTCCTTGGTCTTCAAGGGCAAAGCAAAGCTCGACTGGTCTGCCAGCACATTTTGACCAAACTCGACCTGAAGCGTGGAAAGGCGGGCATCAATCTCTGCGACACGCTTTTTCTGGGCCGCATTGAGAAGCGCACCACTGCGGACAAATCCAGCGTAGGTCTCTTCCAACAGCTTGGTCTGTGGCCCGGTCAACTTTTGGGCGGTGCGACTGTCATAGGCAGCTTTTACGCGGGCAAAAATCTTCGGGTCTTGATTGATGGCGCTGGCATGGGCCGACAGCTTAGAAGACAGACTGCCTTCAATCTTCTGTATCGCCGGTGTGCTGAGCATGCCGGTCAGATTGTAGAAAACCGTGGTGGCGCGGTTGAGATCTTGGCCGGCCTTTTCCATTGGGACGATAACCGTCTCAAAGGTGGCAGGGGTCTTTGCCGCCGAGATCACGTCAATGTCGGCGCGGCCACGCGCCATGCCAATGTCGATCGCGGGTTCAAAATCGCTGGTTTTGATTTCAGCAAAGGGTGGCACGCCCCAAGGGGTATTCCACTTTGCAAGAAGCGGGTTTACCCGCGCAGGAGCTTTTGCTTTCGCTTTTGCGGCCAGTGCGGCCGAACCAGTAGTCAGAGTCAAAGTTGCGACACTCCCCGCCAAGAAATCTCTACGTTTCATCGTTTTACACACCCTTGCGATACAAGAAACCAAGTTTATCGTTGGGTGTATGAATGGGGCAAATATTGCGGCGATGCACCCCTTCATTGCAACAATAACTGAAATTTAATCACAGAAACGTCATCAAGCCTCAGCCGCGGGCAAACACCCGCAATTGGCCTGATTTTGGGTCTTGGGCGACACAGCGTTGCGCCGACGTTGGTAGCTTAAGGCAGACCACCGGCGCATCGGCTTGGCGAATGGCTTCATAGGTCTCGCGCGTAAATTCACTGCGGGTTGGGCTTTCGCTGCCCTCCGCCCAAGCGGGATAGGCGGATGACTTTACTGCCTGAGCAGGTAACAGCGTTGTTAAGCGATCGCGAATTTGATCAGGGCTTGCGGTTGCTGGAATGCCAAAGTCGCGGGCCGGGGCTTGTAGCGTGTAAAGCGCGCGCCCTTCATTGGTTTCCAAAGTCACCCTTATGCTGCCAGACGCACAGTCAATACCGGTCGCCATGATGGTCACCCGGTCGGCTGCCTTCCAAGACCGGATGGCGGTCGCTTGGCTTACTTTAACGTCGCATTGTGGGACCGGGTTGCCTGCTACCATAGCAGCGTCTGAGTCGGCGCGCGGCCCTTCGCCACTGACCAGAGGACCTGGGGTCGGGATCACCACTTCATTTGGGCCAGTTAACGGCGGTGCCGGCACAGCAGGCGGGGCAGGTGCTGTAACGCTGGGGTCGGTGGAGAGGAGTGCTTCGGGATCGGCCAAAGGATTATCCAAGCCGACTGGCCCCATGATCGCATTGGTGGGCGCACTGGCAAGGGGCTGATCTTGGGACAAAACGAATTTGCCAACTACAACACCTAATCCAAACGACACAACGACTGCCAACGTCACACCAGAGGCCACAATTAATCGCACATCAAATCCCTTTAATTAGAAACTTGGTTAATCGCTTTAGCGGCTGGTTGCGGCAGAAAATGGGCAGGAGCGGCATAAAATCAGGCGAGTTTTAACGATAACTGCCGCACACGCGCCCAAATTGTTAACCCAGAAGCGGTTTCAGCACATTGGGGGCACTTTGGATGGCACGGGTTGCTGCGCGATACCCGGCCTCAACGGCGGCATCAAAGGCTTTCCAATCGCGCAGCTGGATCCCGGCCATATCTGGCACAATCAACAAATCGGTTTTGTCGCGGGATTTTGCAGGGTCCAGCGTTGCGGTTGCCGAACGCATCAAAAGTTCGGCAATGGGCGGCGCGGCATGCAGTCCATGGCGGGTAATCCAACTGAAAAAACCTTCGGGTTTACGGAATTCGTCTGGATTCAAGGCGCGCTGCCGGGTCACGTCTACGCCGATATTGGGTCCGCGATGGAGATCGATCATCGAGTTTATCGGGAAATTATCGAGCACAGCACCATCAACCAATATGTCGTCACCCGACACCACAGGGGGCAGAATGCCCGGTAGCGCGATGGAAGCCCGCAGGGCGTCGCGCAAGACGCCACTACGGTGAAGCTTAGGCATGCCTAATGTTAAGTTGGTCGAGAGGCAATAAAAGGAGCGCGGCATGTCTTCGATTAGAATATCGCCGAAATTCTTCAAAAGCCTTTGATCAACCTTTACCCCAGAGGTCATGGCGACAACGGGCAAGACGTAGTCATTCAAAGGATTGTCGCGGACGAAACTGTCCCAGATCCGCCGTTCAATCTCGCCATCATCCCAGCCTAAGGCAACACAGGCTGCAATCACCCCACCCATCGAGGTGCCGCCGACAAAGTCAAACGAGATCCCGGTCTCACGCAGAGCCCGAACCACCCCAATATGGGCATAGGCGCGGGCACCGCCTCCGCCTAACACCAGACCAATCGATGTGCCCGATAGGATACGCGCCAGCATCATCACGTCTTGGGGTTGATCCTGCCGCCAATGAAACAAACGCTGGCTCTGCGCCGCGCTACTCCAAGCTTTGGAATAAGAGCCTTTGACGTCAACGACAGAGCGATCTTGCGGGGCAATCAAAATGGTATCGACCAATTGAAACTGGCGGGCAGGAGACGATCCTGCGGGTAGGACCATGTCAGGCGGGGGTGTATCGGCGCGACCAAATACCCAAAGCCTGTCTGCCTGCCGCAAACAAAGCTTCGCCCAGCCGCCGTCCCCTAAGTCAGCGGCGAGAAGGACGATATCATTCCACGTCTCGATTTCATCAAACCAAGAAGCTGTCTGCGTCACGGCTTCTGGGCCAACCACGACTGCCCGCTTGCCGAGTTTGGCGAGCGCTTCCTTGAGCATATGGGCGCGTTTGAGAATATCGATGGAGGGCGAAGCGGCCAAAAGTCCGAATACGCGCGGATCAGAACGAGGATTACGTCGGCGGTTTTGGCGCGACCGAAACAACATGGTTCGCGCCAAATTCTGCATCAATTGGGGATGACGGCGGATCAGGCGATTAAATGCGGCCCGATCCAACGCCAGAAGTTCGGTGTCCCGTAGCGCAAAGACAGACGCACTATGAGGCTCGCCCGCAACCAGAGCCATTTCGCCGACAGGTTCGCCTTGACGAATATGGCCAATAAACTCGTTTGAGCCATCGCTGCCACGCCGAAAAGCGCCTAACGATCCAGAGCGAACAAACCATAAGGTGTCAGCAGGCTCGCTCTCCAAAAATAGGGGCCAGCCGCCGGGCAATGAATACCAAATTGCCGATTTTTCAACATCTTTGATCGCTGCCGGGCCAGCGTCTCTCAAAAAAGGAATGGCGGCAAAGTCAAGGGGTGTCATTGGAAATAACCGACATAAAACAAAGTCCAACTATGTTTCATGGCGGCTCTCCTTACAAAATTAGAATTTATAGCGCCCATGCAGGGTGACCATTGGCCAATAACGTGCTGCGTCTAATTCATCTACGATCTTCGCGGTTTCAAGTGCTAAATCCGCTTGGAACGACGGATTTGAGGCCAGCAGGCCGGTCGAGGTGTACACCACGTTCGGATCGCCTTGGTAATAGACACCCGCTTCCAGTGCTGTTTCGATTGGGCCGAGTTCCAGTTTCACCCCGGCACCAAGGAAATAAGCGATTTCGTCAAACGTCGCCTTGGTGTTCAATGTGCCGACTTGGGCTGGGGTATAGGTCGTGTTGCCGATCACCACATTGGTGGCAGGGGTCGCGACGAGGTCAAACTGGTTGTCATTGGCAAAGATACCAGCCGTCACATAGAAAGGCACGATAGGGGGACGGAAGTCAGCTTGCAGGCCATAAGAACCGAGCTTTAGCGTGCCACCATAGGCAATGTCGTTAATCGTCTGATCGTAGCCATAGTCATAGCCTTGGACGACGCCGCGCAAAACAATGGTCGGCAAGATACGCACCCCGACTTCGCCACCCACGCCATTCGTACTAGCACGCACACCAACCCAAGCAGGTTCAATGGCAAAAGCGGCCGCTGGGGAAAGAGCACTCATCAGAGCGAGGGCAGAAATGGCTGTCGTGATGATCTTCATAAGGCTATCCTCATTTCTTCTAAACACTTGCGGTCAGAGCCAAGCTAAAGGCACTAAAGGCCTCGCAAGGGGCAGGATGCACTGGCCCACAGTGAGCGTATGTCTATGACATTGTGACAGAATCCTGTTAAACGAGTGTCAACGCCCGATATTTGCGATAAAATCTGACTGTGGAGAGTCACTTGAGCCGTTTGACCAGCCGAATCGATTCTGCCTCGCCGGCATTCGCCCGCAACCAGGAAAAGATGGCGGGCCTCGTAGAGCAATTGCGCCTCCATACCAGCCGCTCTGCTTTAGGCGGGTCAGAGGAATCCCGACAACGCCATGAAAGCCGCGGTAAATTACTCCCCCGTGCTCGTGTTGAGGCGCTCCTTGATCCGGGTAGCCCGTTTCTGGAACTGTCGGCTTTGGCGGCCAATGGGCTTTATGGGGAGGATATTCCCGGTGCTGGCCTGATCACGGGTATTGGCCATGTCTGCGGTCGTCCGGCGATGATTGTGTGTAATGACCCGACGGTCAAAGGTGGCACCTATTACCCCATGACCGTCAAGAAGCATGTGCGGGCGCAAGAAGTGGCGATGGTAAACCATCTGCCCTGCATTTATCTGGTCGATTCTGGCGGGGCCAATCTGCCTCACCAAGCCGAGGTCTTTCCAGACCGCGATAATTTCGGTCGCATTTTTTATAATCAAGCCAATATGAGTGCGATGGGCTTGGCCCAGATTGCTGTCGTCATGGGATCGTGTACGGCGGGTGGAGCTTATGTCCCGGCGATGAGTGATGAGACCATCATTGTCCGCAAGCAAGGTACGATCTTCCTAGGCGGGCCGCCTTTGGTGAAAGCAGCCACGGGCGAAACCGTGACGGCAGAAGAGCTAGGTGGCGCAGATGTCCACGCCCGAAAATCCGGTGTAGCAGACCATTATGCGGTGTCAGACGCCCATGCTCTTGAGTTGGCCCGCCAATGTGTGGCAACTTTGGACGATCCAGAAAGCCATATTCGCCGCCTAACACCACGCGCGCCCTTGGAGTCTGAGGCAGAGCTTTACGGCATCATTCCAGACGATGTGCGCACCCCCTATGATGTGCGCGAAATCATCGCGCGGCTCGTCGATGGCTCAGAGTTCCATGAGTTCAAAAAGCTTTATGGCGAGACCCTCGTTACCGGTTTTTCTCATATTGATGGTTGGCCGGTCGCAATTATTGCCAATAATGGGGTGCTATTCTCGCAAAGTGCGCAAAAGGGCGCGCACTTCATTGAACTCGCCTGCCAGCGCAAGATCCCGTTGCTCTTCCTCCAGAACATCTCGGGCTTTATGGTCGGTAAGGATTATGAGGCAGGCGGTATCGCCAAGGATGGCGCTAAAATGGTGACGGCTGTGGCCTGCGCCAATGTGCCCAAGCTTACTGTCGTGATTGGCGGCTCTTACGGCGCGGGCAATTATGCCATGTGTGGCCGATCCTACTCGCCGCGGTTTCTTTGGACGTGGCCCAATGCGCGCACCAGTGTGATGGGCGGCGAACAGGCTGCAAGCGTGCTGGCGACGTTGCGCCGGGACGGTATTGAATCCAAAGGCGGTGCTTGGTCTGCCGAAGAGGAAGAAGCTTTCAAGAGCCCCATTCGGCAGAAATATGAAGAAGAGGGCGATCCGTATTATTCCACAGCGCGTTTGTGGGATGATGGCATCATTGATCCCGCGCAAACGAGGCGCGTGGTTTCCATGTCTTTGGCCAGTGTCGCAGGTGCCCCCATTGGACCGCCCCGTTTCGGTGTGTTCCGGATGTAATAGGAGAGAAACTCAGATGGTAGAAGCAGACCAAAGCGCCAACCCCGTTCTCTTGCAGATTTCGCCCGATGGTGCCGCGATGGTCACGCTGAACCGTCCGGACAAGAAAAATGCCTTCGACGAAGAGACGATTTCGTCTTTGATCGACATCTTTGAAACGCTACGTGTGTCCGAAGGGGTTCGGATTGTCTTGATCAAGGGTGCCGGAACAACTTTCTGTGCTGGCGCAGACCTTGAGTGGATGCAACGCCAAGCCCGTCACGATGAAGAAGATAATGAAGCCGATGCTGTCGCTCTGGCCAAAATGCTGCTGGCACTTCATAGCCTGCCGCAATTGACGGTTGCCTTGGTTCAAGGGGGTGCCTTTGGCGGCGGTGCTGGCCTTGTTGCCGCGTGCGATTATGCCATCGCGCTAACCGGGACGCGCTTTTGCTTCACCGAAGTCCGCCTAGGCCTGACGCCCGCCACGATCTCACCCTATGTGGTTGAAGCAATTGGGGCCCGCCAAGCCCGCGCCTTGTTTGCCACCGCCATGCCCTTTGACGCCGAGCGCGCCTTGGCTTTGGGCTTGATTCAAGAGGTCGCAAGTGACCTTGATGATTTGGCAAAGCGGGAAGAAAAGCTCGCCGATCTGGCCTTTACCGCAGCGCCAGAAGCCGTGCGCGAAGCCAAGCAATTGGTCCGCGATGTGACGGACCAGCCCATAGATATGCACCTTGCCCACGAAACGGCAAAACGTATCGCCAAGCGTCGGGCGAGCGCGGAAGGGCAAGAAGGCCTTGCCGCTTTTCTGGAGAAAAGGCCGCCTGCTTGGGCAAATCGGTCCTAATGGGGTCTTGACCGCCTTAGACTGCACAGCCAAAGCTAGGCTGGCGGGTGAGGGGCGATTATGGACGGTGCGGCAGAAGTTAATCTTGAAAATTCAGGCCCCTTGGCAGTTGATGCGCCCTCTGGCAGTGCTGGAAAGAATCACAACGCCCTGATCGGTACCGCCTGTAAAAATTGTGGCACCATTCTAGCAGGCGATTATTGCCACGCGTGCGGCCAAACTGCCCATGTTCACCGCTCCTTCCTGCATGTGTTGGAAGAAGTCGTGCATGGGATCACGCACGTTGATTCCAAGACATGGCGCTCTCTGCCGATGCTGGTTTTTCGTCCCGGAACGATGACGCGCAATTATGTCATGGGCCACCGCAACCGCTATGTGCCGCCCGCGACTGTATTCCTAGGGTCGATCTTTGCCATGTTCTTAGCCTTTGCCTTTGTTGGGGGCCCAGGCTTTGTAAAACAGACCACCGAAACGGCGGCTGACCGAGACAGCGCATCGCGCGAACGCATGACGACGGCTTTGGCAGATTTGAGAGAGGCGCGTGCGGACTTGAAGGTGGCGCGAGAGCAGCTCGCGGCAGAAAAGGCCAAGCCCGTTGCCGAACAAGATCCCGTTGATGTTCGAAATGGACAGCAGGAAGTCATAGCTGCTGCAAAGGCCCTAGAAGCTGTGATCGTGCGCTACCGAAACGCGGAACGCGATGTAGCAAAGGCCGCCACAGATCCACAGGCAGTGTCCACGGCGGCTGAAGCCACTTTAACCAAATCATCGAAAGCGACGCAGGATGTTGTTTCGGGGGAAACCAAGGAAAAACAACTTTCTGAACTGGAGGCCGAACGCAAGGCTGCTTTGGCATCGGGCGACAAGATTGCCGTTGCAGCTGTGGACGCCGCTATTGCTTTGGTGAAGGCTGCTCCCCCAGAGGCGACCAAAGGCGAAGCCAAGAATGTTTCAATTGAAGGAGAGGACTTTCAGGCCTCGTTCGCCAAGTTCTTGAAGGAAGATGTAAAAGTCGATACCCCTTGGCCAACGTTCAATAAAAAACTCAAACACAAGCTCGAGAATCCAGAGCTATTTTTGTATAAATTGCAGAATACCGTTTATAAATTCTCATTCCTGTTAATCCCGATTAGTCTTCCTTTCATTTGGCTACTTTTGTTTTGGAAGCGCGGGGTAACTTTGTACGATCACGCAGTATTCGCCCTTTATTCCGTGTCTTTCATGTCTTTTTTGTTTCTTGCGCTTGCTTTGACTTCGCATTGGGTTGATTGGTCACACCATGCCGGATGGATCTTCTTAGCCGTGCTTTGTCACACCTATTTCCAGTTCAAAGGAGCCTATGCGCTAGGTTGGTTTTCAGCCCTGTGGCGAACAACAATCTTCATTTTCGTATTTGCACCCATAACTTTGGGCCTTTTCTTCACATCGATAATCATCTTAGGAGCGGTCGGCTGACCACAAGTCTTGACCGAGATTGAGGGGTGGCCGAAGGATGCATCCAACCAGTCTGAGGGTGAGTTTTGGGGACTTGTTGTACGGGCTAACAGAATCTCTGGGGACGAGACGTGTTCAAAACTTTGTTGATTGCCAATCGGGGCGAAATTGCTTGCCGTGTCATTCGCACGGCGCGTCGTTTGGGCATGCAGACCATTGCCGTTTATTCCGACGCAGATAGGGGTGCCAAGCACGTCCGCGAAGCAGACCAAGCGGTGCGTCTGGGGCCTGCGGCAGCAAAAGACTCCTATCTTCGAGGTGATCTTATTTTACAGGCCGCTTTGGATTTTGGCGCTGAAGCTATTCATCCAGGCTACGGTTTTTTATCCGAAAATGCAGAGTTTGCTGAAAGCTGTGCGGCCGCTGGCATCGCCTTTGTGGGGCCACGCCCAGACGCCATCCGCGACATGGGCTTGAAAGATCGGGCTAAGGCAATTGCAGTTGAGGTTGGTGCGCCCGTTTTGCCCGGCTATTGGGATGTGGACCAAGACCCAGCGCGGCTGCAGGCCGAAGCTGAAAAGATTGGCTTTCCGCTCTTAATCAAGGCGGTTGCGGGTGGAGGCGGTCGCGGCATTCGCGTTGTTGAAGAGGTTGCGGCCTTCATTCCAGCGCTCGACTCAGCACGTCGCGAAGCGGCTGCAGCTTTTGGCGATGACCGCGTGATGTTGGAGCGTTTGGTCCTGCGTCCTCGACACATCGAAGTTCAGGTGTTCGGCGATCAACACGGCAACCTTGTCCATCTGTTTGAGCGCGACTGCTCCATCCAACGACGCAGACAGAAGCTGATTGAAGAAGCCCCCGCACCCGGGATGACCGAAAACGTGCGCGCCAGCTTAACCGCTGCCGCGCTCAAGATCGCCAAGGCGGTGAATTACTCCAATGCTGGTACGGTAGAGTTTGTGGCAGATGGCACGGGCCCGCTTCGACCCGATGGTTTTTGGTTCTTGGAAATGAACACCCGCTTGCAAGTTGAGCATCCGGTGACCGAGGCAGTCCTAGGCCTCGATTTGGTCGAGTGGCAGTTGCGGGTGGCGGCGGGTGAGGCCCTTCCCCTCAGCCAAGACAAGATCATCTTGAACGGTGCCGCTATTGAAGCGCGGATCGTCGCCGAAGATCCAGCACAAGGGTTTCTGCCATCGTCTGGCGTCATCGCTGGCCAACCAGACGATGGGACGATCCGGGTCGATTCCGGCTTTGAAGTCGGTGACATCTTCCCAGACGCTTATGATTCCCTCGTCGAAAAGGCGATCGCGCACGGGGCAGATCGTCGCGAAGCGCGGGCGCATTTACAGGCTCACCTAGAGAGCCGGGTAATCACGGGCATCACCACCAATAACGGCTATTTGGCCCGCCTCTGTCTGTTGCCAAGCTTTGTCGAAGGTGGGGTCCATACGGGGTTGATCGAAGATGAGGCGGGTGCGCTTGCTAAGCCAGATGCCCTTGCAGCGCGCCGATTAGGACTGGCAGCAATTGGTGTGCAGGTCGCCCGCGAGCTTGAAGTGCCAGACGACGCTTCGCCCTTCGATATGCCCGATGGCTGGCGTCTCAATGCCCCCGCGCATTTGGCTGTCGGCTTCACCCTTGATGAGCGGCGCGTGGAGGTCGAACTTCATAGCGATGCGGTGCAGGTCAGTGCGGGCTTTGCCGGCGATCACGCGGTCGTGCCGCGCCGTCTGATTCATGCTTATGGCGAGCCTAGCGCTTGGACCATTTTGATTGCTGAGAGCAGGGGCCCTCTAGGCGAAGGGCGTGGCGATATTGCCGCTACCTTATTTGTTGATGAGTCGGGTGCCAGCTTGGTCGAGCGCGGCGAGGTATGGCGCTATCCATTCCCGTCTGCGGATGCCAGCGCGGATAGCCTTGAAGCCAGCGACGAGATTAAGGCCCCGCTACCAGGCAAAATCGCAATGTTTAACGCTGAAGCCGGGCAGAAAGTCACAAAAGGTCAAGTGTTGGTCGTGTTAGAAGCCATGAAGATGGAGCATGCCTTGACCGCGAGCCGCGATGGCGTGATTGCTGAAATCTTTGTTCAAGAGGGTCGCCAAGTCAAAGCGGCCGACGTCTTGATCCGCCTTGTCTCACAAGAGGTCGCGGCGTGAACGCGGCCTTACTCACCGTCTTGATGGCCGCTGCGGGCACGGCGCTCTTGGCCATTGTTGGATTCCGCCTTGGGCTGAGCGTTGATCGCAGGTTCAAAGATAAAGTCGAAGTGGTAAAGGCTGTTCAGGCATATTCTGGCCTTCAGTCAGAGTTTGACGTTCTGATTTCGCACAACCAACGGGCCGCTGTGGCCTATGGCACGGATAAAACGGGCTATGTGGTGACGGTTTTAGGCGACAAGTTTTTGGTTCGAAGTCTTGATCAGGCAAAGATCATGGTCATCGCAGATGATCGCCTGCATATCTCTTTTCCTGATTTTGGCTTTGAGCCCGTCTATGTACAAGCCAATGCCAATGAAATACAGAAAGCGTTAGCAATCCTAGTAAGAGGTCCACCCATATGAACCTTCCTGATCCGGTTACTTGGGCGATCCCCTTATTTGGCGTCTTTGTTGTCGCAGAAATGCTGCGCGCCCGTCACGCTGGCGACGTGACCTATGAAGCCAAGGATGCCGCCGCCAGCATGACCATGGGCTTTGGCAACACGGTCGCCAAGTTACTAACCGGGGGTCTGGCGGTCGCTCTAATTGCCTATGTGCATCAGTTTCGTCTGTTCGACATTGGTTATGCTGCGTGGGCCTTTGCTGCTTGCTTCTTTTTAGAAGACCTCTCCTATTATTGGTTTCACCGCATCAGCCACGAACGGCGTTGGTTTTGGGCAAGCCATGTCGTGCATCACACGTCGCAGCATTATAATTTGTCGACCGCCTTACGGCAGACGTGGACGGGGTCGATTGGCGGCACTTTTATCTTTTGGCTCCCCATGGCTTGGATCGGCTTTCCGCCGCTGATGATCGCCTTCTTCTCTGGGCTCAGTCTTGTTTATCAGTTTTGGATTCATACCGAGGCGATTGATCGTATGGGACCTTTGGAATTGGTCTTGAACACACCGAGCCATCACCGGGTCCATCACGCCACCAATCCGCGTTATCTCGACTCCAATTACGCGGGCGTCTTGATCATTTGGGACCGACTGTTCGGCACATTTGTGGAAGAAACCAAGGCTGATAAGCCCGTTTATGGCGTGGTTTCGAACATCCATACCTTCAATCCGTTTCGGATCGCGTTTCATGAGTGGGTGGGCATGGCGCGCGATATCGGGCAGGCCAAGACTTGGCGAGAGAAGCTCAATTTCGCCTTTGGACCGCCGGGCTGGAGCCCAGACGGATCACGCCCGACGAGCGCCAGCCTGAAGGCGGCTTGGCGCGCGAAACAAGGGCAAGAATTGCCCTGATCGCAGGCCCTGTTCGTTCGTTCACTTTGGTATAGTTCCCGCTACATGGCCCTTCACATTATCAAGCTTTGCGTCGGTGCGCAGTCTATTCAAGACTTGCTAGATTGGCACGATCATCAAGCTTTTAGCCGCTTAAGCCTTGGCCTTGATCCGCGCCCAGTATGCGACACACGCATGTCACCCAAGCGGCGCGATGAGGTCCTCAAAGGCGGTTCGCTCTATTGGGTGATCAAGGGCCAAATCCTCGTCCGCCAAGAGATTGAGGATATCATCACGCTCGACGACGCGGATGGACTCTCGCGCTGCGAAATCGTCCTCAAGCATTTCCACGTGCAAACCGCACCCCAGCGACGGGCGGCCTTTCAAGGCTGGCGGTATCTGGCACCGAAAGACGCCCCCGCCGACCTAACCCACGTATCGGGTGGCGAGGATTTGCCCGAACCGCTGCGCAAAGAATTATTGGATCTTGGGGCGTGGTAACCTCAATCTAGGCCGCGATTATCAATCAAACGGGTCTTGCCAAGCCACGCAGCTACCAAGATGCGGGCAGGGTCACCGCGTTGCCAGGGCTCCAGGGTCTGGCTGTGACACACTTCCAGATAGTCGATGGAGCCAAAGCCAGCAGCAAGAAGCTGTGCCTTGGTTTGCTCCAGCACGTCTGCAAGGGTTTCAGGAGCTTGGGTGAGGGACTCAGCAATTTTGTCGAGCGCTTGCTTTAAATTTGGAGCGATCTCACGTTCAACTGGAGATAGATACGCATTGCGCGACGACAGTGCGAGGCCGTCGGCTTCACGATGGGTTGACGCTGGCGCGATCTCGACCTTCAAGTCCAAGTCTCGCACCATGGTGCAGATGACCTGCAATTGCTGCCAGTCCTTCTCGCCAAAGATGGCGATGTCAGGATCGACCTGTAAGAATAATTTCGCCACCACAGTTGCAACACCCCCGAAGAAATGCGGGCGAAATGCGCCTTCAAGCCTAGCTGCAACGGCGCCTGGAACGACGCGGGTTTGAAAGCCTTCTGGATAAAGCTCTGCCACATGCGGGGCATAAAGTGCGTCACACCCAATGGCTTTGAGGCTGTCGATGTCGGCGGCTTCTTGTTTGGGATAGCGCGCCAAATCCTCATGGGGCGCGAACTGGGCCGGGTTGACGAAGATTGACGCGATCACGACGTCCGCAGATGCCTTGGCTTGCTCAATCAAAGCCAAATGTCCGGCGTGCAGAGCACCCATCGTTGGGACCAGAGCGATCTTTTTACCGTCGCGGCGCCAGTTGGAGACCAAAGTGCGCAAATCCGCTCTGGTACGCACAATCGACAAGGACGACATGACTCTCTCCAAAACAACGACTTAGCGAAGGTTTCTGGTCTATAGGGTGTAGGACCGACCGAACGCCGCCTTAAACCCCTCTTTACCACGTCGCGCTAGAGTTTTTGACATGAACCAGTTAAGCCGAGCTTTCAATTTATCTTCTACCGCCCGACTTTGGGGCGCACTGGGTGCATTGTGCTTTAGCACCAGTGCCTTGGCGCAGTCTGCAGGTGCCTTTGCGACCAGCCCTTATGTTCCGTTTATCCCATCGGCAAAGCCTGCTACTGTGCCGGCCATGCCTGCCATGCGTGCCAAACTGATGAAACAAGAGCCCCAAACCGCTAACAACGCGGGCCAAGTTCTGCCGATTGTGATGTTCCGCGGTAAGCCGGCAGAACCCTTGCCAAAGCCTGCGATTGTTTCGATGGCTCCCGTGGCAATCAACTTGCCTGCCGAAGCCCCTAAGCAGCCCGCGCCTGTGGCAATTGCGCCAGCCCCAGTAGCGGCGCCTATTGTTCACATGGCGACCCAGCCCGCAGGACAGGCCAAGGCAGTTAAGCCTGCCGGTCCGTTCAAACGTATTTGGCGCGACACCAAGAAATCGGTTGTGCAAGACATTCCAGAAGCCTTAGCCGATGCTTTGCCTTGGGTGGATCGTGGCGACAAGGATGAGCCGATTGAACAGGTATTGGCGCGGGTCTCCTCTGACCTAAGCCGCGCCTCAGCAAAAGATCCTGAATGGGTCAACCCCGCTGAGAGCGAATTACGTGAGCTATCCAAGCGCCTTGCTACTCTGGCCGAGCCACCAGCCACTGGCACCCCAAGCGCGGCTGCTGCATCGATTCCAGAACATGACACAGCCAATCGGCCATTTCGCCCCAGACCGATTTGGCCCGGTGCTTCAGGTCGTCCTGAGATGCAATCCCGACCAACCGCATTGGTAACAGGCAGCACAATCCAACAAGGCCCAGAGGCGCTCGGGCAACGCTTGCCACCCCCCACAGACTGGGTTGAGGAAGAAGAAATGGCCCCCAAGCCTCCTGCTCAGAAAGTTGTGGGGAAGCGGTCGAAGCGGCCTTCCAAATAGTCCACAATTTTTGAGCGCTTGGCTGCTGCGCTTGCCAATTGGCAAGACAGGCAAAACTGGCGAAAACAACCTCTAAGTCTTAGCCCTGAACAATTGGGTTTGAAGGCACAGGGGGTGCGATCTTGGGTCACGTCATTGTCGTCGGAAATGAAAAAGGTGGCGCAGGCAAATCAACCATGTCGGTTCACGTTGCCGTTGCTTGCGCCATTTCTGGGCTGAAAGTGGCCGCTTTGGATCTTGATCGGCGGCAACGCACTTTTGAGCGCTATTTTGAAAATCGGGCACGCTGGTCCAACTCTAATGACGCTGATTTACCAACCCCGGACTTCTTCTTCTTGGGCAAAGCGGCGGCGGAACGCCTCGATGAGTCAGAGGCTGAGGAAACGGCTGCTACGCAAGCGCTGATCGCCCAAATGCGGGACAGCCACGATATTGTGATCATTGATGCCCCGGGCGCCGATACGCCCGCATCACGCGCCGCCCACGCCTGCGCTGATACATTGGTTACCCCTTTAAACGACAGCTTTGTCGACTTCGACCTTTTGGCAGAAATTGATCCTGTAACGGGTGATGTTGGCAAACCGAGCGTTTATGCGGAGATGGTTTGGGAAGCGCGTAAACTGAAAGCCGCCCAAAAGGGTAAGCCGATTGATTGGGTGTTGATGCGCAACCGCCTGTCACCACTCGATGCCAAGAATAAGCGCCGCGTCGGTGATGCATTGGCCGCTTTGGCCCAGCGCATCGGCTTCCGCGTCGTACCTGGCCTGTCTGAGCGGGTGATTTATCGCGAAATGTTCACCGCAGGGCTTACCCTTCTCGATCTAACCGATGAAGGGGCGACAGCTTCTTTCACTTTAAGTCACGTCGCTGCCCGTCAAGAGCTGCGCGATTTGATCGTGGCCCTCAAACTCCCGAAGATTAAGGGCACAGCCGCGATTGGGTTTTAGTGTCTGTTTAGCCTTATGGCATGGGCGCGCCGCGCGACGCGACCAGAATTTGATACCATTCATTCGGGCTCAAGTGGATTTTGGCCACTTCACGGGTTTCTAGAATGCGTTGCGGATTTTGCGTGCCGACTAGAGCGATTGGCTGGCTTGGGTGTGCTGCAACCCACGCATAGGCAATTGATGTGCGCGAGACGCCGTGTGTTGCTGCGACCTCGTCCAACGCTGCGATCACCGCCTTGGTGCGGACATCATCGCCATCTTTCGCCAAGCGGCCGCCACCCAAAGGCGACCACGCCAAAACCGATGCGCCGATCTCCATTGCCAAGTCCAAGGTCCCGTCCGTCATGGCGTCGAGCGCGAGGGGCGAAAATTCTGGCTGGAACGAGACAATGTCGGTGTTGAGATGGGCATGTAACGCGCGCGCTTGTGCCACCGTGTAGTTGGAGATCCCGAAGGTACGAATCTTGCCCGCTTGGATCAAATGATCAACTGCGCGCGCAATTTCTGCAGGATGGGTCAAAAGGTCAGGGCGATGGATCTGCCAGAGGTCCAACACGTCGGTGTTGAGGCGTCGTAGAGAGGCTTCGCACGCATTGACCAAATAATCATAGCTGGAATTGTAAGGGGTTGGCGGAATGATGCCGCCCTTGCTGGCGAGCACCATCTTGGACCGCAAGCTTGGCGCTTGCTTTAACACTTCGCCCAACAAGGCTTCGGCATCGCCAAAGCCAACTTGTGGGTTCTGAAAGCCATATATGTCGGCTGTGTCGAAGAAATTGATGCCAGCGTCAAAAACCGATTCGACCAGTTCTTGCGCGGCCTTCACGTCAATGCCAGCAAAACGCCACATACCCCAGCCGAGGCTCGTGATCATCAAGTCGCTTTTGCCAAGACGGCGCAGGTTTGTCGGTTCCATGGAAGACATTGACACTTTTTCTTTCTGGGGTGGCGGAGATCGTCAGAGCCTGTCTTCTAGCCCAACTTGCAACAGCCTCGCTAGCCATGCCATGTCATAGGCTGCATAAGGACTGACCCCTCATTAGTAGGGAGGGGTCATTGAGGGGAAGAATGATGCGCCGTCGCTGGATGCTCTTGGCACTGACAGGGATTGCCTTGGCGGTGGTGGCTGCTTGGCCTAGCCCTGCCCCTGTTAGCCATCCCTATTTTACTGAGTTGCAGCCAGCAGCGGTTGAAAACATCGCCCATGGCGGCGGGCAGGGCCATGCACCACCCAACACCTTAGAAGCCCTACAATTGGCGGATGCCATGGGAGCGGATGTGCTGGAAATTGATTTGCAGATCACCAAAGACGGCGTCTTGATTCTGCATCATGATGACACCTTGGACCGCATAACCGACATGAAGGGCCCAATTGCCGACAAGACGTGGGCTGAGTTGCAAAAGGCTGATTCCGGCTATCACACCGTTATTGATGGTCAGTCGTTTCGAGGCAAGGGGATTAAGATCGCCCGACTGGAGCAGGCTTTCACGCGCTTCCCATCCAAGCGCTGGGTCATTGAGATCAAGAATAACACGGAAGCCGCGAGTAACCGCTTATGCGCGCTGATCAGCCAGTTTAACGTAACCAATCGGGTGATTGTCGCCTCGTTTCATGATGGCGCGATGAAGACGTTTCGTAAGGTGTGCCCAAAGGTTGCCACCGCCTATTCCGGTGATGAAGTGCGGCTCTTTCTGATCGCCTCACACGTGCGCCTGTCCCGGTTCGTCCAATCGCCGGGGGTGGCGCTACAGATACCCACCGATGCTGCAGGTTTTGATCTGGCCGACCCACACTTTGTCAGAACGGCGAAGTTGCGCGGCCTGAAAGTGCAGTATTGGACCATTAATGATTCCAAACAGATGCGCGATTTGGTAGGGCGCAAGGCCGATGGAATCATGACTGATTATGTGGATCGGTTTAAGCAAGCTTTGGAACCGGCTCGTCCTTAGCAGTTGAATTGGGAACAGAACCTCTATGTCACGAACAGCTCTCATCACTCACGCAGCCTGTTTTGAGCATCGCCCGCCAGCAGGACATCCAGAATCGCCTGAGCGCTTGCGGGTCGTCCTAGACGCGCTGAGTGACGCGGCTTGCCCAGATTTGATCCGGATAGAGGCTCCACTGGGCCAGCTTGAAGATATTGCCCGGGTGCATCCGGCTGCTTTGATTGAACAAATCATTAGTCTTGAGCCGGAGGCAGGCGGTCGTAGCCGCCAACTCGACCCGGATACTTATTTGTCCGCCGGATCCATTGAAGCAGCTAAGCGGGCGGTTGGTGCTGTCATCGCCGCAGTCGACGGGGTCATGAAGGGTCGGTTTGAGCGCGCGTTTTGTGCAACCAGACCGCCC
Source organism: Maricaulis salignorans (assembly GCA_945891505.1). Taxonomy (GTDB): domain Bacteria; phylum Pseudomonadota; class Alphaproteobacteria; order Caulobacterales; family Aquidulcibacteraceae; genus Aquidulcibacter; species Aquidulcibacter miladensis. The sequence continues at coordinate 7,427 of CAMDDL010000037.1, read as the reverse complement.
GGCCATCACGCGGAAGCCAAGACGCCCATGGGCTTTTGTATCTGGAATTCTGCGGCAATTGGGGCGCTTTATGCCCGGCACACTTATGGTCTCAAGCGCGTAGCCGTGGTGGATTTTGATGTTCATCATGGCAATGGCAGCCAAGAACTGGCGGAGCGTGACGCTGACTTCTTCTATGCCTCAATCCACCAGGGCGGCATTTATCCGGGCTCTGGTCTGGCTGAAGAAACCGCAGCGGGCAATTTGGTGAACGTGCCTGTGCCTGCGGCCACAACAGGCCCTGCTTGGCGGTCAGCCGTTGAAAGCAAAATCCTGCCTGCCTTGCTCGCCTTTAAGCCCGAAATTGTCATTGTGTCTGCCGGTTTTGACGGCCATTGTTTGGATCCCTTGGCTGGCCTCAACCTCGAAACAGACGATTATCGTTGGATTACTGAACGATTATTGGACGTTTCACACGGAAAACTTGTATCAACGCTTGAGGGCGGCTACCACTTACAGGCTCTAGCGGCATGTGTTCTCGCGCATGTGCAGACATTACAGAACTACAAACCACGCTCTGGGGGCGAAACAGCGGGTGTTTGAAACCAAATTGGATGATCTAGGATCACAGGCCGATTCACGTGTTGCGCCACGGCCAGCGCCGCCTGTTGCCTCAAGCGATACGCCCATGATCGTCATTGCGCGTCACGGTAAGCCTGCGTTGAATCGGCATATCTGGATCAATGCGACGCAGTATCTTGATTGGTGGGCCCAGTATGATGCTGGTGGCCTTGCTGCAAATCAGGTTATTCCCAATGGGCTGATTCAGGCCTTGCAGGCGTGCAAGACTGTCGTGTCGTCCAGCCTGCGCCGCGCGCTAGAGACCGCTGCGTTGGCGGCCCCCGGGCGCGATCTGATCATCGAGCCGCTCTTTGTTGAAGCGCCGCTGCCGCCGCCAGATCTGCCAGACTTTATCTTGTTCCGGCCGCGCTTCTGGGGTGTCGTTTCCCGTATCACGTGGTTTTTTGGCAACCACCGTGGCCAAGAGAGCCGGGAAGAGGCAGAAATTCGGGCTAAAAAGGCCGCCGATTGGCTGATCGAAGAAGCGCAGCGGTCAGGTAGTGTCGGGCTGTTGGCGCATGGCTGGTTCAACCGCATGATGCGGCCGCATTTATTGGCCAGCGGCTGGGTGTGTGTTTATGACGGGCGCGATTCGCATTGGTCCCACCGGGTTTATCGGCCCAAGCCGAATTAATGCGACGCGGCTTTCGCAAGCTAGCTTGCCGCATTTAATCCTCTTGCCTCGTTGCCCAGGTACGCTGCACAGTCTAGGAAGAAAACGTTAGAGGGATGTCGTAATGTCGGTTGAACCAGAAACCATGCAGGCAGCACTTGCAGAGTTGAGTTTCGAGGCTGCCTTAGAGGAACTTGAGACTTTGGTCGCCAAGTTAGAATCTGGTCAGGCAAGCTTGGAAGACTCCATTAGCCTCTATGAACGTGGCGCACTTCTTAAAGCACATTGCGAGGATCGGTTGAAGCGGGCGCAGATGCGGGTTGATCAAATTGTTGAGAGCCCACAGGGTGTTAGCCTTGAAGCTGCACGAATTGGATAAGGTCTAAAGGCATGGACCTATCGGTCGATCTTGAGAAGCGACTTGAAGAAACGGCCGACCGGATCACGGTTGCATTAGACACGCTGATTCCGCGCGTGCAGGGCCCAGAAGCCAGATTGATGAGCGCGATGCGTTATGCCGCCTTAGGCGGCGGCAAGCGTTTGCGGCCGTTTTTGGTGCTCGAAACAGGTAGGCTTTTTGGAGTCGATGAGCGTTGCTTGTTACGCGTCGCCGCGGCACTTGAATGCATCCACACCTATTCGCTCATCCATGATGATTTGCCGTGCATGGACGACGACGATTTGCGTCGGGGCCGACCAACGGTTCACATCGCTTATGACGAAGCGACCGCCGTGTTGGCGGGCGATGCGCTTTTGACCATCGCGTTTGAGATCTTAGCTGATCCCCAAACCCACGCTGATCCCAATATTCGGATTGCCTTGGTTGGTCGTTTGGCAGAGGCCTCTGGTGCTCGTGGTATGGTTGGCGGGCAGATGATGGATATGATCGCCGAAGAATTGGGCGATGATATTGCAGCCGTAACCCGGATGCAGCGCCTCAAAACCGGAATGTTGATTACCTATGCGGTCGAAGTTGGGGCGTTGATGGGCCGCGCGAGCGAAGAGGCAAAGCATGCGCTCTCGGCCTACGCGCACGATTTGGGGCTAGCCTTTCAGATAACCGATGACATTTTGGATGCCGAAGGCAGTAGTGAAGAAGTTGGGAAAGCCGTTGGTAAGGATGCGGACAAAGGAAAAGCCACATTTGTGAGCCTTTTAGGCCTTGATGGCGCCAAACAGCGGGTTACTTTATTGGCAGATCAAGCGCGTGCGCACTTATCTATGTTTGGCGCACGAGCCCAATATCTGAACCAAATCATCGACACGATTACACAACGTCGTGCATAAGCCTGACAGTCCAGAATAGAATAGAGCTACATCGCTCTGTTTGAACAAAAAAGAATAGAAACAGATGCCGCCTCTCACGCCCGCTCTCGACAAAATCAAATCCCCAAAAGACCTCAAGAATCTCAATATTGGTGAGTTGCGCGAAGTAGCCGACGACCTGCGTACTGAAACCATCGACGCGGTTTCGGTTACCGGCGGCCATTTGGGGGCAGGCCTAGGCGTTGTGGAGCTTACGGTCGCTTTGCATCATGTCTTGGACACGCCAAAGGATATTTTGATCTGGGATGTTGGCCATCAGGCCTATCCGCACAAAATTTTGACGGGGCGGCGTGACCGTATCCGCACCTTACGCCAAGGCGGCGGCTTGTCTGGCTTCACCAAGCGGACTGAGAGCGACTATGACCCGTTCGGTGCCGCCCATGCTGCAACCTCTATCTCGGCGGCATTAGGCTTCTGTGCGAGCCGGGACTTGCAGGGCAATGACAATGTTGTGGTCGCCGTTATAGGTGACGGCTCGATAACCGCCGGCATGGCCTATGAAGCCATGAATAAGGCGGCGGAGACCAGTAAGCGCTTGATCGTGATCCTGAACGACAATGATATGTCGATTGCGCCCCCTGTTGGCGGCATGAGCCATTATCTGGCGCGCTTGGTGTCTGGCACGGGCTATCGGACGCTTCGCAAGGTCGGCAAACAAGCAGCGTCTGTCTTCCCAAAACCTCTGCAAGAAGCGGCCCGTAAAGCGGAAGAATTTGCCCGGGGTATGGCAACTGGCGGCACCTTCTTTGAAGAGCTCGGCTTCTATTATGTCGGCCCAATCGATGGGCACGATTTAGAAGCTTTGGTGCATGTCCTGGAAAACGCCAAGAAAATCGAAGACCGCCCGGTTCTGGTTCATGTCGTCACGCAAAAGGGCAAGGGCTATCTGCCAGCTGAGGCGGCAGACGACAAATATCATGGCGTGGTCAAGTTCAATGTCGTTACCGGTGAACAAGCCAAGGCAAAACCCAATGCCCCCAGCTATACCCGCGTTTTTGCTGATGCTTTGGTGAAGCTGGCCGAGGCCGATGACAAGATCGTCGCGATCACGGCAGCCATGCCATCAGGCACCGGTTTGGATGTATTTGGCAAGGCGTTTCCGGGCCGGACCTATGATGTTGGCATTGCCGAACAACATGCAGTGACCTTTGCGGCGGGCCTTGCCGCAGATGGCATGAAGCCCTTTGCGGCGATTTACTCCACCTTCCTTCAGCGCGGCTATGACCAAGTCGTCCATGATGTGGCGATTCAGTCTTTGCCTGTGCGTTTTGCCATGGACCGGGCAGGCCTCGTCGGCGCTGATGGTCAGACCCATGCTGGCACTTTTGATATCGGCTTTATGGGCGCTTTGCCCGGCATGGTCTTGATGGCCGCAGCGGATGAGGCAGAGCTGGCCTTAATGACCGCAACGGCCGCCGCAATCGATGATCGGCCCAGCGCCTTCCGCTATCCACGGGGCGAGGGCAGTGGCGTTGAAATCCCACAGGTCCTGACACCTCTAGAAATCGGCAAAGGCCGCATTGTTCGCGAAGGCGGCACAGTGGCAATCCTGTCCTTTGGGACCCGTTTGACGGAAAGCCTGATGGCTGCAGACCAGCTGGCCGCCATGGGGCTACCCACAACGGTTGCCGATGCGCGCTTTGCTAAGCCTTTGGATCACGACCTCATCCGCCAATTAGCGCGCCATCATGAGGTGTTGATTACGATTGAAGAGGGCGCTGTCGGTGGCTTTGGGGCCTTTGTGCTGCACTTCCTCGCAAGCGATGGCCTGTTAGATCGTGGCTTAAAAGTGCGCACCCTGACTTTGCCGGACGTCTTCCAAGAGCATGATAAACCGGAATTGCAATATCGCCTCGCCGGTCTTGATGCTGAAGGGATCGTGCAGACCGTGCTGCAGGCTTTGGGCCGTGACGCCAAGATCAGTGATGGTGGCTTGCGGGCCTAGGCTCGCCGACACAAGCTTACACCTTGATGAAAATGTTCTTGCGGTAAAGCAGCCACATCAGGAACAGCCACAATCCGATAAAGCAAATAGCAAACAAGAGCGACGCATTCATTGGGCTCGCCAAGGGTGCAAACACGCCCTCATAAATTGTGACCTTGAGTGAGATGAGGCTGCCGTCTGCGGCGGTGCTACCCGGCACCATATTCAAGACCCGCCCCACCATGCCCGAGCCGACAAACAGGGCCAGAGCATTTACGCCAAAGATCACAAACGGCTTCGTCCACCACATGCTGCCTTTAATATCGATCAACCAATAGCACACCCCCAAGACACACATGGCCAAGCCTGACATGAAGACGGCATAAGAGGAGGTCCAAATCGGTTTGTTGATCGGGAAAATGCCGCCCCACATCCAACCTAGGGTCATAAGGATAAAGCCCCACACCAACATCTCCGCCACTTTGGCATCGTTAGATTTTGGCGACTGGATCAATTGGCCTGTCAGCACCCCAAATAGACATGTCGCGATGGAGGGCAGGGTGGAGAGAAGGCCCTCTGGGTCATAATGAGGGGAGCCCTTCCACATATGGGGGCCGAGGCCGAGGCGATCGATCAGACCTGAGACATTGCCTTCTGGTGAAAGGTCTCCACGCCCACCCACGACCATCAGTGCCCAATAGCCCAAAAGAAGCGCAAAGGCCGCGATCAATAACCCACGTGGGCGAAGCCACAAAAACAAGATCGAGGCAAAGAAGAAGCAAAGCGCCAGACGCTGCAGCACCCCCATGATCCGCATGTCCGCAATCTGAATCCAATCCCCCTTCATCCAATTGTAAAAGGGAAAGAGTGCCAGAAAGAGGCCAAGGCCGAAGAGGGCCGCCGTGCGCCTTACCAATTGCAGATAAAGACCCAAGCCTGCTTGCCCGGCTGCCCGTCGCCGCTCCAGCGCAATCGGGATGGCGATGCCCATGATGAAGATGAAAAATGGGAAGATGGTGTCGGTGAATGTCCAGCCATGCCACGGCGCATGTTTCAGGGGGGGATAGATAGCACTCCAAGTTCCCGGATTATTGACCAGAACCATTGCGCCAATCGTCGCGCCACGAAAAACATCAAGTGAAATGAGGCGATTAGGCGGTAACGACATAAGCTCTGGGTCTCATGAAAGGCTTGCCGTAGAAAGGTGGCACAGGAGGCTTTAGCCTGTCGATGGGGTTAGGCCTTTGCCGTGCAGCTTGCCCCACGCCAGCATGTGAGCTGACGTTTGCGTTAAGGTCATGCGGATGAAGGCGAATTGTACTTGATCCCATCGCGCTTCGCACTATGTTCTTTCCTAAGTGGCAGCATCCGGCGAGAAGGATGCGCTAAACGGGAGCGTCCTATGAACCTAGCTTATACCGACGAAGATATTGCCTTTCGCACTGAGATCCGCACCTTCATCGAAGAGAATTATCCTGCACGTCTGCGGGCCTTTGCGGACCGTGATGACATGGGCAAAGAAGACTTTCTAGAATGGCACCGGATTTTGGGTGCGCGCGGCTGGTCTGCTCCAGCTTGGCCAACCCAATATGGCGGTCCAGGTTGGGGCCCAACCCAGCGCTATATCTTCGGTGAAGAATTGGCTCGCGCCCAAACCATCCCCATTCTGCCATTCGGCATCAACATGGTCGCGCCCGTGATCTACACCTTCGGCACACAGGAGCAAAAAGACCGCTTCTTGCCGCCGATCCTGAAGGGTGAAGAGTGGTGGTGCCAAGGCTATTCAGAGCCAGGCTCTGGTTCGGACTTGGCCAGCTTGAAGACCAAGGCAGAACGCGATGGCGACTTCTATGTCGTCAATGGCCAAAAGACTTGGACCACCTTGGCCCAGCATGCCGATTGGGGCTTCTTCTTGGTTCGTACCAAGGCGGATGGTAAGCCACAGGAAGGCATCTCTTTCTTGCTGATCGACATGAAGACCCCAGGCATCACGGTTCGTCCGATCATCACCATCGATGGCGGCCATGAGGTCAACGAAGTCTGGCTGGAAAATGTCCGCGTGCCTGTCGCCAATCTGGTTGGCCAAGAAAACATGGGCTGGACCTGCGCGAAATTCCTGTTGGCGCACGAACGTTCAGGTATTGCTGGCGTTGCGCGTTCTAAGGTCGGCGTGAAGCGCCTGAAAGAACTCGCCCGCGCTGAAACCATGGATGGGGCAAGCTTGATTGAGGATCCGGAATTCTCCCGCAAGATCGCAGAGCTCGAAATTGATCTCACCACCTTGGAAATCACCGAGCTGCGCACCTTGGCCCGCGAACAAGCTGGCAAAGGCCCCGGTCCTGAATCCTCGATCCTGAAGATCAAAGGCACCGAAATCCAACAGCGCTTAACCGAACTCGCCATGGAAGCGGTTGGCAATTATGCCGCCCCTTACGTGCGTGGCTTCCGCGACGAAGGCGACAATATGGGCGTTGGCCCTGATTACGCCCACTGGACCTCGCCTAACTATTTCAACATGCGCAAGACCTCCATCTATGGCGGGTCCAACGAAATTCAGCGCAACATCATCGCGAAGATGGTGTTGGGTCTGTAAGCGCTAATTCCTGGTTGAGAAACAAAGGCCAGAGCTTACGCTCTGGCCTTTTTTGTTTGTGCACAAGGGAAGCAATGTTCTTCGCGCGGTAGGGTGCGTTCCGAGAGGACTGCACCACATCTTTCGCTGCGGTATTGGCTATGGTTTTTTACTTGGACAGCCTTTGCCACAGGCTCTGCCTACGCAAAGGCTTAGTTCGAGTTTGAGCGCGCAAGATGGGGCGTCAAGAGGTAAAATCGGCTTCGCCGACGCGCCAAAGGCGCGCCTCTTGACTCCCCATCTTGCGCAGAAACAATGGTCGGATGGCTTCAAGGCAAGCGAAGCGACGCATTGAACCGTTCCGAGTCATTTGGCTAAGGCCCCACATGAAC
>CAMDDL010000036.1 GCA_945891505.1 Maricaulis salignorans | reverse complement strand
GACGCTTGGATATGTTCCCAAACCTTGATCCCTGCGTTGGGCTACCAATTCACCACGAGCGTTACTTACTTTGCGCACTGGCGACACAAATCGGAATGTCCATTTCCCGCGCCCCCGCTCGGTACCGGCTTCCAGTCTGAGGCCCATCGTTGAGCTGTCTGTGATCGCTTTATCGCCGGGCGACAGTGCCTTTGCCTTTAAGTCCGTTAACTTCCCAGTCATGTCAGCCCCACATTTAGCCCCACAGAAACGATGAGCTTTGGTGATACTTGTTGATACCACGCGATACCAAGTGAGATGCCTTAGTCAATGGTTTTTCGTTGAGTAATTGTTGTGTATAGGATTTTTTGCAGTCCTTTGGACTTCCTGATCCAACATGAGACTGAAATTTAGCGGACTCCGTCTCCGCCAGTTTTTTATCGCAATCTAATATCGGTCGGCCATTATTTCCAATGGCGGTTCGCGATCCTTTGTCCTTTTTTCGGTGGCGGCAGATTCAGGTCCAGCGCTTTATTGCCTTGCTTGATCTCGAAACCAAGCCTGCCGGAAACTGTTTCCTGTTCCGATGTGGAAAGTGATGCGAACTTCCGGCAAAGGTCCTGCCAACAGGCTGCGCGATAGGTTGAGGCGGGAATTTCAAAGTGGCCGCCAAAACTTTCGAACCGAACGCGGGGTTTGTGGTTCGCGACGGCCTCCTGATTGGCCTCAAGATAGGGCAAATAATCCGCCCCGATGCATCGGAGGAGCGGGTCGAGGTCGCTCGGTGGGTCTGCCACCCTGTTGTAATTGGCGAGTCCATCTGGTGTCGCGGCCCATAAGCGTGCGATCCAAACCAGAACATTGGGAGCCCGTTCGCGCAGGATCGCGGCCGGGGTGGGGTCATGGGAAAAGTGCCGAAACATGGAGCCGAATAGTCCGAAATCAGCTTCGCAAGGCCGATCACCAAACAGGTAGGGCCGTGCAGCGAAGATCGGTTCCAGCATATCTAGTAAAGACAGATAATGGCGTTCTGACGCAGGACCGTTTTCACGCGTCACGCCATCAGCCTTCAAGTACTCCCGCTTTTGGCGTTGCGTGATCCAAAAGCTTCGCAACCATAAGGGCGCGGGCATGTCACGTAGCAGGGTTCGCGCGATCTGACGGCCCATTAGCCGCGCGTCCTCCTCAAACGCCCAGCGATAATAGAGTGCCGGGCGCCAGAGCCATTCATCAAAGGCATCTTCGAGCAAGAGGCTCAAGAAGGTCCCGGTGGCAGTGGTCGGGCTCAACCGCGGCTCAGCCCCTTGACCCTCGAAATGGGCGATGATCGCTGTGGTATCGGTGAGCCAAGCCCCCTGCGGAGACAGGAGTTGCGGCATTTGCGCCACCCCGGTCTCTCGCGCGCATCTCTGGAAGTCGGCCGTGTTCATCTCGACGAACTGGAACGCAATTCCCTTGGCGCGCAAATAGGCCTCTAGCTTGCCGGTGAAGTAGGAGAGTTTTAGCCCGTATAAGGTGTAAGGCTCTGCCGTCATGCCCGTTGATTCAGTCTATTTGAGTGAACGGAGCTGACCATTTGATGAAATGGTAGCAAATGGGTGATCCATGATTTCGCCCTGACGTTTGACCGCAGCATCAGGATCTCCCGCCCCAAGAAAGCCAGCTCGACGAACTTTATGGCATAAATAGTGTCATTAGGTCAATGCTGGCTGGAGCTAGGATGTTAAGAGGCTGTCCCTGTACTGTCGCCATTAGGTTCAAGCCTTCGTCCACACTGAGAAGCTATGCAGTTAAACCTGAATGAACCGTACTTCTACCTTTTTCGGCTGCACAACCCTTTGATTGCTAGGCATTAAGCGGCAAACGTCAGCGGCTTTGCACGTGCGATGCGCTCTGCTTCTTTGGGTGAGTGGGTGGCTTCCCACAGATCCATGCGCCTCTGGGTATTAAGCCAAAAGTCGGCACTATTGCCGAACACGCGGGCCAAGATTAGTGCGGTCGGTGCGGTCACGGTGCGTCGGCCGTTGCACAGTTCATTAACATGCTTGCGTTGAACGCCCATGGCTTCGGCCAATGCGCCTTGGGTTAGACCTAGTGGGGCCATGAATTCTTCGACAAGAATTTCGCCAACACTGGCCGGGCGACGTTTGGAAGAGATCATTGTGGTGTCCTCATAATCAAAGCATCATGGGTCAAGAGACCTGTTCACCCCTAATTTCGCCCAGCCCAATTAGCAGGATCGGCTCCGACCCCGGCAATTCCACGCGTAATTCTAGCTTGCCTCCGGCTGCCTCCACAAACCGCCGCAAGGTTGAAAGATAAAGGTCTGTTTGTCGCTCGATCTTTAAAACCGACGGCTGCTTGACGCCCAAGCTTTGGGCGATCTGCTCTTGGCTGTGACGGGTCAACTGCCGCAGCGCCTTGAGGCCTTCGATTTCGCGAACGGTCGCAGCGACACTTGTTTCAATCGCATGTCGGCGTGGCGCAGGCAAAGTTGCCATCACATCGTCCAAAGTCCGCCCACCAGTTCCTGACTTTTTAGCTACTACCATTTCAGTCTCCTTTAAGTGAGCGAAGATGCGACGCATAAAGTGCATCTGCTTTGTCCATCAGAGCTTTGTAAAACCGCTTTTGCGAAACGCCACTCTTGTCCCCCGCAACGAGAACAATTGCTTGACGTTCCGTCTCGAAAGCAAAGGCGACGCGCCATACACCATTATCGGCCGAAAAGCGCAGCTCTTTCATGTTCTTGAACTTGGAGCCCGACAATGTATCCGCATGTGGTCTGCCCAAAGCTGGGCCATAGATTTTCAGGACGCCAGCTGCCGCAAGCAGCCCATCCTGCACCGCTTCAGGAAGCTGATCGAATTCAGGATCGAACTCGACGTGAAGAATGACAGTCTAAGTAATTGGTAAAATATAGCCTAAGGGCTATTATCTGTCCATAGCCCGCAGACTGCATTCCCGCTGAACCGAGCCATTATCCACACCTAGGCGATAGCTTGGCCGTCTCGCAAAGCCACAGTGAAGTCAATTAGGACTGCACCCTACAAAGCTAACCCCACCCACCGGAACCCCCACCAGCCTCACGCGTTTGACTGGTTCTCCCACATTAAATTGGAACCCGTCATGCAAGAAGAGAATATCAATAAAATCGTCGAACAAACCGATGCGATCCTGATCTCCAGTTCTAAGGTTGAAGGCGTCGGTGTCTACAGGCCTTCAGGCGACCGGATTGGCACGATCAAGCACATCATGATCAATAAGCGCACGGGCCAAGTGGCGTATGCGGTTATGAATTTTGGTGGGTTCATGGGGCTGGGCGAGGAGGGGTATCCGATTGCTTGGGGCCTTTTGACCTTCCGAGAATTGCCCGATGGCTATGTCGTCAACCTAACAGATGAAGAACTGGCCAATGGGCCAGATCGCTCCTTTGATTTGACGGGCACCGCGGATCAAAAATGGACCGACGGCGCGGTCAGCATTTAGGAGGCGATTATGATTGAAGACCCTCCCATCATGAAAACTGGCGACGAAGCGCGCCAAGGCGTCCGCGTCAAAGGGATGACCACGGTTCTGGCTGTGTCCTTGGCTGCGGCCATCGTGCTGATCTCCATTATCGCTATGACTTCGGCGAGCAGATAGCGCCTGATCGCCACCTAGTTTTTCCTCCCAAACCTCCTGCCACCCCCGCGTGGCAGGAGGTTGCGCTTGTTAAAGCCAGCGCTTGCTGATAACCTCCGAGTTAGATGGTGCCTCAGGAGACTGGGGTGAAAAGGGAATGCTGTGCGAGGGTTAGCCCTCAAAACAGCAGCCGTGCCTGCGACCGTAAGCGGATAGCCGCGTTTCTCTTGGCCGATGCCAAGATGTGCCACTGGGCCCCTAATGGGTTCGGGAAGGCCGAAACAAAGCCGTGACCCGTAAGTCGGGAGACCTGCCATCGCCGTCGTTCGTCCGTCCTGCCAGGGTCAGCGGGGAGGCCGGAGTTTACCTCCGATGCAACGACTGCAGGACGTGGGGCGCGTGGTGCGTACCCGCCACTCTTGCATGCAAGGAGGATTGGCCGTGCATCAGCGGCCAACTAGAATCTATGACACGCAGACTTTGCCGATTGGCAAAAATCCTAATTGTGCCCGCAAGCGTGGCACTCATTCCCTTTGTTTTTGTAGCTTCAGCTGTTGCTCAAAGCCCGGCCACCGGCCCAAAAGCGACGACAGCTGAAACCATCATTGTCATCGCAACGCGGACACCAACGCGCGCCTCGCGGGTTGGTTCGTCGGTCACCGTCATCGACGCACCAGCGATAAGCCGTGCCCAATCCATTCCGGTGATTGACCTGTTGCGCGATGTTCCTGGCGTTGCTTTCAGCCGCACGGGCGGGGTGGGTAGCTTGACCACAGTTCGTATCCGCGGCGCAGAAAGCGATCAGACCGTGCTGCTGATCGACGGCGTTAAGCTAAATGATCCATCCAGCCCTGGCGGTGGGTTCAACTTCGCCAATTTGTTGGTTGGCAATCTCGAACGGATCGAAGTCTTGCGCGGGCCGCAATCGACCCTGTATGGCAGCCAAGCCATGGGCGGGGTGGTGCAAATCATTACCCGCTCAGGTGACGTACCCTTTGGGGCCTCTGTCAGCCTTGAAGGTGGTGACTTGAATACTCAGCGGGCGCAGGGTTCCGTGCGCGGCCTAGTGGGCGACCTTTCGTATGTCCTTGCCGCAGGTCAGTTTGAAACCGATGGCGTAAGTTCGGCAGCTTCTGGCAAAGAGCGCGACGGCTTTAAGAACACGCTTGCGCAAAGCCGGGTCGACTATGCTTTGAATGATCAATTGAGCCTTGAGGCGCGTGTCTTTTGGTCGAAAAGCGATGTCGGTATTGATGGCTTTCCCGCGCCGACCTTTGCCTTAGCAGATACCCCTGAGCGCTCAAAGACGGAAGAATTAATCGCTTATGCTGGCGCTAATCTGACGTTGCTGGACGGGCGGTCGCGCACGCGCTTTGGCTTCAGTGAGACCCAGACGGACCGGATCAATCTCAATCCCACCCTTGCCGTCCAAAACACCTTCATCGGCAATGGCACCAATCGGCGGGCAGAGTTTCAGACAAGCTTGGACGTGACCCCAATGTTCCAACTCGTTGGCGGGGGGGAGTTTGAGCAATCAAAGCTGCGCACGGCCAGTCCGTCGGTTTCCAATACGAGTCCAGCCCCCTTGCGGGCCGAGAGCGAGCTAAGTGCGCTTTATCTGCAAGGCCAAGCTTCGCCCACCTCTTGGCTGACGGCGACTTTGGGTGTTCGCTGGACCGATCATGATAGCTTTGGCGAAGCCTTGAACACGCGAGCGACCGTGGCGGCCTCTCTCAATGACGGCAACACGATCCTTCGCGCAGCCCTGGCCGATGGCTTTAAATCCCCGACGCCGTTCCAGCTCTTCTCCAGCTTCGGGAACGCAAAACTGCAACCCGAAGAGGCAAGCTCTGCTGAAATCGGTTTGGAGCAGGCTTGGTTTTCGCGCCGCTTAATTGGGTCGTTCACCTATTTCCAGCGCGACACCATCAATCAAATCGATTTCGTCTCCTGCTTTGGCAATTCGGCGGCCATTTGCGTCGGTCGTCCGAGTGGGACTTATGATAACGTTGCCCGCACCAAGGCCGATGGCACTGAATTCACGCTGGAGGCAAAGCCCACACGCCAGCTAAGCCTGTCAGCTGGCTTCGCGACGTTAGACGCGCGCAACAAAGTGCGCGGCTCTGCCAATTTCAACCGCCTTTTGCCGCGCCGGGCCAAGGAGACGGGCTCAGCTACCATCGGCTATCTGTTTGACTTTGGGCTTGATGTCTCTGCCACCTACTCCCGTGTTGGCGACAGCTTTAACAACGCTGGCAATTCGGTTGTGATCAAGGGCTATGATCTGGTGACCTTACGCGCAAGCCAGAAAATCAATACCCATTGGACGGTCTTTGCTCGTGTCGAAAATGCAGGCGATGAGGTTTATGAGACGATCACCGGCTATGGCTCGCCCCGGCAGCAAACATTGGTGGGGCTCCGTGCGAGCTTCTAAGCTTGTCCTTTGTGTGTGCTTAATGGCGGTGGCGGGGTGTTCCTCGCCGCCGCCTCAAGGACCTGTGGGTGCCAACGAACAGGGCCGAGCCCCATTGCGCGTTGTCTCTCTTGATTTTTGTGCCGACCAATTTGTGATCAAGTTGGCGGACAGGGGGCACATCGTTGCGGTTTCACCCGATGCCACGGCCGACTTTTCCTTCATGCGCGCAGAGGCGAAGGGCTTGAACCAAGTTCGGCCCGATGCGGAAACGATTCTGGCCCTTAAGCCCGACGTTGTTGTTCGTTCCTATGGTGGGGGCCCGCAAATGGTTCCGTTTCTGGAGCGGGCGGGTATCAAGGTCCACCAAATTGGCTGGGGTGAGGATTTCGCCGCCGTACGCACGAATGTGCGCGCCGCTGCAGAAGCTTTAGGTCAGCCAGCGCGCGGCGAGGCCTTGGTGGCCGATTTTGATCGCAGGCTCGCGAACCTAAAGCCGGCACCGCAGGTCTCTGCGCTTTATGTGACACCCGGCGGAGTGACGACAGGGCCGGGCTCGCTGGTTGATCGCATGATGAACCAAGCGGGGCTCGTCAATTTCCAGACGCAAAAGGGCTGGAACCCGCTGCCCCTAGAACGCTTATCGACCGAGCGCCCGGCCATGGTGGTGACGGCATTCTTTACAGCGCAGAGCCCGCACCAAGATTATTGGAGCCAAGCGCGCCATCCCTTGGTGCGACAGATGCTGACCGACCTGCCGGTTGCGCGCCTTGAAGGTGGTGCTACGGCCTGTAGCGGCTGGTTTATGGTCGATGCGATGGAGGCGATGGCCGCCACAGGTCGCAACATTTCTGCCGAGACCAGTCCTTCGCTTCAGGACTTGCGGCCATGAAGGTTCAAAACCATACCCCAACTTTAGTCCTAACACTGCTAGCTTTCAGCGCGCTGGCAATAGCGGCTTCCTGCTTGATTGGTGTCACGCCTTTGCCGATGGGGAGGCTTATGGCCGCTTTGGTTGGGCTGGGTGACCCGCAAGCAGAGCTCATCGTCTTGGACATTCGGTTACCGCGGGCCTTGGCGGCCTTTGTGGTTGGGATGGCGCTGGCGGGCTGTGGCGCAGCGCTCCAAGGTCTGTTGCGAAATCCCTTGGCAGAGCCGGGGGTCCTTGGTGTCTCGGCCATGGCGAGCCTTTTTGCCACGATCACGATTTATTGGGGCTTGGTGCAGCTTTCGCCTTGGATGTTGCCCTTGGCGTCCATCGCGGGGGCTTTGCTGGCCACGGGCCTCCTCGCTCTTATCGCACCGCGGGTGCAGTCGGTTGTGACCTTGGTGCTGGTTGGGGTGGGCATTTCAAGCCTCGCTGGGGCCTTTATGTCACTTCTGCTCAATCTTGCACCAAACCCCTTCACCTTGTCAGATATGATGAATTGGATGATGGGCTCGGTCGCCAATCGTTCGCTGGAGGACCTTTTACTTGCATCACCCTTTTTTGTTGCAGGGGCGATAGCAATTGGTCTGGCTGCACCGGGCCTGCGGGCTTTGACACTAGGTGAAGAGGCTGCCAGCGCTGTGGGTCTTGATGTGGGTCGTTCGCGTATCTGGGTCGTGCTTGGCACTGGGCTTTTGACCGGGGCAGCTGTCTCGATAGCGGGCGCGGTTGGCTTTGTGGGCATCATCGCGCCCCACCTAGTACGGCCCTTAGTGGGGCATGACCCCGCCCGCACCCTCGTACCCGCAGCCCTTTTGGGTGGCCTCGTTCTTGTTGTCGCAGACCTGATCGCGAGACTTGCCCCCACAGGCCAAGAACTAAAGCTTGGCGTTGTCGCCGCTCTGATCGGCGCGCCCATCTTCATCTGGATTGCGGTCCGTCGTCGCATGCTGGAGGCGGACCAATGAGCCTCAAGCTTCATGATGCCAGCGTTACGGTGCATGGCGCGCAGCTTCTCCATGCCGTGTCCTTTGAGGTGACATCTGGCAAGCTTATGGGCCTATTGGGGCCCAATGGGGCCGGAAAAACCACCGCCGTCCGGGCGCTTTTAGGCCTCCAGCCCTTGAGTGGTGGGCAAGCCTATTTGGACGGCCAACCTTCCCACAGCCTAACGCCCAAGCAGCGGGCCTTGCGCGTGTCTTACCTCCCCCAAGCGCGCAAGTTAGCGTGGCCAATTGCCGTTCGCGAAGCCGTTGCGCTGGGCCGCTTTGCTTATGGTGGGCCGATGGGGCGACTAGGCCCCGCCGATGCGGCCGCAGTCGAGGATGCTTTGGCGCGCTGTTCCCTCATTGGGTTTGAAGACCGTTCTGTTACCAGCCTGTCGGGCGGGGAGTTGGCGCGCGTCCATTTGGCCCGCGCGCTCGCCAGCCAAGCTCCCGCACTGATTGCTGACGAACCGACCGCGGCGCTAGACCCCGGCCACAGCTTTGACGTGCTCGCGACGCTGCAATCCCAAGCCCGCGACGGGCAGGCGGTCTTGGTTGTTCTGCATGATTTGGCCCTTGCCGCGCGATTCTGTGACGAGATCATCCTGCTGAACCAGGGCAGGCTTGTAATCCAAGCTCCGCCGCGCGAGGCCCTGACCACCTCGACCTTGGCCGATGTGTATGGGGTGAAAGCCTCTTGGGACCAAGACCAACTGAGTCTTTTAGGACGAATCTAACCGCGATCCATCTCCTGTTAGTCAAAGGCTAGGTCGATTTAGAAGTTACGCCCAAGCCGGATGCCGACATTGTCGATGCCTTGGTTCTTAGAGCCACCCAGAATGTGGCCGTGGCTTAGGTGTTCATACACCAGATAGCTTGTCCAAGATTCGCTGTGGCGATAGCCGACGGCAAAGCCCAAGCGGAATAAATCGCGCGAGCCTAAGGCCAATTCCTCCGCATTGAATTTTGCCCGCCGCGCGCTGTCGGCAGGTGCATAGGGGTTTTCCAGCGGATCGCCATTATGGATCACATAGCCCAAATAAGGGTCGATGGTGATGTTCTTGCTGACGGGGAAGGTCCAATCTAGCCCGACGCCGGCGAAACTGGTCTCGCCTTGGGTATTGAGCGAAGCAACGAAACCGGGGCGGGGTGAAAAAGCAAATTTCAGCCAATTTGGGCTGTTCCACAAGACTTCGACTTGCACGTCCGGCCCGTCTTCCTTGCCTGCGTTCTTGGAAACGTTTGTCTCGATATTGTGGGCCATGATTGCCCCGCGCACTTCGCTGATTTGGGCTTGGGCGGGCAGTGCAAACAAGCTTGTGATGCCAAAGGCAAAGCCCGTCGCGATGCGACGGTGTGTCGGGTCAAGATACGCCATACAGAATGTCCCTTATGTTGGCGAAAAATAGAGCGCGAGTCCGCGCTTGGGGTCAAATCAATCTGTTTTGTCTCCGCTCTTCGGCATTCGAATAGATTGCCAGAAACAGCCCTTAGCTTTACGGCTTTCACACTGATTTTGGAGGTTCCCATGGCCGTAGCGAAACTGGAAAAAGACGGGGCAATTGCCACCATCACCATCACCCGTCCCGAAGCAATGAATGCCTTGGGTCAACCCGGCGACGGTGATGTGTTTCAAGCGATTTGCGCCGACATCAATGCCGATCGTTCAATCCGCGCTGCGATTCTGACAGGCGAAGGGCGGGCTTTTTCCGCCGGTGGCGATGTGAAGGCCATGAAAGAACGGACAGGGGCTTTTGGCGGTAGCCCGGCTGAAATTCGCGAAGCTTATCGGGGCAATATCCATAAGATCATCAAGGCGCTCTGGAACTTGGAAGTGCCATTGGTCAGTGCGGTGAATGGCCCCGCTATCGGGCTTGGCTGTGATGTGGCTTGCATGGGCGATATTCGTATCGCCGCCAGCGGAGCCAAGTTCGGCGTGACCTTTTTGAAGCTAGGCCTGATCCCGGGCGATGGCGGCGCTTGGCTGACACCGCGGATTGTGGGCTGGAGCCGCGCGTGCGAGCTTTTATTCACAGGCGATGTGGTCGACGCGCAGACGGCGCGCGAGTTTGGTTTTGTATCTCGCGTGGTCGAGGCCGATGCCTTGATGGCGGAAGCCCGAGCCATGGCCGAAAAAATAGCCATGCAGCCGCCCCATGCGCTTCGGGTCACCAAGGCATTGATGCGCCAAGGCCAAACGGCGACCTTTGACACCATCATGGAATTGTCGGCGGCTTCCCAAGGGCTGATGCACCATACGGCAGACCATGAAGAGGGCGTGGATGCCATTCTTGAAAAGCGTAGCCCCAGCTTTACTGGCCAATGAAGCGCTTAGCTCTCTGTCTGCTTGTGTGTGCTCTCAGCGCATGCGATCCCGGCGACACGGATCAAAACCCGCGTGATCGCATCGGCTCCGAAGGGCCGCTCTCCTGGCGATTGGTTGAGCAAAAGGCAGGGGCTGCAGCGTTTTTGTCGCGGCCGGGGGCAGCGCCTGACTTGGTTCTCTGGTGCGATGATCAACAGCTTATCACGCTGCGCGCGCATGTCTTCCCAGCGCCCGAGGCCCAGCCGACTTTGGTGCTGACGACGAAGGCAGGCCGCATTGCTTTCAAAGAAGTCCGTCGCCAAGGCGGCGTGCGGGATGGAGACCGCAAATTGGTGGAGGGCAAGATTGGTTTGGTCGAAATCGGTGTGGCGGAAACAATTCTTGCAGCCAGCGACTTTACCTTGACGTCGGGTGACGTTGACTATCGCGCTCAGCCGGTGGATCGTAATCAGATACTGCCTGCCTTTGTTGCCGCGTGTCGCAAAGAGGGGCCAAAAGCGCCCTAGAGAGCGCACGAAGTAGGGGAGAAGGCGATGTCACAGGCACCAGTGGTCCACGGGTTTGTTGCGCAAGGGTTTGAGCCTGTTCGAGACGCGTTTGCGCAGAACTTAGCCAGTGGCGAGGAGCTTGGCGCGACCTTCAGCGTTGTCCAAGACGGCGAAACCATCATCGACCTCTATGGCGGGGTGCGCGACGAAGACCGTAGCGAGCCTTTAGGGCCAGACGATCTCTTTAATGTGTGGTCGACCACCAAAGGCATGGCGGCCATCAGTATCGGGATCGCCGTGGAGCGCGGTCTTTTGGACTATCAAGCCCCAGTTGCGACTTATTGGCCAGAATTTGCCGTCAACGGCAAAGAGGCCATCACAGTGGAAACCCTGCTCAGCCATGCCAGCGGCATTCAAGGCGCAGACACCCAAGCCACGACGGAAGAGCTGTTGGATATTCCAGCCTTTGCGGCTCGTTTAGCAAGCCAAGCCCCTTTGTTCCCGCCAGGCTCCGCAAACGCTTATAATGCCGGCGTTTTTGGCCATTGGGTTGACGCTTTGTTGCGCCGTACGGATGGTCGTTCTTTGAAGGATTTCTTCGCTGATGAAGTGGCGACACCGCTGAAGGCCGATGTGTGGATTGGGTTGCCTGAGGATCAACACCACCGCCGCGCGCCGATTGTGGCACCGTGGGCACAGATGTTAGCGACGGCTCCGCCACAAACAGACCCAATCATCAAGTCGGCTATGGGCAGCCCACGGATGAGCCCACTTCAAGCCAATCGGCCGGATTGGATCGCAGCAGGCAATGGCGCGGCAGGCGGCAGTGCGAATGCCCGTGGCATTGCCCGCGTCTATGGCGCTTTAGCGCGCGGTGGTGAGCTCGACGGCGTTCGCATCCTGTCACCTGAAGGCGTGGCGCTCGCAAGTGCGCAGCGGCGCGAAGGCAAGGACAAAGTCTTGGGCGTGTGGGTGCGCTGGGCGGCTGGCTTTATTCTATCCAGCAAAGGGCTTTATGGCCCCAACGATACGAGTTTCGGCCACTCTGGCTGGGGCGGCAGTTTTGGCTTTGCGGACCCCGTTAACAAGCTGGGTGTGTCTTACGCGATGAATTTGATGGCACCCAATCTTGCGGGTGATCCGAGGGGTGGCCGCTTGGTCACGGAAACCTATCGTTGCCTCGGGCTCGGCTGACGCAGCGGGGAGCACCTTTGCCCTTCCATCACGCCTTAAACGACCTATAACCAGAGCTATAGAACCAAGAAAACCAACCAAACTTAAGGGAGAAAACCAGATGATCGGAATCTGCGCACAATTCACCATCCAAGCCGGCAAGAATGCCGAATTTGAAGCCCTACTGACCGAATTCGTCACCACCGTGAAGGCGAAAGAGCCAGGTGCTACCGTTTATCAATTGTGCAAAAGCGCAAAAGCGGAAAACGACTATTTCATGCTGGAGCTTTATGCCGATCAAGCCGCGCTTGATGCACATGGCAAGACCGACCACATGGCTGCCATGGTTGCCAAAATCGGCGGCTTCCTTGCTGCTCCGCCAAAACTGACCCAAGGCCCAGCTGTATTTTAGGAAAACCCGCCATGGATTTAGCATTCACCTCTGAAGATCTTGCGTTTCAAGCCGAAGTCCGCGGCTGGATCGCTGAAAACTACACGCCCGCTTTGCGGGCAAAAATGGCCTTGTCCAAAAACGGCTATCTCGACAAGGAAGGCCAAGTTGAGTGGCAGAAGAAGCTAGCCGCACGTGGCTGGGCGGCACCGGACTGGCCAGTTGAGCACGGCGGGCCGGGCTGGACTTCCAGTCAGCGCTATATCTTCAATATGGAAGTATCGGCCGCTGGTTGCCCGTCACCTTCACCTATGGGCCTTAAAATGGTGGCCCCGGTCATCATGGCCTTTGGCAATGATCAGCAAAAAGCCCAGCACTTGCCCAAGATCCTGACCTCCGACATTTGGTGGTGCCAAGGCTATTCAGAGCCCGGCTCTGGCTCGGACCTCGCCAGCCTGCAGATGAAGGCTGAAAAGACCGTGCGCGATGGGGTTGAGGGCTATGTTCTCAACGGCTCGAAAATCTGGACAACGCAAGCCCAATGGGCAGACTGGATGTTCAATCTTGTTCGCACCAGCCAAGAAGCCAAGAACCAAAACGGCATTAGCTTCATTTTGGTCGACATGACCACGCCGGGCATCAGCGTGCGGGCTCTGCCAACGTTAGACGGCCCAGTAGAGGGTCAGCAGGAAATCAACCAAGTCTTCTATGAAGACGTGTTTGTGCCAGCAGAAAATCTGATCGGCGAAGAAGGCAAAGGCTGGACCTATGCCAAATATCTGCTGGAGTTTGAGCGCGGCAATGCCTATGCACCGGGCTTGAAAAACGCCCTCAAAAAGGTCAAGCGCATCGCCGCTGTCGAACAGTCTGGCGATCGCGTCTTGCTGGAAGATCCTGATTTCGGTCGCAAGATTGCCGAACTGGAAATCCAGATCAACGCCCTTGATGCCACTGAGATGAAAATCTTCTCGGGTCTCTCTTCGGGCAAATCCGTCGGTGCCGCATCCTCGATGCTGAAGTGTAAAGGCAGCGAGATGCAGCAAGCGATCTCCGAGCTTGCACTAGAAGCCGTGGGTGTATCGGGTATTCCGTTTGTCGCCGATAGCTGGGGCATCTTGGATGGGCGCTCGAACGACCCATTCCCCGTGCCAGACTATGCGGTGGCAGTGGCCCCGTCCTATTTCAACTATCGTAAGACCTCGATTTATGCCGGGTCTAACGAAATCCAGCGCAACATCATGGCGAAAATGGTGTTGGGCCTTTAAGGGCAAAAACAGACCCTCAGAGCATCGGTGCTTTTCGAGTGCCGAACTCTGAGGGGTATCTGTACAACACAACCCAAAGTGGTTTATACTTGCGATATGAACCTGTCAGCTATTCCCCCCGAACCCCACATTACCCTTGGCCAAGATGAGGCCAAGAGCCTGTCAACTTGGCGCGCCGCTTTTTCTGAGCGCACGGCCGAACTCATGGCTAAACTGGCGCTCCTAGCCTATGAATCTGATCCAGAAAAATTGTCTCAGTTATTGAAAGCAGGCCAGTTTACGCTCCTCGCTACGTATGACCAAGACGGCAGCCAAGCTTTCCTTGCGCGCGCCGACGACTTTGCGGTGGTTGCCTTTCGAGGCACCGATTCCTATCGCGATTGGAAGACCAATTTGATGAGCGAGACCGTGCTGGTTGAGACGCGCTTGGGGGATGTGGAAATCCATAAGGGGTTTAAGAAAGCCTATGATCGGATCGGCGCTCAAGTGTTGGCTGATGTGAACCGCCTCGTGCCAGATACAAAAGGGCTGTATCTGACGGGGCATAGTCTAGGCGGTGCGATGGCGCAGATTGCCTCGACACAGTTGGAGCGCGATAATCTGGCCGCCTGTTACATGTTTGGCGTACCAAGGGTGGGCGACCTCTCCTTTGACCGGTTAGTTGTCTGTCCACATTATCGGCTAGTCAACGGTTGGGACCTGGTTACCACCATGCCGCCGCCGATATTCACGTCCTACCGCCACGCAGGCGACCCGCGTCTTTTAACCAGTTCTGGCAAGCCAATCATGCGGCGGGACCGCAGTCCATTTGTCAAAATCCTCCATACGATTGTTGGGCTTATCTCGTTCGTCTTTGGCAATCCGCGCCTGCTGGATGACCACCGAATGGAAGCTTATATCGACAGAATTAAAGCCGCCCGCGCCTTAAGAGGGGAGGCGCGGGTCGGCGGGATGTTTGATTAAATTTTGAGTTTGCTTGTCAGCTCGGGTCAGCCGCCCGAAAGCTTACGCATGAACTTGCCTGTTTGACCGCCGCCCTGCTCATAGGCTTCATGACCGGCTGGGTCACAAATCTTGTCCCAATTGTCGCGAACTTCTTCGGCGGTGATGCCGTCATCCTTCAGGCAGATGCCGTCGGTTTCATAGATTTTCGCGACAGCGAACACACCAGCGCCAGCGGACAGAACGGTGCCGGTTGGGGCGTCTTCGCTGACCAGGAACATCACACCAGGGGTGACATATTCTGGCTTCAAAAGGTCCAGCATTTGTGGCGGCATCAGGTTTTCCGTCATGCGGGTTGCAGCAACAGGGCTGATCGCGTTGACCTTGATATTATTCTTCGCGCCTTCGATTTTCAGCGTATTCATGAAGCCATAAAGCGCCAGCTTGGCTGCGCCATAATTGGTCTGACCGAAATTGCCATACATGCCGCTCGACGAGGTGGTGACAACAATGCGGCCATAGTTTTGCGCCTTCATGATTTCCCACATCGCTTTGACGGGCTTGACCGTCCCCATCAGGTGGACATTCATGACAACGTCAAAATCGGCGATTTCCATTTTCGAGAAGCTCTTGTCGCGCAGGATGCCTGCGTTCGCGATCAAGATGTCGATCCGGCCCCATTTTTCCATGACTTGGGCAACCATATTGGCCACGCCAGCATCGTCGGTAACAGAGGCACCGTTAGCGATGGCTTCGCCGCCAAAGGCTTGAATTTCTGCGACAACGGCTTCGGCTGCGGCGGAGTTGCCGCCAGTTCCGTCCATCGCGCCGCCCAAATCATTGACGACAACCTTGGCACCACGACGGGCCAATTCGAGGGCGTGTTGCTTGCCCAACCCACCACCGGCACCTGTTACGATGGCGACTTGGCCGTCAAAGCGAATATCTGACATGTGAACGTCTCCTGAGCATGTTGGCTTATAAGGATTTGCGCATTGCCATGCCCACCACTTCCGCTCGCGTCAAGGGAAACTGACATGGCAGCGGGTGTAATTTTCTGCCTATAGAGCCCCGCCTCGGCTTTTGTGATTGGATCGAACACGGTAACACGTATCTAGGGTCGACGTATGGTACGTCGCACCCACCAAGGACATAATCTCGATGCAATCGAAATTCTTGATGGCTGTTAGTGTTGCGACGCTAGCCTTTTCCAGCCCCGCCTTCGCCGATGAAGGCATGTGGACATTTGATGCGTTCCCAGCCGCCAAAATGAAAGCGGCCCATGGTTTTGCCCCCGATCAGGCGTGGCTGAGCAAGGTTCAACAGTCCGCTGTGCGCTTGTCGTCGGGCTGTTCGGCCAGTTTTGTTTCCGATAGCGGTTTGATCCTGACCAATTGGCACTGCGTGTCCAGCTGTGTGGCCGATTTGTCGAGCGCCGATAAGGATTACGGCCTGAACGGCTTCTTAGCCGCTGCCTTGACCGACGAAAAAACCTGCCCTGGCGTGGAAGCAGAAGTGCTGGTCAGCATTGTTGATAACACCGCTAAGGTGAAAGCTGCGACCGCCGGTGTTGAAGCCAGCAAAGTTGCCCAAGCGCGCGGCGTTGCAATTGCCAAGCTGGAAGAAGAAGCGTGCAAGAATGACGATAAGGAATTGTTCCGTTGCGACATGATTTCCTTGTTCCGCGGCGGTCAGTACAAGATTTACAAATACCGCACCTATAAAGACGTGCGCTTGGTCTTTTCGCCTGAAAATGCCATGGGCTTCTTTGGCGGCGACCCGGACAATTTCAATTTCCCGCGCTACAATTTGGATGGCGCTTTCCTGCGTGCCTATGAAAATGGGGCACCGGTCAAAA
This sequence comes from Maricaulis salignorans, assembly GCA_945891505.1. Taxonomy (GTDB): domain Bacteria; phylum Pseudomonadota; class Alphaproteobacteria; order Caulobacterales; family Aquidulcibacteraceae; genus Aquidulcibacter; species Aquidulcibacter miladensis. The sequence goes on along the minus strand of CAMDDL010000036.1, from coordinate 10,623 downwards.
CCCCAACCCATCTTGCTTGGACCACTGAAACCCTTAAAGATGGAGAGATCGTCTTTGTTGCGGGCAATCCGGGCTCAACCGAGCGTCTGCGCACCACCACCCAATTGAAGTTTGAGCGCGACATGCGCTTGCATACCCGCCAATTGGTGCGGGCCGAGCTTCGCGGCCGCCTCGTCGAATATCGCACCAAAAGCGATGAGGCCAAGCGGTCGGCTGAAGACATGCTGTTTGGGATCGAGAATAGCTATAAGGCTCAATATGGCCAGCAACGCTCGCTGATGGACCCACAGTTTTTCGCGATCAAAGAGCGCGAAGAAGCGGAACTGAAAGCCAAAGTACGCGCCAATCCAAAGCTTCTGGCCGAAATTGGCGACCCTTGGGCACAGATCGATGCCGCCGTTTTAAAGCAGCAAGACCTGTTCTGTGAGCATGAGTTCTTGGAAGCTCGTGCTGGCTCGATCTCGAGCCTGTATGGTACCGCCCGCGCACTGGTCCGCATGTCTAACGAGCGCGCCAAGCCTTTGGCTGAGCGTCTACCCGGCTATTCGGATGCTGCGATCGCGCAAATGGAAAAGCAAATTCTGACGGAAGCGCCAATCTACAAGGATATGGAAGTTATCGGTCTGGAATTGTGGCTCTCGAAAGCGCGTGAATATCTGACGGCTGACAATCCATCTATCAAGCGCTTGCTGGGTACTGAAAGCCCTGAGGGCATTGCAGCGCGCGGTATTGCGGGCACAAAACTCGATGACAAAGCGGTTCGTGAAACCCTGATCAAGGGTGGCAAGGCCGCTGTTGATGCTTCAAATGACCCACTCATCCTATTGGCCCGCCGCGCTGAAACCGATGCGCGGGCGCTGTCGGTCCGGATGAACCAAGAGGTCAATGGCCCGTTGTCGCAAGCCACTGAGAAAATCGCGAAGGCACGCTTTGCGGTTTATGGGGCTGATGTCTATCCAGACGCTACTTTCACGCTGCGTCTGTCTTATGGCGTTGTGAAAGGCTGGACCTATGCGGGCGTAAACGTGCCATCGACCACCACGATTGGTGGCTATTTTGAGCGCGCGTCTGGCGAATTCCCGTTCGTCGCAGCCCCCTCGTGGCTGGCCGCCAAGCCAAACTTGAACTTGGCCACGCCGTTCAACATCTCGACCACCAATGACATCATCGGCGGCAACTCAGGTTCGCCTCTGATCGACCGTCAAGGTCGCGTGGTCGGTGCCGCTTTTGACGGTAACATCCATTCTTTGGGTGGCAATTATGCCTATGATGGGCGATTGAACCGCACCGTGTCGGTCACGACCGCGGCCATCACCGAAGCCTTGACCAAAGTTTATAAGGCAGACCGTTTGGTGACCGAGCTCAAGGCTAAATAGGCTGCTCGATGACCATAATGTGACCGGGGGAGACTAGGTATAGACCTAGGCTCCCTCGTCGCGTCAAGCTATGGGTCGGGCCGAAGTGGCGACAGAAGGAAGGCTCTCATGATGGTTCGTAAGGCTCGCTTGGCTCTTGCAGGTTTCGCGCTTTTTGCGGCCAATGTTGCGGTCCCAGCTATGGCGCAAGCCCAAGCCAGTTCGCCAACGGCGATTGTCCCGGGCCCGACGCCGGTGACCCGAGCTCTTGGCCTTCCCGCTGCAGTCAGTGTCACGCCCCAAACCATGGTGGCAGACTTAGAAGCACCTTGGGGCTTGGCCTTTTTGTCCAATGGCGACCTCTTGGTCACTGAGCTTTTGGGCAAGTTGCGTTATGTGAAAGCCGGTACGACCTGGAGCCTAGAGGCCGAAGAAATCAAAGGTGTCCCGACCGTTACAGCTGCTGGCCAAGGGGGCCTTATGGATGTGACCCTGCACCCCAATTTCTCCCGCAATAAACTGATCTACTTAAGCTTTTCAGTCGGCGATGAAGCAGCGAACAATACTCGCATTGTGCGCGCCAAGCTCGAAGGCCGCGCTTTAACCGACGTGCAGACGATATTTGAAGTGACGCCAGCCAAGCCGCGCTTTCAGCACTTTGGCTCGCGCTTTGCTTGGCTGCCAGATCAGACGTTGTTGATCAGCATTGGCGACGGGGGCAATCCGCCTAATTCGTTGGACGGCAGTTTTATCCGCAATCAGGCGCAGAATCTGGGCAGTCATTTGGGCAAAATCATTCGGATCAAGGATGATGGCTCCATTCCAAAAGACAATCCCTTTGTAAACACGCCAGGCGCGCGGCCTGAGATCTATTCTTATGGCCACCGCAATGCTCAAGGTCTGGTGCGCGATCCTGTCTCGGGTCGCATTTATGCAACCGAGCATGGCAGCCAAGGTGGGGATGAGTTGAACCTTATCCAGTCCGGCCAGAATTATGGCTGGCCAAAGGTCACCTATGCTGTCGAGTACGGAGCAGCCCGGACCCCCATCACCCCCAATCAAAGCGGCTCGGGTCTGGTTGATCCCCTTGCAGTTTGGTCGCCAGCCATTGCGCCCTCTGGCCTAGCGGTTGTACGCAGTTCGAAGTATCGCGGCTGGGACGGGGATGTGCTGGCCGGTGGACTTAGGCTGGACCAAGGGCGTGGCGCTTTGATCCGGGTGGACCTAGACAAGGCCGGCAAAGTTTTGGGCCAAGAGCGGATCGATTTAGGCGATGTGCGGGTGCGCGATGTGCGGCAGGGGCCAGATGGCTACATCTATGTGTTGACCACCGCCATGCGCAATTTCCGCGACAAGGGTCAGCGCAATGGCCAATTGGTGCGCCTCGTTCCTGCAACAGAGGCTCCAACACGGTGAAAAAGCAGCCGAGTGGGGCTTGCGGCCAAGTCGCGTAGCACTCTAAGCCCTTCCTATGCCATCCATTGCACGCATGACCTTGTTTATGATGTTGGCCCATGTCGCATTGGGGGCCATCATGCCCTATTTGCCTGTTTGGTTGGCGACAACCAAAAGTCTAACCGGCGCGCAAATCGGGGTTATTCTTGCCTCTTCCAGCTTTGGCCGCATTCTAGTTGGCCCCTTGGTTGCAGCTTGGGCAGAAGGCCGCGGAGACCGACGGATTCCCCTGATTGTGTTTTCGTCGGCCCTGGCACTTGGCTATCTTAGCTTTCCATTTCTAGGCGCTTTCTGGCCGATTGCTTTGGCCTGTTTTGCTACCGGTGTCATGTTTCAATGCTTGATGCCATTTGCAGAAGCTGGGGTCATGCGCGTCACCTCGAATTCGCGCCGTTGGCCTTATGGTCGAGCTAGAGCAGCAGCATCTGCTGCATTTGTTCTGGCCAATCTGGGGGCAGGAGCGACCATCCAAGCCTTTAGCGTTGAAGCTGTCTATGCGTGGTTTATCATCGCTAGCTTAGCGACCATGGCGTGTGGCTTTTGGTTGCACCCAGAGCCAATCGCCCAGCCCGCTGCGACGCCGCTTGGCACGCGGTTGCTGGATGGCTTTGCCTTGTTCAAAAGCAGAACGTTCCTTTTGGCTGTCGTTGCAGCCAGTATTATTCAAGCAGCGCATGCCTTTTACTATGGCTTCTCCAGTCAACTGTGGCTCAAGCAGGGTTTTTCCGGCTCGCAAGTCGGTATGTTGTGGGCCTTTGGTGTCATTGTTGAGATTGCATTTTTTGCGCTTTTGGCCAGCCGCTTGAACCATTTCCGGCCAGAGACTTTGATCCTTTGGGGCGGGATTGCCAGCATCATTCGTTGGGCTGCTTTCGCCCAGACACCGGACTTAGGCGTGACCTTCCTCGTGCAAGCCCTCCATGCGCTGACGTTCGCGGCGACCCATATGGGGTTCATGCGCTTGATTGACGCAGAAATTCCCTTGGCCCAGCGTGCAACGGGACAACAGCTGGGCTCAGCCCTCATCATGTCGCCCATAATGGGTCTTGCAAGTATTGTGGCAGGTACCCTCTATGACCAATTCAGCTCTGGTGGCTATTGGAGTGGCGTGATTTTAGCCACGATTGGCCTCATTCTGATTTCGCTTCTGTTATCGCCGCGTCAGCCAACCCTGAAGTTGCCGCCGGAAGATCAGATCAAGTAAGCCGCAGCCCGGCCAATTACATCCAAGCTGCGCGTCCAAACCATGTTCTTCCATTCATCGGTTTCAGGATAAAAGGCAGCGCGGCTATCGGCTTGGATCTGGCAAGCTTCAGGGCCTGATGGATCGCCAAAGCAATGCAGCCAGCAGGCAGCTTGAGTGGCTAGAAATACACTCATCGTGTCAACGGTACCAAACTCAATGGCGATACAGGCGCTCCACGCAGGGTCTAGGGCTCGAACCAAGGCAGCATCCATCGTGCCAGACAAATCCGCCGAGACAGAGCTTCCATCCTTGGTCGAGCGGATTTCATCGCCCCAAATGGCGGCTTGTCTCTGGTAATGGTCGCTAGATGGGGCGGCTTCGGTGATGATTTCGCCGACGCCAAAGGGGCCAAGCCCGGTGTGCATGTCGATCGTTACGACCTGCTTTAAGCCTACACAATGCGCCTCGAGGATTTTGTGGATGGTCTGGTTCGACCAAGACGGCGCGATGCCACCATAATAAACGCCTTTTGGATGATTATATTGTCCTCCCGTCAGGGCTGCCTGTAGGGCTGGGAACCCATGCTCTCCGGCAAAGGCCAGCAACTTGCCTTGTGCTTCTTGCAAGCTGGCGTCATCGCGGGCCGCTGGTGCTGCCCAAGGTGCTAAAAGGTCATAATCGGGGTTGGCGGGCAAAGGCGGGTCAAAGCTTTTGAGGTAATTGCGATTGAGGTCGATATTATCCTCATTGAAGCGGCTATCCCATGAAAAGCCATACGGGTTATGGGCATGGATCAAAACAACCCGAACTTTTTGTGCCCAATCTTGCGCCAAGCCGGTTTCCAAAAGCCCAACTTGCACGCCAGAGCCGCAATAACCTTCTGGACCATGCGTGCCAGAGATCACCACAAGCGCTGCGTTTGCATCTTGGGGGCCAAGGACGGCGCAGTCCATCGCAATCTCGCGCCCTCCGGGTCCTTTGGCATGGGCCAGTACATGGGTTTCGACGTGCGCCCCAACTGCTGCCGCAGCGCTTAAGAACTTGTCGCGCGCTTCAAAATAGGTATGGGCAAAAAACGTTTCTGGAGCGAATGACATCGAATTTCTTCCTGTTTTAAAGCTGCACGCAGAAGGCCTATCCCCACAAATCTCGGCTGGGTGGGTGTAGGATAGAGCCCTCGTAAAATAGACCAGGATCACGATCTTGATCGAGCAAGAGCGGTCCGTCCAGATCAACCCAATCGGCTAATTGCGCAAGCAAGACAGCTGGGGCTGTCACCAGACTGGTGCCAACCATACAGCCCATCATGACGCGGAGACCTGCTGCCCGCGCCTCTCGAATGGATTTCAGGGCCTCGGTGAAGCCACCCGTCTTGTCGAGTTTGACGTTTACGGCATCATAGTTCTGGACCAGAAGTTCGATATCGGCGCTGGTGTGGAAGCTTTCGTCCGCGCAAATGGCGATGGGTGCCGCTACTTGGCCTAGTCGGGAATCCTTACTGGCGGCGAAAGGTTGTTCCACCACATCAATGTTCAGGCTGCGAGCCTCTTCTAAAAGGCCCGGCAAAGTATCGGGTTGCATGCCTTCATTAGCATCGACGATCAAGCGCGCATCTGGGCGGGCTTTGGCAACCGCGCGCACACAATCCAAGTCCTGCTCGCCACCAATCTTCACCTTCAAAATCGGTCGGCCTTTAGCTGCCAGCGCGGCTTGCGTCATCGCCTCTGGTGTATCTAGCGAGATGGTGAAAGCGGTAACCAAGGGTTTGGGTTCAGGCAAATCTGCTATCTTCCAAACCGGTTGGTCGTGGGTCTTGGCCATTAAGTCCCACAGCGCACAATCTAGGGCGTTTCGCGCAGCCCCAGCGGGCAAAAGGCTTTGGCAGCCTTCAATATCGATACCCGCTTCGATTTCAGCCCGGACGGCTTCCAGTTGAGCCATCACGCTGTCGCAGTCTTCTTCATAACGGGCATAGGGTACGCATTCACCGCGCCCAACAAAGCCCTGATGCTCTAGCCGAACGGTAACAATTTTGGCCTGTGTGCGCGCACCCCGGGCTATCCTGAAAACGCCTTTGAGGGGCCACACTTCGTCTTGGATATGAAACTTCATGCCACTTCTTAAACGCTTTTGTTGCCTTTGCGAAGCGCTCACACATGGGACATTCCAGTCATGGCGTGCCATTTGTAAATGCGGGTAAGGCCCTTTTCCAACAACGCTCTAGGCACTAAGCTAGACTTTGTTGTGCCCTATGTGCACAACGATTCGTAACAGACCGCGCCACCGCCTATTCAGGTGGTCAAACAGGATTCTAGCTAGGAAGGCCATTTCTTGCCCGAACAAGAGGCCCAGTTTGCGATTGATCGTAGCGGACCTGCGCCAATACTTCGGGTGACGGGGGATTGGACGATCCATACGATCGGGCTGATCGATGCAGAACTGCGTCCAGTCCGTGATCTTGTTGAAGATCGCCCGGCCATTGTCGACGTCAGCGGCTTGATGGACCTTGATACCGCCGGTGCTTATGTCATCGAAAAAGCTCTGCATTCATCCGTTGATGAACCGGCGCACATGATCGGCAATCATCCCGTAGCCGGCCGCATGCTGGCAGAAGTTCGGAAGTTCACCACTGGGTGCGACGCCCAGCCAGAACCCGTGGCCATGTGGCGACAATTGCTCGAACGCGTTGGTCGCGGCATGACCCAAGTTTATGAGGAGTCGATTGATACGATTGGTTTTTTTGGGGAAACGGTTGTCGCCTGCGGCAAAGCAATTGCCAAGCCAAGCCGCGTGCGCTGGTTGCCCACGTTTGCAGTTGCTGAAAGCGCTGGCCTCAATGCTGTGCCGATTGTGATGACGCTGTCGTTTTTCATCGGTGCGGTTATTGCCTTTTTGGGCAAGACCATCCTGCAAGATTTTGGGGCGTCGGTGTTCACCATTGAGCTGGTAGGGTTTGCCATTCTGCGTGAATTTGGCGTGCTGATTACAGCTATTATTCTAGCGGGGCGATCGGACTCTTCGTTTACGGCTCAAATCGGCTCCATGAAAATGACCCAAGAGATTGATGCCATGCGTATTTTGGGCATGAACCCGATGGAAATGCTGGTGGTACCGCGCGTCATCGCGCTCTTGGTGATGTTCCCGATATTGACCTTTTTGGCCATGATTGCCGGTATCGCCGGTGGGGCGATTGTGACCATGCTGACGTTGGATATCAGCCCAACGCTGTTCTTCAATCGTTTGAACGACAATGTAGGCGTGGATCAGTTTTGGGCCGGTATGGGCAAGGCGCCCGTCTTCGCCTTTATCATTGCGATTATTGGCTGTCGGCAGGGTCTGAATGTGGAAAGCGACGTGATTTCGCTGGGCCAAAGGACGACCGCATCTGTGGTGCAGGCTTTGTTTATGGTGATTGTGGTCGAAGCCATCTTTGCTCTGATCTATATGGAGCTTGGGATATGAACCCTGCCGATGCTCTGACCCCCATTTTGGACATACCCGATGAGGAAGTGGCGATCCGGCTTCGTGGCGTAGGCAATCGCTTTGGGCCGATTGTGATTCATGAGCATCTTGATCTTGATGTTCTGCGCGGGGAAACCATCGGCATTGTTGGAGGTTCGGGTACGGGCAAGTCGGTCCTGATGCGGGCCATCATTGGCTTGCGGCCGCCATCGGAAGGCAAGGTGACGGTGTTGGGCCATGATGTGTGGTCCGACGACCCTGCAGAACGCAAAGCGCTCGACGCGCGCTGGGGCGTGATGTTCCAAGATGGTGCCTTGTTCTCAAACCTCACGGTGCGCGAAAATGTCATGGTACCCCTGACGGAACATACCGACCTGCCGCCAAAGCTGCGCCTTGAGGTCGCGGACCTGAAGATTTTGATGGCGGGCCTGCCACCTTCTTCGGCTGACAAATTGCCGTCTGAACTTTCCGGCGGTATGCGTAAGCGAGCCGCTCTCGCCCGCGCGATTGCGCTGGACCCTGATATTCTCTTTTTGGATGAGCCCACAGCTGGCCTCGACCCGATTACCGCAGGCAAGTTTGACGCTCTGGTCAATGAATTGAAAGAGACTCTAGGGCTCACCGTCTTTTTGATCACGCACGATTTAGATACGCTAAGAGACGCGTGTGATCGCGTTGCGGCATTGGCAGAGGGTAGGGTTATCGCTATCGGTCCATTGGATCATTTGCGCGAACATGCAACGGGTTGGTTGTCGGAATACTTTGGTGGGCCGCGTGGCCGGGCTGCCTTAGGCTGAATGGCCAAATCAGGAGGGGAAGATGGAAACTAAGGCGAATTACGTCATGATCGGATTGTTCACGATCTTGAGCATCATCGCGGCCATCATCTTTACAGTCTGGATGGGCAATTCCGGCGTCAATCGCCAAGGGTCTCAGTTTGACGTGGTGTTCGAAGGACCTGTGCGCGGGCTCGAAATTGGCGGTGAAGTTCGCTTTAACGGCATAAAGGTCGGTGAAGTTACCGATCTGCGCTTGAGTGAGCAAAATCCGAAAGACGTTGTCGCGCGCATTCGTGTTCAAAGCACGACCCCAGTTAAGACAGATTCCATCGCCCAGCTTGAACCCTCTGGCCTGACAGGCTCAGCCTATATTCAGATCTTGGCGGGTTCAGAAGGGGCAAAGCTCGTGTTTGCCCGGATGGGCCAAAGCCCTCCGATCATCACCAGCCAACGCGGGCAATTGGACCGCTTGCTGCAGGATGGGGAAGGGGTAATCTCAACATCACTCGAAGCAGTAGCGCGCCTTAATAAGTTGCTCGACGCAGAAAACATCGCAAATTTCTCCAAGACATTGCGTGAGGCCAGTTTAGCGGCGGAGACCTTCCGTGAAACCACGGAAGAGGCAACTTTGTTTGCCCAGTCCGCTCGCAGGTTTACCGACCAAGCAACCGTCACAGCGGCGACCTATGACGGCTTGGGCAAAAATCTGATGACGCAATCCAATACATTGAGCCAAGAATCCTTGGCCTTGGTCAGCTCTAGCCGCCTTCTCGTAGATGGCCTCAATGAGGATGCCAATTCCTTGTCCGGCGGCGCAGAATTGACTTTGGCCAAAACCATGGAAGCCTTAACCGAAGCTCAAACGACCTTGCAGGAGTTCAACCAAACCGCGGTCGCCATGCGGGTTGCTACCAATCAATTTGGGGCCGTCGCAGACAATACCAACCGTGCGGTTGTCTCAATTGATCGCTTCTTTAAGATCGGTGCAGATCAAACCTTGCCCGACTTGAGCCGCGCTGCTCAAGAAGTACGCAATACGTCCATGACATTTGATGCTTTGGGCCAACAAGTCAGCCAGAATCCGCTGGATATCGTTAACCGTCCTGCTAACGCGACAGTGAAGTGGAAAAAATGAAACCGACCAAACGTCTCGGCCTCTTAATTGCCATTGCTATTCTGACTGTGCCGCTTGCAGGCTGCATCACCCTGTTGCCAAAGCCTGGTAAGCCCCCCGCCGTCGTGGCGATGCGGGCGGATCCGACCGTGCCACGGGAGGTCCTACAATACCCGTTCACAATTGGGATTGGTGTGCCCACGATGCCAGCGATTTTGTTGGGCAACCAAATTGCGGTCATGCGCAAAGACCGCACGTTTGCTTTTGTAGACGGTTTGAGATTCTCGGCATCAGCACCGCTTTCGATTCAAAACGTGGTCTTAGAGACGTTCGACTTGGCGGGCTCCAGTCGCGCTGCTGTGCGGGCTGTAACCATTGCACGACCTGATTATGAGCTTCACTTCGATGTTAGCGACTTCCAAGTCACTGAACCTCAAGGGCGGACCAAGGGTACGGCGCGCATCGAAGCCACCGCGCGCCTAATTGACGTTTATTCCGGTAAGCCCTTGGCTTCAAAGGTCATCGTCGGTGAAGCAATTGCCGCCCGTGGCGACGTGACGCAACCGGCTCGCGCTCTAGAGCAAGCCACCCGCAGCTTTGCGATCAAGGCCATGCAATGGGCCGTGATCGAGGCCAATGCTGACTATGCTTCGAAAGCAGCGTCAGCCACCAAGTAAATTCGCGCCTCGTGGCCATTGAGGCGGCCGCGCGCGGCGGCTTCGCGTCTTGCTTCGACAAAGCGGACCACAATGGCGCGCAAGTCTGCATCCATCGTCAATTTCAACCGCATGGCCTTCACGCAATTGGTGACGGCTTTGCGTGTGCCACGACGGGCTTGATCGCGCGAACGGCTGGCCATAGCGCGCAGCCGGTCAAGCATAGAGTCGTCAATCGCGCCCTCTAAATCTAGCTCGCTCAATAGGGCCATGATGCGCTGATTGTCTGGGTTTGGACCTTTAGAATCGAGGCTGGATAGCACTTGCTTCCAACTCCACGCGCCCGCTTGAGCACCAGCAGGCGCACCGGCGCGATCAATCTGCAAGTCAGCAAACGGATCATCCTCAACCGGGATGGGGCTGGAAATGGCTAAGCGGCCCTTAAGCGGTGTGTTGTGTGGTGCTTCGGCTTGCGCAATCTCAGAGTCGGTGAAGGGCGCAAACAAGGCGCTCTCAGGCTCGGCAACCTCCTCCAACACGGTCACAATCGGCGCTGGCTCTGGCTCTGGCTCCGGCTCCGGAGGCGGCGGAGGCGGCGGCGGCGGCGGAGGTGGAG
>CAMDDL010000035.1 GCA_945891505.1 Maricaulis salignorans | reverse complement strand
CCCGGGTTTTGGGGGCTAAAATGGCCGAACCCATCGCCACGCCTTGCATCAAAGTCTGCTGCGTAGAGCCTCAGTCAGGCCTCTGCTTGGGCTGTTACCGTACTTTGCCGGAGATCGCCCAATGGATGCGATTTACGCCGGACCAACGTGCCACCATCACCGCAGAATTGCCGAGCCGCCGTGACAGGCTGGACCCAATTTATCAGAGCTAACTCAACTAATTTACGTTCGGCGCGCAACTTTGATCCAAACGGATCAAAACGCGCTTTAAAGCTTACATCCGCTCCGGCGCTTCGATGCCGAGAAGGTCCAGAGCGATTAGCAATTGGGTCAAAGTCGCTTTGGCCAAGGTCAAGCGCGACGCGCGCAAGTCGGCTTCGGCTGCATTCATGATCGGACAAGCGGCGTAAAAGGCGGAAAATGCACCCGCCAAGCTATAGGCATGGTCAGCCAGGATATGGGGTGCGCGCTTGTCATAGGCACCCCGCAACGCATGCTCAAACCCATCAAGGACCAAAATCAAATCCCGCTCCGCGCTTTCAAGGTTCACCACAGGACCAGCCGCAAAACCCGCTTCATCGGCCTTGCGCAGAATGGATTTGATGCGGACGGCGGCATAGAGCAGATAAGGGCCCGTCTTGCCTTCAAAACTTAAAAACCGATCCAGGTCAAAAATATAAGACGTGCCGCGGAAGTTCTGCAGATCGGCAAACTTCAGGGCAGCAATGCCAACCTTATGAGCGATGTCGGCGCGTTCGCCTTGCGGCCAATCTTGACCAACGCCTGCCTCATCAATCTTAGCTTGGGCTTTTTCCTGCACTTGGGTGATGAGGTCATGCAGCTTTAGCACACCGCCTTCGCGGGTTTTGAAGGGCTTGCCGTCTTGGCCATTCATTGTGCCAAAGCCGATGTGATCAAGGGCCTCGCGTGGTAGATAGCCTGCCTTGTCTGCCGCACGAAACACAGTCTCGAAGTGATCGGCTTGGCGTTGATCCACGCAATAAATGATCAAGTCCGTGTTGAAGCGCTTTACCCGGTCAACAATGGTCGCAAGATCGGTCGTGCCATACATGGCTGAGCCTTCAGAAGACACCACCAGCAAAGGCGCTACATTCGGCCCCTCGCTGCCATCCTTCTTTGGCACCATCTTGTCATGCACGAACACAACCCGCGCGCCTCGATCGTCTTGCAACAGACCCTTCTGTTCCAAGTCCGTGATCATGTCCGGGATCAGCGGATCAGCATCGCTTTCGCCCAGCCACAGATCAAAGGTCACGCCAAGGGCGGCAAATTCGCGCTCTAGCGCACCGCGCGAGACGGCCACAAAGTGCTGCCACAGCGCCCGATAGCCGGGTCTGCCCGCTTGCAGCTCCGCCGTGGCTTTGCGGGCACGGTCGCGGGCCTCCACATCGGTTTTGGCTAAGGCAGCAGCGGCTGGATAGATACGTTCCAAGTCGGACAAGTGCACCGGGCTGGCGTTTGGATAAGGCCCGGTGAAATCGGCATCGAAATAAGGAAGGTCGGGCAGCTCTTGCGCCAAGGTGGCAATCAGCAGGCCCATCTGAAAGCCCCAATCGCCAAAATGGGCATCACCCCACACCTGATCACCGCGGAAGCGGTAAAGGCGCTTGATGCTGTCACCAATGATGGTCGCCCGCAAATGGCCAACATGCATGGACTTAGCCACATTGGGCCCCGCATAATCGACGATGACCCGGCGCGGTACCTCAACCACTTGTGCCCCAGCGCGGGCATCTTGTGCGATTGCTTCTGCTTGGCGGATCAATGCGGCATCCGACAAGGTAATGTTCAAGAACCCAGGCCCAGCCACTTCTACCCGCGCAATATCTGGGTCTTTAGCCAGCCTGCCTGCGACGGCAGTTGCAATCTCACGCGGGTTCTTGCCGACTTGTTTAGCCCCGGCCATCGCCCCATTACATTGAAAATGGCCGAACTCCGCCTTTTGCGCCCGCACAACCGCACCCAAATCCGGGCTTAGGCCCAGATCAGCAAAGGCATCCCCCAACTTGTGGGCTAATTGAAACGCAAAATGGGTCATGGACATAGGCCTTTAGCGCGGGACGCCAGCATCCACGCGGAAGCGCTTGCCATTGCGGTTGAAGTCTAATTGGTCAGGCGTCAATTCAAAGCCAACTAGCACTTCAAAGTTCGCCCCGGCAATGTCTTTCGTGGCGCGGGGGATTTCGATGCTGATGGGCAAGGATTTCAGCGCAATCCGGTCAGTTCCTGCGGGAATTGCCACGCGCTGGGTATAGACTTGCCGGCTGATGACGGCGATGTCCTTGCGGGTCACAGTCACCCAATAATTGGTATCGCGATAAGCACCCTTTGCCTTAGGGCCTTTGCCAAACGCCATATCCAATTGCATGTTGATGGTAATTGGATCGTCGCCAACATAACGGCAATCGGAATTGACGTTCAAAATCTCACCCGTGTAGCCGACATTCTCGAACCGCTCTGGCCCATCAAGCTCTACAAAGCGCTGTGCGTCATACAGGACGCGCACGGCTGGGCACGGCCCAACGTTTGCAACGCTTGAATCACTGCCGAGGGCTTTCGCGACCCCGGAAAAGAAACCGCGCTTACGAGGTGGGCCAACCGGGGCCTCCAGGGTTTCGGCATCGCCGGCCTTCGCCTCGACTTGCGGCTTTGGGGCGTCAGCAGCTGGCGCATCGGCTTCTGATATTGGCGGCGGGGCCATGTTGCGGCCGTCGCGATTGCCCATAAAAGGCAGGGACGAACAAGCGGCAAAAAGGATGGACGAAGTGATCACAAAGGCAATAGCTTGGGGGCGCATGTTGCATTCCACAGAAGAAGCGAAGCAGACCATCTTGGCACTGCCGCAATTATAGACCATGTCTTTAGAGGTCAGTCTTGCTTCAAGCAACGCAATGCGGCGCCAACAAGGCAATGCCACCGGAGAAATCATGTCGGAAGTCCCTGCCCCTACCCCTCCTTTGACGATTTTGCTCGCTGCACCGCGCGGCTTTTGCGCCGGTGTGGACCGCGCCATCCAGATTGTTGAGCGCGCCATTGAGAAATGGGGGGCCCCTGTCTATGTCCGCCACGAGATCGTCCACAACGTCCATGTCGTGGAAAGACTGAAGCGTTTAGGTGCTGTTTTTGTTGAAGAATTGGAAGAATGCCCAACCGACCGCCCCGTGGTTTTCTCCGCCCATGGCGTGCCCAAATCGGTGCCGGAAGAGGCCTCCCGCCGCAACATGATCTTTGTCGATGCCACCTGCCCGCTGGTCTCCAAGGTCCATGTGGAAGCGCAACGGCATTTTGATGCGGAGCGTGAAATTGTTCTGATCGGCCATGCAGGCCATCCCGAAGTCATTGGCACCATGGGCCAATTGCCCGAAGGTTCGGTGACCTTGATCCAAGACGTGTCGGAAATCGCAGATTTTCAGCCAAAAGACGCCAAAAAGCTGGCTTTCGTCACGCAAACCACACTGTCCGTCGACGATACAGCCGAGATTGTGGGCGCGCTTCAAGCCAAATTCCCTGAAATCTCGCCGCCGCACAAAGAAGACATCTGCTACGCCACGACGAATCGCCAAGAAGCAGTCAAAGCGCTGGGCAGTAAAGCTGACCTCCTCTTGGTCATTGGCTCAAAAACCTCGTCCAACTCTATTCGGCTGGTCGAGGTCGGCTTACGGGCCGGTGCCAAGGCCGCTCATCTGCTTGATGATGCGCACGGCATTGATTGGTCGTGGTTTGACGGCATCTCCACCTTGGGCCTCACCGCCGGGGCCAGCGCGCCTGAGGATTTGGTTGAAGCAGTCATCGCCGCCTGTCAGGCGCGCTTTGCCGTCACCCTGCAAGATGTGGAAGTGACCCGCGAAGACGTGATCTTCAAACTCCCCCGCGTGGTCGCGACCGCGCAGGATTAAGGTCCACCAAAATTCTGCTACACCCCCCTCCCCAAACCGCCCCTCGCCCGCTAAGCATGGGGCGTGCGGTCCCGTAGCTCAGCAGGATAGAGCAATCGTTTCCTAAACGATGGGTCGGGGGTTCAAGTCCCTTCGGGACCGCCAGCTTTGTGCGAGTCAGTTAAAGCGCATTCTTGAATTGCGCGCCTTCAGAGACCAATCACACTGAACTCTGGGCCACCGTTCCAAGCGAGCATCCAAGATGCGCCTGGTCTCACATTTTGAACAGCACTAGGATCAAAGGCGACGAAGTATCGCCCATTCTTGCGCCGGACAGATGGATAAATAAGGCCACGATGGCCAGCGCGCCTAAGATCGGCTGCCAAAGCTTGGCCCGCTGGATAGCCCCGGTCTGGATCGGCATCCAGCGCAGGGTTCGTCGGATCAGCGCAAAGATCGGGGAAGTCGCCAATGAAGTCCGCCAGCAATTCGATATATTGCACCTTAAGCTCAAACCGGTTGATAAACCCAAGCTCGCGCGTGCGATGAAATCCGACTTCCGCGACCGAGGTCAAGGCATCCCAAGCGCAATACCAAGCGCCGCGCTCGCCGCCGTTAAATCGATTGCCGCCTGCACGTGTGTAGGTGAAAGCAGCGTTCACATGGCTTTGACCATAGAGCGTCAAATCCTGCGAGCGCCGCGCAAATGCCAATTCGCGGCGATCTAGCGCTGGACTACCCTCCCGCTCTGCTATCAATCTTGCGCTCGTCTCTCCCTCAAGTTCGGCGAGAATTGCAGCTTCGTCATCCGTGTCGACCAAACCTCGCAGGATCGGCGGCTTGTGATGCGCCGCAGGAATGAGACGAACGAGAGCCCGGTCGTTGACAGAACTTATCTTCAAAGGCCGCCCCTCAGGGCGTCAACATAGGCACGGACCCGAAGTATCTTCGGCAGTCCACCACTAATCATGGAGTCAATTGGACGGACACCGTCGAATTCCGGACCTCGATTGGGGAGTTTCACCCACTCGCGAGAGAGCGCTTCGTCGAAGTAAATCTCAAGGGACTTATAAAGTCCGACAAGTGCGCTGAGCCTGAGCATCTGATCTCGAGACAATTCACCCGCATAGGTGGGAGACTTGGCGCGCTTCCACGTCGATTCTGACATGTCCGCCAGCGCGGCCGCCTCGCTCTGCGTAAGAGACCAAGCTTGCGCTATGCGTGCATAAGCCTTCAACGCGACTGCTTGAACATCAGCCGAATGCCGTGTTTTAACCAGAGTGGACATCTCAGGGGCTCCAAAACAACTTCAAAATAAGGCCATATGAGCTGAAATACAAGTTCAAAAGAACCAAGTCATGGCTGTTTTGGTCTTGTTATCATGAAGGACCAAAACCAAATGCCCAGCACCTTTGCCCCCAACGTTCACGAAAGCGTCTTCTTAGCCGCGTCGCCGGAAGTAAGACTTCGACTTGAGGCCATTCAGGCACTCGTTGGGCAGAAGGTGCCAGGCGCACAGCGCTGCATCAGCTATGGCATGCCAGCATTTCGATTGGGCAAGGTTTTCTTCTATTTCGCCGCCTTCAAGAAGCACATCGGGGTTTATCCGCCCCTCAAGGAACCACCCGCCTTGATAGAGGAACTTGCTGCTTTTCGGGGACCAAAGGGCAATTTGAGTTTTCCGCACAGCGCGCCCCTGCCCCTTGAGCTTATAGGGCGGGTCGCTGAAGCGCTCGCCAAACAGTATGGCCAGTAGGCTTGAAAGATAGCGCGCTGCGCCATTTATTTGTCACGGCGCAGCGCTTTAGTTGATTGGCTTAGCTGTGCATATGCTGCGGCAGAGCTTCGACTTGCGCTTTGGTCCAGGTGGTTGTCGCATGGACGTGGCCATGTTCGTCCCGCATAAAATCCAATTGATTGATTTTCAACGAGACGGGCTTTGTTCCCAGCCCCAAGAAGCCACCGACATCGACGATGACGTCGCCGGTCATGCCCATGCCGTGCACATGGGACACTTTGCCGATCTTGGCGTCGTCCGCTCCATAGACGGTCGCATCATCGAGGGTCGCGGCATTGAGTTCGCTTTCGGTGAGGCGGATGTGTTTGCTATGGTCCATACCAGAATTTCCTTGCGTTGATTGGTGAGCAGGCTAGCTCACATCAACAACGCGTGGGTGGGTTGGCTGTTCCGTGCAGGGGCGGGATTGGGCAGCGCAAACCGGTGGGATTGATTAGGCGGCCTTTCAGCGCCTTGCTGATGTCTTTAAAGATGGCGTGAAGCGCCACAAAATTCATCGAATAGTTGCGGGCCAAGTCAGTTAAACGTGCTATATGCCCAGTGGCTTTGATGATGTTCCTCCCTAAAACCTGTTCCGATTTGGCTTTTGATATGACCCCTTCCCTGCGGGCTTACGCGCCACATGCGCTGCTTATGTGCCTCCTCGCCTTACCGGCATGTGCCACAAAACCGCCAACCCAAACGGGTTTTCTGTCCAATCAAGCCGGGATGGAGACAGTCTCTGGAACGGTGCGGGCGCAGATTGACCGCCAGCGTGATCTGGACGCGTTGCGCGGGGTAGAAAAGCTTATCCTCGTTCCGGCGACGCTACAGGAAGGCGGCGATATTCCAGACACCATCACGCCTGAGTCCCGCCTTTTGGTTCTAGGAGAATTGGATCGACAGCTTTGCTTTCGATTATCGCGTCGCTTTGAGCTGGTTGGGCCTGAAGATCCTGCGGCCGCGCGGGTGCAGGCGGTCATCACGCGGTTACAAGAAACCAACGCGACAGCTTCAGCGGCCTCAGCAGCCGTCAGCAAGCTTCTACCTGGTGGCTCGGTGCGCTTGCCTGTCGGTCGAGGCGGCCTCAGCGTCGAGGCACGGCTTGATACAACGGATGGGCGTCAAGCCGCCGCCATGGCATGGTCGCGCGGGGCTGGCGTCGTGATGGATAACGGGTCACTCTCACAAATTGGTGACGCCCATCGCTTTACCTCTAACTTTGCTGAGGATTTCGCGGAGTTTCTGGTTGAAGCTGGAACACCGAAACGCGCCATACCCGCGGATGACCCCTGTCAGAAGTTTGGTCCACGCCTAGATTTAAGCCGAATGGCTGCCGGACGCGTAATCGGCTTGCACGTGCCACGCCCAAGTAATCCAGAAGCACAAGACAACTAAAGATCAGAATAAAGAGGCAATTTTCATCGATTTTCTCTAAAAACAGTCGCAAATTCGGCTGCAAAGCTAACTGAAAATAAAGCTCCAATGGTTAAACTCTTACCCGACGGGGAGAGTAATGGTGTGCACCAGTCCTATTTAGAACTCATCAAACGGCTGCGCGACGATCTGCCCAGCCGTGCCTTAGCGGCAATCGGGTTCACCGGTCTGTTGCTGTGGGGCATTGATGGCCTCGCGGCCATTCTCTGGTTTTCAGCTTTCGCCATCAACGAAGGCCTAGAGCTTCTCATTGGCATGAAAGCGAGCAAGGACCCTGAAAAAGGGGCGCTTAACCGCAGGCTTTTTTGCACCAATATGGTTTTTGGCTCAAGCATTTGGGTCGCCGGTGCCCTTGCCCTCGTCAAGACTGGCGAGATCGGTCCATTGATCATCGGCTTAGCCATCTTGGTTGGTGCCTTGACGCATGTGATTTCCACCAGCCTCGCCTACCTTCCCGGATTCTTGTCGGCGGCTTTACCGCTTGTGATGGGGATTAGCGCGGTCCCGGCGATTATGATCGTCAGCGCCGCTTTTCCAGACGCCGCAATCTTCCAAGCCAGCATCGCCATGATCTTCCTGCTGACTTATAGCTTGAGTGCGGCGTATCAAAGTTGGCAGCGCGAGACCAAACTCGCCAGAACGCTTGAACAGGTCAGTCTTGCAAGTGATGCCAAGTCGCAATTTCTAGCGACCATGAGCCACGAAATCCGCACGCCGCTGAATGGCATCGTTGGTCTGGCAGAAGTGTTGAACACCACAAAGCTGAACCCTTCCCAGCAAGAAATGGTCAATCTGGTGCGGACTTCGGGGGAAACCTTGGAACGCTTGGTGTCGGATGTTCTCGATAGCACCAAGATCGAAGCCGATAAGCTAGAACTCTCCGTTGCGCCATTTGACTTGCGTGAGACCATTGAGACCGCCGCTCATACCTTCCGCACCCGCGCCGAAGAAAAAGGTGTGCTGTTCAATCTAAATATTCACCCAGACGCCGAGGGCCGCTTTGTGGGCGACGCGGTTCGTATCCGGCAGATCATCTCGAATCTGACATCTAATGCCGTCAAATTCACGGATAAAGGCCGGGTCGATGTTCAAGTCGACGCCCTTGAGATTGATGGTGAGAGCGTAGAGCTCCGCATTCAGGTGTCTGACACCGGCATTGGCTTTGACCCAAAGGCGAGCCAGCATTTGTTTAACCGCTTTGAGCAAGCCGACAACAGCATCAGTCGCCGCTTTGGTGGCACGGGCCTTGGTCTCTCCATTTGCAAAAGCCTGTGCGAATTGATGGACGGCAGCATCTCTGCCACCTCGCAACTGGGCTCTGGCAGTCGTTTTGAAGTGCGGATTCAGCTGAAATATGCAGAAGCATTAAAGACAGGCTCTCGCACGCCCGTAAGCTTGATGCTTGATGACACTTCTGCCTTAAGCGAGGCCTCGGTTGGCCCTACGGGCCTGCGCGTGCTGGTGGCTGAAGACAATCCAATCAACCAAAAAGTCATCACCTTCATGCTGGAGCCCATGGGCATGACGCCCGTGCTGGCCGCCAATGGTCGCGAGGCGCTGGCCCTCTTCAAGATCGACAGTTTTGATCTGGTCTTGATGGATATGATGATGCCGGAAATGGATGGCCTAGCCGCCACCCAAGCCATCCGCGCCTGGGAAAAGGAAAACAACCTGCCCCGCACGCCCATCGCCATGCTTAGCGCCAACGCCATGAGTGAGCATGTGAAGGCTGCCCTTGCATCGGGCTGTGATGTCCATATCGCCAAGCCCGTAACACCCGCTTCGCTTGTCACTGGCATGACTGAGGCCTTGTTCATGGACCATGACGAAAATGGCGAACCCGACGCCGACCTTGAGAGCCGATTGATCGGCTAGGCTCGCTAATATGTGAGCGGTGGGTCGTGATAGACCGATAGGCTTTTCAGATTGGGTTGCAGGCGGGGTTTGCAGAATTGAATATCATCTTTCGGGAACGGGAGGTGGGGCACACCGTTCTTTTCAGCGCTTGATGCAAGGGTCACTTGGTCACTCAGCGCCTTAGATTGGCCAATTAACGCACCAATAGCACTGTATGCGCTCAAAACAAGTGAATCTCCTTGAGCTTCGATTTCGACGCGTTGACCGCTCTCTAAAAACCAATGCAGGGTCGAATGTAAGAAGCCCGGTGCGTTGAAGAAGAGCGAAATCGGCGTATCCACCGCCTCAAAGCTCCATTTATTGTTTGCACCATTGTGCCACATCCCACGTAAAATGCCTTGCCCAACAGGTACGGATGCTGAAACGTTCTTAACAGACTGAGGGAGGGACGGATTTATCGTTACACTAACTGAATCGAGTGCAGAAATTGAAAGCCCCAAAAAGCGCTCATGCCAAATCCTCAAGTGCTCCGCATTTGACCAAGCCTGTAAAAATGTTCCTGTACGACGCGTCCAAGTCGCATCAGATAGCGGCAGAGCATCCGCACACTCTGCCAGACTTCCGACCGCACCCTCCTTAAGGGCTTGTCGGTTCATGTTCTCAAATAGCTGCCACGGCAGGTCGATTACCCCAACATCCAAGATCGCGTCCATAGCTGCCCCATTGAGCCAGGGCCAAACCGTTCCATTATGATAAGCCGCATCTTTATGATAAAAATGCCAGTGTTCATGGTAGGGATAGAAGTCGGGGTCGTCTTGTGAAAGAGTTGCGACCCCCCAAGGATAAACAAGGCCTTCCCAGATATCTTTCACTATCTTGTGTTTTGCAAGATCGTTTCGATGCCGCGCTGGATATATTTCACCCAAAGCAAACAAAATATTTGGTCGAAGTTTGGTGTCTTTGGTGCCATCCGCCTTAATATGATCAATCAATCGTCCAGTGTCGGGCGCAATAAAATGAGCGCGCAATCCTTCATCTAATCGACGAACCGCCAAGCGACATTGGTCTAACAGCCTACTGGTAGTTGGTTGCACCTTTGCAAAGGCTGGAACGAGACTGCGAACAGAGTCAAAAGCCCTCAACCAAAGCGCCTGAACATCAATCGCCCTATTCCCCCGTGGCGAGAACGCCCGCACACCTTTTTCTTTGGCGTCCATCCACGTATCGGCATCATCGTGCGTGATAAGGCCATGCTCATCCACATTATTGGCGAGCACACCCTCAACTGCACGTTTCACCGTGGGCCATAATTCCTTGGCTAGGGCGTTGTTTCCCGACCGCAGAACGAGGCCCGCCAACGTAATAATAAACCTCGGGGTGCCGTCGGCGGTATTATATTGCACGCCATCGGGCCGCGCTCGATTGGGAATGCGGCCATAGGTTTTGGACTTGGGGTCCATGTCCTGCAACGCAGCAAAACTGCGGAACACGTCGGCGGCCACGTCATACTGGCCCGTCACAAACAAGGTGCCGGTGATGGAGATAAAGGTATCGCGGCCCCAATAATCGTTGAACCACGGCAGGCCGGCATAAATGCCGGTGCCCATCTGCTTCATCACCAATTGATCGGCTGTTAGGCGCATCCATAGCAACGCATTGGTGCGATCCGGGTCGCCAGCGTCTAAGGCTCTAGAGCCTGAGACGAGTGCCTCCATCCGGGCCATGCGCGCGCGGGTCAAGCTTTGATGATTGCGGCGCAACTGGCTCAAAACACGGCGTACTTCGGCCTTGGATGCACCTAGGAGGATGAAAAAGCCATTCCCACCGTCCTCAATGGGGGCGAGCAAGAGCCAAGAGTTTGGCGCTTCCTTCGGGCGATGCCAAACGCCTTCAACACCAACCTCCCCTACGCTCAGCAAATCACCCGTAAACTCAAATCCGATAGATCCCGACAGGGTGGTCTCAACCTCCACCATCAGCGCCGTAAGCCCGTCAAACATTCGAAGCGTTTCTTTGACCACACCGTAATCGCGGGTGATCGCATGCGGGCTAACCACCGCTTTCGCGCCAGCACGCAGAAGCGGCTTGCCATCCAAAGTCAGGCGATAATCTTGGAAAATCCGCTTGGTGGCGACGTTCCAGCCAAAGAACCAATCGTCCGGCTTATCCTGATGGGTGCGGCCATAAAAATAGGCTGAAGCCTTATCTGTAAAGCTATATTGCCGGTTCTCCTCTGGTGCCACCGCCATGGCGAGACTGTCGAGGACGGGGAAGGTTTGGGCGACGGGTGCGGTTGCTTTTGCGCCTTTAGGCAGAACGCTCAGCGCCCCTGTAGAAGCAGCAGCCACCAGCAAAGAACGTCTGCGCATGAATAATCCCCAATCCAAAATAGAGCCTGCAGCCTAATCAAGGTGTAAAACACTTGCTAGACTCTCCCATAGGCGTTAACAGCTACCGCCTTCCAAGGCCCTCCCAGCGTGCTATCCGCTCGGGAGGGCTTTTTGCGACTGGCACCCTGAAACTTAACTGAGCCTTGAACGGACGCCCCCATGCCTAAACGCACAGACCTGAAATCCATTTTGATCATCGGGGCAGGCCCCATTGTGATCGGGCAGGCCTGTGAATTTGACTATTCGGGCGTGCAAGCCTGTAAGGCGCTGAAGGAAGAGGGCTACCGGGTCATTCTGGTCAATTCCAACCCTGCCACCATCATGACCGACCCCGACTTGGCCGACGCCACCTATGTGGAGCCGATCACGCCAGAAGTGGTGGAACTGATCATTGCCAAAGAACGCCCCGATGCGGTTCTGCCGACCATGGGCGGGCAGACGGCGCTGAATTGCGCGCTGACGCTGGAGAAGACCGGGGTTTTGGCGAAATATAATGTTGAGATGATTGGCGCGAAGGCTGACGTCATCGAAAAGGCGGAAGACCGCCTGAAATTCCGCGATGCGATGGACAAGATCGGGCTGGAAAGCCCTAAGTCCAAGATGGCGCACACGGTTGAAGAAGCCATGCTCGCCCTGCCCTTCGTGGGCCTGCCTGCCATCATCCGCCCCAGCTTCACCTTGGGCGGCACTGGTGGCGGCATCGCCTATAATGTCGACGAATTTAAGCGCATCTGCGCCAGTGGCATCGCGGCAAGCCCTGTGGGCGAAGTGCTGGTCGAAGAAAGCGTTCTGGGCTGGAAAGAATATGAGATGGAAGTGGTTCGCGACAAAGCGGACAATTGCATCATCATTTGCTCCATCGAAAACATCGACCCAATGGGCGTTCATACAGGCGACTCCATCACCGTCGCGCCAGCGCTGACCCTCACCGACAAAGAATATCAGCGCATGCGTGATGCCTCGATTGCCGTCTTGCGTGAAATCGGGGTCGAGACGGGTGGCTCCAACGTGCAATTTGCTGTCAATCCTGCCGATGGCCGGATGACGGTGATTGAAATGAACCCGCGCGTGTCGCGCTCGTCGGCCTTGGCGTCCAAGGCGACGGGTTTCCCCATTGCGAAGGTCGCGGCGAAGCTTGCCGTCGGTTACACTTTGGACGAAATTGCCAACGACATCACAGGCGGCGCAACGCCTGCCTCGTTTGAGCCCTCAATCGACTATATCGTCACCAAAATCCCCCGCTTTGCGTTTGAGAAGTACAAGGGTGCTGACACGACTTTGACCACCTCCATGAAGTCGGTGGGCGAAGCCATGGCAATTGGACGGACGTTCCAGGAAAGCTTCCAAAAGGCCTTGCGCTCGCTGGAAACCGGTCTGGATGGCTTTGATCCCTTCCTTGAAATTGGGAATGACAGAGAGGCGCTACATCAAGCGCTGACCATTCCAACTCCCACCCGTATTCTGGTAGTCGGCCAAGCCCTGCGCATGGGTATGAGCGTCGAAGAGGTACACGCAGCCAGCAAGATCGACCCCTGGTTCTTGGATCAATTCGCGGAACTGATCGCGACGGAAAAGAAGCTTGAAACTACCGGCCTGCCGCAAGCCACTGCGGACTGGCGCTTTGTGAAGGCGCAAGGCTTTTCCGATAAGCGCTTGGCCAAGATCGCCGGAAAGAGCGAACTTGAAGTGCGGGCCGCCCGTCGTGCCGCTGGCGTCCGCCCGGCTTATAAGCGCATCGACACCTGCGCGGCTGAATTCGCGTCCCCCACGCCGTACATGTACTCGACCTATGAGGAGGAGTGCGAGGCCGCGCCAAGTGCTGCCAAGAAGATCATCATTCTAGGCGGCGGGCCAAACCGGATCGGCCAAGGCATCGAGTTTGACTATTGCTGCTGCCATGCAGCCTTTGCCTGCGAAGAGCTGGGCATTGAAAGCATCATGGTTAATTGCAATCCAGAGACCGTCTCCACCGACTATGACACGTCTGACAGGCTCTATTTTGAGCCTTTGACGGCTGAGGACGTGTTGGAAATCATCGAAACCGAAAAGCAAAGCGGCACACTTTTAGGTGTCATCGTGCAGTTCGGCGGCCAAACGCCGTTGAAGCTGGCCCATCCACTCGAACAAGCAGGTGTGCCGATCCTCGGCACCAGTGTCGACGCGATTGATATCGCCGAAGACCGTGAGCGCTTTAAAGCGCTTTTGAACGAACTGGACATGCTGCAACCGCGCAACGCGATTGCCCGTACCGAAGCAGAAGCGATTCTGGGTGCACAGGCTGTTGGCTATCCCGTTGTGCTGCGCCCATCCTATGTCTTGGGCGGCCGCGGCATGGAGATCGTCTATGATCAGCAAAGCCTAGAGCGCTATGTGCGCGAGGCTGTGATCGTCTCGGGCGATAACCCGGTGTTGATCGACCAATATCTGCGCGATGCCATTGAAGTCGATGTTGATGCTTTGTCCGACGGCAAGGACGTGTTCGTCGCAGGCATCATGGAACATATCGAAGAAGCGGGCATTCACTCAGGCGATAGCGCCTGCGCCCTGCCGCCCTACACCTTGTCGGCAGAGATCATCGCGAAGATCGAAGCGCAGACCATTGCGATGGCCAAAGGCCTGAAAGTTATTGGCCTGATCAACATCCAATATGCGATCAAGGACGACACGATTTATGTGTTGGAGGCCAACCCACGCGCCTCTCGTACAGCACCTTTTGTGGCCAAAGCGGTTGGCATTCCGGTTGCCCGCATTGCCGCCAAGCTGCAAGCCGGCGAAAGCTTGGCGAGCTTTGGATTGAAGCAGAAGAAACTCAACCATGTCGCTGTCAAAGAAGCAGTTTTCCCCTTTGCGCGCTTTGCTGGAGTGGACCCAATCCTAGGCCCTGAAATGCGCTCCACTGGCGAATGTATGGGCATTGATACCGACTTTGGCCATGCGTTTTTGAAATCGCAATTGGGCGCTGGCATGCGCTTGCCGTCCGGCGGAACGGCCTTCTTGTCGGTGAAAGATAGCCACAAGTCGGCACTGCCTGAGCTTGGTCGTAATTTTGTGCGCTTGGGCTTCAAACTTGTGGCGACAGAAGGCTGTGCAAAGGTCCTGCTTGAAGCAGGCGTGCCGGTTGAGCGCGTGAATAAGGTGATGGAAGGCCGTCCCCATATCGTCGATGCGATGATCAATGGCGACATCCAATTGGTCGTCAACACCACGGAGGGAGCGCAATCGCTTGCGGATAGTTACTCCATCCGACGCACCGCGTTAGTATCCAATATTTCCTATTACACCACCATTGCTGGCGCGCGCGCTGCCGCCACTGCCATCGAAGCGGCAGAGGGAGAAACCCTGCAAGTTAAGCCACTGCAAGCATACGCTTGACGAAACCCGTTCTGAACACCACTCTATAAGCCCCTTTTTGTGGAATCCCCCTAATGGAAAAGATCCCTATGACTGCAGAGGGCCATGCGGCCCTCGATGCAGAACTCAAACGTTTGAAGACTGACGAGCGCCCATCGGTGATTGGCGCCATCTCAGAAGCGCGCTCGCATGGCGACCTGTCTGAGAATGCGGAATATCACGCAGCCAAGGAGCGGCAATCCTATATTGAGGGTCGCATCGCTGAGCTGGAAGACAAGTTAGCACGCGCGCAAGTGATCGACGTGTCGAAATTGTCGGGCACGAACGTCAAATTTGGTGCCACAGTGACCGTCATTGACGAAGACACCGACCACAAGGCTGCCTACAAGATCGTGGGTGAAGACGAAGCCGATGTGAAACTCGGCAAAATCTCGATCACCTCCCCCATCGCCCGCGCCATGATTGGCAAGGAAGAAGGCGATGTTGTGGAAGTGGCAGCGCCCGGCGGCTCTAAGAGCTATGAGATCGTGGCCGTCACCTGGGCTTAAGCCTCTGCGAATCTGTTTTATGCAAAATAGAACGGGCCCCTGACTAGGGGCCCGCTTTATTTGTTAGAGGCGGATCTCAAACGTCGCTTCAGTCTTGGCTTTGACTTCATCCAAGGTCACATCTGTCGCCAGCTCAATAAGCGACATGCCCCCAGCCCGGCGGTCAATCGAAAAGACCGCCAGATCGGTGATCACCAGATCGACGACTTTCAAGCCAGTTAGCGGCAGATGACAGCTGTGCAGGAGCTTGGGCGCGCCATCCTTGGCCGTGTGCTCCATCACCACCACGCAGCGGCGTACACCTGCGACCAAATCCATCGCCCCGCCCATGCCTTTGACCATTTTGCCGGGCACCATCCAATTGGCCAAGTCACCGGTCTCTGACACTTCCATCGCACCCAAGATCGACAGATCGATATGGCCGCCACGGATCATGGCAAAGCTGTCTGACGAGGAGAAAAACGAGGTCTGCGGCAATTCGGTGATGGTTTGCTTGCCAGCATTGATCAGGTCGGCATCTTCCTCGCCCTCAAATGGGAAAGGTCCCATGCCGAGCATGCCATTTTCGCTCTGCAGCGTGACGGTCATGCCTTCGGGGATATGATTGGCGACCAAAGTCGGGATGCCAATGCCAAGGTTGACATAAAAGCCATCGCGCAATTCTTTGGCGGCGCGGGCGGCGAGATCATCGCGGGTCCAGGGCATCAGACAGCCTCCCTCTTGGTCACGGTGCGCTGTTCGATGCGCTTTTCGAAGTTGCCTTGCACCAAGCGCTTTACATAAATCCCGGGCGTATGGATGTGGTCGGGATCAAGGCTGCCGACGGGCACAATCTCTTCCACTTCGGCGACGCAGATTTTAGCGGCCGTGGCCATCATCGGGTTAAAGTTGCGCGCGGTTTTGCGGTAGATCAGATTGCCAGCCGTATCGGCCTTCCACGCTTTCACCAGCGACACATCGGCTTTGAGACCGGTCTCGAGAATATAGGTCTCGCCGTCGAAATCCTTATGCTCTTTGCCTTCAGCGATTTTCGTGCCGACGCCAGTCTTGGTGTAGAAGCCCGGGATCCCTGCCCCACCGGAGCGAATACGCTCTGCCAGCGTGCCTTGGGGATTGAACTCGAGCTGCAGCTCACCTGAGAGATATTGGCGCTCAAACTCTTTATTCTCGCCGACATAGGATGAGATCATTTTGGCAATCTGCTTGGTCTCTAACAGCAAGCCTAAGCCAAACCCATCAACGCCAGCATTGTTGGAGATGACGCTAATCCCCTTCACGCCACTATCGCGTAAGGCAAGGATGAGGTTTTCGGGAATGCCGCACAAGCCAAAGCCTCCGGACATCACGGTCATGCCGTCGAAGGTCAGGCCTTCGAGTGCGGCTGCCGCATTGGGATAAATGGTGGTCACTGCGCTACGCCCTTCGGGTTGCTCCGCCCGTGTTTAGCAAGGCTTGAAGCTTTGTCGAGCGCTAAGCATCAGATGGGGTGGCAATTCCTGTGCAGGGACTAGAAACTGCCCTTATTGAGCTGCCCGCTTGCGTACCGCCGTGATCGACTTGGTAAAGCCGGCAACCTTTTCAAAGACTAATTCCGCATCTGGGAAGAAGCCCGCCATGTCCTTGGCGGTCAAGAGCCGCCAGTCGGGCTGGACATTGGAGACCCAAAATTTGCCAATGGACTTCATCAAGCTGCGCTGTAAGGGTCGCGGCAAATAGATGATCGGCTGGGGCAGCATCGAGTGCTGTTCTAGCGGGAAATCCACATTTGGTGTCTGCACGAAATAGCCATCGGTGATCCGGCGCAATTCATCGGCAAAGCGCTGTTGGTGCACAATCGCGGTCGCCTCAAAAGCCTTATGGTCATCCATGTCCAGCATGATCTGCTTCGGCCCGGTCACATGTTCGATCACCGAGGAGCAAAAGACGATGTCGAACGCGCGGTCTTCAAAGGGCAAAGCTTCTTTGGAACCATCCAGCAGCATGGTCTCATAGCCATAATCGGCCTTGGCCTGCTCGAGGTCAGGAGCCCAGTGGTCAGCAATGAGGACGTTTTTATGATTGGGGGCAATGCTATGAAAATGGCTGCCGTTACCACCGCCCAGATCAAGGATGCGATGATGCGGCTCCACCCCCATCAAGGTCAAAAATTGCTCCCCCCGACGTGCACGGGCTTTGGCGGAAATGGAGTGCAAATACGACTTGATCAAGGTCTCTATCCAAAAAGGCGCCCACCAAACCCTCGATTATCTCGCGTCACGCTGACGTCAGATCGAAGCGGTACCCTGCGCATGAGTTAGGTAAACCTTTAGCAAGGCTTCGTAAAAGAACACATAACAGGTCTGATTTTGCTCTATAGTGAGCTTGATTCGAACAAAACTTGGCTAGTTGCTAGTTGTTCCAAGCGATCGCCGCTGATTAGCTAAAAATAGACATCTATAGAGGCAAGAGAATCTACCAAAATACTTAGACATAATCTTTGCGGCACAGCCTTTGCAGCGAAATCGTCGAAGCATTTGAGAGGCCTAACATGGAACGCTTGCGATCATTCTGCCGTCAATCAGGTCTGGTTTGCGCATTGGGCACGCTTGTGATCGGCTCGGGCGTTGGGGTGGCCGTTGCCCAAGGCGTGTGGCAAGCCACCAAGGCCCCCACGCGCACTCAGGTCTCGACGACAGCGCGGGCGCCCTTCCCGGTCGAGCGCTGCATCAATGTCGCCGGTGCCTTAGAGGCCCCAAATGAGGGCGACTGGGGCTATAAAATCCGTGAGCGCGACTTCAAAACCATCCGGGCAGCGGGCTTTGACACCATTCGTGTACCCATCAAATTCTCCGCTCACGCCATGGAACAAGCGCCCTACACGCTCGACCCAGTCTTTATGGCCCGGATTGATGAGGTCGTCCGCTGGGCCATTAGCAATGACCTGACTATCATCTTGAACCTCTGCCATTATACCGAGCTGTTCGAGAATCCCGATATGCATGAGCGCCGCCTCGTCGCCCTCTGGGCGCAGATTGCCGCGCGCTATCAGAAGACACCAGGCAAGGTGATGTTTGAAATCATCAACGAGCCGCAAGAGGCGTTTTCAGGCCCGCGCGTCAACAAGGTGCAGGCAGAAGTTCTAAGCATCATCCGCCAAACCAACCCAACCCGCACGGTGATCTTTGCCGGGGACAATTGGGGGAATATCAAGGGGATGGACAATCTGGAATTGCCCAACGATCCCTATGTCGTCGGTACCGTCCATTATTACCAGCCCTATGACTTCACCCACCAAGGTGCGAGCTGGATGGACAATCCCCCACCTGCGGGACGTATCTGGCCCCGCCCGGGTGAGACGCGGGCGTTGCAGAAAGACATGGCCCAGATAGCCGCCTTCCGCGACCGGATTCAAGCCCCGGTCCTTCTGGGCGAATATGGTGTCGGTGTGGAAGTGCCCATGCGGCTGCGGGCCGACTGGACCCGCGCCATGACCAGCGCCTTTAAGGAAATCAACATGCCTGCTTGCTATTTCAACTTCACCGGCGGGTTTGACACCTATGATCGCTCAGTCGAGCAGTGGCACGCCCCCCTGCTGGAAGCGCTACAATTGAGGCCCAAGTGAGCGACACGCACTCGACCCGGCAAGAGCCTAGCTTTACCGGCGCTATCCCTTTCAAAGCGGATGGCGGCTATATGCCGGGCTTGGACGGTTTGCGGGCGATTTCGATCCTGATTGTGGTGATCGCCCATGTAGGCTTCGAGAATTTGATCCCGGGCGGCCTAGGCGTCACCGTTTTCTTCTTCGTCTCAGGCTTTCTGATCACGCGCATTCTGGTGGCAGAACAGAACCAACATGCGGGTGCTCTTGATCTACCGGGCTTTTATTTGCGCCGTTTTCTGCGCCTCGCGCCAGCGCTTCTCGCATTTCTGCTAGGCTCCTGGCTCATGCTTTTGCCATTTGGCGTCAAGGTCGATGCCGGTCATGTTGCCGCAGCGCTCTTCTACTTCATCAATTATTACGACGTGGTGCGGACATGGTTTGGCTGGTCCGAGCGCACCATTCCGTGGGGGCATTTGTGGTCGCTGGCGGTTGAAGAGCATTTTTACCTGCTGTTCCCTGCAGCACTTGCTTTGTTTGGCAAGACCCATCAGGCGCGCGTGC
The DNA here is from genome assembly GCA_945891505.1 of Maricaulis salignorans. Classification (GTDB taxonomy): domain Bacteria; phylum Pseudomonadota; class Alphaproteobacteria; order Caulobacterales; family Aquidulcibacteraceae; genus Aquidulcibacter; species Aquidulcibacter miladensis. The sequence continues at coordinate 7,694 of CAMDDL010000035.1, read as the reverse complement.
GCCTCGTTGTCACCAGCATTGTCGTCTGCGCCCTTTGGCGCGCCTATGCGGTGCTGGGCCTAGGGCTGCCACATGAGCATACTTATTACACAACCGATAGCCGACTAGAGAATATTGCCTGGGGCTGTCTTTTGGCGATCCTACTCGATGGGGCTCCCCGCACACGGGCGCGTCTGGCTTGGCTGGTTGGCTGGCACTGGGTTGTCCTGGCGCTGGGAGCGATTTTGGCGACTTTGGTTTATCGCGATGAAGTCTTCCGTGAGACCTTGCGCTATTCGATCCAAGGTGCATCACTGTTTATCTTGGTCCTCAACCTCTATGCGCTGCGCAGCTTACGCTTCTCGATCGACCTTTTAGAGCTGAAGCCGATGCGCTGGATCGGCCGCCTCTCCTACTCGCTCTATCTTTGGCATGTACCAATCATCTGGATCGTGCGCGAGGTTATGTTGGGCGACGCCAACAGCCTCGAGCGCCTATCGCCCATAGGCATGGTGATCGCCCTGGCTTTGAGCTTTGCCGGTGCCTGCGCCAGCTATTATGCCGTCGAACGACCACTCTTTGGCCTTCGCAAACGCTTTGGCGGCAAGCCGGTGGAGACATTGGCGACGGCTTAGGGTGCTGAGAGCCCAAAAAGGAAATGGCCCCAATAGATTGCTCTATTGGGGCCGGAGGAAGTGCTTCGTGTGAAGCAATGGTGCACGTCAAACGCGAGGGACGGGATGGTCTGCCGTGCGCCACGCCCCTGTTCTAGCGGGCCGTGATTGAACGCAAGCTGAACGAAATCGAGTCTTCAGTCAGATCACAAAAATTCTTCGGGTGTGAAGATATTGCGCTCCCCGTCATGCACGACTTGGCCCTTTCGGCCCACGCTTTCGCAGCTTTCTAGATCGGCCATAATGTCGGTATCGCCCTTAGGCGTATTGGCAACAAAGCGACGGCCCGCTTCATCGCGACCAATGACAATACCCATTCGCATGCCTTCGCGGGCATGGATCACGGTGTAGGTTTCAATCGTAGCAATTCCGGTGGGTGTTTCGGTTACTTCAGGTGCCGCCATCGCATCGATTTCACCTTGATAGGAACTCTTCGATGGCCGTGCCCAAGCGCCCGTCGTTGGCTGGCTGGAGTAAATGCCAAAAGCGTGCTTGGTCAGGAACCAGCCATTGGCGTTCAAGAACCCAAACGCTTCAGGCTCCCTGCGGCAGCGATGGATCATCTCGACAATGCCGTGCATCGAATAATTATTTCCAGGTCCGCCGAAATAGGGCAAGCCGCCCGTTAGGGTCAGGCCGCGCGGGTCATCGGTGGCGAGGCCCATTTCCTTGGCAGCAATTTCTACTGCCACGGGGAAACACGAATAGAGGTCAAAGAAAGCCATATCGGCAAGGCTCTTGCCCGCCATGGCAAAGGCTTCGCGCACGCCGACCCGCATCGCAGGGCTAGAATGGTAGTCGACGCGGTCGAGCACATTCCACTTCTCAATCGTATCGGCACAGCCATGCAGAAACACCATCTGCGCATCGGGCACGCCCAAGGCCTTTGCGTGGGCGTATCTGGCCATCAGAACCGCGGCCGATTGGTCGACTTGGATGATGGCATTGAGGCGCTTGGGATAAGGATAGCCCACCATGCGGTTGCTGGCGCTCGGTGTAACCAAGGCTTCAGCCGTCTGGGCTTGTGGGAACCAAGCGTACGGGTTTTGCGCCGCTACTTCGGTGAAGGGTGCAAACAGCGCCCCCATGGCGGTGGAATGAGCCTCTAAGCTGCGACCCAAGCTTTTCCGATAAGCATTCTCAAACATGGGATAGACATTGGTCGGGAATTCAAGGCCGTGGCGGGCCTCATAGGCGGTGCAGCCGTCCCGCCCATCGCCAAACATGGCTGGGGCCTCTTCATCGTCAATTTGATGCGGCTTCAGCGCGTCAAATTGGCCAGCTTGAACAAGCTTCATCATAGAGCCTAAAAACTCAGCGCCCGCTAACAATACCAGCTTGTTATCCCCCTTGGCGATCCGCTCGGCGGCTTCATTGACCAAGGCTTGAGGTGTATTGCCGCCGACATGGGTATAGGTCTGCCACGAAGGAGCTGCCCCCAACGCCTTTGCCAGCGCCTTGGGCGGGTTTTTTGCCTTCGGGATCGGCATGCGGCTTAGGTTTCCGCCTGCATCAATGGTGAAACCGACCACGGCTAAACCGTCAATTTGGGCTAGAATCTCTTGATTTAGGCCAGAATCGGCAATCGCCGCCTCTGCCGCGCGGGCGCATAGGCCAATAGGAGGCGGGCAAGCTTCAGGCGCGCCGCGATAGGTAAATTGGCCGCCCCCAATCAGGACAGGTGTGTTTGGATTGATCAACTTGAGCTCCCTGTATCTATTCTTGTTTGTTCACATTGGCGATGGAGATAAGACCATTTTCCCGCCAAGTCGAGGCGCCCAAAATTTCATCAATGTGTGCCCATACTCTAGGCAATGTGTGACTGACAGCCTATAGCGGCAGGTGCCGAGCTCGCGCCCTTACTCCGAAGGGACTATGCCCAACGCAGAACTCACGCACGGGTCCTTTTTGCCTTCCCCAAGGCGCTCGCGGCACCACACTAGCAGGCGGATTTTATGAAAAAGATCGAAGCGATTATCAAGCCTTTCAAGCTCGATGAAGTAAAAGAAGCGCTGCAAGACTTGGGTCTTCAAGGCATGACCGTGGTCGAGGCCAAGGGCTTTGGCCGTCAAAAGGGCCATACCGAACTCTATCGCGGCGCAGAATATGTCGTCGACTTCTTGCCGAAGCTGAAACTTGAAGTCGTCGTTGGTGACGATCAAGTTGACGCCGCCGTTGAGGCCATTACCAATGCCGCGCGCACCGGTCGTATCGGTGACGGAAAAATCTTTGTGTCCGACATCAGTCATGTCGTACGCATTCGAACCGGGGAATCTGGGATCAACGCTGTTTAAGCGTCTGCCCTCAGAAACCCTATTGACTGAACATACAACCTAACTGGCTTTTCAGGAGAGAACCGATGTCGAAGTTTGACAAGGTCATGCAGCAGATCAAGGACGATGAAGTCCAATATGTAGATTTTCGGTTCACCGATCCGCGCGGCAAGATGCAGCACGTGACTTTCGATGTCGACATGGTTGATATCGACCTGTTGGAAGAAGGCGTCGCGTTTGACGGGTCGTCAATCTCTGGCTGGAAGGCCATCAACGATTCCGACATGATCATGTTGCCAGATCCAGACAGCGTGACCTTGGACCCCTTCTATCAGCAAACCACCCTCGCCATCGTCTGCGACGTGGTCGTGCCTGGCACCTTGAAGCCTTACAACCGTTGCCCACGCGGCATCGGCAAGCGCGCTGAATCCTATCTGCAGTCGAGCGGCGTGGGTGACACCGCCTATTTCGGCCCAGAAGCCGAATTCTTCGTGTTTGACGACGTGCGTTGGAACACCGATCCCAACAACACGGGCTACAGCTTCGACTCCACCGAACTGCCTTACAACACCGGCAAGGTCTATGAAGGCGGCAACATGGGTCATCGCCCAGGTCCAAAGGGCGGCTATTTCCCAGTTGGCCCAATCGACTCCGCACAAGACCTGCGCGGCGAAATGCTGCAAGTGATGAAGGAATTGGGCCTTGAGCCTGAGAAGCATCACCACGAAGTGGCCCCTGCTCAACATGAGCTTGGCTTGAAGTTCCAAACGTTGACCAAAATGGCCGACTATATGAACCTCTACAAATATGTGATCCAGAATGTAGCGGCAGCTTACGGCAAGTCCGCTACCTTCATGCCTAAGCCTTATTTCAAGGACAATGGCAGCGGGATGCACGTGCACCAGTCGATCTGGAAAGGCGGCAAGCCTTTGTTTGCTGGCGACCAATATGCTGATCTGTCTGAGAATTGCCTGTATTATATTGGTGGCATCATTAAGCACGCCCGCGCGATCAACGCCTTCTCAAACTCTTCGACCAACTCTTACAAGCGCTTGGTCCCCGGCTATGAAGCTCCAGTCATGTTGGCCTATTCGGCCCGCAACCGCTCGGCTTCGATCCGCATTCCTTACACCACCTCGCCAAAAGCCAAGCGCTTGGAAGCCCGCTTCCCAGACCCAATTGGCAACATGTATTTGACCTTTGCAGCCCTCTTGATGGCTGGCCTCGACGGGATCGAAAACAAGATCCACCCAGGCGACCCGTTCGACAAGGACCTCTACTCCTTGCCTCCAGAAGAGCTGGAAGGCGTGCCAACCGTGGCAAAGTCTTTGGACGAAGCCCTCGACTCGTTGAGCGCAGACCGCGACTTCTTGAAGAAGGGCGGCGTGTTTGATGACGACATGATCGACGCCTATATCGAGCTGAAGCGTGAAGAGTGTGAGCGCCTGAACATGCACCCACACCCTGTCGAGTTCGACATGTATTACAAGATGTAAGCTGATCCTCAGCTTATGCGAAAAGCCCGGCTCTGCCGGGTTTTTTTGTGCTTGCCAGAACGTTACCCACATTCATCTAATTTTAAATAGTATCGGGTTGAATGTGGCTCATCGCACCGCTTAAACGGGGTGCTGATTGAACCGCCTTCTGAAGTGAAGATCAGCTGTATTGTTTCCCTGATCTTCGCTTCCTTTTTATCCTTCCCGCCATTTTCGGTTTTGTAACCAGTTTCTGCCATCCTGACTTCGGTGGTTTGAGGCGCGGCTGTGTTGGCGCCTCTAGGTGTTCGGGAGGGAGCAGAATGAAAAAGCGCATTCTCTTTGCTTTTGCAGCCTTGGCTTTGGCCGGCTGTGCTTCGTCCGCGCCTCCGTCGAACATCGCAGACGCGTGTGCCATCTTGGATGAAAAGAGCCGCTGGGAAGGCCATGTGTTTGATGCTGCCCGCGACTGGCAGGTCTCTCCCGGAATCATCCTTGCCTTTATCCGTCAAGAAAGCAGCTTCCGCCGCGACGCGAGACCCAAGGATCGAAATGGTCGCTTGCTCTCCACCGCCTATGGCTATTCGCAAGCCTTGAACGGAACGTGGGCCGACTATGAAAAGGCGCGCGGTGGGGCCAAACGCAAAAACTTTGGCGACTCCGCTGACTTTATCGGCTGGTATTTAGACCATATTTCCCGCCGGACAGGCCTTTCAAAGACTGACGCCCGTAATCTTTATTTGGCCTATCACGAAGGCCCCACTGGCTTTCAGCGTCGCACCTTTTCGAACAAGCCTTGGCTAGGCGAAGTGGCGAGCCGGGTCAGCAGCCAAGCTGCGATCTATGATGGCCAGCTTCGCCGCTGCGAAGCGCGCCAAATGCGCAAGCTGGCCAGCAACTAGGCCTATCTCGATTGCGCAGGTTTCCTAGGTGCGCAATTTTACATCGGTTGCCCTAAGGCGAGTACCTTCCCTCTCCCGCAAATCCAGACTAGGGTTTGACTGAAAGGCTGCCACAGAACAGCTTAAACTTTGGGAGATGACCATGTCTGACAATACAAAAGTCCTCTATGAACTCGACGGCGACGTCGCCATCATTACCTTGCACGACCCTGCCACCATGAATGCATGCGGCGTGGATATGGCGCAAGAAATGACGCGCGCCTTTGAACGCGCGGCTGGTGAAGCCCGCGCGATTGTTTTGACGGGCACGGGTAAAGGCTTTTGCTCTGGAGCCAATTTGGGGTCGACCGCCTCCAACATGAGCGGCACGCAAGACCCTGCGCAAATGGATGCCGGGGCGGCGCTTGAAAGCACGTATAACCCCTTAGTGACGACAATCCGCGACCTGCCGGTTCCTTTGGTAACGGCGGTAAATGGCGCTGCGGCAGGCATTGGCTGCTCGTTCGCGCTTCTGGGCGACATCATTCTTGCTTCTGAAAACGCCTACTTCTTGCAAGCCTTCCGCCGGATTGGCTTGGTCCCCGATGGCGGGTCGACCTATATGTTGGCGCGCGCTGTTGGCCGTGCCCGCGCGATGGAAATGATGTTGTTGGGCGAAAAGATTTTTGCGCCTCAAGCGCTCGAATGGGGCCTGATCAACCGCGTTATCTCACAAGATACCTTGTTGGACGAAGCCAAGGCTCTCGCCCACACGCTGGCAAGTGGGCCAACAAAAACACTCTCGATGATCCGCCAGGCAGCTTGGGCCAGCTTGGACAATGACTGGAAGTCGCAATTGGCGTTAGAGCGTGACTTGCAGCGCGACGCGGGCCGGACCAAAGATTTCCGCATTGGCGTGATGGCTTTCTTGTCCAAGCAAGTGGCGCAATTCACAGGCCGCTAAAGCCGCGCCCGCAGCGGGCCATCACATCAAAGGACCGCGCGTGGACGTTTTGTGGATCACCTTGCCAATCTTTGGCCTGATCGCTCTGGGTTGGGCGGGGGCAAAGGCTGGCCTATTTGACGGCAATACCGCTTCGGGCCTGTCACGCTTTGTCTTCTGGCTGGCCTTTCCGTCCCTCTTGTTGACCTCAATGGCCAAAGCCCCTGTGCCAAATGCGGCGCAGGGCTCAACCCTTCTGATGTGGGTGGCGGTTTTGGTTGCGGGTCACTTGCTGGCCCGGCTAGCAGGCATGGGGCTAGGACTATCGAAAACCAGCCAAGCCGGTGTGGGCTTTGCCTCATCCAGCGGCAATACAGCTTTTCTAGGTACCGCCATTCTGGCCAGCTTGTTCGGGCCAGAAGTCTTGGCCATGGCAGCGGCCTTTGTCGCGTTAGAGAATATCCTTGTAGTTGGCCTCGGCGTGGCAGGGCTTTACCTCGCCAAGCCCGCGCCAGACGCTGCCGCCGCGCACCGCGCGATGCTGGGCGGCCTCACCAATCCAGTCAGCATGGGAGCTTTCATCGGCTTTCTGATCGCCTTGACAGGACTTCAAATCCCAGCCGCCTTGATGCGCCCACTCGACATGTTAGGTGCCGCAGCCAGCCCTGCAGGCCTTGTCGCGCTTGGCATTGTGATGGCGACAAGCTTAGGCGCAATCCAAAGCCATTCTGGGCGCGATATCGGTCTTGTCGTTATGGTCAAGTGCATCGCCCTGCCCTTGATGATGGCCGCTGGCATGGCAGCCATCAACGCTCCGCGTGATCTTGCCATGGCCGCCACCATTCTTGCGGCCTGCCCCAGTGCGGTGAATGTGTTCATCCAAGCCCAACAGGCAGAAGTCTGGGGCGACACAGCTGCGCGTGCGGTTTTCCTGACCACTTGTGTGTCAATCGTCACGCTAAGCCTTGCAGCGAGCCTAGCGGTCTAGGCGGGCACTTCCATCCAGCTGGGCGGATCTAGCCTGATGGCCTGATCGCCTGCCCGCAATATCTGACCTTCGCTTATGGCCTTTTGCGCCCGATCAAAACGAATGAGGGCTAGCCCCTGCCCGGAACCACCTGTGCGCATGCGGCCGACTTCCCAACCGTCTGCCAGAATGGGCGTTTCAAACGCTGGAGCTGCCCCGTCAAAGCGCACCCGACATAGCTTTGTCTTGACCGTAGTGCGCCGCTTCATCCGGCTGGTCATTTCTTGGCCGACATAGCAGCCTTTGTGGAAATCCACGCCGCCCATTTCATCCATCAAGCCTTCCAGGATGAAGTCCTTTTCGACCACAAGATCAGCCGCAAGGTCTGGTACGCCTAGGCCCAGCCGTGCTTGTTCATAGGCCGCAAAGGCTGCCGCCTCATCTCCCAAAGCTAAGTCCGCACACGGCGCGATGAAGCGCTGCGGTAGCTCACTATGGCGGG
>CAMDDL010000034.1 GCA_945891505.1 Maricaulis salignorans | reverse complement strand
CTGTGCAAGGCTTGGCGGTTGGAACTGCTACTACAAACCACCAGGCCCCAAAACCATGCGCACCGGCTGGTCCGTCCTAACACAAACCCTCACCGGCTATACTCTCGCACTCAACTCCACAACAAACCAAATTCCGTGAATCCCGTAGCTCCCATTGGGAGAGGGGAGTGGCGGCGCTTGATAACACATTCATCGATACGGACTGACAGGCGCGGCCAGTGGCTCACGCGCTCCCCCCCCCCTTGCATCTGGCGCGCAAGCCTTTCACAAGGCTTCCCATGATCCTGATTATTCACCCCGAACTCGTCCTCGCCCAGCCGCTGCTTGAAAACATCGCCCCTTGCGCGCGTCTGTGGGAGATTGCGGATATTGCAGCCTTTGCCGCCGGGCCCGGAGCTGAGGTGCGTGCCATCGCCTGTATCGGCGGCAAAAAGACTGAGGCGGCGCTGTTCACCTTGTTCCCTAAGCTCGAAGCGGTGATCGCCGCAGGCGTGGGTGTGGACGGGGTTGATCTGGTTGCCGCCAAAGCCGCTGGTATCTCGGTGTGCAATTCGCCGGGTATCAATACAGACGACGTGGCAGACCTCGCCCTTGGCCTCTTGATTGCCGGTGAGCGCAACATCATTGAGCTGGACGGCCTTGTGCGGCGTGGGGAGTGGGCCGATGCGTTGACCCATGCGCCGCGTTCTCGGTTGCGTGGGCGCACTTTGGGTATTCTCGGCATGGGGGCGATTGGGCAGGCCATTGCCGTTCGCGCAGAAGCCTTTGGCCTAAAAGTCATCTGGGCTGGCCCAAATCCGAAGCCAGAACTTGTTTGGCCGCGTGTCGACACGGTTTTGGAACTAGCCAAAAAGTCCGACATTTTGATGCTGGCCTGCCCACTAACGGATGCTACCCGCAAAGTTGTCTCGGCCGAAGTGCTCGACGCCTTGGGTACCGAAGGCGTCTTGATCAACGTCGCGCGCGGTGGCGTCGTCGATGAAGCAGCGTTACTTGTTGCTCTAAAAGAAAAAAGGATTTTAGGCGCTGGCCTAGACGTGTTCGAGAATGAGCCGACCGACCCCAAACTCTGGGCCGATCTACCCAATGTCGTCCTCACCCCCCATGTCGCGGGACGCACACGCGAGAGCGTTCAAGAAGCGGTGCGCGCCGCCATCGGCAATCTGATCCGCGTCTATCAGGACCAACCCCTCGAGAACCGAGTGGTCTAAGGCGCGAGTTTCGCTAACATCTCGCCCAGATTTTCGGGGTAGATCGTTTCATTCGAGGCTTGGATTTCGCTCAGAGACCACCATCGGCCCATATCGATGGTCTCGGCCTCAATGGCCGTGAGGCCTTCTGCATGCAGGCTCGGATTTTCATGGCGCAGCGCAAAGAAGACGCCGCTTTGGCGGTAGCTCACCCCATTAAAGCGGTAGGTCACATCCTCGCTGCCGATCACCTCACCGAGGGCGGCAGGCTCAACCACGATACCAACTTCTTCTTGTAGTTCGCGGGCGGCGGCTTCTTGAGCGGTCTCGCCTGGGTCAATCTTCCCGCCCGGCATAAACCAGAAGGCAGGCCGATCTGGCTCGCCCGGGTCCCTTCCGCGCAGCAGAAGGACTTCACCCGCATGGTTGCGAATGAGAACGCGGCCAACCTGCCGGATGGAAGAAGTGGCCGCGTCCAAGCTGGATTAGCTTTCAATTGGGCCCATGGCCGTTTGGAGATAGTTTTGGATGCCCAATTGCTCGATCAATTGTAACTGGGTCTCCAGAAAGTCGATGTGCTCCTCAGTATCTTCGAGGATTTTGGCGACGATATCGCGCGACACATAATCTCGGACCTTTTCAAAATGCTCAATCGCATCCTTCATTTGGCCTTGACCGCGATATTCGACGGCCAGATCAGCGGCTAAACTTTCTGGCACGTTTTCGCCCAATTTCAGCTTATGCATGTCTTGCATATTGGGCAGTCCGTCGAGCATCAGGATGCGCTCGATCAGATAGTCGGCATGCTTCATCTCGCCGATCGACTCTTTATAGGTAATGTCGCCCAGCTTGGTCAGACCCCAATTCTTATACATGCGGGCATGCAAGAAATACTGATTGATGGCGGTCAATTCATTGGTGAGAATGGTATTGAGGCGTGCGATGACGCCCTCTGCGGCTTGCATGGGAGGCTCCTAAGTTGAGCGCGAGTATAGGCTTCCTGTCGGTTTCGACAAGGTAGACTTTATTCGGCGGCCACTTTGAAGTGTTGAGTTTGATGCGCGATCAGTTCTTGCATCTCAGGCACGCATCGGCCGCATTGAGCGCGGCATTTGTTAGCGTGGAACACATCGCATGGACGCCCAGCACCCGCAGCAATTGCTTCGTGGACCGCTTTCTCGCGAATTCCATTGCAATTGCAAACATACATGGGCTTGTCCATTTCTTGCTTCTGAGAGTCATTCTTATGTAGAATAGAATAGTTCTAGTTGCAAGTGCCTCGCAATAAAAATTATTGAGGCCTCTGTGTGAATGCTTTTGTCTAGAAGGCCTTTGCCGCAGGCTATGCCTTCGCAAAGGCCGCACTCGAGTGTGTGCGCGCAAGATGGGGAGTCAAGGGGCGCGCTTCGCGCGTCGGCGAAGCCGATTTCACCCCTTGACTCCCCATCTTGCGCAGAGAGAATTGCCGAGCGGCTCTAAAGTGAGCAGTGCGAACCTTAGAGCCGTTCCCAAGCAGCAAATTTGGTCTTGCGCAGAACAAGACGTTAGCGCGCTAATACCCCTACCGCTCCACACACAGCGCAACACCCATGCCGCCGCCGATGCACAAGGTAGCTAGACCGCGCTTGGCGTCGCGGGCAGCCATTTCGTGCAACAGGGTCACCAATACCCGGGCACCAGAAGCGCCAATCGGGTGGCCCAAGGCGATAGCACCACCATTGACGTTCACTTTGGTGGTATCCCAGCCCATGTCGCGGTTAACCGCGATTGCTTGGGCGGCGAAGGCTTCATTGGCTTCGATCAGGTCGAGGTCAGCGGGCTTCCAACCAGCCTTTTCCAAAGCGCGCTTGGAAGCTGGGATCGGTCCTGTGCCCATGATGGAAGGGTCGACGCCTGCGGTCGCGAAGGAAGCGATACGCGCCAGTGGGGTCAGACCGCGCTTGGCGGCTTCGGCCGCACTCATGACAACCAGCGCTGCTGCGCCGTCATTGATGCCAGAGGCATTGCCTGCGGTGACGGTGCCGTCTTTTTTGAACGCAGGGCGCAGCGCTTGAGCTGCATCCATTGTCGCGCCTTTGCGAATATATTCATCCTTATCAATCGTCACATCGCCCTTGCGGCCCTTAACGGTCACAGCGGCGATTTCTGCGTCAAAGCGGCCAGCGGCTTGGGCGGCTTCGGCTTTATTCTGACTGGCGGTGGCAAACTGGTCTTGCTCATCGCGCGTGATCTGCCACTTCTCGGCGACATTTTCTGCCGTGATGCCCATATGATAGGCGTTGAAGGCATCCGTCAGGCCGTCGCGGATCATGGTGTCGACCAAGCCTAGGTCGCCCATTTTCGTGCCCGCACGCATATAAGCTGCATGGGCCGACAAACTCATGCTTTCTTGACCGCCGGCGACAACGATATCAGCACTTCCCGTCATGATTTGTTGGGCGGCCAAGGCCACCGTGCGCAGGCCCGAGCCACACACTTGATTGACTAACCAAGCAGGCGCAGCGTCCGAGATGCCAGCAGCGCGGCTGGCTTGACGGGCTGGGTTTTGGCCTTTGCCAGCGGTCAACACTTGGCCGAAGATCAGCTCTGAGACTTCATCACCCGACACCCCGGCGCGCGCCAAGGCTTCGACAATGGCGGTTCTACCCAGTTCATGGGCCTCTACGGTCGCGAATGCGCCGGAGAAAGAGCCAATCGGCGTGCGTGCCGCCGAGACGATCACGATGTCGGAAGAAGAAGTGCTCATGTACGTATGCCTTTCCCAGAAATATTTTGCCCTGTCTTGCGTAAGAAAAGGTTGGCGTCAATCGCAAACAAAGCCCTTCCAAGATTCGTTTGGCTTTGTGCAGCTAATGGTCAGGGTTCCGGACCTGTCTGAAGCGACCTGGGTCGGGGTCAATGGCGGGTTCTGCACCCATGTGTTTGCCCCATGTGTTTGCCCATGTGTTTGCCCATGTATTTGCAAAGTGCGTTTCGCACCTGCCCAATTGTCTTGCATCTGCGAAGAACAGCAGCGAAACTAGGCAAAATCGCGCAATTCGCAGCGAAAGGGAGCCCCATTTGGCCGATAGCAAACAGGCAAATCCCGTGGTGACGATCAAGAAGTACGCCAATCGGCGGCTCTATAACACCGCGACTTCGGCCTATGTGACCTTGGATCATTTGGCCCAAATGGTGCGCGATCGGGTCGATTTTGTTGTGTTTGATGCCAAGTCGGGCGACGATATTACCCGGTCTATCCTGACCCAGATCATTCTGGAGGCTGAAAGCTCTGGCAATAATCTTCTGCCAGTCGGGTTCCTGCGCGACATTATCCGCTCTTATGGCGACAGCGTGCAAGGCTTTTTGCCTTCTTACCTCGACCTCGCGATGAAGAGCTTTACCGACAGCCGCGAACAATTCTCGAAATCGCTTAATGGCGGCATTGACTTGTCAGGCCCTGCTGAGTTGTTCCAACAGGCCGTCCGCGCCAATATGTCGATGATGGCAGAGGCCGCCAAAGCTTTTACAGGCGTCGTTGTACCTACTGCCCTGCGGCCCACCAGTAAGTCTGCACAGAAGTCAGAAGCGTCGGAAGAATTGGTTGCCATGCGGGCCCAAATGGCGGCGATGCAGGCCCGTCTCGACAAGCTTGACGGTACGCACGGCTAAAGCGCACAAACTGCTTGTGGCTGTTTGCGAAGGTGCCAACGCGTCATCGCCCCCTTTCCCCTGTGCCAAACCCGTGGCAGAAACTCTGCCAGCACATCAGATGCCGGGTTTAAACAACATTCTCAGGGGGAAGCCTTATGACCACAATTTTTGACCTCAGCGGCAAGACTGCCATCGTCACTGGCTCGTCACGCGGGATTGGCAAAGCCATTGTCGAGCAAATGGCCGATCATGGCGCCAATGTCGTCGTCTCGTCGCGCAAAGCTGGCCCCTGTGAAGATGTCGCTAATGCCATCAATGCCAAGCATGGCGATGGACGCGCGCTGGCGGTGCCTGCCAATATTTCCTCGAAAGAAGACCTCCAGCGCTTGGTCGACCAAACCAACGAGCGCTTTGGCCAGATTGATATCGTGGTCTGTAATGCGGCATCCAATCCTTATTATGGTCCGATGGCTGGGATTGCGGATGATGTGTTTGCGAAAATCTTGCAGAACAACATCATTTCCAACCACTGGCTGATCTCCATGGTCGCGCCGCAAATGGTGGCGCGTAAGGCTGGCAACATCACCATCATTTCCTCGATTGGTGGCTTGAAGGCGACCAATATCATTGGGGCCTATAACATTTCCAAGGCTGCGGACATGCAATTGGCGCGTAACCTCGCGCTGGAATTTGGGCCAGATGGTGTGACGGTGAATTGTATTGCGCCGGGCCTGATCAAGACAGACTTTGCCCGCGCCTTGTGGGAAGACCCTGCCACTTTAAAGCAAGCCACCACCCATTCCTGCTTGAAGCGCATCGGTGAGCCTGACGAGATTGCAGGCATGGCCGTGTTCTTGGCCTCGCGTGCAGGTGGCTTCACCACTGGACAAACCTTCGTTATCGATGGCGGCGCAACCGCAGTTTAAGGGTCAAAGATGAAACGCTTACTTGCTGGCACCGCATTGGTGGCCTTTATTGCTGCGGGTGCTTTGGTAACCCAATTCGCGCAAGCGCAATCGGGGCAAACAAGTTCAAAAGCCGCCAAGGTGGGCCAGCTAGCGTCTTATCCTGCCATCGATGATGCGCGTCTGCGGATGCACATTAAAACCCTCGCCGATGATTTCTTCGAAGGGCGCAGCCCCGGGACGCGCGGCGATGACATGGCTACGACCTATGTAGCTGGTGCCATGGCCGCTCTGGGGCTGGAGCCTGCGGGCGACAACGGCACCTGGTTTCAAAACTTTGAGCTTAACCGCTTCACAACCGCGCCACGTGGCACCTTCGCGGTCGAGGATGAGATTTGGTATCAGGGCAAGGATATCATGATGATCAGCCGGAAGGCTGATGGCAGTTCTTATAATTTGGTCGACGCGCCTTTGGTGTTTGCCGGTTATGGCGTGAAGGCGCTGGAGAAGAATTGGGATGATTTTGCTGGCGTGAACTGGGATGGCAAGATCGCTTTGGTCTTGATCAATGACCCCGATTTTGAGGCAGCCCCGGGCGAAGCGGTCGCAGGCATGTTCGGCGGCAAAGCCATGCAATGGTACGGCCGCTGGCCCTATAAGTTTGAAGCAGCTGCCAAAGCAGGGGCGGCTGGCGTTCTGATCATTCATGAGGATGCACCGGCTGCTTACGGCTGGGGCGTGGTGCGCAATTCCAACGGCACCCGTTTTGACTTCGTGCGGCCTGATAGCGGTTCGTCGCTGGCGGCCATTGAAGGCTGGATGCAGCGCGACGTAGCCGTAGAATTGTTCCGCAAGTCGGGCCTTGATTTTGAGGCGTTGAAGAAGGCGGCCCGCACGCCGGGCTTTAAGCCAGTGCCGCTCAACCAAACCGCGACCATCGACATCGGCGTAACTCGGGAATCGGTGGCGACGCGCAATGTTGTCGGTGTCCTTAAAGGCGCGAGCCGCCCGAATGAGACTGTTCTGATCGGGGCTCATCACGATCACTTGGGCATTCGTGAGCCGATCAATGGCGATAAAATCTATAATGGCGCGATGGACAATGCCTCAGGCATGGCCGGGATGTTGGAGATCGCGCGCACCCTTGCGCAAGGGCCGCCTCCGGCGCGCTCGATCGTCTTTGCGTCGTGGGCCGCAGAAGAGCAGGGGCTGTTGGGCTCTGACTATTACGTCAATAATCCCCGCTTCCCGCTGGAGAAGACGGCAGCCGCCTTCACCCTCGACATGTTGCCCCATCGCGGCGCCACGACGGAGATGGAGTTTCCAGGTGCTGGTAAATCCAGCCTCGATGCCAGCATGAAGGCGATTCTAAGCGCGCAAGGGCGAACCTATACGCCCGACCGCAACCCACAGTTTGGTTTGTTTTATCGCTCGGACCATTTCCCGTTCGCCCGCGCAGGCGTGCCTGCCATGTTCCCGTCCACTGGCACCACCTTGGTCAAAGGTGGGGTTGAGGCGGGCCAAGCTGCGACAAAGGAATGGTTCGATCAGCGCTATCACAAGCCACAGGATGAATATGATCCGGCCTTTGATTTCGCAGGCGCTTTGATGGATTTGACGGCGACCCGCAGCCTGATGCTGGAAGTTGCGAACGCCGCGACGTGGCCGCAATGGACCAAGGGCGATGAGTTTGAGGCGATCCGCAAAGCGTCTGACGCAGCTCGGCGATAGGTTAGTCCTCGCGCATCTCTTTCAGCCACTGCGCGCGCTCAGAGGTCTTTTCGACCATACAACCCGCATACATCGGGCCGCGTATCGTGCCGCTAATCCAGTTTTCATAGACGGCAGCACAGTCGGCATCGCGGCTGACGATCCAAGCCCGCTGCGCTTTTTGGAGTTTCAGCTTCAGATTGGGCGGGGAGGTTGCGATCAGGGCGCGATAGCGCTCGTTTAAGACCACGTCCCACGCCTTATGAGTCGTCATCGTGCATTCGATGATCGACAAGGTGGTATCGGGTTGATCATGGTCGGCTTGGCAGGCATCGTAAACGGGCTGGCCGCAATCAACGCCAGTCTTGGAGGCTGCCAAACAGACCCGAAAGGCGGCCATAGCTTTGGGTTTTGGTACGTTTTCTTGCGCGTGCGCGGGGCTAAGCCAAGTCGCAACACTGGTTGTCAGGGCAAGACCTACAAGCCCTGCGGCGATCTTATGTATTTGGGACATGTTGGACTCCTAGCTAGCCTTAGGCGCGTTGAGTTGCACACCCTAAACCACTCGCCGCCTAAGTCACCTCTGCGCTTCAGGCGCCAATTGCAGAGCAAGGTTGGCCTTTTGCTTAGAAACCGCTAGAAGCCCGCGACCTAACGGAGTTTCTCACCATGTCTGACGCCCAAACCGGCTCGCCTGCCCTCACAGGCAACGTCCTTTTGTACAAAAATCCAGAGCCTTTGTCTTTGGAAGCCCATAGCAAACTGGGCTTGAAGAATATCGAACGCCCGTTTGGCTTTGTCGAAACAACCCATGTGGTTCCTTTGACGGTGCAAGAATTCGGCATGGCGGCTACCTCGCTGCCAATCATTTTCGCCCCAGACCGCAAAACGCCTTTGGCAGTGTTGTCAGCGCGTTCGGGTGAAAACCTTTATGTCGACGGCACAGGCAATTGGGAACTGGACGGCTATATCCCAGCCTTCATCCGCCGCTATCCTTTCGTATTTGCTGCAGACCAGCAAGGCGACAATTTCGTGGTCTGTATCGACACCCAAGCAGAGATGATCGGTGAGAACCCAGATTTGCCGCTGTTCGAAAACGGCCAGCCAACCCCTTACACCACCAATGCCATGGAATTCCTGCAGGACTTTGAACGTCAGCGTCGCGCGACCGAAGAGTTCATGGAAGTCATCAACTCGATGGATATCATGGAAGAAAAAAGCGTCACCTTTACGCCAACCAACCCGGACGGCAGCCAAGGTGAGCCAGTAAAGGTGGCGGACTATATCGGCGTCTCAGAAGAAAAGCTGAATGCTTTGCCAGCCGCGAAATTGCTGGAATTGAAGCAAAAGGGCTGCTTGGGCGCCATCTATGCCCATTTGGTGTCCTTGCTGCACTGGCAGAAGCTGATCCAACGCACCCTGCGCAATGCGCCTCCAGAAGTCGTTGCTGGCAACGCATAAGCGTTTCAACATCGCAGAGTTTGAAAAAGGCGACCCGTGTGGGTCGCCTTTTTTGTTAGGTGGGCTGTGCGGCCGTCAATGCTGCCACCACGACCCAAACACCAATAGCGGCGAAGATACCTGCCGCGATCATCCGCACCACATTCAGCGGCACGACTTTGGTTGCGGCTTGGCCGAGATAAACAGCAGGCACATTGGCCAGCATCATGCCCAAGGTCGTGCCAATGGTCACCAGTGTAATGTTCTCAAACCGTGCCGCCAGAAGTGACGTAGCGATTTGGGTTTTGTCGCCCATCTCAACAAGGAAAAAGGCGATCACGGTGGTCATGAAAACGCTGCCATGGGACTTGGACCCGGCATCTTCGTCCTCTTTGTCAGGGATCAAAGCCCAAGCGGCCATCGCAATAAAGGCCACCCCGACCCCGACTTGAAACCACTTGCCCGAAATCAATTGTGCCACGCCAAAGCCAACGCTAGCTGCGAGGGCGTGATTGATGATGGTTGCCACAAAAATCCCGGCAATGATCGGGATGGGCTTGTTGAACTTGCAGGCCAACACGATGGCGAGCAATTGGGTTTTGTCCCCGATCTCAGCGATGGCGACAATCAGGGTCGAGAGCCAAATGGCTTCCATAGATTGGACTTCTTTCGTTAGCCGGTCAGGGCCGCGGCAAACAAAGCATGGTAGTCTGCTTCGCTGGCCTTTCTTGGGTTAGACAAATGCGCGATGTCGACCAAGGCATTGGCGACAATGCCGTCAGCATGATCATTGGATAGGCCAAGGACCGAGAGATTGGCTGGAATGCCCAAGGCTTGATTGAGGCTGGCCAAAGCATCGGCCAAATCTTCATGAGCCTTTAGGCCCATCGCGTCGCGAATGCGCGCTTCTGCATCTGGTCGCACGCCCGCATTAAAGCGCATCACATGGGGCAAGAAGATGGCGTTGAGGGTGCCGTGGTGCAGGCTGGGGCTTTTGAGCCGACCAGCAGCGTGGGAGAGGGCGTGGACGCTGCCTAGACCCTTCACAAAGGCCAAAGCGCCTTCGGTGGAGGCCATCATCATGTGCCAGCGTGCTTCCTTGTCAGAACCATCCTTAACAGCGCGGGCAAGCATGCCATCCCGCACTGCCCGCACGATCCCGTCTGCCGCAATTGCGTCTCCGGGTGGATTGATGGCAGGCGACATGATGCTCTCAATACAATGGGTCACCGCATCCATGCCGGTTGCAGCCGTGAGGCCCGCAGGCAGGCCCAAGGTGAGGTCGGGATCGCAAATGGCGATGGCCGGGATGAGATGCTTGGAAACAAACAGTTCCTTGATGCCCGATTCCAGCACGATCACCGCGCCGATGGAGACTTCAGAGCCTGTGCCCGAGGTGGTCGGGATCGCGATCAGCGGCGGGATTTTTCCAATCAGGCGCGAGCCACGCTGCGCCGCACCATAGCGCGCCAAGGGGCCTTCACCGCTGACCAATAGGCCAACGCCCTTAGCCAAGTCCATGGAAGAGCCGCCGCCTAAAGCGATGATGGAATCCGCTTCGGCCTCTTTATAAAGGTCAGTGGCGGCCAAAGTGGCAGCTTCGGTCGGATTGCCCGGCGTCTCGTCAAATACCGCAGCAGGAGGCGCGCCAAGCGCGTCTAGCACGGATTGTATCAGGCCTGCCGCAACAATGCCTTTGTCGGTGACGATCAGAGGGCGGCTTGCGCCCAAACTTTGGAGTGCTTTGCCAGTTTGGCTTACAGCGCCATGGTCAAAACGGGTATCGGTCAAATAGGGAAGGCTGGCCATTGTCTGTTTCCTGAGCAAAGCGATGTTTTACCCGACCTTATTGGCACCGCCCTGAGGCTGCAATGTGGTCACATGTGCTTGAACGCATAGACCGCAGGGAAATGCAAAGCTAAGTCGTAGTTTCGAAATCGTTTCTTCAAGGAACCTCGTCCTTATGTCCAGCCCAATTTTGTCTGTCCGTGACCTCTCCGTGACGTTCTCGACGCCTGATGGTTCCGTTCGTGCGGTAAAGGGCATTGATCTGGACATTTTACCCGGTGAATGTGTTGCCGTGGTAGGGGAATCTGGATCGGGCAAAAGCCAGACTTTTATGGCTGCAATGGGGCTTTTGGCGTCCAACGGCGTGGCCACGGGCTCGATCAAGTTCAAAGGTCAGGAATTGCTCGGCCTCAAACCGCTTGAGCTCAATTCCATTCGCGGCAAGCAAATGGCGATGATCTTCCAAGATCCACTTACCTCTCTGACCCCTCACATGAAAGTGGGGGAGCAAATGTATGAAGTGCTGAAATTGCACATGAATTTGCAAGGTGAAGCTGCGACCAAGCGCTGTGTAGAGTGGCTGGAGCGCGTGCGCGTTCCTGAAGCCGTCCGCCGGCTCAACCAATATCCTCATGAATTGTCGGGCGGCATGCGTCAACGCGTCATGATCGCGATCTCCATGCTGTGCGAACCGGCCTTGTTGATTGCCGACGAGCCTACGACAGCGCTCGACGTGACCGTTCAAGCCCAAGTGCTGGAGCTCATGGATGAGCTGAAGCGCGATACCGGTGCCGCGATTGCGCTTGTCACCCATGATATGGGCGTCGTTGCCCGATTGGCTGACAAGGTCCAAGTGATGAACAAGGGTCTCTATGTCGAGACTGGCGACGTGCATCAAATCTTCGCGGCGCCAAAGGATGCCTATACCCAAAAGCTATTGGCAGCTGTGCCGCGCTTGGATCGGCCCGAGCGCAGAGGCGTGCCCTTGGCGGACCCGCCTAAGGATAGCGATCCCATTCTGGTTGAAGCCAAGAATCTGCAAATCCATTTCCCGGTAAAAGTCTCCGGCGGCTTGTTCCCCGTATCCAAGCCTTTGCGGGCCGTGGACGGGGTCGATCTGACCATTCGTGCTGGCGAGACCGTCGGCGTGGTGGGGGAGTCGGGCTGTGGCAAGTCCACCTTAGCGCGCGGCGTCTTGCGTTTGGTACCAACGACGGCGGGGCAAGTGGTTTGGCTTGGCAAGGGCGTGACCGATACATCGCGGAAAGATCTGCGCGCCTCGCGCAAGGACTTGACCATCGTGTTCCAAGACCCGCTGGCTAGCCTTGATCCACGCATGACGATTGGGGCTTCCATCGCGGAGCCTTTAGAGGTCCATAAGCCTGGCATCGGCAGGCAAGAGCGCGATGCGATGGTCAAAGACATGATGAACCGTGTCGGCCTCGACCCCGATTGGATCAATCGCTACCCGCATGAATTCTCGGGCGGTCAGAACCAGCGCGTTGGCATTGCCCGCGCAATGATTTTGCGTCCGAAGTTTGTGGTGTGCGATGAAGCGGTCTCTGCGCTCGATGTGTCCATTCGTGCGCAGATCATTGACCTTTTGCTCGATTTGCAGCGCGAATTTGGCCTCGCCATGTTGTTCATCAGCCACGACTTGGCCGTGGTACGTGAAGTCAGCCATCGGATCATGGTGATGTATTTGGGCCGGGTGGTGGAAACCGCGGATCGCAATTCCATTTATCTCAACCCGCGCCATCCCTACACCCAAGCCCTGATTTCCGCGGCACCTATCCCTGACCCAGAGTTGGAGAAGGCGCGTCCTCGCATCCGCTTGGAAGGGGACCTGCCGTCACCCATGGATCCGCGCGCACAATTGCGCTTCATGAAGTCAAAACTCGTGGAAGGTGATGGGCCACAATATCGTCCGCAATTGATGGAAGTGGCCCCGGGCCATTGGGTGGCTGAACACGATCCCGTCGCTGCCGCGTGAGCCCTTTGCTTCGGCTTGACTTAAGGCAGTGGGGCCAAGCGTGCCCCCTTGCGCCCGGCTGAATTATTCTGTCACATGGCTGAAAAGCCAAACGAATATAGGCACAGCTGGAGGAACACCCATGGCTATCAATTATGAGCACGTGATGTCTTTGACATCCAAGGACCAAGAATTTTCCTATGGCGATACACAGACCATGCTTTATGCCTTGGGCATCGGTATGGGCGCTGACCCTATGGATAAGGGGGAGCTGCCGTTTGTTTATGAAAACGGCCTAAAGACCATCCCTACCATGGCGACCGTGATTGCCTGGGGCGCGGGCCGGGTTGGCGATACGGGGATCAATTATGCGATGGTGGTGCATGGCGAACAGCGCGTGACCATGCATAAGCCTCTGCCAGTTGCTGCAACGATTTTGGCCGATAGCCGCTTTGTTGAGTGCCTCGATAAGGGTGCTGGCAAGGGTGCGGTTCTGATCAGCGAGACTGTGATCCGCGACAAGAAAGACGATAGCCTGCTGTGCACGCTGACCTCATCCATCTTTGCCCGCGCCGATGGTGGCTTTGGTGGGCCGAGCGAAGGCGGACCAGAGTCCCATCCAATTCCAGATCGTGCACCAGACATGGAAGTTGAAATCCCAACCAGCCCAGATCAGGCCTTGATTTATCGCTTGTCGGGCGATCGTAATCCGCTGCACGCCGATCCTGATTTTGCCAAAATGGTGGGCTTCCCCCGCCCAATCCTGCACGGGCTATGCACCTATGGTCTGACCTGTCGGGCTGTGCTGTCAGCTTATTGCGGCAACGATCCCAGCCTAATTTTGAGCCATGACGTGCGCTTCTCGTCGCCTGTTTTCCCCGGTGAGACGGTCAGCGTTCAGATGTGGCGCGATGGCAATGTGGTGTCGTTTGAGGCCCGTGTAAAATCCCGCGATGTGGTCGTGATCAAGAATGGCAAGTGCGTCCTCGCCGGGTGAGGGCAGGCCGAAGCAAAAGGTAGAGTAAGATGAAGCTAACGCGGCGAGGGGCCCTGTTGGGCACAGGGGCGATTGGGGCGACGGCCTTTCTGTGGGGTTGTGCGGATAAGAGTACGGCTAATCCGGACCTTAAGGCGGTGATTGATTCCATCACCACGGCCATGCTGAAGGACTCGCCCGAATATGCGACCAGCTTGACCGTGCCAGAAGCTTTGGCTGGTGGGCCCTATAAGGGCCGGGTTTCAGACGCTTCGGCGGCTGCAGAAACTACCCGCAATCAATGGGTGGCTGGTTGGATCAAGGACCTTGAAAAGATCAAGCCTGAAAGCCTGAACCCGGCCGACAAGTTGACCCATGCGGTTGTTTTGTCGTCCACGCGCTATGCCGCAGCTGCCGCCCCAATGGGCTATGGTACAGCGGGCTATGGTTCTCCCAACCCGTATATCCTGTCGCAACTGACCGGCAGCTATGTCGGCATGCCAGACTTCTTGGATAGCCAGCACGTGGTGAAGGCCAAAGATGATGCCGATGCTTGGCTTTCGCGGGTTGAGGGTTTCGCCGGTCAAATGGGCCATGAGGTAGAGCGCGTCAAAGCCGATGCTGCCAAAGGCGCCATCCCGCCCAATTTCATCATTGATCGCGCCCTTGGCCAATTGCGCAGCTTTCTGAAAATCCCGGCCGCTGAGACCGTTTTGGTTTCCGGCTTGGTGCGTAAGGCTAAGGAATCGGGTCTAGGTTCTGATCAATTAGGAGCAGCAGCCACCAAATTGGTGACCGAGAAGGTGTTCCCCGCTTATCAGGCTCAGATTGCCTTGATGGAAGACTTGCGGACGAAGGCGACCGCTGATGCTGGGGTTTGGAAACTGCCACAGGGGGAAGCCTATTATCAGGCTGCCACGGGCTATTGGACGACAACCAAAATGTCGCCCAACGAAATCCATGAATTAGGCCGCGATCTCGTGCGCTCGTTTGGGTCACAAATGGATGAGGGCTTGAAGACGCTTGGCATGACCGAAGGAAGTGTGGCCGAGCGCATGAGCGCTTTGGCCAAGGACCCGAAGTATCTGTACGCCAATAATGATGCTGGCAAAGAGCAATTGCTGGCAGATTTGAATAAGCAGATGGCCGCCCTCAAGAAGCGCTTGCCAGAGGTTTTTGCAACACTTGCAAAGGCGGATTGCGAAGTAAAGCGCGTCCCTGCCTATACCGAAGCTGGTGCTCCAGGCGGTTATTATCAGTCGCCCGCCCCCGACGGGTCGCGTCCCGGTGCTTATTATATCAATCTGCGTGACACCGCCGCTTGGCCGAAATGGTCCTTGCCGACTTTGACCTATCATGAGGCCCAACCCGGCCACCACATGCAGATTTCTCTTGCACAAGAGGCTCAAGGCCTGCCGTTCCTGCGTTCAAAAATGTTGTGGTTTGGCGCTTATGGCGAAGGGTGGGCGCTCTATGCGGAGCAATTGGCCGATGAAATGGGCCTCTATGAGAATGATATTGCTGGCCGCTTGGGCTATGCCCAATCAGCAGCTTTCCGTGCCGCCCGCCTTGTCGTCGATACGGGCCTTCATGCCAAGAAATGGACGAAGGAACAGGCCGTTGATTATATGTTAGAAGCCACAGGCGACACGCGCGATAGCATCGTTACGGAAGTGGAGCGCTATTGCGTGTGGCCGGGCCAAGCCTGCAGCTATATGGTTGGCAAGACTAATTTGATCCGTCTGCGTGCCGATGCCAAAACCAAATTAGGCAATAAGTTCGACATTAAGGCTTTCCACGACCAAGTCTTGCTGCCGGGTCCACTCCCCCTCGACGTGCTTGATACGGTCATTTTGGATTGGCAGAACGGGATTAAGACCTAAGGCATACCAGCGGGCAGGGGAGGCTTACTTCCCTGCCACTAAGGCCAAGGCTTTGGCATGTAGCGCTGGGCATCCCGCGGCAATAATGTCACCGCCCTTCGGGTGATGGCGGCCCTGCCAATCGGTCACGACGCCGCCTGCAGCCTCGATAATGGGGATGAGGGCGGCAATGTCGACATCTTTTAGGCCCGGCTCTACGACCAGATCAATATGGCCATGGGCCAGCAGCGCATAGGCTGTGCAATCAAGCCCATAACGGGTCAGGCGGGTTGAGGCGCGCAAAGCCAAGAAGGCTTCATGCTGACCGCCTTGAAATAAGAAGGGGTCGGTCGTCGCCAAAAGCGCATGATCTAAAGCCACATTTTTGCGGGTCATCAAGGGCTGACGGGCCCGTCCACGCGACCAGAACCCACGGTCTGGATTGGCAGCCCAACGTTCATCGGCAAAGGGTTGATCCATAATCCCGACCAGCGGCTTATCGTCAAAGCGCGCACCAATCAGGACGCCCCAAGTCGTTGTGCCCGCGATGAAAGCGCGGGTGCCATCAATGGGGTCTAGCACCCACGTCCAGCCAGAGCTGCCGTCATGATTGTCGAACTCTTCACCGACGATGCTATCATACGGTCGCTCTGCACGTATCTTTGCGCGCATCGCCTCTTCAGCGGCTTTATCGGCTGCGGTGACGGGATCAAAGCCGATCTCAGCCTTATTCTCAATCGCTGCCTCAGCGCGGAAATAAGGCAGGATAGCTGCCCGCGCGAGGTCGGCAAGTTCATGGGCAAAGGCCAGAACTTCTTGGGTGGCCATTGAGGTCATGATCAATTCGGGCTGAGGCGGAGCACTTTGCCTTCTGGATCGTCGGTGAGGACGATCAAGCTGCCATCTGGCGCTTGGATAATGGCGCGATACCGCTCTTCACGTTCGGCCAACAAGGTCTCTTGGGCTTTCACGGCACCGTTTTCTAGGTCAACCCGGCGTATTTGTTGTCCAGCCAACGCACTTACGAGAAGGTCACCCTTCCACTGCGGGAACAGACTGCCTGTGTACAATACCATGCTGGATGGCGCGATAGAGGGCACCCAATAGACGAGTGGCTGCTCCATCCCGTCGCGCTTATTTTCCATGCTGATCGGCGCGCCAGAATAATCCACGCCATAAGTGATCACGGGCCAGCCGTAATTCTTGCCGGGCTGAATGACATTGACCTCATCGCCGCCTTTGGGACCATGCTCATGCGCATAGAGCGTGCCGCTCACGGGGTCGCGCGCGATGCCCTGAACGTTGCGGTGACCATAGGAATAGATTTCAGCGCGCTTGCCCGCTTGGCCGGCGAATGGATTGCCCGGGGCTGGCGCACCGGTATCGGTGATGCGCACAATCTTGCCCAAATCACTCGACAGGTCTTGCGCTTTATCGCGATATTTATAGCCATCGCCCAAGGTGACGATGAGGGTTTTATCGGGCATAAACAACAATCTGCCGCCAAAGTGGGCTTGGGTCTGCCGCTCTGGGACGGCGTCAAAGACCGGCTCGACATTGGTCAGCGCTTTGCCGTCAAACTTGCCACGCACCACAGCGGTGTGGTTCGACGATTTTGTTCCCTTGGCGAAGGACAAATAAACCAAACCGTTTGAGGCAAAATCAGGGTGCAGCGCCACGTCAAACAAGCCGCCTTGACCGTCGTTCAAGACAGCCGGAACGCCGGTGATCGGGGCTTCAACCAATTTGCCATCCCGGATAACGCGCAAGTTGCCATCGCGCTCTGTCACCAGCATGGAGCCATCGGGCAGGATTGCCGCGCCCCAAGGATAAGCTAGACCAGCGGCAATTTCGGTGACCTTTATGGTCTGCGCCGATGCGGCTACCGGGGCTTGCGATTCGGCTGCCGGCGCGCAAGACGCGGCCAGAATGAGGGTAGATGCGAGTAGGAAACGGGCAGACTGATTCTTCATGACGCCTCTTTAGACTGACTTAGGCCACTGGTGAAAGAGCTTTAGCCTTTCTTTGCCTTTGGCGGACGGACTAATTTTAACTCCAAAGCTTCTTCAGGTGTCAGGCTAACCAGACTGACTAAAGTGCAGTTTGAAGTTTCTCTGGATAAATCATAGAAAATCAGAGTGGTGCCGGACTCGATACCATTGCTGTGGCCAGCCGATCTAAACGACTTGGCGTCGCGTGGGTCTCCCCCGCCACGGCAAATCATTTCACCCCGAAACCAAGTGCTGCGGGCGGTTTCGAGGTAAACGACCCGATCGCTATCCTCTTCCCGCCGCACGACAAAGTTGCGGACCTGTCGAGAGAGCATTATCCGGGCACTAGGACGGCCAGCATAGGGATCAACCACAGCTGGTTTGGCGTCAGCGGGATTGGCCGCAGATGTTTGTTCAGCGGTCGGGCCAATACTGGCAGCCAATAACATCGTTAGGGAAATCAGCATCAGACTTTCCTTTCTTGTCACAGCCAAGCGCACGTGTGGCTGGAAATAAAGGGGAAGCCTATCGTTGAACTAGATATCCCGCAAGAGATTCAAAACGGCACGCGGGGCTTTGTTGGCGAGAGACATGGCCTGCACCGATAACTGCTGGCGCGTTTGAAGGGCTTGCAATTGTGCGCTTTCATAGCCCAAATCGGCGTCAACCATATGGCCAATTTCAGCCGTGACACTGTCTTTCAGTTTCGAGAAATAGACGGTTTGGTTGACGAACATTTTGCTGGCCGCGCCAAGCCGCGAGAGCTCGGTGTTGAGAAAGTCGAGACTGGCGGTGACGCGGGCTGCCGCATCGACAGCATTTGCCGCGGTGGTTGGTGCCGTGCCACTTCCCAGATACATGGCGGCGGCAGGGCTGGCGACAGCACCAGGAGCTGCGGGCAGTCGTAAATCCACGATGGGAAGGTCGAGGCTGGTTGATCCATTGGTGCTTGCTAGAAAGGTGATGTTTGTGCCAGATGGCCCACCTAACAGATTTTGGCCGTCAAATACGGCATTGGCGATGATGCCGCCAATTTGATCTCGCAGAGCGATAAAGTCGGAGTTGTGAATCGCGCGGGTTACGTCCGAGATAGATGTATCGGACGCCGCGACGGCCTTTTCCCGCATCTGGGTCAGGACATCAGACAACGAAGAACCAGCTGCGAGGGCGACATCGGCGATGCTAATGGCGCGGTTAAGGCTGGTGGTGACCGCGTCTAAGCTACTGGCTTCTGCCCGCTGTTGTTGGGCGATGCCAAAGGTCGCAGCTCCATCGCGCGGACCACTTGCTTTTAGCCCTGTCGAAATCCGGTTTTGGACGGTTTCAAGCCCGCGATTGACGCTGTTGAAGGATTGGACAGCGCCTAAGGCTGCCAAATTGGTGTGAACGGTCGATGTCAAATCAAGCCCCCTCGGATGAATGAGTAAGAGGCTGTTACAGGTGATTTGATTTGGATAACCAATGGTAAACGCTACTAAAGGCACATTTCTGGCAGGTAAGTGCAACTTTCAAGGTCGCTGTAAAATCTGTAGGACGCGGCCCGTTTTAGGCTTTTGCGTCGATCATCATGCCGCGCATGGTGGCGCGCTCATCTTCATCAGCAAGTGAGGTCAACGTGCTGGCTAAGTCTTCAATCGGCCAGATCCGTGTGACTTCGCCCGTCACCCGATCCACCGACTTATAGATGAAGCCCTCAAACTCTTTGCTCTTCTCAATGACCAAAGATTTGTTGGTTCCCATGATCTTCTCAACCAGGGCAACGCGTTGTTGGGCCTCGAGCGTATCTTGCTCGTTATCAACCGAAACAGATTTGGCCTCTTGCTTTGCCGCGCGCTGATAGTCGTTTGACGGCGCACGGTCGTTGGTTTGCTGATTTCTAATATTTTTGGACGCTGGTTGCACCACAACCGCCTCCTGCCCCAGACGTATGGGAGCAATTGGTGCGGTTTGTGTCAGCGAGATATTCTTCGTCTCGATGTTCATCCGATCCTAGGCCGATGTCGCCACCGGTCCCCTCCAGTTCTTGTGTACTAGGCACATCTACTAAAGTGCCTAGGTCGTAATAACCCAGTCCCACGCTACCACAGGACCCTCAAGGGAAGGTTTTCCCAATCGACTGCATTTTAACTAAAATTAAGACTTATTGACGTGATGTTCAGATATAGAAAGCAGGCCCGGCTGTGACGCCGGGCCTGAAGTTTATGTGAGAAGATTGTCTTAGCGGAACAACGAAAGTGCTGTTTGCGAAGAACTATTTGCAATCGACAGAGCTTGAACGCCCAGCTGTTGCTTGACCTGCAGAGCTTGCAGTTTAGCGCTTTCCTTGGCGAGGTCGGCGTCAACGATTGAGCCGATCCCGTTATTGAGTGCATCTTGAAGTTTGCCGACGAAGGTGCGGTGAATGTCTAAGCGTTTCGCACCAGCACCCCAGGTTGCCAAACGTGTGCCGAGGTTATCAATCGAAGTAGTGACCAAGCCTGCGGTCGTTACAGCAGCAGCACCACCA
Source organism: Maricaulis salignorans (assembly GCA_945891505.1). GTDB lineage: Bacteria > Pseudomonadota > Alphaproteobacteria > Caulobacterales > Aquidulcibacteraceae > Aquidulcibacter > Aquidulcibacter miladensis. Next base: position 7,252 of record CAMDDL010000034.1, on the reverse strand, counting down.
GCAGCGATGCTTTCGTTTTGACCAAAGCGCATGATTTCACCAACCGCCACAGCAGCGGTGGTTGCCCGTAACTGCATACCAGCGCCTGCGATGGTGATGTTGTTACCGCCGGCGGCATCGCCCAAGGAAATGGCATCGTTGACGGTGTTGGCCGTGGTGCCGTTGGCTTGGAAGTTACGGATCATGTTGGCACCGTCGAACGAGGCGTTTTCTACGACGCTGACGATTTGGTTCCGCAACTGACCGAAGTCGGCGTCAAGCGCGGCAAGGGCAGATGCACTCAAGCCAGTGGACGAAGCTGCCAAAGCCTTGCCCTTCATTTCGTTGAGCAATTCCATGATGCTCTCGCCAGCAGCAATGCCGGTGTCGAGGATCGCAGTTGCGCGGTCAGCCGATTCACGTACCCGGTCATAGGCACTCACGTCGGACCGCATTTTGTTGGCAATGGCGAAAAGCGCGCCATTGTCCTTTGCTGACGAAACCTTCAGACCGGTGGCAATCGCATTTTGCGTTTTGTCCATTTGGTCATTGGTTCGGTTCAGCGTCTGTAGGGCCACCATGGCCCCTCGGTTTGTGTTGACACTGATCATTCTTGATCTCCTAACTCGTACGCGTCTCATGCCCTTCAGGCACGAAAGTCTTTCAGACTCGCTGGAAGTGTAACGAGGAAGCGCTCATTTTTGATTTTGAGGATCGATACAATTTTATCTACTTAAGTATAACTGATAAGAAACTTAGTGGTATTTGCAGGTATTTTGAATAAAAAAAGGGCTTGGATCGCATAAATCCAAGCCCATGCTATTTTGAGTTTACTGTTGTTCTTAGCGGAACAACGAGAGCGCTGTTTGCGAAGAGGAGTTAGCAATCGACAGAGCTTGCACGCCCAATTGTTGCTTGACTTGCAAAGCTTGCAGCTTGGCGCTTTCTTTGGCGAGGTCGGCGTCAACGATTGAGCCGATCCCGTTATTCAAAGCGTCTTGCAGTTTACCAACGAAGGTACGATGCACGTCTAAGCGCTTCGCACCAGCACCCCAGGTCGCCAACTGGGTACCCAAGTTGTTGATCGAAGTATTAACAAAGCCCAAAGCTGTCGTGGCGTTTGCGGTGGTATCGAGCGCCGAAGTTGTCAGCACCGGAATTGTCGCGCTGGCTAATGCTAAGCTGGCACCGTTGATCGTGATGTTGTTACCGCCTGCTGCGTCGCCCAGTGACACGGCGTTGTTTGGGGTACCTGCAATCATGTTGGCACCATCAAACGAAGCGTTGGCAACGATGCTGGTGATTTGATCGCGGAGCTGGGCAAAGTCGGCTGCCAAAGCCGATTGAGCAGAGGCTGAGTTACCAACTTGGGTGCCGGCCAAAGCCTTACCCTTCATTTCGTTCAGCAATTCCATGATGCTCTCGCCAGCTGCAATGCCGGTGTCGAGGATGGAGGCTGCACGATCTGCCGATTCACGCACACGGTCATAGGCACCGACATCGGAACGCATTTTATTAGCAATGGCGAAAAGTGCGCCATTGTCCTTCGCGGAAGCAACCTTCAAGCCAGTGGCAATCGCATTTTGCGTCTTGGCCATCTCGCCGTTTGTGCGGTTCAACGTTTGCAGGGCTACCATGGCCCCTTGATTTGTATTTACGCTGATCATTCTTGATCTCCTTACTGGTACATGTCGCACGCTATTCAAACGTGGAAGTCATTCGGACTCACCGATCAGACTACGTTCCGGACCCATATTTTTCGTTCTTGAAATGGAAGCAATTTTATCGAACTCTTGGTAACTTGAAGTACAGTTGGAAAATTACAGATAATCACACAAAAAAAGAGCTTGGACCAAGGTGATCCAAGCCCAATTTGTTTTTGATTTTATTCTTGTTTTAGCGGAACAGCGAGAGCGCCGTTTGCGAAGAGGAGTTAGCAATCGACAGAGCTTGGACGCCCAACTGTTGCTTAACTTGCAGGGCTTGCAGCTTTGCGCTTTCTTTCGCGAGGTCGGCGTCAACAATGGACCCGATCCCGTTGTTCAAAGCGTCTTGCAGTTTGCCAACGAAGGTTTTGTGCACGTCCAAGCGCTTTGCACCCGCACCCCAGGTCGCCAATTGGGTCCCCAAAGCAGTGATGGAGTTGTTGGTTGCCGTCAAAGCAGCTGCCGAGGTGGTGGCGTCCGTCAACACGCTGGCAATGGTCGTTATGATGGTGCTGCCCGTGCTCAAGTTGGCCCCAGCGATGGTGATGGTGTTACCACCAGCAGCATCACCCAAAGAAACCGCAGCACTTGGTGTAGCGTTAATCATATTGGCACCGTCAAACGAAGCGTTGGCAATCACGCTGGCGATCTGGTCACGCAACTGCACGAAGTCAGCAGCGAGCGCAGCTTGGGCAGAAGTGGAGTTACCCGCTTGGCTGCCGGCCAAAGCCTTGCCCTTCATTTCGTTCAAGAGTTCCATGATGCTCTCGCCAGCAGCAATGCCGGTGTCGAGGATGGAAGCAGCACGATCGGCCGATTCCCGCACACGGTCATAGGCACCGACGTCGGAACGCATTTTGTTCGCAATGGCGAACAAAGCGCCATTGTCTTTGGCCGAGGCAACCTTCAAGCCAGTGGCAATCGCATTTTGCGTCTTGTCCATTTGGTCATTGGTGCGATTCAAGGTCTGCAGGGCGACCATCGCGCCTTTATTCGTATTTACGCTGATCATTCTTGATCTCCTTACTGGTACTAAAATGCATCATTCAGATGCACTGATCATTTTGACCTGCGTATTTGTAACATCGGGGATAAAATATATTTCTAATAACTAGATACAATTTTATCGATCTAGCGGGATTCTCAGGTATTGATGAAATAAAGGATAAAAAAAGGCCCAAGCATTTCTGCTCGGGCCAATTTGTACGATACTTTCTTCTTTTTATAATTTTTAGCGGAACAGCGACAATGCTGCCTGCGAAGAACTGTTGGCAATCGACAATGCCTGAATACCCAGCTGAGACTTGGTTTGCAGAGCTTGCAGCTTCGCGCTTTCCTTGGCTAGGTCTGCGTCGGCGATTGCGCCGATGCCGTTGCTCAAAGCATCTTGCAGCTTGCCGATGAAGGTCTTGTGCACCTCCAAGCGCTTAGCGCCTGCACCCCAAGTTGCCAATTGGGTGCCTAAGTTGGTGATCGAAGCGTTCACCAGACCCAGCGCGGTTGTTGCGTTAGCGGCGGTGTCGAGAGCGGAAGCACCCGTAACCGTGATGGTTGTGCTGGCCAAGGCTAAGCTAATTCCGGTGACCGTGATGGTGTTGCCGCCAGCAGCATCGCCCAGAGCGACTGCGTTGTTTGGCGCAGCTGCAATCATGTTGGAGCCGTCAAATGAGGCGTTTGCACCAATGCTTGTGATTTGGTCGCGCAATTGCGCGAAGTCGGCGGCCAGTGCTGCTTGCGCAGAGGCAGATAGGCCTGTTTGTGAACCTGCGAGGGCTTTGCCCTTCATTTCGTTGAGCAATTCCATGATGCTTTCGCCAGCAGCAATGCCTGTATCGAGAATAGAGGCTGCGCGGTCAGTCGATTCACGGACGCGGTCATAAGCGTCAACGTCGGATCTCATCTTGTTGGCAATGGCCCAGATAGCACCGTTATCTTTTGCGGTAGCAACCTTCAAACCCGTCGAGATTGCGTTCTGGGTTTTCGCAAGGTCGGAATTGGTTTTATTTAGAGTCTGAAGCGCGACCATGGCGCCTTGATTCGTGTTTACGCTGAGCATTTCTTAGCCCTCATCCATACTAGGTTTTCACTTGCATTCAGCAAGCCGTATTCGTTTTGAATACCTGACCACGATACCAGTGAGTTCTAAATGCTCCGTTGAGGAGTATGGTAAACAAAGATCTAATCTAAATTATTTTCAGGTACAGTCAGGTATTGTTTTTCAACACCTATTTTTTGAGTTTTTCCCTTTATAATCAGATTATATCGACGGGCTTTAAAAGCCAATTTTGGCTTTGCATCATCCTTATTTCCATAATAGTCTCTGTAAAATTTTATCAAAAACATGGAGGAAAAATAACATGCGCGTCTTGGGTATTAAGCTAATCCCGCTGATCCTTGCCTCTGTGTTAATGTATGTCGTTGGCGCGCTCATCTATGGCGTGCTGTTTTCCGCACCATGGATGGCCTTGTCGGGCTATACGCCGGAGATGTTGGCGGGTGAGCAATGGCGAATGGCCTTAAGTCCGATCATGCCCGTCATGATCACTGTGGGCATGGGCCTTTTGATCAAGGATAGAGGCATAACCACGCTAATGGCCGGTCTGCGGTTGGGCGTGATGGTGGGCGTTTTGTTTCTGGTTGCGGCCCGGCTTTATAACTACGCCTATGGCAATGAGCCCTTGGGGCTTTTGTTGATGGATTCCGCGCATTTGATGGCTAACGCCATGATCGCAGGTGCGGTTTTAGGTGCAATGAAAGCCGCCGAATAAGAGGCTCGCGAAGCAGGCCGTGAAGTGATACCCCGTGCCAAAGCCAAACAGGCTGAACCAATGATTCTGGTTCAACAGGGGACCTTTCTTGCGCATTCTGATTTCAAACGACGATGGCATTCATGCGCCGGGCCTAGCTGTCTTAGAGCGCATCGCCCAAGCCATTAGCACCGATGTCTGGATCGTTGCGCCAGAGGTGGAGCGTTCGGGTGCCTCACGCGCTTTGACACTGACCGAGCCCGTCCGTGTCAGGACTGTAGGAGAGCGCCGCTTTGCCTGTTCGGGTACGCCTACGGATTGCGTGCTATTGGGCGTTGATGAATTGGTGAAGGGCGGTCGCCCAGACTTGGTGCTGTCAGGCGTCAATCGCGGTCAGAACCTTGCAGAGGATACCAGCGTCTCTGGCACCGTCGCTGCAGCGGTGCAAGGTATGCAAATGGGGATACCCTCAATCGCTCTATCCCAAGCCGTCAATTTCCGCGTTGGCCAACCTATTCCGTGGCACACGGCCGAAGCCCATGGCGCAGAGGTATTGCGCAAACTCCTCGCCAAGCCTTGGTCTGACGGCGTGGTGATGAACGTCAATTTCCCCGATTGCGAGCCCGAAGAAGTCACCGGTCTTGAAGCGACCTTTCAGGGCTTCCGCGATGAATGTATCCATCAGATCGACCGGCGCAGCGATCTCCGCGGCAATGATTATTACTGGATCGGCTATCGCGGAAAACTCTCCAAACCACCGGCAGGCTCTGACCTTCTGGCCATTTATGAGAACCGGATTTCTGTCTCACCGCTCCATATCGATATGACTGAACATCGGGTTTTGAGCGCTCTGCGGGAGACGCTGGGAGCATGAGTAACGAAACTGGCCGCGCCCGTATCGTCCTTGCTTTGCGCAAAGCTGGGGTGACCGATTCCCTGGTTTTGAACGCCATTGAAACCATCCCGCGGGAAGTTTTTATGTCGGCTGGCTTTGAAGGGCGGGCTTGGGAAGATGCTGCCTTGCCGATCGAATGTGGCCAGACCATCAGCCAGCCCTATGTCGTCGGCATAATGACGGCGGCGTTGGAGCTGACCGGGCGCGAGAAAGTCCTCGAAATCGGTACCGGCTCAGGTTACCAGACCGCGATCCTTTCCAAGCTAGCACGCCGCGTCTTTACGCTCGAGCGCTATCGTACCCTGCTCCGCTTGGCCCAAAGCCGCCATGAGGGGCTGCAGCTCACCAATATTGTCTCTAAGTGCAGCGATGGTGGGTTGGGCTGGCCAGATCAAGGGCCGTTTGACCGGATCATTTTCACCTGCGCGGCCCCGGTTCGTCCGGATGCTTTGCTGGCGCAACTGGCTCCAGGCGGTATATTGGTTGCGCCCGTTGGGGCAGGGGCGGTGCAAGAGCTTCTGCGCTATCGCCTCCGCGAAGATGGGGTGTTTGAAGAAGAAGCCCTGATGGATGTGCGCTTCGTACCTTTGTTGCCCGGCGTGGCGCGCGAGGCTTGAGCGTTGATGGGAGCAGCAACGCCTGCTTAACCATGTTGTGCGACACCTGCGTCCATGCGTCGCGTCATCAGCCTCTTTCTCATTGCTACCCTTGCACTCAGTGGCATTTCGCCGCTGGCGGCCCAGCCGGCACCTGGAACAATTGACTTTGATCCGCAAAACCCGCCGACCGAAACCCGTGTTATGCGCGGCGAGACCCTCTATGCGATTGCGGAGCGTACCCGATCGCCCTTGGTCGGGCTGATCCAAGTCAATGCACTGCGCGCACCCTTTGCCTTAACCCCGGGCCAAACGCTCAAACTGCCGCCTTTGAAGGTCCATATCGTACGCCGCAACGAAACCTTCTCCGCGATTGCGCGGCGCTATAATGTGGACGAGCGCTCACTCGCGTTGTTCAACCGCTTTCCACGCCCGGTAAAAGTTCTGCCGGGGCAGAAGGTTATTCTTCCAGCGCTCGTACGCGATCAATTGACAGGCCTTGAGCCGCAGGACCTTGTTGCTTTGCTAGCGACAGAATTGGCTGCAGGCCGTCCAGTTACGGGTGGCGTGCCGGGCCAATTGCGCCCGAATTCTGAAGCGGGTCCAGTCGTCACCGCTCCACCGCCGCCGCCTAAGCGCCCGGTAGCGGAGGCGCCAAAGACCACCCCGGGGGCGATGGCCGCCTTGCCCAGTTTTGCTTGGCCCGTTCGCGGTCGCTTGGTCGAGACCTTTGGCACCAAAGCGGACTTGCGGGTGGTGGATGGGATTGAGATTGAGGCCCCATCCGGCACGCCGTTTAAGGCTGCAGCCTCTGGCCAAGTGGCCTATGTTGGCAATCAATTGGCGGGCTATGGCTGGCTTGTGCTGATCCGCCATTCCAGCGATTACATGACCGCTTATGCCTTCGCTAATTCCGTCAATGTCCGGGAAGGTCAGACCGTCACGCGCGGACAGGTCATTGGCCAAGTCGGCCAAACCGGCCGCGCCCGCTCGCCCCGCCTACACTTCCAAGTCCGCCACGCAACAAAGCCAGTTGATCCGGTGCCGTTTTTAGCTTCGGGTAGCGCTAATCCGACTTGAGTGTGGCGCTTGTGCGCAGAAACCCCTTCAGTCCTAAGACTGTCCTCAAACCAGTCCACATCTCATATGCTGAACTGACTTGATGACGGGGGGGGGGGTAGGAGCGCGTGAGCCACGAGCTGCGCATCTGGACGCGCTGCCATGCGCAGCTCGTGCTGCGCGGTCCTTTGGAGGGACAGATAAAAACTTATCCTCCACCCACCAAACCGCCCGTAACCTAAGCCCATCTCCGATGAGAGGGCGTTGTTG
>CAMDDL010000033.1 GCA_945891505.1 Maricaulis salignorans | reverse complement strand
TGTCTGCTTATATCATGTGGGGTCTGCTTCCGGCTTTCTTGCATCTGTTTGCTAAAATCCCGCCGCTAGAAGTGACCGCCCAACGGATCGTCTGGACCCTTCCGTGTGCGTTCCTTGCCGCTTTGCTTTTCGGCGGGCTCGCTTCGCTGCGGATCACCGCCCGCACCTTAGCCCTCCTAGCTTTGTCGGCTGCTTTGATCGGCGGTAACTGGCTCCTCTATGTCTGGGCCGTCGGCCAAGATCGGATTTTAGAATCGAGCCTTGGCTATTTTATCAATCCGCTGATCAATGTGTGCATGGGCGTAGCATTTTTTAAGGAAAAGCTGACCAAATGGCAGATCGGCGCGCTGACTTTGGCGCTGCTAGGCGTGCTCAACCAAACCTTCCTCGTGGGTGCTTTCCCCTTTGTTGCCTTGGGCCTTGGGTTTTCCTTTGCGCTTTACGGGCTGGTCCGCAAACTTGCCCCAGTTCAGCCCGCAGCAGGTTTGTTCTGGGAATCGGCAATCTTGTTTCTGCCCGCCCTCTTAATCATTATATGGCACATGCAAAGCGGTGGCCCCGTAATGGGCGGCACAATCGGTATGATGGGCTTATTGGTTCTCTTAGGCCCTGCGACGGCGATCCCGCTAATCTTGTTTGCAACTGGCGCGCGCGGCCTAAAGATGACCACTTTAGGACTATTACAATATTTAGCCCCAACGCTACAATTTGGTACCGGGATTGCTTTAGGTGAGCACTTCACCCCGGCTCACGGTGTGACCTTCAGCCTAATCTGGGCAGGCCTCGCGCTCTACAGCGTCGCAACCTTCCAATCGAGCCGCAAGAGCGCCTAAAGCTCCCCTCAACCAAGCAAGAAAAAAGGCCCCAGCTGTACAGCTGGGACCCAAAAAGTTTTCGCATGCAGGGGACCTAAAAAAAGGTCATAATCCTGTAAGTTAGGGAAGTACCACGGTTTCGTTCGTTGCGAAATAGGAAAAATACTTGGTTGACAGTTTATTGATGCTTCAAAAGGAAGCACTGGTTTCAAGTGCACACAATTGGAAGAAAACTAAGTACCAAATTGCAACAGTCTTACTCATCCAAACAGCATTCTGCCTTTGTTAGCTTTTTCTAACCATGCTCTGCATGCAAACTATCTTCAAATGAGCTTAGGTTACAGTCATGCAACTGACGATGTTTGAAACTGGCCGCCCGCCTGAGCCCATTCAGGGGAGCTTTCCCTCATATCCTGCGATGTTGGAAGCCCTTTTGGTGCCCCATATTCCCGGCCTCACCTGTCAAGTGGTGCAGGTGCTGGACGGGCAAGAGCTTCCCGACCCCAGTTCGGTGGAAGCCGCTCTCATCACCGGCTCACCTGCTGGTGTTTATGATGACTTTGCTTGGATATCCGACCTCAAAGACTGGATCCAGCGCGCAGGCGCGATGCAAGTTCCACAGGTAGGGATATGCTTTGGTCATCAACTCATGGCAGAGGCCTTTGGTGGACGGGCGCACAAAGCACCGCAATGCTGGGGTTTGGGTCGTCATACTTATCGCGTAGGCAAGGCTGAACCTTGGATGGTCGGGTCAAAACAAAGGCTACATTTGGCGGTGAGCCATCAAGATCAGGTGCTGGAGGCACCAGCCACCGCGAGGGTCATAGCTCATTCGGATTTTACGCCTTACGCCGCATTGGTATATGACCATACGCCTGCTTTGTCCTTCCAAGGCCACCCTGAATTCTGCTCCAGTTTCGCCGATGCTTTAATTCGGTCGCGCCGTGGCACACGGTTTACTGAAGACATGGCCGACACCGCGCTAGCGAGCCTAGCAGCACCCTTGGACGGTGACGTGGTTGCCGCTTGGGTCGCAGGTTTTTATGCCCATGCCTTAAGTTTTAAAGATGCTAATGTGGGTCGAGCTGCTGCTTAGAATAAAGTGGCGGCTAAGCTTGGATCGCCCATGGCCATAAAGCCGCAATTGCGGCAGCCCTCGCTGATCTTCCCATAAAGGAAGGCTTGGCCATTTAAGTCCAACATGGCACCTCCAGCTGCAGTCAAGACGGCATCACCTGCCGCCGTGTCCCATTCCATGGTCGGACCAAAACGAGGGTAAAGATCGCCCTGACCTGCCGCGATCAAGCAAAACTTCAAGGATGAGCCCCGCCTGACCAGTTCCAAGACTGGGACTTTCTTCAAAAAGGCTTCGGTGTCTGGGTCTTGATGAGAGCGGGAGGTCAATACGGCCAAGGTCTCACCTGCCGCACGCGTATGGATCGACTGCCAAGCTCCGTTATGGTCAATCTGCCAAGCCGCAATGGGGATCGTCCGTGAATCCCCGACCCAGGACAGCCCAGTTTCGGGCATATGAACAATGCCGACCACGGGCCTACGCCGCCGCGTGTAAGCAATATTGACAGTATAATCAGGATCACCAGACACAAATTCCCGCGTGCCGTCGAGGGGATCTATCAGCAAGAAGTCCGCATCTGGATCGGCTAAGGCTTTTAAACCATCGTCCCCCTCTTCCGTGATCAACGGAGTATCTGGCAGAAGTGTGCTTAAACCTTCTAGAATAACTGCATTGGCGGCTAGGTCCGCCTCGGTGACGGGTGATCCATCAGACTTTGCTTGGGCATGGATCCCGCAGCGCTTAACTTCCAAAATAGCCGCTCCCGCGCGCCGTGCCAACGCTTCAAGCGCGACGACCAACTCGTCTGGCAGCGCGGAAATTGGGCTTTCGAAATGTTGCATATCAACCTTGATGTTTAGAGTTGGGCTGCATCGCCCTATCTCATGGCAGCGTTTTGCGGGGGTTAACTACTACTCGAGCTGATCAAAAGCTATGGGCTAAACCCACCACATGATCAATGAGTTGTGCAGCCTGATCAGATTCATAAGGTTTGGCAGGGCTATGTCCCCATACAGGCCCCGGCCAAGCGGGGTCACTATCATAACGACCAACAATATGAATATGCAGCTGGCGCACCATATTGCCCAATGCCCCAATGTTGACCTTGCCGACCCCGGGAAGACCGGACACCAAAGTGCCAAGCGCCTGAATTTCGGCCCACACCTGATCAGCATCCCCTGGTGCCAAGCCAAAAAGCTCCACCGCCCCCGGTACACGTGGAATGGCCACTAACCAAGGATACCGCACATCATTCATCACCCGCACCTCACACAAAGGGAATTGCGCGGCAAACAACGTGTCGGCGGCCAAGCGAGGGTCGAGTGAAAAGGCCATTAGCTGAGGAAACTCAACCGCAATGGAATTGCAGCCCAATAGTCGAACTCCAGGATGGCATCTGGGCTATCCGGTCCTTGGAAGTCATAAGCCGAGACATTTTTTGTCGCAATCAAGCGCAGACGCAAGGCACCATGTCCATTGCTCAACAATGCCTTGTCGAGCACTTCGCTCCAAGCGTAAATCGTATCGCCCGCGAACAACGGATTGATGTGGCGACCGGCGTTAATTGCAAGAATCTCGCCGGCATTGGCTAAGCCATTGAAGGCCAAAGCGCGGGCAATCGAGATCACGACCCCACCATAAATCAAACGCTTGCCTTGCCGGGACTGCGCTTGGGCAACTGCATCAAAGTGCACTTTGGCGGTGTTTTGATAAAGCCGCGTGGCAATCTGATGCTCTGCCTCTTCGACCGTCATACCGTCAACATGATCGATACATTCTCCGATCTGATAATCCTCAAACGCATAGGGCGAGCCAGCCAATTCGAAATCATAATTGCCGGACCAAGCAGGCACCGGCACGGGTAAATCTTCAGGTGCGACAAAAGCGGGCAGCGCCGGTATGACTGGCGTTGGCGCAGGCGCTTCAGTGTCGCCCTTATGCACCATAACCCAACGCACGTAGGACAAAATGGCTTCGCCCTGCTGATTAAAGCCAGTCGTGCGGACATATACCACGCCTGTTTTGCCATTTGAGTTTTCTTTGACGCCAATCACTTCAGAAATGGCGGACAGCGTATCGCCCGGGAAAACAGGCGCAAGAAATCGACCGTCGGCATAGCCCAGATTGGCAACTGCATTGAGACTGATATCTGGCACGGTTTTACCAAAGACCGTATGGAAAACCAAAAGGGGGTCGATTGGGGCGGCATCCAAATCGCCATCACGAGCAAACGCGTCTGAACTATAAAGTGCATAACGTGAGCCTGTCAGAGCGGTGTAAAGCGCGACGTCGCCCTCGGTGACAGTCTTCGGCGTCGCATGCCGTAGGACCATGCCAACTTGGAAGTCCTCAAAATAAAGTCCCGGATTTGATTTGGTCATTAAAGTGCCTTTCTGCGCAATTGGTTAGCGAGCGGAAGGCCCGCCTGCAAGGCTTTGAAGCGCTTGAAGTTGGCGACCAAGGGTCACAAGTCCGACAACGCATCGGGGGATCACAGCTTGGCTAAAGCATGGCGGATCAGCCTATTGCGATAAGCAGACCTGCAGACGGCCTCCCTTAAGGACGAAAAACGCCTTCTAAGTTGTAGCACACAGACCAAAATCGTCCTATATCGGCTTTTTTCTGATCAGGTCTTGGGGGTAAAGGTTTGAGCTCTGGATTATTGGCGCTGTTGGACGACGTCGCAGCGATCGCAAAAATAGCGGCAGCGAGTTTGGATGATGCAGCGGCCCAAGCTGTCAAAGCAGGCAGTAAGGCTGCCGGCAAAGCGGCGGGCATTGTCATTGACGATGCTGCGGTTACGCCACGCTATGTGGTGGGCTTTGCTTCAGAGCGGGAACTCCCGATAATCGGCAAAATTGCCTTGGGCTCGCTCAAGAACAAAATGATCATCCTGTTGCCGGGTGCGCTGTTCTTGAGCTTCTTTGCGCCTTGGATCATTACCCCACTCTTAATGTTGGGCGGAGCCTATCTGTGCATGGAAGGCTATGAGAAGGTGATGGATATTGTCCGCCCTCATGGCGGTCATGGCGACGAAGACGCGGCAGACGATGGAGACAAAACCTCCCTAGAGTTGGAGAATGAGAAAGTAGCCAGTGCTGTTCGGACCGACTTTATTCTGTCAGCTGAGATTATGGCCATCACGCTTTCAACGGTCGCAACCGCACCTTTGTGGCTGCAAGGCGGGGTTCTGGCGGTCGTTGGGCTTGGCATGACCGCCTTGGTTTATGGGGCGGTTGCCTTAATCGTGAAGGCAGATGACGCGGGTGCTGCAATGGCGCGCTCCGGCAATGGGGCAATTTCGGCCTTCGGGCGCGGCCTCGTGCTCGGTATGCCAGTTTTCCTGAAAGTGTTAACTTGGGTCGGTATGGTCGCCATGTTATGGGTCGGCGGTGGGATCATGGTGCATGGCCTCTATGAACTAGGCTATTCCGCGCCAGAAAAAACCATCCATCACCTCGCTACCTCGGTTGCGGCAGTCGTACCCGCCGTTACAGGTTTTGTAACCTGGTTGGTCAGTGCAGCAATTGCAGCTGTAATTGGCCTGATTATTGGCGCAATCGTTGAGCCAATCGCCCATAAGGCCCTGGTCCCAGCCTTCAGCGGTTTGAAGGGCTTATTCAAGCCGAAGGCGTGACCCGACAATTTGTTAACCTACTTGACCTGAAGCCTTGGATGGTTCATCTGTTATAACAGATGTCAATAGTACATTCTCCCTCGCGTCATGCCTGCTCCGCAGCCAGTGCACCCACGACCTGGTACCACGCATCAGCAAAGCGCCCCTTTGCCCGAACCATCCCCTTGGTTGGGGAAATCACCGCCGATGTCGTGATCATTGGGGCGGGCTTTACCGGTGTTTCTGCCGCGCTTGACCTAGCAATTGCAGGTCTGAATGTGGTCGTGCTTGAAGCCAATGAGATTGGGGCTGGAGCTTCTGGCCGAAACGGTGGGCTTGCCTGCTCTGGCTGGCGCCATGATCAGAAGTGGTTGGAAGCGCGCATGGGGCGCGAGGATGCACGCAGGCTATGGTTGTTAGCTGAAGATGCGAAGGCTGATCTTCTCGCACGCATGCATGATTTCCATATTGATGCGGATTGGAGCCCGGGGCAGATCTTTGCCGCCCATACACCCGGCTTAATGCAAGAGCTCGACGCTGATGCGGACCATATGGCGCGCACCTACGGCTATGAACATCCGCGTCGCTTAGACAAAGATCAAGTTGCGCACGCCCTTGGCACATCTGCCTATTACGGTGGCTGGCGCGATCCATCGGCTGGCCACGTCCACCCTCTCAAGTTGCTTTATGGCCTAATGCAAGCAGCCCTAGTCGCCAAAGCGAGTTTGCACGAATATAGCCGCGTGATCGAAGTCGGTTCTGACGGCGGCAAGCGATTTGCGAAGACCCCAACAGGGCGGGTTGTAGCCGATCACATCCTTCTGTGCGGCGACGGCTATCTTGACGGGATTGAGTCCGATGTGGAGGCGCGCGTGCTTCCCATTGGCAGTTTCATCATCGCGACCGAACCACTGCCCCCGAACAGCCAGATCCTACCGCTGCACGATTCTGCCATGGATACGCGCTTTGTTGTGAATTATTGGCGCAAGACAGCAGAACAGCGTTTGATTTTTGGCGGCGGAGAAAAATACACGCCAAGCTGGCCTAGTGATATAGAGAGCTTTGTGCGGCGCAATCTGGTGAAAATCTACCCAGAGCTTAGCGATATTCGGGTCACCCATGCTTGGGGAGGGGCCCTTGGCATCACGCCCACCCGCCTGCCTTACTTGCGTCAGGTCCGTCCTGGTCTGTTGTCGGCGTCAGGCTACTCTGGTCAAGGTGTTGTTCTGGCACCCTATTTCGGACGCATACTTGCTGCCTGTGTCTTGAGCCAACATCGCGACTTAGACGTTCTGTCACGCATGCCCGTGCCGCATTTCCCGGGCGGTCGCGCACTTCGCTGGCCGCTTTTGACGGCAGCTATGTCTTGGTATGCGCTGCGAGATAAACTACCGTGATACGATCCACTGGCTGAGGAGGCCAAGACGTGAAGCTTTCCGAGCCCCGCCTGTTTCGTACCCAATGCCTGATCAACGGCCTTTGGACCGGCACCAGCGACGATGCAATCTACAACCCTGCAACCGGGGACGTACTTGGCAAGGTCCCAAGACTTGGTCGCGAGGCGGCCGAAGAGGCTGTGGCAGCTGCACATGCTGCTCTTCCCGCTTGGCGGGCCAAGACCGCTAAGGAGAGAAGCGCGATTCTGCGGCGCTGGTTTGACTTGATCCTCGTCCACCAAGAGGATTTGGCACAGATCCTTACCGCGGAGCAGGGCAAGCCGATCACGGAAGCGCGCGGGGAAATCGCCTATGCCGGTTCCTTCATTGAGTTTTATGCCGAAGAGGCTAAGCGGATCTGTGGCGAGACCTTACCTTCGCCTAAGGCGGACGGCCGAATCCTGGTGTTACGACAGCCGTTAGGCGTAGTAGCGGCCATTACCCCATGGAATTTCCCTGCCGCCATGATTGCTCGCAAGGTCGGCCCAGCCTTAGCTGTGGGCTGTACGATGGTCCTGAAGCCTGCACCTGAGACACCCTTTACCGCGTTGGCCTTGGCCGAGCTGGCGTGTGAAGCGGGCGTACCTGCAGGCGTGCTTAATGTCGTGACGGGCGATGCTGTCGCGATTGGCGAAGTCTGGTGTGCCAGCGATGTTGTGCGTGGACTGTCCTTCACCGGCTCTACCCCGATCGGCAAGCTCTTGATGCGCCAATGCGCCGATACCGTGAAGAAATTGGGCCTTGAGCTCGGTGGCAATGCACCCTTTATCGTGTTTGATGATGCCGATCTGGATGCCGCCGTCGAAGGCGCTGTCGCGTCGAAATTTCGCAATATGGGTCAAACCTGTGTGTGTGCGAACCGGATTTATGTGCAAGATCAAATTCACGATGCCTTTGTTGCCAAGCTGACGGCTAAAGTCGTCGCCATGAAAGTAGGCCCGGGCACCGAAGACGGGGTTACGCAAGGGCCTCTCATCAATCAGGCAGCCCTCGCCAAGGTCCAAGGCCATGTTGCCGATGCCCTCAGCCAAGGTGCGAAGGTCCAGACTGGTGGTAAGGTTAGCCCTTTAGGAGGCACTTTCTTTGAGCCCACCGTCATAACAGGCGTGACGTCAGCCATGAGGTTTGCCCAAGAAGAAACCTTCGGCCCTGTCGCGCCAATCTTCCGCTTCCAAACCGAAGCCGAAGTCGTTGCGGCGGCTAATAACACACCATTTGGCTTGCAGGCTTATTTCTATACCAAGGACTTAGCGCGCACCTTTCGCATTGCTGAAGCTTTGGAAGCAGGGATCGTAGGGGTTAATTCTGGCTTGACCTCATCAGAAGGCGTACCTTTCGGTGGGATCAAGCAAAGCGGATTAGGACGCGAAGGCTCGCACCATGGGGTCGAAGAGTATCTTGAGCTGAAATACGTCTATTTGGGCGGGATTAATTGAACCGAAACTGTGTATAAGTGGCACCCATCCCATTCGTGTTAATCTTTGTTAACCAGTCTTAGCTTAGGCTTAACGAAGTGAATCAAAACGAGCGGATGCGTACAGAAAGTGCCATTAGACTTGTCAGCCTTTTTGGCCCAATGGGGGCGCGATGTCGTGACAGCGGGTGGGGCCGCAGCCGTGGCCGGTTATCTCGCGTATCGCTTTGGCAAACAACGGCGAGCCCCTCTTTCTAGCCCCCGTGCCAGTGCAGCCATCGCTGCCTCAGGTTCTGTCGCGCTCGTCTGGCCAGACAATGACGATGGAGAGGGCTGGGGGGAACCGGAAGAGGAGGCGGACGCCTCGACCCGCGCGACCCTACTAAAACGTCTCGACCTAAAGGCAAACAGCTCAGTCGAAGAGCCTTCGACATTCGATATCTTAGAAGCCTTGGTAGCCGCCTCAGCAGAACTCGGCACACGCCTCACGCTCTTGCGCCAAAGGGGGGAAGCCTTCACCCTGTCGGTTTTGGGGCTGGAGGTCATGGGCAAGCCTCATGGTGCGAAAGCCATTGTCTGGTTGACGCCCGGTGCGGCCGCAGGGGACCTTGCAGGTGCTGAGAAAGCCAATTTCCCCGCTTGGCGGACCGACAGCCAGGGTGCGCTACTCTGGGCCAACACCTCCTATCTGAAAGCGGTAGAAGCGGTCGATTTGGAGGACGCGCGCGCGCGCGACTGCGCCTTAGACCAAAAGGCGCGGGACGATGCTGCCCAAGCCGCAAAAGGCCAAGCCTTCGCGCATACACGGGCAATTACCATTGATGGTAAGCGACGGATGTTGCGGATCAGCTTGTTCCCGGCAGACGACGGGGCTTCTGGTGTTGCCTTCGATGTTACTGAAGAAATCGAAGTGCGCGATACCTTAGCGCGAGAAGCCAAAGCGCATGAAGAGACGTTGAACCATTTAACCGATGCAGTCGCCGTGTTTGACTCGACCCGTCGCCTGACAACGCACAATAGCGCCTTCTCAAATCTGTGGGGGCTGGAGGATGCGTGGCTAAATGATGGACCAACCCATGGCGAATGGTTGGATCGGTTGCGTCAGTCAGCCAAAATTGCCGCAACACGTGACTTTGCAGCGTGGAAGGCGAAGGAACTCTCGCACTATCAAGAACCTGGCCTGATCCCGGATGAAACCTGGACCATGCCTGATGGTCGCATCCTGCGTGTCGCGCGGCAACGCCAGCCGTCGGGCGGGCTCTTGATTTTGTTTGAAGATATTTCTGACAAAATGGGCCTGCAGGCGCGATTTAAAACTTTGATTGAGGTTCAACGCGCGACGCTGGACAAATTGGGCGAAGGGGTGGCTGTATTTACGGCGGACGGGCGACTTTCTTTAGCCAATAGCGCATTTGCCCGAATGTGGGGGCTCGACCAAAGCTTCCTTGAGGCGCTACCAGAATTTGATCTAGTTGCGGAGCGCGCGATCCTTGTGCATCGCGATCCTGCCTTCTGGAGCGAACTAAAGGCTCGAATCTCTGACCCGTCACCGCGTTCGCGTCAGGAAAAGCAAGGTGAGTTTGTCTGCGCCGATGGCATAAGCCTAACTTGGTTGACGCGCCCCTTGCCGGATGGCGCAACTTTAGCAGCCTTCGCCGATGTTACAGCCGCCCGCGAGGTGGAGACGGCTTTGCGCGATAAGGCAGCGGCCTTCCAAGACGCAGACCGACTTAAGACTGAATTTGTGCGCAATGTTAGTTATCAATTGCGCACACCACTGACCACCATTGGAGGCTATGCAGAGCTTTTAGCGGCGGGCGTAGGTGGCACCTTGACCGAGTCCCAATCGGACTATTTGAATGCAATCGGATTGGCATCTGGCCAATTGGAAAAGCTCATTGAGAATATTCTCGACTTGGCCATGATTGACGCAGGTCAGATGTCCCTCGACTTGGGCGATGTTAGTTTGGCGGAAACTCTCGAAGTCACGGCCGAAATCGCCCGCACCAATTCAGTCAATGACCAAGTTCGAATTGTGGTGGAATGTGACGATAGCGCCGGGATTATCCGTGCAGACAAGGCCCGCATTCGGCAGATATTGTTCAACCTTGTGTCGAATGCACTGCGCTTCACGGGTAAAGGCGACATGATCACCATTGGCGCGCGTCGGTTTGACGATACGGTCCGCCTCTGGGTGAGTGACACCGGCCCCGGGATTGATATGGCGCGTCAAGCTTCTGCCTTTGAAGGCTTTGCAGATGGCGACCGGCGCGCCGGCGTTAGCCTCGCCCTGGTTAAGCGCTTTGTAGAGTTACATGGCGGCTGGGTGTCTTTGGCGTCCCCCAATGCCAAGGGTGTCACCGTGTCCTGCTATTTGCCGGCTAGGGCTACCCATCTCCACGCAGCGCCAGAGCTGGATTTGGTTAGCTAGTATTTATTCAAGCGTTCGCATAGGTGGAATGATCCTGGTCACGTGTGGCCACCGAGCTCGCCAAAGCAGCTTGAATGCCCTTTACAAGAGCTTCAGGCGTCACGGGCTTCGCGATATGGACGTCGCAACCGGCATCAAGCGCCTGCTCGACGTGTTCGTTCATCGCATTGGCACTGAGCATCGCGATAGGGGTGCGGGGCAATTGAGTTGTCAACTCAAGAACACGGATCGCCTGAGTGGCTTTAAGGCCATCCATTTCTGGCATTTGCATATCCATCAAGACAACATCAAACTTACCAGCTTCAAAGGCCTCTAAGGCCTTCACACCATTTTCGACCACGGTAAGGTCGACGCCATAGGGCTGTAAGATCATCGCCACCACACGCTGATTAGTCGGATGATCTTCTGCCAACAAAATCCGTAACAACCGCGACGGCTCGATTTCATCGGTGGTTGGTGGGGTTACAGTGGCCGGTTGCGTCTCGCTTCGAATGTCAAAAGTATCCAAGGACATCAGCCGGCTCAAAGGTAGTTTCACCATAAAGCTCGAGCCTTGATTTGGGACCGACATAACACTGATGGTACCGCCCATCATCTCGGTCAGCGCTTTACAGATTGACAGTCCCAGACCTGTGCCACCAAACTGGCGCGTAATGGATCCATCGGCTTGCTCGAACCGATTGAATAAACGGGCGCGAGCCTCGTCATCAAATCCGATACCCGTATCTGAAACCTTGATGATTAGGGTTGCAGCCCCCCCATCGTGTTCTGGCTCTATGACCTCAACCTGAACTACGACCCCGCCTTCTTTGGTGAACTTCACTGCATTTGACGCGAGGTTGGAAACAATTTGGCGAATTCGAACCGCATCCCCTTTGAACAAACCGCGCGCATTGGTTCCAAATGTTAGACTGAAACGAAGACTTTTCTCATTGGCTGCGGTCTGCATCAAGTGGACGGCCGCCTCAATCGCTTCATGCAGGTCGAACGTGTCAACTTCTAGGGACAATTTGCCTGCCTCAATTTTCGAGACGTCGAGAATGTCGGTGAGGAAGCGTTCGAGGGTTTGGCCCGATTGGCGGATCAAGCTGACCATCTCAAACTGTTCGCTGCTCAACGCGGTGCGGCCCAGCGCTCCGGCCAAACCAATCACCCCGTTCAACGGCGTACGAATTTCGTGGCTCATATTGGCGAGGAAAACACTTTTGGCTCTGCTGGCAGCTTCCGCGGCCGCACGGGCTTGGCGGATGGCAGCCTCAGATCGGCTATTCCGAAGTACATAGGCCAATTGGTGCGTAATCAAGCGCCAATTGATGGGCTTCACAACAAAAGACGTGGCCCCTGCGGCGAAAGCCAAGTCAATGGCCTCCATATCGTCACGGCCCGTGATCACGACAACAGGCACACCCATAAGCCGTGGATCGCGCGCCATCGCTTCCATGAGCTCAAAGCCGTTCATATTCGGCATATCAAGGTCCACGAGCGCGACATCAAAGTTGCCCTTGCGTAGGGCCTCCATGGCGATCAGGCCGTCTTCTGCGACGCAGACTTCCATGCTCGGACCGGCGAGATGGGAAATGGCAAATTCGCGCAGGATAGGGTCGTCATCGACCACTAGGACACGCGCGAAGTCCGTCGTTACAAAATGGTCCATGCTGGCGGGCGAGGTGCTCATGTGCCCCCCAAGACTAAAGGACGTGGGGCAAAGCTCGGTTGGACGCGCGAACAACGCAGCTTGGTCAGCCGAGCGTTTCGCTTAGTCTTTGGCATTTGGAGAGGCATAAAGCACTTCACCATTACGTTGATCAAACCCGACACCCAACAAATTTACCTGACATTTTCAGTAAAATGTCGCAAAAACTCCTTAACTTTGGGTCAAATGAACGTAGGCTTTTTTATTTAAGCCCCCCAAAATATTTACAAATATCTAGAGTAGCAATGCGTAGGGTGGGCCTGAATGCTCATGACTAAAGTCAGGTCCAGCGTGTCAATCGACTATTTCACCAATTAGGGGAATATTGCGCTGTCTTTAATAGACAAAAAGTCACTCGACGGAGAACGTCGCGATTTCTTCACGCAACTGTCCTATGCCTAGATTTTCGTGCGATGAAATTGGCAAAACCTCAGGGTGTGCAGCAGGACGCTTCTTCAAGGCCTCTTTGGTGGCACCGAGCACGGCATCAAGCTCCCCTTTCTTCAATTTATCGACCTTGGTGAGGATAATTTGATAGGACAGGGCCGACGTATCCAGCATGCGCATGACTTCAAGGTCATTGGGCTTCAGCCCATGGCGGCTATCGACCAAAACGAAGGCCCGCTTCAAAGTTGCGCGGCCCCGTAGGAAGTCACGTGTTGCTTCGTTCCAACGCGCAATCTCTGTTTTCGACGCCACCGCATGGCCATAGCCGGGCAAGTCAACAATGCGAATACGCTCAACCTCGTCTTTACCAGCAATGGCAAAGAAAATGAGTTCACGTGTGCGTCCAGGTTCGGAGGATGCCCGTGCCAACCCTTTCCGACCAACCAAAGCATTCACAAGGCTGGACTTGCCGACATTTGAACGCCCAGCAAAGCAGACTTCCGGCGCACCCATCGGGGGCAGATCAGACATGGTCTTGGCCGCCCAGAGGAAACGCGGCTCCAAACGAAATAGCCGTTCTCCTAGCGGGAGGTCACGCATTGGAACCATGGGTTCAGACATGATCAGGCCGTCTTTTTCTTGCCAAGCTTGGCGAAAAATTCGTCAATCGGGTTTGAGGTTCCTGACCGCTTTGCAATCACATATTGCTGCACAATCGTGAGCAGGTTGGACCACGTGTAATAGATGACGAGACCGGAGCCAAAGCCTGCGAAAACGAATACGAATATCCATGGCATCAGCGCGAAGATCTGGGCTTGCATCGGATCCGTGGCCGTTGGCTGCATCTTTTGCAAGAGCCAAAACGAGACGCCATACAAGATCGGCCACGCACCAATTGCCAAGAACGTCCCGATGAGCGGCAAGGCCGTTGGGTCATAGGGTAGCAAGCCGAACAGATTAAAGACAGTCGTTGGGTCCTTGGCCGACAGATCGGGGATCCAGCCGTAGAAGGGCGCGTGGCGCAGTTCAAGGGAGATGGAAAGCACTTTGAACAACGCGAAGAAGATCGGCATTTGCAAAAGGGCTGGAATACAGCCGGCGACCGGATTGATCTTCTCGGTTTGGTATAGCTTCATCGTTTCTTGCTGCTGGCGTTGCACGTCTGCGGCAAAGCGTTCTTTGATTTCGGCCATTTTCGGTGCGAGATCGCGCAATTTCGCAAAGCTCTTATAGCTCGTGTAGACCAGCGGGAAGGTCACGATCTTGATGACCACGGTTACCATCAAGATCGCCACCCCAATATTATTAGCTACCAAGCCATTGAAGAACATCAGCATGGCATAGAAGGGCTTGGTCAAGAACCAAAACATCCCCCAGTCCACAGCATCCTCAAAGCGCTGCAGACCCAATTCTTGGCCAAGGGTGCGCAATTCAGATACACGCTTGGAGCCTGCATAAAGATGTTGCGTCGTGGTCAGGCTTTGACCAGCCCCCAACGCAACGGGTGCCGCGATAAAGCTCGTCTCAAAAACTTCCTCATTGGGCAATTGGGTGACTTTGTAGGCTCCATCCACTTTGGTCTTTTGATCTGGGATCAAAGCGGAAAGCCAATATTTGTCCGTGATGCCGAGCCAGCCGCCCGTACCAGCTTGTTGCAAGGCTTCACCCTTCTCAAGCTTTTGGTAATTCATAAGCTTGAGCTTGCCGTCAAACATACCAACCATGCCCTCATGATTGATGCCATTGGGCGGCTCTTTTGGTTTGGCATGGCGACGGAGTGCGCCATAGGGCTGCAGCGTGACGGGGGCCGCGCCTGCATTTACGACCGTGTCGGTGACAGTAAAGAGATAATTCTTGTCAACCTTAACAACGCGCTTGAACGTCAAGCCTTGGCCGTTGTCATAGGTCAAGGTGATTGGGGTAGCAGGTGTTAGCTTCTCGCCCGCCTTGGCCTGCCAAATCGTGTTGGGTCCAGGCAGTGCGCCAGCACTTCCGTCTGGAGCCGTAAAGCCAAAGAATGCGTAATAGCCATCTGCTGTTCCTTGGGGATGCAGGAGTGTGACCGCCTTAGAATCTTTTTTGATCGTGTCCTGATAGCGCTTCAAAACCAAATCGTCGAAGCGCCCACCCAAGGTCGACACGGTGCCGCTGACGGCATCGGCATCAATGCTAATGCGTTGGCTTAGGCCCAAAGCGTCTGGACGACTGACCGGCTGACCCGCAGATGCTGCGGCTTGAACAGGCGTAACAGCTGGCTGAGCTGCAGCAGTCTTTTGTGCGGCGGCTTGCGCCTCGCGCTTTTGCGCCATCTCTGCCAATCGAGCCTTCTCGCGCGGCATCTCGTAGAAGTATTGAAAGCCCAGCAGGATCGCCAGCGACAAGGCAATCGCGATCGCGAGGTTCTTGGTATCAGGCGCTGAGGGTGGCGGAGACATGGAAGACGGGGACATTGGGGTCCTTGCTATCAGCTTCTAAGATGTGGCTGTGGCGATTGTAACAGATGGAGGGGTAGACTTCGCCGACAGCCTTAAGAACAGGGCAGTCAGGTCGTCAAGCAAAGCAGGCCATTCTGCTGTCACAGTTGCAGTACGTGCGACAGCTACATAGTCAAAACCCGGTCGACCATGAAGTGGCAATAGCTGTAACATTGCCGCGCGCAGGCGGCGACGGGCCCGATTGCGCGTGACGGCATTGCCGACTTTTTTAGAAGCCGTCAGGCCATAACGGACCAGACCTTTTGTTTCAGCCACTACATCAGCAGAAGGCCTCGCCTGCAATAACACAAATCGCCCAGCGGCCTTGCGACCCTGAGCGACATGCAAAAACTGACGACGAATGGTCAGCCGATCAATGATGGCAGGCGGGCTAACGGACATGGGACTGCCCAGGCCGCCGATAATCCTAAGCGCTCAGACGCTTACGGCCCTTGGCGCGACGACGAGCCAAAACCAAGCGACCGCCTTTGGTAGCCATACGGGCGCGGAAACCATGGCGACGAGCGCGGACGAGGTTAGATGGTTGAAACGTGCGTTTCACGGCTGTTACTCCTGGCGGACAACCGCCTTGATCGAGAAGAAATTTGAACGCGCGCTGTTACAGAGCGCGTGGCGAAGAGTCAATCTCTGCACGCAGGCAGAGACATCCATTCAAAGGTTAGAACTGCTTTCTGAAGCTCAACTCTACAGAACGGCCGCGCGGTGCAAGCAAGGCCTTTTGATACGCTTCGGGCGTATTGCCCGCCGTGTCACGGACGCTCTGTGCGGAATCGGTTAGATTATCGACCCGCAAGATCAAACGAGACCCTTTCAAGAAGGGTGCTTTTTTGACCCATTGCGGGCGCGCCTCGAAGTTCAAGAAGCCGCGCAAGTTGAAGGTGAACTGGTCGTCGAAGTAAAGGTCTGTCGCACCCGGGACCCCGCTTGCACTGGCTATAATCTTGCTCTGCCCGCGCCATTCCCCAAAGGCGCGGAAGCCAATCCCCATAAAGGACCAACCGCCATTAAATTCGACGGTGTGGCGGCGTGAACCACCACCGTCATCTACCGCTGCCCCTTCGAGCAAATCCAGCTTTGGCAAATTGGGAGCCAGCACAATGGAGTCTTCTAGCTTAAGGGCATGAAAGATGGAGATACTCCAACGACCGGCTTGCCCCCCCTGACCACCGCCAAATCCGCCACCGCCAAAACCACCGCCGCCAAAGAAAACCCCGGCAGGAGGTCCACCGCGCCCACCAAATCCGCCGCCAAATCCGCCCGGAATGCCCGTGGACGGGCGTTGACTCGCGGAAGGTGCGGGTGCCGGACTAGCGTTGGTATTTGTGCCCGCTCCTGCACCTGGTCCACCTTGTGGCCGTGTTAGTCGCGCTGGAGACTCTGTAGGCGCATTTCCAGTGGTAGACGGAGGTATAGGTGGTCGTGGCCCACCACCAAATCCAGCGCCAGCACCACCACCCGCGCCACCGGGACCACGCCCGATTTGGGGTCCAAAGCCCTTAGAGAAGGAAAAGCCATAGCGGAAAATCGTACTGTCAGCGGAATCGTAATTGATCGGGCGCTGGTCAATCCCGGTCAGAACGCCGGCACTATTGCGTTCAAACCGGCGGGGATAGGCAGCCTCTAATGCGGGCGTCAGCAATGGAAATGAAGCGATGGTGTCTTCGCTGGTATTGACCGCATAGCTGAGTGTCAGGTCGAGGCCTTCGAACTTAGCGGGCGAATAATTCACACTGAACGTCGCGTCTGCGCGGCTTTCCGCCTTTAGGCCGGAGTTTCCGCCGCTCGTACGATTGACCAAAACAGTTTGGCCGGTTTGGAAATCAAAAACCGCAGAACCCGGCGTGACGAGAACAGGATTACCCAATTGCTGAATGCTAGGGGCGGCTTCTGAAGCATCATAAGCCATGGAAAGGCGTAATGTGCTGATTGGTGACCAATTGACCCCGAGGCCCCCACCTTGCAGACCGCCAAAGTCTGACAAGTCGGTGTAAAAGCTGTTCACGCTAAAGCTCAAATCACCAAGCTTCTCTCCAAAGCCCGAACGACGACTGGTTACGGGGATCGAAAGATTGCCCCGCGCGGTCACATCTCCCCGACTGAGATTGGTCAGCGTGATCAGCCCGTTTCGAGAGGACTCCGAATCAAGCTGGCGATCTTGATAACCAATGCGGAATGATCCACGGATCGGGCCTGCTGGCACATCAAGGAGCGGACCGGTTGTATTGTAAATCGCCTCAAGAACGCTGGCCGTGGAATTGGATGTCTGTGGCTGCGTCAAGGCAGACAGTGTTTTGATATCTGTCTTAGCTTGATCGGCAGAGCCTGTAGCCGTCCATTGCCAGCCGGCAGTTGTGCCGTTGACGGTGACAGCTGCGCGCGAGGTGTCGACTTTTGACGTGCGCTCGATAGGCGTGATCGCAACCGGCAGCCCGGTCGGGGTGGGGGCTAGACCCAACAGGCTTTGAGTTTCATTTGAGTCAAAGCGGAGGTCGAAGGTGGCACCCATCGATTTACCGAGATTGCGATTGTAACTAATGCCCAGCTCAGCGGCACGTGTATCTGGCAAAAGTGTTCTAAACGCAGAACTGGTGGGGGCTGTGGCACGACGCACCCCACGCTCAGCTTCGGTGACCCTGTTCTGAGTTGAAGCTTCGCCATTGATCGACAAGCGCCCCTTGGCCCCGATGGTCAGTAAGCCCAATTCGAGTTCACCGCGCGATTGTTCACCTTCCGCCGCTGTCCCTGCGCTCAACTCCGTCGTGATAGCACGAAAATTGTCTTTCAGAATGAAATTGATAACGCGCTGATCGGCGGAGTAACCATATTGAAGTGCGGTAGATTCAGGGAAAATCTCGACCCGCAGAATAGCTTCTGAAGCAAGGCCTTGCACATCGCGGAAGCTGCTGATCCGGCGACCATTCAGCAAGATAACAGGCGGACCGCTGCCGCGACCACGACCGGAACCTGCGCGCGGCCCTAAAGCTGCCAGCACCTCGCCAATGTTGGAGGCACCAAGGGCTGTAATCTCAACTGGGTCCAAAGTGGTTTCGGGGACAACATCTCCGGGCACAGAGTTTGGGCCACGTTGTGCACGCACCACAATTTCTTCAACCGGCTGCTCTTCGGCGGCGGCTGGCGGATCCACAGGTTGGGCCGTGACGGGGGCAGAATTAGTTTTGGCCGGCTGCAGTGAGGCAGTTTGTGCCAAAAGTGGCGTTGAAACAGCAAAAGGCAAAAGCGCAGCCGCGCTGCTTAAAAGTGCGAAACGAATGGACATCGGGGAGACCTATTTTTCTTTTTGGACGGCTTTAAGCCAGCCAGTTGGAATTTTGCTTAGCGTGTTCAACGTGCCTATACGTCTATTCCGTCGCACAAGATGATGACAAAGTTGTTATGATAACAACGAGTGCTAATGGACCATTTTGCCAAAGGTGCAGTCAGTAACAACTTCGCATATAGGACTTCAATTCTAGGCCGAAAGATGATGAGCAGAATCAGTCGACAGATTATCTTGATCGAAGGCCCAATCGGAGCAGGCAAAACCAGCCTCGCCCTGCGGCTGGCGGAGGATTTGGAAGCTAAAGGACTGGAAGCCCGTGCTTTTCTAGAGTTCGATCCTGATCACCCCATCCGAACGGAACAAGTCGATCTTTTATCTGGTCGGGAGCCAGAGCCCAAAGCTTATGGGCTGGAACCTTGGGCACGGCTGACGGCCCAATGTGTTGTCAATCGGGGAATTGTTTTACTGGACGCGACCTTGATCCAGAACACGCTGCTGCCCGCTTTTGCCGCCGGTGTGCCTGAGGAACAAATCCTTCACCTTGCCACGACGCGCTTAGCCGCCCTAGCTAAGGCCACACCAATGGTCGTCTATCTGCATGTGGACGACATGGCCGACCACCTCGAGCGGTTGCATCGGTCGAGCACGCAGTCATGGTCTGCGGGCAATTTGGCTTGGATTGACGGGACCGCGTGGGCGCAGGCTAGAGGTCAAAGGGGCATGCCGGCTTTGATTGACTTTCATGAAGCTTGGCAGATTTGGGTAGAGACTTGGCTGGCACAACTTGGCGATACAAGTATGATACTTCGCGCCCACAGCGAAGAGATCACCTCCTTAAGCCAACTTGTTTTAAATCATGCAGCTAAACCCAGCTGAATGAAGCTATTTTGCCACTTCACCTGACGAGAAACGTTGACGAAGCGGTCACTCTCTTCCATGTCACAGACAGGTTATCTGGGGATGAGCATGGCAGGTCCACAAGCACACGATAAGCGCCCTTTATCGCCACACCTGCAAGTCTGGCGTTGGCACGTGACAATGGCGACATCAATTTTTCACCGGGCATCGGGCGTCGCCCTCTATTTGGGCGCAATGGTCCTCACCGCCTGGGTGATGGCCTTGGCAAGCGGGCCTGAAGCCTATGGGGCCTATATGGCCTTCTTGTTGAGCCCGCTGTGCCTCTTGATCCTTTTCGGCATTACAGCAGCGGCCTGCTATCATTTGGCCAATGGCATCCGTCACTTAGCTTGGGATGCTGGCAAAGGGTTTGACCCGAAGGTTTCCACCGCCACAGGTTGGGCGACGATCATCGCTGGAGCCATCGGGGCTGTTTTGGTTTTTGCACTCGCGTTTTTGGCTTAGGAGGCAGACGATGACCCATTCATTACGTACGCCATTGTCTCGCGCCCGTGGTCTTGGTTCAGCCAAGCATGGCGTTGGCCATTTTATCCAGCAACGCGCGACCGCAATTTTCCTAACCGTCCTGTTGCCTTGGTTCGCTTTATCGGTCCTTTTGGGAACCGATGGCAGCTATGACAGCGTCATCGGCTGGATGAAGCACCCACTTAATGCTGCCGGGACTGCCCTTTTGGTTCTAACTGGTTTGTTCCACATGCGCCTCGGCATGCAGGTGGTGATCGAAGACTACATCACTGCGCCTGTTGCACGCACTGTATCTTTGCTCGCCAATACGGCCATCCCCGCTATCTTAGCAGTCATCGCGATCCTTTCGGTCGCCAAAGTATTCGTTGGAGCTTAAGCCCATGACGGCGGACTATCAGTGGAATGACCATACCTTCGATGTTGTTGTTGTCGGTGCTGGCGGCTCTGGCCTGCGCGCCGCTTTGGGTTCGGCCCAAGCCGGCTTGAAAACAGCCTGTATCTCGAAGGTCTTCCCAACCCGGTCACATACCGTGGCGGCCCAAGGCGGCATCTCTGCAGCGCTGGGCAATATGGGTGAAGATGACTGGCGCTGGCATATGTTTGACACCGTGAAGGGGTCTGACTGGCTGGGCGACCAAGATTCCATTGAGTATCTGACCCGCAATGCGCCTGCAGCCGTCTATGAGCTCGAGCATTGGGGCGTACCCTTCTCGCGCACCGAAGATGGCAAAATCTATCAGCGCGCCTTTGGCGGCATGACCCGCAATTATGGCGAAGCGCCCGTTCAGCGCACCTGTGCTGCAGCCGACCGCACTGGCCACGCCATCCTGCACACGCTGTACGG
Organism: Maricaulis salignorans; assembly: GCA_945891505.1. Classification (GTDB taxonomy): domain Bacteria; phylum Pseudomonadota; class Alphaproteobacteria; order Caulobacterales; family Aquidulcibacteraceae; genus Aquidulcibacter; species Aquidulcibacter miladensis. The sequence goes on along the minus strand of CAMDDL010000033.1, from coordinate 6,828 downwards.
TAACTCGCTGAAATATGACGTGGAGTTCTTCATTGAGTATTTCGCCCTTGATCTGATCATGGACGAGACCGGCGCCTGCATCGGAGTGACAGCGTGGGAATTGGCAACGGGCAAGCTGCACCGCTTCCGCGCCCAGCGCACCGTTCTAGCCACGGGCGGCTATGGCCGTGCTTATTTCAGCTGCACCAGCGCCCACACTTGTACCGGCGACGGCAATGCCATGGTATTGCGGGCTGGCCTGCCCCTGCAGGATATGGAATTTGTGCAATTCCACCCAACCGGCATTTATGGCGCAGGCTGCCTCATCACCGAAGGCGCACGCGGCGAAGGCGGTTATCTGACCAATTCGGAAGGTGAGCGCTTTATGGAGCGTTATGCACCAACCGTGAAGGATTTGGCCCCACGGGACATGGTTTCGCGCGCCATGACGATGGAAATCCGCGAAGGCCGCGGCGTCGGCCCCGGCAAAGACCACATCCACCTCCACCTCGACCATTTGGACCCAGCCATTCTAGCCCAGCGCCTGCCCGGCATCTCGGAAAGCGCCAAAGTGTTTGCCGGCGTGGACGTCACCAAAGAGCCGATCCCAGTTCTGCCAACCGTTCATTATAATATGGGCGGCATTCCGACGAATTATCATGGCGAAGTGCTGACCAAGGTTGGCGGCGACCCCGATCAAGTCGTTCGCGGCCTGATGGCTGTGGGCGAGGCCGCTTGCGTTTCGGTCCATGGTGCCAATCGTTTGGGCTCTAACTCCTTGATCGACTTGGTCGTGTTTGGCCGCGCCGTTGGCCTGCGCTGTGGCGAAACCGTTCAGTCCGGTGCTCGCCAGCCAGAGATGACCGATACGATGACCGACAGCCACTTGGCCCGTCTAGACCGGTTCCGCCAAGCCAAGGGCGGCACGCCCACCGCCGCGCTGCGCCTACAAATGCAAAAGGTCATGCAGAACCATTGTGCGGTTTATCGTGAAGGTGAAACCTTGGACGAAGGCTGCAAGGAAATGGACAAGGTGTTTTCTGGCGCGCCCGATATCGCCATCACCGACCGCTCCATGATCTGGAACTCTGACCTCGCTGAAGCCATGGAGTTCGACAATTTGTTGAGCCAAGCCATGGTCACCATGTATGGCGCAGCTAACCGGACCGAGAGCCGTGGCGCCCATGCCCGCGAAGACTATTCGGCCCGCGACGACGTCAATTGGATGAAACACACACTCACCTGGTATGATGAAGCAACAGGCTCGGTCAAAATCGACTATCGCCCTGTACATATGAATACGATGAGCAACGACGTGGCGACGATTCCACCGAAGTTGCGGGTTTATTGATTGAGAGCGGGGGGCTACCCCCGCTCATCCTTCGGCGAGCCCATCACGATATAGCTGGTGATGGTGGCGACTTGCGGCAGGGCACCTAGGACTTCGGTGTGGAAATGCTTGTAGGCGGGCAGGTCCGCTGTCTCGACCCGCAATAAATATTCCACCGTTCCCGTGATATTGTGGCATTCACGCACTTGCGGCGCGCGCTTGATTGCAGCCTCAAAATCCGTCTGCTCTTGCTTGGTATGGCGGGAAAGACCCACCGTCACATAGGCCAGAAAGCCGATGCCGAGGGCGGCGGAATTCAACTGCGCGCGATAGCCTTGGATGATGTCCCGGCGTTCTAATTCCTGCACGCGCCGGAGGCAGGCTGAAGGCGACAATCCCACTCTGACCGCGAGGTCGACATTGCTGATGCGGGCGTCATGCGAAAGAACGCGCAATATTCTTCGATCTGTCTCATCCAAAATAGTCATAACATGTGCAATTTTAGCTAAGGTCACTGAATTTGCAAGAACATGCGATCAATTCCTGAATAAAATTGCGCAATTATGACACAAGAACTTTTCCTCGGCCTATGCGGCTTTGCCCTCGTTTCGTCAATCACACCAGGGCCCAATAATCTGATGTTGATGGCGTCAGGTACCAATTTTGGCTTTGCCCGCACTCTGCCTCACATGTTGGGTGTTTCGATTGGCTTTGTCGTGATGACAATACTGATCGGCCTAGGCTTGGCCCAAATCTTTGTGCGCTTCCCGATTGCCTATACGGTCCTCAAGGTCGGGTCAGTGGCCTATTTGATCTATTTGGCTTGGAAAATTGCCATAGCTGCAGCGCCAAAGGCGGATGCGGTCTCGGCGGCAAAGCCCTTCAGTTTCTTGCAGGCATGTCTATTCCAATGGGTGAACCCAAAAGCTTGGACTATGGCCCTCATGTCCGTCACGGCTTATGTGCCAGCAGATCATCCAATGATTGGTCTTTTGATCGTGGCTTTGGTGTTTGGCGCAATTAATCTGCCAACAGTTGCCCTATGGGCCTTTTTGGGAATGCAAATGCGGCAATTCCTGCAAGACCCGGTCAAACTGCGCGCGTTTAATATCATTGCCGCATTGACCCTTTTAGCGTCGCTCTACCCTGTTGTGACGCACGATTTGCTGGCCCATCCGGCATTGGCGACGCCCTAAGACTTAGCCTGCGGGCAACTCAAGGATGAAGCGCGCGCCGCTGCGATCGACACGGTTCTCAGCCCAGACGGCACCGCCATGGCTCTCGGCAATCTGGCGGGCAATGGCCAAGCCAAGGCCCGAATGCTTGCCAAAGGCGGCTTGGCCTTCTTCCCCGGCACTGGTTGGGCGGTGGGTGTAGAAGCGGTTGAAAATACTCTGCAAGGATTCTTCTGGAATACCGGGGCCTTCATCTTCAACCGTGATCCGGATTACCTTTCCCTCTCGCGCGCCGAGCAAAACAACTTTGCCGTCTGTCGGCGAAAACGACAGCGCATTATCGAGTAAGTTCGTTAGAATGCGTGAAATTGCTTCCTCCCGGCCGCTCACAGCCAAGCGGTCGGTCTCATCTGGGTGACGTACGACAATTTCAACTTCGCGCGCGTGACCAATCGACCCATAGGCTTGAGCCATGTCATCGATCATATCGGCCATAAAGAATTTCTGCTGACTGGCGCGAGCAAGCTCGGCATCCAAGCGGGATGCATTGGCGATATCAGTCACCAAGCGATCGACCCGTCGGGCATCATTCAAGATAATAGATTCAAGCTTGGCCTTGCTGCTCGGCGTCGTCGCACGGGGCAGGAGTTCTGCAGCATTGCGGATCGCGGCCAAGGGGTTCTTAATCTCATGGGCTACGTCAGCTGCAAAACTCTCATTGGCATCAATGCGGTCTTGCAGCGTCGCAGTCATCGCGGCCAGAGCGTCTGCCAAATCCCCAATCTCATCTGGCCGCTTTCGAAGCGCATCGGCATCCAATTCCTGTGCCCGGCCGCTGCGTACATTGTCCGCGGCAGCGGCTAAACGGCGCAGCGGGACGGCGATCGACCAAGCCAACATACTGGCGGAAATTGCCGTCACCAAAATGGCAGAGAAGATGAACGGGTAAAGTGCACGCCGCTCCGCCTCGACGATTTCGCTAACGTCACCGCTTTCAAGCGTTAAAACTCCCACGACAGCGCGAATGCGTTGAATAGGGACCGTAACAGAAACAACCCGGCGGCCCTCTTCATCAAAGCGTTCGCTTTGAACCACATTGCCTTGTAAGGCGGTAGAGACTTCCCGGATCAGCGCCTTTTTGGGGTCGTCACTGGCACCTTGGATAAAAACCCGCACATTAGAGACCGCTTTGCCGGCTACTTCCCCAATATCGGGTGCTGCAGGCCCAAGCGGAGGCAATTCGCGCACATTGACGATATCATCAAGGATCGTGCTGTCCGCAATTGGGCGCAAGTCGCGGCTGAAAAGGCGCAGGCGTGCGCCCGGCTCACGTGACAACCGCCTTAAAATGGCCCGGGCGCGGCCCTCATCCAAAACAGGTACGGCGTCAGCTGGAATGGCTGCTTCGGCCAAGACACTGGCAATGGTTGAGCCTTGCGCGCGCAGGGCGTCCATACGCGCCTTTGTCAGGCCGGATCGTAACTCGTTGAACAGAAGTGAGCCCAGCACCAAAATAACGATACCGGCAAAGTTGGCGATGAAAATAATGCCCGCAATACCGCCACGCCGGCGTTGCCTTCGGGTTTTTCCGAAGGGTGCCTGAGGCTTCTTTTTAGGATTCTTTGTAGCGATAGCCGACCCCATAAAGCGTCTCGATGGCATCAAACTCACCATCAACTTCGCGGAATTTCTTGCGCACACGCTTCACGTGGCTGTCAATGGTGCGGTCATCGACATAGACGCTGTCGTCATAGGCAGCGTCCATCAACTGATCGCGGCTTTTCACAAAGCCTGGCCGTTGGGCGAGCGCTTGCAACAAGAGGAACTCGGTCACCGTAAGGCGAACTGGCTTGCCCTTCCAGTAAGAAGCATGGCGATTGGGGTCCATGGTCAAGGAGCCGCGCGTGACGACTTTCTTGTCGTCTTCCGACGGACTTCCTTCATCTTCTACTGCGTCGACTGGGCGAGAGCGACGAAGAACTGCCTTCACCCGTTCCGACAGCAAACGTGTCGAGAAGGGTTTGCGGATGAAATCATCGGCGCCGACCGAAAAGCCGATTACCTCATCAATCTCATCATCCTTCGACGTCAGAAAGATAACGGGCACGTCTGAGCTTTCCCGAACACGGCGCAATAATTCGACGCCATCCATGCGCGGCATCTTGATATCAAGGATCGCAATGTCAGGCGGGTCCGAGATCAATGCCGGCAGAGCCGTGGCCCCGTCCGGATAGGTTCGCACGTCATAACCTTCACTCTGAAACAGAATTTCCAGGGAAGCGCGGATGTTTTCGTCGTCATCGACCAGAGCAATTGTCGTCATAAGCCCACTTATAAGGCGGTTTGTGGCCGCATGTTACCCCTCGCAAGGCAAGATTATGGCGAATAAAGTGTTTATGAGACACTAAGCTGCACAAATTAAAGGCTAGCTTGCCTTGGCGCGCTCTTCCAAGTCGAGCATCTCGTCGAGATAGGCCATGGCCAAATCGGTCAGCTCAAACTGAGGTTCGGTCCAAAAGTCTTCAACCCCGCTCGGAATGGCGGCATCTAGGACCGCGTGAATTTCGCTTTCATCATCATTCCACAAGATGGAGACATCGGCCAAGCGCGCAGCTTCGCGCCCAAGGCTTTGGGTTATCACCGCATCATCCATGCGCTTGACGCTAACCCGCAATAGCGTCAGGCCACCGCCAATATCCTCCGAAATGTCCGCATAAGACAGGATGGCGTTGAGCAATGCGCCTGAAGGTGGGGCAATTGGCACTGCCACTGGTGCAGTTTTAGCCTTGGAAGCGCGACGACGGGACTTTGGGTAAGGAAGGATGGTCATGTTCGGGTCTCACTCTGTGTGTGAGTTGGTTATGAACCCTCACTACGACAAAATCGGGCGTAGATTTTGACCATAATGAGTCTGCAATGAGTCAACGAGTTATTCGGACAACGCTTAGGACGCCGTAGGTGCCGTTCACCATTGTTAGGCACCAGCGAGTCCTATATGCGGTCGGTCAACCAGCCGACGAAAGTTTCCGCTCCCATGACCAGCCATACAGACCTCGCAAACGCCATCCGCTTTCTTTCGATGGATGCCGTTCAGGCCGCCAATTCTGGGCATCCCGGTATGCCCATGGGCATGGCTGATGTGGCAACAATCCTATTCACCAAATTTCTGAAGTTCGATGCGAAGGCCCCGGAGTGGCAAGATCGTGACCGCTTTGTGCTCTCGGCTGGCCACGGCTCGATGCTGATTTACTCCCTGCTACATCTCACTGGCTATGAAGCCATGACGATGGACCAGTTGAAGAACTTCCGCCAAATGGGTGCCCTAACCGCGGGCCATCCTGAGTATGGCCATGTGCCAGGGGTTGAAACGACCACCGGACCCCTAGGCCAAGGCATTTCAACCGCCGTCGGCATGGCAATGGCTGAAGCGCATTTGCGGGCAACTTTGGGCGCAGATGTTTGCGATCACCACACGTGGGTTATCGCGTCGGACGGCGACTTGATGGAGGGGATCAGCCACGAGGCGATTTCCTTAGCAGGCCACCTCCGCCTGAACCGTTTGATCGTTTTGTGGGACGATAATGAGATCTCCATCGATGGGGCTTTGTCGGTTGCTGAAACTGGCGACCAGCTTCAGCGTTTTGATGCCGCTGGTTGGCAAACGAGCCGGGTTGATGGCCATGATCCAGTTGCGCTGGAAGCGGCTATGACCGCGGCGCTTTCGTCTGACCGGCCGGTCCTGATTGCCTGTCGCACCCAAATTGGCTTTGGCTCTCCCAATTTGGCGGGGACTGCTAAGACGCATGGGTCGCCACTTGGCGCTGGCGAGATTGAAGCAACACGCAAAGCGCTTAACTGGCCTCATGCCCCATTTTTTGTGCCCGACGAAATTGTAGATGATTGGCGCGCCGCTGGCAGTCGCGGAGCACAGGCCCACGCAGATTGGCAAGCACGTTTGGCAAAGCGTTCGGATCACACTTCAGTCGACGACCTTCTGAACTCAAAGATTGACCCCGTGCACCTGCGCACCCTCATCGAAGCCCATTGTGCCTCAATGGCCGACAAGGCCCCTTCGCTTGCGACCCGCGAGAGCTCTGGCGCAGCCTTGGAAGTTCTGGTTCCAGCCTTTGACCTGCTCATGGGAGGTTCGGCTGATCTAACCGGTTCGGTCAACACCAAAGTTGCCGGCATGAAAGGCTTTGGGGCAAACGCCTATCAAGAGCGCTACGTCCATTATGGGGTCCGCGAACATGGCATGGCGGCGGCCATGAACGGCATGGCCCTACATGGCGGCGTGGTGCCCTACTCTGGCACCTTCCTCGTGTTTGCGGACTATTTGCGTCC
>CAMDDL010000032.1 GCA_945891505.1 Maricaulis salignorans | reverse complement strand
GCCGCGTCTTGCCCGCGCATTTCATAATGCGCGCCTTGGTCCATTAAGTCAGGTAATCCCAGTAATTCGTTGATTTGTTTGAAGTCCAACATCCGATCCCGGAATAGGGCAGTTGTGCCATTGGCTTTCAAGGATTGAAGAAACTGCTGGGCGATAAAGGCGTGGACCCGCACCATAGAGCCCGGCGCAATCACCAAGCGATACCCCATGTCCGATAATTGATCAGCGGTAAGCAGCGGTGTTCTGCCGCCTTCAACCATATTGGCTAGGAGGGGAGTATTCGGGAAGGCTTGGCAAATGGCTTGCATTTGATCAACCGCCTGTGGCGCCTCAACAAAAAGGATGTCCGCCCCGGCCTGACGATAGTGTTCTGCCCGCTCCAAAGCATGGTCGAACCCGTCGACGGCGATGGCATCCGTGCGGGCGATGATCAGGGTTTGTTCAGAGGAGCGGGCATCGACTGCAGCCTTGATTTTCCCGACCATTTCACTGGTTGAAACCAATTCTTTGCCAGCCAAATGACCGCAGCGCTTAGGCGCTGTTTGATCTTCCAATTGCAAAGCATTAGCGCCCATCCGTTCGAACAAACGCACGGTGTTCTGAACGTTCAAGGCGTTGCCAAAGCCCGTATCCGCATCCACGATTAGGGGAATTTTCACACGATCCCGCACGCGCCCAATGATATCCGCAACTTGCGTGGACGATACCAGCCCAATGTCGGGCCGGCCTAATTGCGTGTAAGAGATGGATGCGCCGGACATATAAATGGCTTCAAAGCCAGCTTGTTCCACCAACAATGCACTCAAGGCATCATAAGCCCCTGGTGCCAATAGCGCTTTGCTTTGGCTGAGCCGCTCATGCAGAGAAAACTGTGTCATGCTCGATCCCTATGCGCCGCGTTTGTTTTTAGATGTGCGATCAGGCCCCCAGCCCGAACCATGGCCATCAAATGATCTGGTATAGGCTTACACAATAAAGTCTCACCACGTGTCGTATTCGTGATCTTGCCTAAGACTGGGTCGACCATCAACAGGTCACCTTCGACAATCTGATCGGCACGCTCACAGAATAAAGCCGGAAGGCCTAAATTGAGGGCATTTCGGTAGAAAATTCGCGCAAAGCTGGGTGCAATCACGGCTCCAACTCCCAATAGTCGCAAACTTACTGCGGCTTGCTCGCGCGAGGAGCCTAAGCCAAAATTCTTGCCCGCCACAACAAAATCACCGGGTTGAATGGACTTCGTAAAATCTGGCGCGATGGCTTCAAGGCAGTGTTGTGCCAAATCTTCCGCCGACAGCTTCATGAGATGGCCAGGTGCCAGAAGGTCAGTATCGATATTGTCGCCAAAAACGAAGGCGCGGCCAGTTTGTGCGGTACCTGTCATGCTGCGCCCGCGAGATCGGCTGCGTGCACGCGGGGATCACTGACGCAGCCAGCGATAGCACTAGCCGCAACTGTGTAGGGTGACCCCAAATAGACTAAGGCCTCAGAATGGCCCATCCGGCCCTTAAAATTGCGATTGGTCGTGGAGATACATGTTTCACCTGCTGCCAATAGCCCCGCTCCCATACCTGCGCACGCACCACAACCAGATGGCAGGAGAGTCGCCCCGGCGGCCAATAAGATCGACAAGGTCCCGTCGGCGGCGGCGTCGGCTGTGACTTGCGAACTTGCTGGCGCGACAAGCAAGCGTACACCTTCGGCAATGCGCTGACCCTTTAGGATTTGGGCCGCCATATGCAAATCTTCTAGCTTTGCGCCAACACAAGCGCCGATATAGGCCTGATCGATAGGCACCCCGGCCGCGTGGCCAATCGGGAAGCTGTTGGCGGGTGAATGGGGTGCAGCAATCTGGGGCTCAAGATCACTGAGATTTATCGTCAAAATCCGCTCGTAAGTCGCATCAGGATCGGGCTGCCAAGCCAAATCAGCTTCAGATGCTTCGCCGCCATGAGCGCGAATATGATCCAACGTCACCCTGTCTGCCGCGATCAGACCAACTTCGCCACCGAGCTCTGCAGCCATATTGGACAAGACCATGCGCTCTGCCATAGACATCGCCGTCACGCCCGGACCACCATATTCGATCGCCTTGAACGCATTATCCATCCCAAGCTCGCGACAGAGAAGCAGCATAACGTCTTTAGCCGAAACATGGCGCCCAAAACTGCCCGTCAATTCAACCCGAATTGTCTCAGGAACAAGTGTCCAAGTTTGCCCGGTGACGACTATGCCCAGCATGTCGGTGGCACCAAAGCCTGCAGCATAGCATCCAAAGGCACCTGCATGAGGGGTGTGACTATCACCGCCCGCGACAAAAATGCCCGGCCGCAAAAGGCCCTTTTGTGGAAGAATGGCGTGACAAATTCCTTCCATATCAAAGAAATGACCAACATTTTGCTCTTTGGCAAACGTGCGCGTGAGTTTCAGGATCGCCGCACTCTCGGTATCGACTGCGGGGACGTAATGGTCTGACACGATCACTACCCGCGAAGGGTCCCACAAGGTTGCGCCAAGCGCGTCTAGGTGCGGCTTCCACCGCCGGGGGCCGCTTGAATCATGGGCCATAGCGAGGTCGACCTGTATGATGACAATATCACCCGGGGCCACATCGTCGCGACCTGATGCCCGCGCCAGTAGCTTTTGGGCTAAGGTTTGACCTGAAAACACCTTTTGAGGTTTGGTGGCTTCTGCCATGCTGGGCCGTGCATCCAACTTCGAGAAATGATCTATCTTTATATCAAATAGCGTTTCGACATTGGCAAGGCAATGACTCACCCCTAAAGTGGACAAACCAAGGATCAGGGAGCCCCATGTGTCCAATCCACCGACCATACCCCGACAAAGCCAACCGACGTTCCTATTTGTGTGCAAAGACGGACCGACCGCTCCTGAAAAGCGGCTGGAACATTTGGCGGGTCATCTCGCCCATGTCGAAGCCCATTGGCAGTCGTACGTAACGGCCGGGCCACTAAAGGAACCGGGCAGTGCGAAGATACATGGGTCCTGCTTGATTGTATGTGCCGATGACGTGGACGCTGCTTGGGCCATTATGCGCGGCGATCCTTACTTTACTTGTGATATGTTTGCCTCGGTCGAAGTACACGATATGACCATGTCTATCGGACTTTATCCGGGGGGTAAGATATGGGAAAGTCTTGACTCTGTTCAAGAGCGTGCCAACGGTGGTTGAGATTAACTTTACTTCGATAGCCTGCTGGACAGCAGCTTTTTAATCTTCGATTGGCAGACTAACATATCTGTATGGACACGACCTTGCCCACATCCCATGAACCAAGTTCAGAGCTAAAGGCCAATATGGTGGATGCAAGGCTGCCAACGCCTTTGTATCACCAGTTGTTCTTGGTCTTACGCGAACGCATACGCTCGGGTGCGTTTCCGTTAGGCACCGTCCTGCCGGGCGAACAAGATTTGACGCATGTGTTCAATGTTTCCCGCATTACAGTAAAGCGTGCGCTCAACGAATTGGCCTCTGCTGGCATGGTGTCACGTCATCGTGGGCGCGGGACGGTAGTCACTTACAATGCGACTGTGCCTGTCGTGAAAGGCAGCTTTGATAATCTGATGGAAGCGCTCAAAGTAATGGGCCTTTCGACAGAAGTTGAGCTGATCAACGTCGCCCAAGTCGCTGCAACTGCTGAGATCGCTGAATTGCTGGGCCTGCCCAGTGGCGTTCCTGTGCAGCGGGCAGAGCGGATCCGCAAACTGGAGGGAGAGCCCTTCTCTTATATTGTTACCCACTTGCCGATTGATGTTGCTTCGACGTTTGACCCTAATTCACTTGGACACACCCCGATGTTGGACTTGCTGGAACGGGCGGGCTTTGTCGCGGTCTCAGCGGAACAATGGATCACGGCTTGCAGTGCAGAGCCTGCAACTGCGCAGGCGCTCAAGATCGCAACTGGGTCGCCGCTGCTGAAAATTGTGCGCGTAATGAAGGATTCAGAGTCCGCGCCAATTGAAGTTGTACAGGGCTTTTACCGCCCCGAACGCTTCCAATATCATATGAATCTGACGCGGCAGCGCAAAGGCGGCCGCGACGAATGGCGTTAGACTTGCGCCTTAAGGCTCAAGCCGATAGCCGCCACCTTCGGTGATCAACAGGCCATTGCGGCTGGAAACCGGCTCAATTTTTTGGCGCAGCCGGTAGATGTGGGTTTCTAGCGTGTGGGTCGTGACTGCGGCATTATAGCCCCAAACTTCGCGCAATAATTCGTCGCGCGGCACAGCTTTCGCGCCAGATCGGTAGAGATAGCGCAAAATGGCCGCTTCTTTGTCCGTCAAACGGATCCGTTTACCACTTGCATCGGTCAATGTCCGGTTCGCAGGTTTAAAGTCATAGGGACCAATTTTCAGCGTCGCGACATCGGTTTGATCATGGCTGCGCAAGTGGGCACGGACACGAGCTAAGAGAACTGCAAAGCGAAACGGCTTGGTGACATAGTCATTAGCCCCTGCATCTAGGCCCAAAACCGTATCGGAATCCGTGGACTGACCGGTCAGCATGATGATTGGGCCAGCAAACCCGCCGGTGCGGATCGCTTTGCAAGCTTCGCGACCGTCCAGATCTGGCAAATCGATATCCAGCAGGATCAGGTCCGGCCCCTTGGTGCGCGCTGCGGCTACACCGCTGGCGGCATCTTGGGCCATAATGGTGTCAAATTCCCCCGTCAGCTCGAATTGCTCGGCTAAGGTGGTGCGGAGATCATGGTCGTCATCGACCAGAAGGAGGGTGCGCTTGCGTGACATAAGCCCTACATGGTTGTACCTTATTGGGTGATACAAGAGGGTGCCGCATCACAGAGTCTTGATACAGGAGATTTTATGCAGGTGTTTGCAGCATCCCCATCGGGTTGGCTGACCTATGGGCAGACGAAAGTGCGTTGTTCTATTGGTAAGGGCGGTACCAAGCCTGCTCTTGATAAGCGCGAAGGAGATGGGGCCAGTCCTTTGGGTGTGTGGCCGATCCGCAGGATTCTATGGCGCGAGGATCGTGGACCAAAGCCTGAATCCGGGTTTGAGGCAACGCCTATTCAGCCCCAAGACGGATGGTGTGATGAATCCATTGACCCGTGCTATAATCAGCCTGTCACCCATCCTTATCCGGCCAGCGCCGAACATTTGTGGCGCGAGGATGGCCTCTATAATATCATTGTCGTCCTTGGTCATAATGATGACCCGATTGTGCCCGCCATGGGGTCCGCTATCTTCATGCATTGTGCCTCAGAAGATTACCGCCCGACAGAAGGCTGTGTAGCCTTGGCGGAAGAGGACCTGCGGGCGCTCTTGAAGCTGTCCAAGCCCGGCGATGCCGTGGCATTCATCGCCTGATATCATCTGGTTTGCCCAGCAAAGTGTTGCGTGATTGCTCTTGCGTATTTGTTGCGTTTGGCGTTTTAGGCTGACTTCATGCATGAAGAAGCCGCGATATCCCACAAAGACGATCTGATGGACCGCCCGACACCTGAACAGAGGGGCGAAGCCGCGATTGGTAAGACCTTGTTTATTCAGACTTATGGCTGTCAGATGAATGTCTATGACAGCGAGCGCATGGCCGATGTCTTGCGGCCCTTGGGGTATAGCTCGGTTGATAAGCCCGATCAGGCAAACCTCGTTGTGCTCAATACGTGCCACATTCGCGAGAAGGCGACTGAAAAAGTCTATTCCGAAATCGGACGCCTGAAAGCGCACAAGGACGCGATGGCGTTGACTGGCGACAAGATGACAATCGCTATTGCTGGCTGTGTTGCCCAGGCCGAAGGCGAAGAAATCATGCGCCGCGCACCAGCTGTAGATTTGGTTGTCGGCCCACAAGCCTATCACAAACTACCTGAGCTTATCGCGCGGGCTGCCCGCGCCAGCGGCGAACGCCTTGAGACAAGCTTTGAGGCGGTTGAAAAATTTGATGCGCTGCCTACCCTGCGTACACCCGACGGGCCATCAGCCTTTTTATCCGTGCAAGAAGGATGCGATAAGTTCTGCACGTTTTGTGTCGTGCCTTACACGCGTGGCGCGGAATATTCGCGGCCAGTGGACCCCATTATTCAAGAAGCACGCGGCCTTGCCCAACAGGGCGTCCGCGAAATCACGCTTTTAGGCCAGAACGTCAACGCCTACCATGGCCAAGGTCCAGCACTGGCAGGCTCTGAAACTTGGTCTTTGGCACAATTGGTTCGCAATCTGGCCAAAATAGGCGGGATTGAGCGCATCCGCTATACGACCTCGCACCCGAGCGACATGGATGATGACCTTATCGAGGCCCATGGTGAGGTGAAAGAATTGATGCCGTATCTGCATTTGCCCGTGCAGTCTGGTTCCAATAAAATCCTGAAAGCTATGAACCGGAAGCACAGCGTGGAGAGCTATCTCGACAGTATCGCTAAGGTGCGCATAGCCCGTCCGGATATTGCTTTGGCCTCTGATTTCATAGTGGGTTTCCCCGGTGAGACCGAGCAAGACTTTGAAGATACGATGGAATTGGTTCGCGCTGTTGGCTATGCTGGTGCCTATAGCTTTAAATATTCTAAGCGCCCCGGCACGCCGGCCTCTGACATGTATGGCCAGGTCGCCTCTGAGGTGGCCGATGAGCGTTTGCAGCGTTTGCAAGCTTTGATCCTGGAGCAACAGCGCGCCTTTAACGCTACTAAGGTCGGCGAGACATTTGATGTCCTCTTCACCGGCAAAGGCCGCAATGACGGGCAAATCCTTGGTCGCAGTCCGTGGTTGCAATCGGTCCATGTTGCGGGGCCTGATCATCTGATTGGCCAGCTTCACAGCGTACGGATTATTGGCACTATGCCTAACTCCCTCACAGGGGAATTGGTGATAGCGTCGTGACGCGTCGTCGTAAATCTGAAGAAGGCCGCGTCGCGCTGACCAACCCAAGCTTGGTCCCCTTGGTGGCCGGTCCGGCTCATCGCAATCTGACTTTGGTCGAAGATGCATTTGGCGTCGATGTGACTGCACAAGGCGGCGATATCATTGTTCACGGCGATGATCCCGTGTCGGTAAATCAGGCGCGCGAGGCCTTGCAGTCTTTGATAGAAAAGGCTGAAGGTGGAATGGCCTTAGGCCTGCCTGAAGTGCGCTCTGCCATCACCTTCGTGCGCGCAGGGTCGCGGGTGCGAAGTGGGGCGCTGGCTTTGCCAGGGCGTCGTGCCGACATCAAGCCCAGAACCCCGACACAATCCGTCTATCTCGACGCCTTGATGGGCGGTGAGTTTGACTTGGTATTTGGCGTTGGTCCTGCGGGGACGGGCAAGACTTTTCTGGCAGTGGCTGTCGCTGTATCCATGCTGTTGGAGGGCCGCGTTTCGCGCGTCGTCGTCACCCGCCCAGCGGTGGAAGCGGGTGAACGTTTGGGCTTTCTGCCGGGTGATCTTGAAGAAAAGGTTGATCCCTATCTGCAACCCATCTGGGATGCCTTCAAAACCTTACTGGGTGCCGCTCAGTTAGAGCGTCGAAAAGCAGCCGGCGAAATTGAAGTCGCACCTTTGGCGTTTATGCGCGGCCGCACCTTGTCAGATGCATTTGTTATCGTGGACGAAGCGCAAAACACGACGCGCATGCAGATGAAAATGCTGCTGACCCGCTTAGGCGAAGGATCGCGCATGGCCGTGAACGGCGACCCCAGTCAGATTGATTTGCCGCGCTCCAGCGATTCTGGTCTGCCCCACGCATTGCGTATCCTCCGACGCGTAGACGGGATGAAGATCGTCCATTTCACCGCCGAAGACGTGGTTCGACATCCACTTGTTGGGCGGATCGTCTCGGCCTATGAGCGCGAAACGGAAGAATCGATTCCTGCACCCATGCCCACACCGGTAACGCCAGAGCCAGCAATGATCGATGTATCCGCTTCTTTTGATGTCGATGTTCAAATCGAAGCCGAAGGTTGGCACCAAGTCTTTGGTCCTGATTCCGAAGCAGAGATTGGTAAGATCGTTGAAGCCGCTTCACATCATTTTGAACCGGCTGGTGAAAGCTTCGCTTTGCTCTTGACCAGTGACGCAATCGTTCAGGGGCTAAATGCGCAATGGCGTAACAAGGACCAACCGACAAATGTCCTGTCTTTTCCCGCACCTGAGACGGTGCACGCTTTAGAGAAGACGCTGGGCGATGTCGCCTTAGCCTATGAGACTTGTGCCCGTGAGGCGCAAGAGCAGGGCAAAAATCTTAAAGATCACGCTACCCATTTACTTGTGCATGGGCTATTACATCTTTTAGGATATGATCATGAAGCCGAAGATGACACGGCGGAGATGGAAGGCTTAGAGAGAGAGATATTGGCAGGCCTCGGCATTGCTGATCCTTATCAAACCCATGACTGACGACTCATCCAGTAGTAACTCAGCCAAGAAACCTAGCTTTTGGAAGCGGTGGACGCAAAAAATGCGTCGCCAGAATGATTATGCGGGCCTAGACCCCGCAGAGCTTCTGCGTGAGCGCGAGCAATCGGGCGAAACCATCGAGCGCAATCAAAAGGACATGATCGTCAAAGCCGCCAGCTTTGACCGCTTGTCTGTGCGTGATGTGATGGTGCCGCGCGCCGATATTACGGCCGTCGACATCGAAATGCCGCTGGGCGAGGTCGCCCGTATGTTTGAAGAGCATCAGCATTCGCGTATGCCAGTTTATGCTGAAAACCTCGATACGCCCTTAGGCTTTGTCCATGTGAAGGACATTTTGTCCCTCCTTATCCCCGACGAGGAAGGCCATACCAAAGGCAAGCTGGATGACCTCGTTTTGGGGCGGCTGAAGCGCGATCTGCTTTATGTGCCGATCTCGATGAAGCTGCCGAACCTGCTACTTCAAATGCGGGCGAAGCGCTGCCACATGGCGTTGGTGATCGACGAATATGGCGGCACCGATGGACTTGTGACCATTGAAGACCTCGTGGAAGAAATCATCGGCGATATTGATGATGAGCATGACGATCTCGACCAGGATTTGATCGTCGATACTGGCAATGGCGTCTGGGAAGCCGATGCGCGTGTCGAATTGGATGATTTTTCAGAGCGCGCGGGCGTCGATCTGACGCTGGAGGATATGGAAGATGATATCGATACGCTCGGCGGTTTGGTCTTCGCGCTTGCAGGTCGGGTGCCACCGCGCGGCGAAATTCTGCATCATCCGATCGGATATGATTTTGAAGTGATTGACGCCGACCCACGCCGGATTAAACGGGTGCGCATCCGGTCTGCTAAAGCTGTGGAAAAGGCCAATACTGATAGTTTGCAGGCACCCTCTGCGTGACAGAGGCCTTAGTGACTCCATCCCAAGCGGGTGCACCCGAAATCCGTCATCCCACAGCCATCCTAGGGCCTAACAAGCCTGCTTGGTTGTCGGGCTTGGGCGCGATGCTTTTAGGCGCGCTCGCCGTTCTGGGGCATGCGCCGTTCCATTTTTGGCCGGCCTTTGCGGTTTCAATCTGTGGCCTAATCCTTTTGTTGGATGGCGCGTCCCAAAACAAAAAGCGGCTGCGCTCCGCCTTTTGGCGCGGCTGGGCTTGGGGATTTGGCTATTTTTTGGCCGGCATGTTTTGGGTCGGCAATGCGTTTTTGGTCGATGCCGAGAAGTTCGCCATTTTGATGCCATTTGCGGTTACAGCCTTGCCCGCCGCGATGGGGGTTTATTGGGGGTTAGCGTCGGTAGCCGCCATGTTCGTCTGGGGCACAGGCGCCGCACGCCTGATGACCTTTTCAGTCTGCTTTGGTGCCAGTGAGTTTGTGCGCAGCCATTTATTCACGGGGCTGCCGTGGAACCTGCCCGCCTATATTTGGAAGCCGGGTGAGGCGATCAGCCAGGTCGCAGGACTGATCGGGCCATACGGATTTTCGCTTCTAACCTTATGGGCTTTGGCGACGCCTGTGGTGCTGTTAGCCAAAGGCGACCCACGCAAACCACATTTGACCCTGATCGCGGCGGGCGTTTTAGCCTTAAGCAGCTTGGCTTTTGGCTTTTTTCAGCTGCGCGCAGCCGGGCCAATCAGCCCTATGGCCGGGACAGGGCCGATCATCGCTACAGGTCAAGCCGGATTTAGCCAAAAGGAGGTCTGGGATCCTGCCAACGGATTGCGGATCGTGGAAACCTATTTGGGCCTTTTGGATACACCCGATGCTCAAAAGGCCGATATTGTGGTTTGGCCAGAAGGCGCTTTTCCGTTCCTCCTCTTGGAAGAGCCCTTTGTCTTGAATGAAATTCAAGCTCGCCTTGGGTCGCGCACCTTAGCGGTGGGGTCCATCCGCCGTGACCTGTTGGCAGGCCAAGCAGTCTATACCAACGGTCTATTGGTTTTTGACGTTGAACAGGGCGGTCTGACGACCCGCTCGGTCTATGACAAGCATCATCTTGTGCCCTTTGGGGAATATTTGCCGTTGAGGCCTATCTTCAAAGCCCTTGGGATCGCCAGTCTGGTTTCCTATGATGGCGAGATGTCACCGGGCCCCCAGCCCACGACCTTGAGTCTTCCAGGAGCCCCGCTTGCCGATCCACGTATTTGTTATGAGATTGTTTTTCCAAGCTTTAATAAACAAGCGACGGGTAAAGCCGCGTGGATTTTGAATGTGTCGATTGACGCGTGGTATGGCGATTTGTTGGGGCCAGATCAGCATTACGCACAAGCCCGCTATCGCGCGATTGAAACGGGCCTGCCACTGGTGCGCTCCGCAAGTGGTGGTTGGTCGGCCATTGTCGACCGATTTGGTCGCCCGGTCGCCGAACATCGCTCGGGCGCCGGTTATGCAACGGCCCGCTTGCCTGCCACGACAGGTCCCACCTTCTACGCTCGCTATGGCGAGCTCACTTTTGGCCTTTTGCTACTTAGTTTTGGCCTAATGGCGGTTTGGCGACACAAGCGGCATTGACACAACCAACTCTTAATTGAAATAATGCTGATACCAAGGCAAGGTTTCATGATCAATCACCGTCGCTCCACTTCCGTTGATGCCTATGTCGGCTGCCGTTTGAAACAACGGCGCGAAGATTTGGGTATGAGCCAAGAACGCTTAGCTGAATTGTTGCGCTTATCCTTTCAATAAGTCCAAAAATACGAGCGCGGGCTAAACCGCGTTGGTGCCAGTCGCTTGTTCCAATTATGCGATGTCTTGAGCGTGGATCCATCGTTCTTTTTTGATGGGCTGAGCGTGGCACTCGGGCCAGGTGTTGCCGAAACTCAAAGCGAGACTGAAACGCTCTCGACCGCGACCCTTTTGTCGGCCCCTTGCGCGTTAGAGCTTTTGGCTGACTACGCCCGCTTAAAATCCAGTGCCCAACGCAAAAAAGTGATCGAGCTCATCAAAATCTTGGCCGATAATGATTAGGGCGTACAGCGCTTAAATTTACGGCACATAAGTCGCAGACGATCTGCCGGTGGTATATGGTTCGTTTTGCACCAAGGTTTGCCCTTGCTATTAGCACGGGCTGATAGTCTTGAAGGCTAGCATTTGATGCTTGCACCGTGATCGGATAGCGTCGACACATTTGTTGGGGGGCATGATGGCAATGAAGAGAGTATTGGCAGCGGCGCTGTTTGCTGCACTTATTGCGCTACCGGTTGGCGCTGCACCAGTGCCCGTCGCAATGAGTCCGGCTGGCGAACGCTCGCCTGCGATGCCCCCGATCCTCAACGCACGCGAGCGAGCGATGACTGAGAACCGCATTTTAGCCGAGCGGCTGGATATGATCATCCCAGCGATCATGCGCGAACAGCGCATCGATTTATGGCTCTTGGTGGCCCGCGAATATTTTGAAGAGCCCGTGGTTGCATCGATGCTGGATGCTGAGAATATGCACGCCCGCCGGCGCACGATTCTGATCTTCTACGACCCAGGTGAAGGGAAACCGATTGAGCGACTTACTGTCAGCCGCTATGGGCTTGGCGGTTTATTCTCGCCTGCTTGGGATCCAAGTAAACAGCCTGATCAGTGGAAAGCGGTCGCAGACATCATCAATCAGCGTAATCCTGCAAAAATTGCGATCAACACCTCCGATCTCTATCAGTTTGCCGATGGAATGACGCTCAGTCAGTATGAGAAGTTCGTTGCCGCTTTGCCGGCTCCCTTACATGCTCGGATCGTCAGCGGCGAAGCGCTAGCCATCCGTTGGCTTGAAACGCGCACGCCTGCCGAAATGGCAATATACCCCACACTCATGCGCACCGCCCATAGGCTGATCGGCGAAGCGTTTTCGCGGTCGGTTATCACGCCTGGCGTGACGACTGCGGAGCAGGTGCAGTGGTGGTATCGCGACCGGCTGCTCCAACTTGGCCTTGATCCCTGGTTTCACCCGTCCGTCGGGATCCAGCGCAAGGGCGCGAAGGGCATGCTTGAAGGCGACGAAGTGATCCTGCCTGGCGATCTGTTATGGACAGATTTTGGCATCACATACCTTCGCTTAAATACCGATATGCAGCATCTCGCTTATGTGTTGAAGCCGGGGGAGAGCAAAGCACCCGCAGGCCTCAGGCAGGGGCTAGCAAACAGCAACCGTGTGCAGGATATGCTCACCCGCCATTTCGCCATTGGGCGCAGTGGGAACGAGGTGCTGGCGCTTACCCGGGCAGAAGCGGTGGCAGCCGGTCTTGATGCATCAATCTACTCGCACCCGATTGGCTTGCATGGCCACGGCGCAGGCCCCGCAATTGGATTTTGGGACAATCAGAAGGCTGATCCCCGCGGCAGCGGCTTGATTAACGCTAATACGGCTTGGTCAATTGAGCTGACAACTTTCGCTGCAGTGCCCGAATGGGATGGTCAGCGCGTCGATTTTCGGGCTGAAGAGAATGCATTCTTTGATGGCACGAACGTGCGCTACCTCGACGGACGCCAAACAGAAATCACCCTAATCCCCTCAGAGCAGTAACTCCGCGTCATCGTTCCGACATCAGAGAATGCTGGTCGACGCAAGACTTATCGATCACCTTCCAGCCTAGTCTTGCCATAAAGCCAATGGCTCAGAAAGCGGCACACCGCGTCGCAAGTCTCTATCAAGAAACTTCCTCTAGGCTTTCTCGCCGGCAAGCAGCCTCTTAGCCTTAGCGGCTGCCCGGCGCGCGAGGTGGTAAAGTCTTGCCGCTCCCTCATCATAGCGAACCGTGACCTTGCAATGCTCGCCATATGTGTCTGTCAGAAACTTCAAGATCATGGCTTCTGCTTTTTCGCGTGGACCTAAGAGCTCAGCCGTCAGCGGGCATTCGGTGCGGCTGTGATAGGTCGCATAAACCTCGCCATCCCCTTCAAACACATTGCCCATCGTATAGGGGTAAAGGTCACAATCCATTGGTCGATTGCCATAGACTTGGCACTGCTGGTCCCAATTTGGGCACGGACCGTTCCCAATGGACGATAGTTCATACAATTTACCTTTCCGGGAAACGGTAAGGTGTTCGCTTTTCCCAGCAAAAAGCCGAGTGTATTCTGCGTCGTTAATTTTCAGGCCGTGAAGCTCACGACAACAGCTTTGCTCTGTTGGGCATTTCAAGCAAGGGTTAGACACTAAACTACTTCCTATTTCCGCGTGATACGACTTTAGCGAACAACCGTAAAATGACATTTAAGAAGCGGAAGCGATGTGCGCATACTAACCTTCTTGGACCTGCTCACCGACCGCGCTGCCTCCGCTGTCGGTCGAGGTCTAGTCCGGGGGCAGGCAAACAGGCATAAGCAATCGATGTCCAATCCTGACTTTTCTGCCCCTAAGCCCTTTGGGCCGCTTCGATCCTTTGGCCGTGTGCGCGGGCGCGCGCTATCTGATCGCCAAGAGCATTTGTTTGAAACTTTGTTTCCAAGCGTATCAATCCCAGCAGAACCGTCCGAAACATTGGACCCGCTTCAATGGATGCCTTCCGCGGAGGCCGTAATCTTTGAGATTGGTTTTGGCGGGGGCGAGCATTTGATTGGGCAAGCTGAGCGTCACCCAAACCATTTATTCCTAGGCGCAGAACCTTTCCAAGAAGGCGTTGCGAAGGCCTTAGTGGGGCTTGAGGATCGTGGCCTAACCAACGTGCGGCTGTTGGCTTCCGACGCGCGGCCGGTCTTGAAAGCGCTGAAGCCCGCTAGTCTCGATAAGCTTGTGATCTTGTTTCCGGACCCGTGGCACAAAGCCAAGCACAATAAGCGCCGCCTGATTCAGCAAACTTTTTTGGACGATGCCCATCGGGCACTGAAGCCCGGCGGAGAGCTACGGTTTGCCACTGACTGGGCTAATTATGCCGCTTGGACGCTTGAGAAGATTACTCAGCATAGTGGTTTTGCCTGGTTGGCCGAGGCAGCAACTGACTGGCGGACCCCGCCTGAAGACCACATCACCACGCGGTATGAGACGAAGAAACTCGGCGATTGCGCGCCGATATTCTTGCGCTTTACCGCCCGCCAGCAGGCGTCGTAAGCGCCACAAAGACGTCTTCAAGATTGGGCTCTTCGATCCGCAAATCCTTGATGCGCACGCCAGAACCCATCGCTTGGGACAAGAGTGCTTCAACGCTATGCTCGTTGGGGCGATAGTGGATGGCCAAAGCGCCGTCTGGCCGCAAAACACATTCCAGATCGGCCATGCCTGCAGGAATTTGGGTCAAGGGCTTAAGTGGCGAAATCACCACGGCCTTTTTGTCGAGGCGCCTGAGAATGGTGGGCGTGGGTTCACAAGCAATCAAGCGACCTTGGTCGATAATCGCGATATTGTCGCACAGCTCTTGTGCTTCTTCGAGATAGTGCGTCGTCAAAACGACTGTCACGCCACGCTCTTTGTTGAGCATGGTGATATATTCCCACAAAGATCGACGTAGTTCCACATCGACCCCCGCGGTCGGCTCGTCGAGAATTACCACCGGCGGGGTGTGGACAAGGGCTTTAGCAATTAAAAGCCGCCGTTTCATGCCGCCAGATAATTGTCGCGAATAGGTGTCGCGCTTGTCAGCCAGCCCAACAGCGTCAAGCAATTCCATGGAGCGCCGTTCCTTTGGGGGTACGCCGTAGAAGCCCGCTTGCAGCTCCAATGTCTCAAACGGGGTAAAAAAGGCGTCAAAGCTGATTTCTTGCGGCACAATTCCGATTGCAGCTTTTGCAGCACGGTGGTCCTTGTCGATATCAATGTCCCAAATACGAACTTCCCCGGCAGTTTTGATGACAAGGCCCGCAAGTATATTGATAAATGTTGATTTACCGGCGCCGTTTGGGCCTAAGAGTCCAAAGATCGATCCTTTTGGGATAGCCAGATCCAACCCTTTGAGTGCCTGCTTTTCGGGCGACTTCCCGCTGGCCACATAGGTTTTCTGAAGCCCGCGGGCTTCGATTGCAAAAGATGACTGGGTCATGGATTCTCGCTTGGCGCACACGTTGACGAATAGGGCCGTAAAGTTCTAATTAAGCCGCCAATCAGTCCGTAGCAATCACGCAGCTGTGAGAGAAACAGATTTATGTCCGTCATCGGTCCGCCAGATTCTACCCAGCCAGTTGAAACCATTTATGTGGACGATCATCGCGTTGCTTGTGATGGCGGTGGCGGTGCATTGGGTCACCCCAAAGTCTGGTATGAAATGGGTGACGAAGGCAAAGTGGAATGCTTGTACTGTGGCCGTGTTTATGTCAAAAAGGATGGCGCTGACGCGCATTAGCGCTGTCAAACAACCCATTTGTGTCCGCGGCAGGGTTAGCGTGAAGCGCCGCCTGAGACGTTTTTGGGGCCAGTACCGCCATTCATATTCTGATATTGGATGTAGGCCGGGGTCAGAATAACGATAAATAGAACTGGCAGGAAAAATACGATCATTGGCACGGTTAGCTGTGCTGGTAATGCCGCTGCTTTCTTCTCTGCCTCGGTCATACGAAGTTCGCGGTTTTCTTTCGCCATCACGCGCAAGGCAGAACCTAGTGGTGTCCCGTATCGCTCGGCTTGGATTAGGGCTGTGGCGACGCCCTTGACGCCTGGATGATTGGTGCGTTTCGCCAAATTTTCATAGGCGACCCGACGATCCTGTAAGTAAGCGAGCTCGGCATTGGTTAGGCTCAACTCTTCAGCGAGCTCAATTGAGGATGACCCAATCTCTTGCCCGACGCGTAAAAATGCGAGTTCAATGGACATGCCTGATTCGACGCAGATGAGCAGCAAATCCAACGCATCGGGGAAGGCCCGCATAATCGAAGCGCGTCGCTTAGTCGCGATATTTTTGACTAAAATATTGGGCAAATAAAAGCCCGCCACACAGGCGCCGACGGCTGCAATGAGCCGATTATTGCTAGTCATGTCTTTGCCAAACACGGTTACATAAGTTAAGGCACCGATGAAGAACAGAATTGGCGTTGCGAAGCGCGCAAAGTAAAACATGGCCACTGGACCTGGCCCACGAAGGCCCGCTTCCATCAGATTCTGAGTTACATTTGGGTCTTCGAGAAGCTTTTGCAGATTCAGCTTATCGACGATGGACTTCCAAGGACCCTTGGCGCGTTGTCGAAGTGAGTTTTTTTCCGCTTGTTCAATGGCGATCGTTGCCCGGTTTTTGCGGCGCATGGACTCGCGGTCCGTCGCTACGCTCTTCATGCGCGCCGCCAGGTGGTCAGTCTTCCACAGGGGCTGAGCGACCGTTAACGCGGTCACCAAGAGCGCGACACCCATGATTACAGAGGCCACAAACTCTGGATCTGTGACCATTCGAGCAAAGTCTTTAACCTCTACGAACATCGTTCGTTCCCTAAATGTCGAAGTTAATCATGTTGCGCATGACGAAGATTCCGGTTCCCATCATCAAGATACCTACGCCCAGACCCATGTTTCCGGTTGGGTCTGTGAAGAGCAGGCCCATGTAGGCGGGGCTGGTGATATAGACCATCAAACAGACACAGATCGGCAAGGCACCAATAATCATCGCCGACGCCTTGGCCTCTGAGGACAAAGCATTGATTTTTTCACGCATCAATTTCCGCGAACGCAAGATCAAGGACAAATTGCCAAGCGCTTCGGACAAGTTGCCACCGGCCTTCAACTGGATCGATAACACGATCGAGAAAAAGCTCACTTCCGGCAACGGCATACGTTCGAACAGTTTTGCCAAGCATTGATCCATGGGGACGCCCATGGATTGGCTGTCGCAAATCCGGCGAAATTCGCTGTTTAACGGTTCTGGCGCCTCACGCGCGATGATTTTCAGGCACTCAGCCAAAGGCAGGCCGGACTTTACGCCCCGTACGATAACGTCGATCGCGTTTGCAAATTCGGAAATGAATTTCTTTTGTCTTCGGCCAACCAAAAAGCCCAGAACCCAGCGCGGCAAGCCAAGGCCAGCAACCCCAGCACCGCCCAAGGCAATGTACCAAGAATTGCCACTAATCAGGATGCCTAAGCCTACCAAGATGCCTACCCCGGCCGACGCGATCCAGAAGGTCTTTTCCTCCATGGTCAGGCCTGCTTGCTCGATTCGTGCACCAACCGATAGACGCGCCCGACGCAGTTGGCGTTCACGCGTCTCGATGTCCTTGATATTGCCCATCAAGCGTTTGCGACGGGTTTCGTCAGGGTCTGTAGCTCGGCGCTTAACTGCGGATTCCCGCGAGTGTGCAACCGACTTAAGTCGTTTTTGCGCTTCCTCATTGTCATCGCCAGCAACCGCGATGCCGATCAGCACCACACCGGCCGCAACCAAAACAGGAATGATTGTTCCAAGATCCATGTTGGTTAGACGTCCGCCGCATCAAGGGCTTCAGCGAGCTCTTTCTCTAGACCATAATACCGGGCGCGATCCCAGAATTTCGGGCGCGCGATGCCGGTGGACCGATGCTTGCCGATGATCTTACCATTTGCATCCTCACCGTCCATTTCGAACACAATGAGGTCTTGGGTAACAATGACGTCACCTTCCAAGCCCAGCACTTCTGTGATGTGCGTAATCTTGCGGGAACCGTCGCGAAGACGTGCCGCCTGAATCACGACATCAATCGAACCCACGATCATCTCACGGATCGTCTTGGTCGGCAGCGAGAAGCCGCCCATGGTGATCATGCTTTCCATACGCGAAAGACCTTCGCGCGGGCTGTTGGCGTGCAAGGTGCCCATTGAACCGTCGTGACCCGTGTTCATCGCTTGCAACAAGTCAAACGCTTCGGGTCCGCGGACTTCGCCAACGATGATGCGCTCAGGACGCATCCGCAAGCAGTTTTTGACCAAGTCGCGCATGTGCACGGCACCTTGGCCTTCTAGGTTTGGCGGGCGGGTTTCAAGGCGCACAACATGTGGCTGTTGTAATTGCAGTTCGGCGGCGTCTTCGCAGGTGATGACGCGTTCATCGGGCGCGATGTAACCGGTCAAACAGTTCAGCAGGGTGGTTTTACCCGAACCGGTCCCGCCTGAGATCAGCACATTGCATCGCGCGGCCCCGATAATGCCTAGAACCTTGCCGGCCGGCTCGGAAATCGCACCAAACCCGACCAGGTCTTTCATCCGCAATTTGTCTTTTTTAAACTTACGAATGGTCAGGGTCGGTCCGTCGAGCGCCAAGGGTGGCACAATCACGTTGACACGAGAGCCGTCAGGTAGACGCGCGTCGCATATAGGTGAGCTTTCATCAACGCGGCGACCAACTTGGCTCACGATGCGCTGACAGATGTTCATCAATTGTTGATTGTCGCGGAACCGGATCGGTGTCTTGGTTACTTTGCCACTCACTTCGATAAACACGCTGTTGGCACCATTGACCATGATGTCGGCAATGTCGTCGCGTGCCAACAAGGGCTCTAATGGCCCGTAGCCCAACACGTCGTTTACAATATCGCCGAGCAGTTGCTCTTGCTCAGCAACCGACACAATCACCTGTTTGATTGCGATGATCTCATTGACGATATCGCGGATTTCATCGCGGGCCGTGCGCTGGTCGAGGGCTGCCAATTGGCCTAGATCGATCGTCTCGATCAAAGCGTTATAAACTGACGCCTTCGTGCGGTAATATTCTTCAGTTCGCCCATCATTCGCAGGGCTTGGAGTTGGAGCCGATTGTGTTGGCGCACGCACAGCCTTTGCGACCCGCGCTGGGTCGACGGTTCCAGCGGTCGTTGCCCCCGCAGGTGCCACGGGGGGTGACGGCGGCGATACGGACGCTGCTACTGCCTTTTGGGCCTCAATCGGGGCAAACTTAGCGGGTGTTGCCTGTGCTGCCCCGTCTGCGCGTTTACCAAACATCCTATCCTCACTTAGCCGCTTTTGCGGGCATTAGTTTTGAGAGGAAGTTGGTCTTAGCCTTTGGTTGGGGCACACGACCGGTGAACAATTGAGCCAAAAAGTCCATACCTTCAGCACATTTGCTGTTTGGGTTCACGTTGGCCAGCATTTGCCCATTATTGCTCGCCGTCCCGAACAGTTGGGGATCATAGGGCAGGACAAGCGTTGGCTGAACGCCCAAAGCGTCAGCAAAGTCTTTAACGGGGATTTCAGGCCGCTTTGCTACACCAACCATGTTTAGAATTACTTTTGGCGGCGTATCATTCGGGCGACCCACGCGGACCATGTCAAAAATGTTCTTGGCGTTGCGCAGGCCAGCCAAGTCTGGTTGTGCGACCACAACCACTTCATCGGCGGACAACAATGTTTGACGCATCCATTTTGACCACGTGTGGGGCAGGTCGAGAACGACATAAGGTACACCTCGACGCACACCTTCTATCACAGTCTCATAGGCATCTGGCGAAATCTCAAACTCGCGCTCAAGAGAGGCGGGAGCTGTGAATAAGGTTAAGTGGTCTGTGTGGCGGGTCAGCAATCGGTCCAGCAACACATCGTCCACCCGTTCGGGTTGCTCTAAGGCGTCAGCAATGCCGGTCGCTGGATCGGTGTTGAAATCAAGCCCAGTGGTACCCCAGGACAAGTCGAGGTCAACCAATGTCGTGTTCACGCGGGCATGCTCGGCCATACACCAAGCCACATTATGAGCAATTGTGGACGAACCGGCACCACCCTTAGCACCGACGAAAGCAATTGTCCGGCCCAAGAACGGCTTACTTGGATCCACATAAAGACCAGAAATGGTGCGGATCAGCTGCAAAGGCTGCAGGGGC
Source organism: Maricaulis salignorans (assembly GCA_945891505.1). Lineage (GTDB taxonomy): Bacteria > Pseudomonadota > Alphaproteobacteria > Caulobacterales > Aquidulcibacteraceae > Aquidulcibacter > Aquidulcibacter miladensis. The sequence goes on along the minus strand of CAMDDL010000032.1, from coordinate 8,439 downwards.
GGCACCAGATATTCTGAAACGCCACGGCGGATCAGTTCCCGATACAGACCGATATCGTTCGATTCTCCAATCAGGATCACCTTAACGCCTGGTTCGCAATAGGAAGCCAATTCATCCAATTGCTGAATCAAAGCCGCGGGCGGCGCCAAACTTTCAACGATAATCAAGTTTGGCGAGGGTTGGGCTTGGAAGAATTCAATGGCACCAGCCAGACCCCCCATTGAAACGGTCACATGCGCTTTGGCGATGCGACGATCCGTTGAGGCCGATTGTAATAGCTGAGCGGTATCAGGCCGCTCACAGAATACTTGGACCGAGATCCTTGGTACCGGCTGGTCGCCGCCACGCGCCAACTCACCCACATAAGTTTCTTCAAAGGCCGCAGCATCGAAGTCACCCGGAGAAGCAGGCGCAGGAACGTTTTGGGCGTGGGTTGGTTCTAAGAAATCGAGATCGGCGTCGAGCTCGAATGGCTCGTCAGCCGTTGCCAATTCTTCCCACATGGGCTTGCGCTTTGCATTCCCAATCATTTGCCACCCCCGACTGCAACGGCTCCGCTCACTGCAGGGACACCGCCTTTGCGATGCTTATCAATACCGTTTTGGATACGAGCCGCGTCCCGCGGCCCATCTTTGCGATCACCCAAGAAGTCACCGGGGTCGGCGACCATCGCTGCCAAATTGGCATTCTGCGCGCAGCCGAAACGGTCGGGCGGGATGTTCTCCGCAGTCTTTCGTGGATCAAAGGACGTCCACGGCGCACAAACAATCGGTTTGGTCTCATAGCGGCCAAAGGAGATCAAGATTGGGGCATTCGCCTGGCCTTGAGCTTGATAGGGCCCGGCGGAGATCTTTGAAAAATCAACACCACCGAGAAATAGCGCCCGTTGCACGTCTTGGGCGACTTGGGCGGCACTTTGGCTATTGCTCGCATTCGTCGGAACCGAGACAACAACATTGCCGCGTCCGAGGCGCACATATTCTTGTGCGAAAGACTTTAGCTCAGCGGCTTCTTGAGCCGTAATACCAATCGCACCGCTGGGCGCGGAAATGGCGATACGCGCTTCTACGGGGATGGCTTCTGGAACAAAAGCGTCCAGCATCGTGCGCGTGAGGTGCGCTTGTTCCACCATATCGACGGGTGGCTCTTCCTTGGCGGCGCTTGCGCCCCCACAACCCCCTAAAATCATGAGCGCCGATAGAGCGACTGCCGTAAGGGCGGCCTTGCTCGGCCGAGTGAATGAAGCATATCTCGCGAATTCTCTTGTCATCGGCTTCTTCCTGACTCTAATTCACAATATGTCCGATAGGGGCACGGTAACGCCCTTTTGGCAGCCCTTTGGAACCGGGCTTCACCATTCTATTCATGCGACCCAGCAGCAAAGCTGCCGCGTCACTGGCGGGGGCGTAGCCATCGCCTGGAGTCTGAAGTTCGTCCATCGTGGTCGACTTCACGATAAAGGGCGTAACGATGATGACGAGCTCGGTTTCATTGGTTTGGAAATCGCGCGACCTGAAAAGATTCCCCAATACAGGCAGGTCCTTCAAGCCTGGCAGGCCTTCGATGGATTGGCGCGTCGCTTGTTGGATTAGTCCCGCCATCACCATTGAACGGCCCGAAGGCAACTCCATGGTGTTTTCGGCGCGCCTAACTGAAACGCCTGGAATGGACAGACCGCGAATTGTGTCGGTTACGTTGCCAGCAGCATCTCGGATCAAAGTGTCTGCCTGACGGAAAGAAGCTGCCGTAGAAATCTCAGAGACTTCTGTCGAAATCTTCAACGAAATGCGATCAGCACTCAGAATGATTGGGGTGAAACCCAAGCCAACCCCAAAGGGCTTGAAGGAGACCGAGACCCGATTGCCTTCTTGAGCGGTTGGTACAGGAAATTCGCCACCAGCCAAGAATTTTGCTGGTTCGCCTGAGGTTGCTGTGAGGTTTGGTTCAGCGAGCGTGCGGGCCAGACCAACCCGCTCAAGGGCTTGGATGTTGCTGTCCGCCCGCTGACCGGTCACCAATTCACCTGGGCCATAGGTGATGTCCGTGCCGCCCGTTTCTGGGTTAAACTTCTGGCTATAGCCGCCGGCCCCAGCAAACAAACTGGGATCCAACAGGGCAGATTTGCTGGAGTCAAAGGAGTTTGAGACCGGCCGAATGAAGTTCTTGGCCCAGACCGAGTCGAGCGTAGTTCCGCCCAAAAAGGCACCATTAACCGAGAAGCCATTGGCGGTTGCGAACTTAATGCCCCAATCCTCGGGCAGCAGCTGGTTTAGAATATTGGAAGACGATAGGTTCATGCCCAATTGCTTGATAACCGACCGCTGCATTTCAACGATGCGCACCCGTAACATGACTTGATCGCCCGAAAGGACGTTCATCATGTTCAGAACCTTATCAGCACCACCGACATATTGGCCGGAAATCCGCAAGACTTGATCCGCGACTAAGCCATTTGGAACATCCCCTGTCAGAATGATCGAATCAGCGACACTATCGACCACGATACGGGCTTCCGGTGCCAGTCGTTGAATCAACGCACTTAGTTCTGATGTGTCGCGGGCAACGCGGATTTCAAGTGCCAAAATCTGGCGGCCTTGTGCATCCAAAAAGAAGACATTTGTTTCACCGACCTTTGTGCCGAGCAGGAAGCCACGGCGGCTGGTGCGCATCACGGCGTCAGCAATAGCGGGATCGGAAACCACAACGTCACGGGCTTCAACTGGCAGATCAATGATTGCCGATTTGCCGAGCGCCAAGGTGAGGCGTTGGGTTGTGGACTGTTGGGGCGTGACCTGCACAGCGGCCTTTTGGCCACCTTGAGCGAAGGCGACACTCGGCCATACAACCGCGCTAACCGCCAGGCAGGAAACCGCAGCTAGAGCATATTTAACGCTTTGGGTTGGCTGCATCACTGCCCTCCCCGATATACTTTGACGGCCGTCGGAATAGCCTGAGAGGCTTGCTGAACGTTTGGCGATGGCGAGGGCGGCTTTGGATCAGCCGATATTCCGGTTAATGATCCTTGATTCATCACATCTGTGCCGGGTGGTGCATAGGTTGGGGCCCCAGCATCAGAATAACCCCGTAGGGTGAGCGAAAGATCGCCCAATTTCTGCGCTAATCGCAGCTTTTCTGAATCGGATGCAGACAATTCAACTGTTGCAACCCCACCCAGCATTGTCGTTTTGTCCTTATCCTGCGAGATCGCTTGGTCGATAGCGAGTACACGGACACTCTCAAAAATCGCCGTTGAAACGATCTTGGACACGGATTGGCCATTCGATGTAAGTTGCAATTCGCGGGTGAGGAGGATGTCCACACGATCATTAGGCAGCACAAAGCCTGCCACTGCTGTTTCAGAGCTAATCGGAAATGAAACAGCGCGCATCCCCGGCGTTAACAGAGCCGCCATGGCACCTGTCTTTGCATCAACATCGACAATCTTTGACGCCAAAACTGGCTCGCCCTTCACCATAGCCTGGCGGACGATACCATTGCTGAATTCTTGGATCGCTTTGGGGTTTTTAGATTGCAGGAAGAAACCGGGCGTCGATGCGCTCGTCGGCGTATAGGCTTCCCACCCTAGAGAAGATGGCGAAATGCGCTCGCCCACGACCATATCGCGCTTGGCCACCAATACATTGACGGTTTCCGCCTTGGCTTCACCGACCGCGACAGGTTGCGCAACCTGCGGATTGGCGGATTGCGAGCGCATCCAAATGAAGGCTCCGCCCGCGACAAGCATAGCACCGCCAATGATCGAGATTTGCCGAATATTCACGCTATGCATCTCCCACTCGGGGTTCCAACTTAGAGTTTTTCCAGTCGTACCCTTAGAGAATCACCCATGTCCAAAATGATCTACCAAATGACCATGCGTAAATAGGTTCTAAGAAGAGGTTAACGGCACGACTTCTATGGTTGACGAAGTATGAAGATTAAACACGATTTTAAGTTAAAAATGGGGAAACCAAAGGGTATAGGGGGTCGCAAGTATAGCTCCGACTCCCAAAGCCACGCCGTAGGGAACAGCGCCCGACTTGCGGAGCAATCTTCGCGCCCATCGTGGATTCTTCGGTAAGCCAAAATGACGTGCGAATAGTCTGCCTAAGATCAGGGCTACGACCAAAACACCGCCAGCGATTGCAGTGTAAAGGATGAAGGGCATCATAGCAGTTGGGCCAAGCCAAAGCGCAGCGGCACCGGTTAATTTTGCGTCCCCGCCGCCATAAACGCCGACCAAAAACATGGCGAGGGCAATCAGCGTGGTAAGCAATCCAATTCCGATATGCGCCGCAAGATCATTCAAGTCCAAGCCCATCGGAAGCGCGAACACCAAAAAGCTAGCCGCGATTAGCATGTTCAACTTGTTCGTAATCAGAAAGGTACGCACATCGCCAATACCCGCCCAGATCATTGCACCCGAAAAGGCAAGCAAGCCGGCACCAGCCGCGAAAGTGTCAGGTCCAAGATTCATACGAGACCTTTAACATGTGACCGCTAAGCCAAAGTAAATGCCGCTGCGGGTTGCAAGCCAAAACGATAGGCAAAAAAAAGGCGCTTGGTCCGAAAACCAAGCGCCAATTTTTACAGACTAGGTCTGTTTTAGCGGCTGCCGACCGAGCTACCGATCGAGTTGAAGCGGGTGCTCATGTTGTTGCCCAAGGTGGTCAACGAGCTGATCAGAACAACGGCGATCAAAGCTGCGATCAGACCATATTCGATAGCGGTTGCGCCGGACTCATTGTTGCGGATTTTCGAGAAAAGCTTTTTCATTTTTAGGTTCCCATTCTACATGCGACCGGGTGGTTGAAGTCTTGATTGCTTCTCATTCCCTGTGCCTTCCCCGTTCTAGCGGAGACTCATAAACATGGCGTAAACTGAACCATAAAAATTGATTGGAAATGCCCTCTTCTTGGCACAATTGAAGCAACCTGATATCAAAATATTGATTTTAAATATTTTTTTTCTACATCATTTTGACAAAATTTCATCAAGATGTTAGATCCGATCGCATTAGATGCGAATTCAAGAGTAATGAGTTAGCGCTTCAGGCGGACTTTGAAACGGAAACAAGAAGACTAGCCCGTTGCTTTTTCTACAATCAACGAGGCTGTCCTCGAGCGGTCAACCGACCCCATACTTTATATTATAAGCTCACGAGCGAGACCTCATTTTGCTGAAAGTTCGGCTAGCCTTATCGCTAATCGTCACCTGGCTGCACTCGTTAATGACTGGTTTACGGGTCAGCGGTACTAAGGAGCCAACACGGAGTTTTGTCATGTCCAATTTAGTCAAACCATTGGCCTCGATCGCCTGCGCTCTTGTTGTTTTGGCAGCGGGCACAGCTGTTGCACAATCCTTCCAATTGGAAGTCGACCAAACTCAACCCCTCCGTTTTCAGCGCCCAGTCACTGGTGTCGTGGTCGGTAATGCCAGCGTAGCTGATGTCATCGTGCATGACGCAAATGTTCTCTTCGTGGTTGGAAAATCAGTCGGCACAACAGAAATCTTGGCAGTGGATGCTACGGGAAACACGGTATTCTCCGGCACCATTCACGTACGCCCGACCAATGTTCGCGACATGATTACCATCCAGCGCGGCAAAGAAATTTCCACCGCCATTTGTAAAGACCGCTGCATTCCTAATGTTCATTCAGAAGGGACCAGCGCCGGCAATACGCCGGCTATTACTGCCATCGCGGCGCGATCAGCCTTTGCCGCGGGATCTGGAGGACGCCAATAAGGCGTCAATCGTTGTTAATAGCTAAAATTTTCAAAGCTCGTTTAAGGCGGCTTAAAGGCCTTCCGTGCTAAGTTTGGCCACGTTGAGGGAGTCGATGATGTCTGTATTGCACTCGATTATGGTTAAGCGCTTCCGCAAAGGTCGCTCCAAGCAGGGCAAGCGTGGTGCCGCGGCGGCTGAGTTTGCGATGATCGCTACCCCGTTCGTCTTTATGTTGTTCGGCATATTCGAGACCATGATGATCTATTTCGTGCAAACGACTCTTGAAGCGGCCATTTCTGAAGAGGCACGGAAAATTCGGACCGGTCAGGCTCAATCCCTCGCAGCACCCATTACGAAAGCACAATTTAAGGCCAATGTTTGTGCTCGCATGATGGGCTTGGGTGACTGCAGCACACGTTTGTTCGTGCAAGTCCAGAACCAGCCTACTTCTGGAACACTTCCGACTCCCTGGGCAGACGGGACACTTACGCCGGGATCAGACGCGGATGAGCCGTATGAACCGACGGCTGCAAACGCGATTGTGGTGGTCCGTGGCTATTATGTTTGGCCTTTGGTCACGCCTGGAATTTCCAATGCCATGAAGAATTTCGCCGACAGTGGCGGGACGCTTGGTAACTATAACCGCATCATCGCCGCAACATCGGCCTTCCGTAATGAACCGTTTAACTGAGGTTGCTTGTGATGTCTGTCCGAATTTCGCTCAAAACTCGGTTTAATTGCCTCCTTGAAATGGCTCGCAATCGCGCAGCGGAGCGCGGTGTCTCGGCGGTTGAGTTTGCGCTAATTGCGCCCTTGATGTTGTTGATGCTGTTTGGTGCTTCTGAAGTCAGCCAAGTGGTCAGCGTGGATCGGAAGGTAACACTCGCTGCCTCGACTTTGGGTGATTTGGCAGCCCAGGCCGACCGCGTATCCTGCACAGACCTCGCCCAAATTGCAGCTGTGACGCGCAGTGTGTTCGCCCCCTACACAGCAACCACGCCTTCATTGGTTGTTGCCTCCGTCGCGCTTCAATCCGGCACACCAAAAGTAGAGTGGAGCCAAGAGATCGATGGTACCGGTGGTTGTGCAAACGTCGCTGGCGGTCACGCCTTAACGGTTGGCAACACAGTTACGGTCGATAATGGCTTGTTTGCCGCAAATGGCGGCGTCGTTGTTGGGGAAGTAACCCTTCAATACACATCTCTTGGCACATCTTTTTCGTCCAATACAACGACATTGAAAGAGCGTTTCTATTTCAGGCCTCGCAAATCCGCCAAGCTGTGCCTAACTGGGGTTACGACACCGGGCTGTTAAGGTAAGGCGTAACGGCTTTTTGGTGCGTAAGTTCTGGTTAGTCCCGCCAGACCCAGCCAATGTGCTAAATGATTGGCACATTTCGGACTGAGCCAGAAATCAGGTCAGCGCCGCAATAAGTCCAGCATAAAGCCCAAGCTCTGCCTTTAGGGGCCGTCCGTTTAAAGTATGGATCGGCCGAACCCCAACAAGTGCATTGGTTAGGCATGCTGCTTGGCACATCTCAAGATCAGCGACAGGGATTCGGCTCTCGGTAACGAGGCCGGCACGGATCAAACGGCCCCGCACGATCCCGGGCAGGGCACCATCTTCGAGCGGCGGGGTATGCCACTGATCACCGTGTCGGATCAAAACATTCGCGCTTGTGCCACACGCGACTGACCCGTCGGGTCCGCGCATCAGGCCATCATCGGCACCCATCGCTTGAGCTAGCCTCAGGGCGATTATATTGTCGACATAGGATAAGGTTTTGAAGCGTGCCGAGGGGGCACCGGACGCGCGATAGATATCGACAAGCCGGACTTCGACTGCGGGAAATTCGGTCGGGACTGTCGCAATCGTCGCCAAAACATTTGGCAAAGGCGTGTCTGGAACCTTCAAGCCGCGTGGACCCACGCCGCGTGTCACCATCAGTCGCAAGGCGGCGGGCTTAAGGCCACTGGCTTGCGCCAGTGCTACAAGGCCATTTTCCAATTCGACAATAGAAAAAGGAATAGCCAAGCCTAACTGGCTCGCGCCATGGCCCAATCGGGCCATGTGGTCTTCAAAGAAGCGAATTTCGCGCCCTGTCCAGAGGAGCGTTTCAAATAGCCCATCGCCCAAGGTAAAGCCACGGTCGGTCGGATCAATCCGCACCTCGTCGATTCTTGCCAAGCGGCCATTGTGCCAACACATGTCGCCAAGGGGGCCAGTTGTCACAATAGGTCTCCACTGTGTGCTGCGATACGCAGCGCACGTGCTTTCACCAGAATTTCCTCATACTCCTGCGAAGGCTCACTATCGGCTACAATGCCAGCCCCAGCGCGCGCGTCAATGTGCCAGCGATCATCCTGCTTTTGGCACGCAGCAGTCCGGATCAAGACATTGGAATCGGCCGCCCCATCAAAACCAACCCGGATCATCGAGCCACACCAAGGGCCACGCGGCTCTCCTTCCAGTTCACTGATAATTTCCATAGCGCGCACCTTGGGAGCGCCGGTTATGGAGCCGGGTGGAAAACTACTGCGCAAAGCGTCAAAGAAGCCTAGCCCCTGCTTTTGTTGGCCCCGAACTTCGGACACCAAATGATGCACCGTTGAAAAGCTCTCGAGATCGCATAAGCGCGGCACCTTGACGCTTCCTGCCTCGCAGACACGTGCGATGTCATTGCGCATCAAATCGACAATCATCAGGTTTTC
>CAMDDL010000031.1 GCA_945891505.1 Maricaulis salignorans | reverse complement strand
TTTACGTTTTTGACGGTCCGGGCGGCACACCATGTGTCGCGATTGCAATGGCCGGAAATCCATCACCCATGTTTTCCCCCAGTGAAGGCAGTGCCAACCCAGCAGGAAGGCGCGCTTAAACGGGATTGGTGCCTCAGAGTCAAGGATTGTGGGCAGTTTAAGCCCGGCGTCCCCTGCATCCTCCTCAGGCCTGACAGGTAGTTTATTGTTAAACCATATTGGTTGAACCCTAAACTAATGGAGGCAGCCATGCCAACCCGCCAGCCATGGTTGGTTAGCCTAGAGGATAAGGACAGCATTATCCTTTATTTCGATACGGCGCGCCGCTTGCCGACCTTGTGCCGACCCTGATGAAACTGCGCACCATTCTTGATGCCAATCGAGACCCTGACCCACAGTCGTGACTCCCGTCGCCAATAGCGCTATCAGACGACGCCTGCCAAAGCACATCACCTGCTAGCCTCCTCCTAAGACCTGTCGTCAGAAAACTAACCCATGTTACAAATCACAGACCTAACCTATCGCCTCGCGCGGCGCGTGCTGTTTGATGGGGCCAATGCTGTCATATCTGACGGCTGGAAAGTGGGCTTGGTTGGCAAGAATGGCTCGGGCAAATCCACGCTTCTGCGGCTCATTCAAGATGAGGCGCTGAAAGGTGATGGCAGTGTTCGTCTCAAGCGCGGCGCGCGCATGGGCTTTGTTGCCCAAGAAATCGCCGCCACACCTGACCCGATGCTCGACGTGGTGCTGGCGGCGGATACCGAACGCGCCAGCTTGATGGCAGAGGCCGAAACCGCGACCGACCCCAATCGCATCGGCGAAATCCACACGCGTTTGGCCGACATTGACGCTTATTCGGCAGAAGCGCGCGCCAGTGAAATCCTTGTCGGTCTTGGCTTTAAGCAAGAAGAGTTGATGAATCCGGCCGGGTCCTTCTCCGGCGGTTGGCGGATGCGGGCGGCGCTGGCGGGCGTGCTATTTTCGATGCCAGACCTCTTGGTGCTCGACGAGCCGACCAATTATCTCGACCTTGAGGGCGCCGCGTGGCTCGAAGCCTTCTTGCGCAAATATCCCAATACCGTCTTGGTGGTCAGCCACGACCGGGAAATGCTCAATCGTTCCGTCACCCACATCATGGCGCTGGAAGATGCGAAACTCGAAGTCCAAGCCGGCGGCTACGACACTTATCTGCGTCGCCGGGCAGAGCGTGCAGCGCTTCTTGCCGGCCAAAAGGTCAAGCAAGATGCGGCACGCGCGCATCTGCAGGCCTTTGTCGACCGCTTCCGCGCCACCGCCTCCAAAGCGCGTCAAGCTCAAAGCCGGATCAAAATGCTGGAAAAGATGCAAGAGATCTCCGTGCCAATCGCGGACCGGGCGATGCCCTTTCACTTTGATGAGCCAAGCGAATTGGCATCACCTTTGATCCAGCTGGATGAGGCTGACCTCGGCTATATTGAAGGCAAACCCGTCTTGAGACAGGTGGACTTTCGGCTCGATCATGACGACCGGATCGTCATCATCGGCCCGAACGGCCAAGGCAAGACGACGTTGGTCAAGTCGATTGGTGCTCGGCTTGAATTGCTGAACGGGAAACGGCGCGCCTCCAAAGCGGTCAAAATCGGCTATTTCAGCCAAGATCAATTGGACGAATTGCGCGCAGGCGAAACCGTGTTGCAGCACGTCCGTGACCTAGAGCCCGAATGGCCACCCTCGCGACACCGCTCCTTGGCGGCGCGGATGGGATTTGGCCAAGAAAAGATCGATACCCACGTCGAAAAGCTCTCGGGCGGAGAGAAAGTGCGTCTGCTTCTGGGCTTAATGGCTTATGCCAAGCCCCACGTCTTGATCCTAGACGAGCCGACAAGCCACTTGGATATCGATAGTCGTGAGGCCCTAATCCATGCCCTGAACGATTATTCTGGCGCGGTTCTGTTGATCACCCACGATGTCTATTTGGCAGAAGCATGTGCCGACCGGCTCTGGTTGGTCCATAATGGCCATGCCCGCGCCTATGACGGTGACTTGACCGACTATCGCGGCTTGGTGCTCAGCGCCGATCGCCCTGATGGTGGTGGAGCAGGCAAGAACGCGCCTAAAGCCCTTGCGAAGAACGAAAGTGGCGGCGGCAAAAAGGGGCCATCGCTTTCCACCTTGCGCTTCCGCTTAGCTGACGCAGAAAAGGCTGTCACCAAAGAGCAGCACGCACTCGACACCATCGATGCACGTCTCGCCTCGCCCAGCCTCTATACCGAAGGGGCCAAGGCACTTGCTGACCTCACGAAAAAACGTGAATGGCATGCGCAAGCCCTCGCCAAAGCCGAAGCAGCTTGGATAGAGCTAAGTGAGGCCATTGAAGCGGCCTCCTAAGAACACAAACGAAAAAGGCGGCCCTGAGGGACCGCCTTTTGATTTGTTTTACAAAAGCTTAGCTTAGTCGCTGAAGCCACGGCCGTCGGTGCGCTCAGCGATCCGGGCCGACTTACCGCGACGATCCCGCAGATAGTACAACTTAGCGCGACGCACTTTACCTTTGCGCACAACCGTAACCGATTCCACATTCGGGGAGTACAGTGGGAAAACCCGCTCTACGCCTTCACCGAAGGAGATTTTGCGAACGGTGAAGTTGGCGTTGATGCCGCCGCCTGAGCGGGCAATACAAACGCCTTCATAGGCCTGAACGCGCTCGCGCTCGCCTTCTTTGATCTTCACGTTCACGCGCAGGGTGTCACCTGGCGAAAATTCTGGGATAGATTTGCCTTCGGAGACGCGTGCGACTTCCTCGGCATCGAGTGTTTCGATGATATTCATGTCAGCTCACCTTGCACGATTCCTAACTCAAGACTTTGAAACCAGATCAAAAGCTCAAGCAGGCCGCGGCATTGTTGTTGTCAAAGAGAACTTTGAGGTTGAAAGAAGACGCGCGTTTATACGAATGATCAGGCTTTGTCACCCTTATAAACTGCCCAAAGGTCCGGTCGGCGCGCCTCTGTAACTGCTTCAGATTGTTGTTTCTTCCAAGCGGCAATCTTCGCATGATCACCAGACATTAAAACAGCCGGGATCTCTTGGCCCTCAAAGCTACGCGGCCGCGTGTAGAGGGGGTGCTCCAGAAGTCCCGCTTCAAAACTTTCTTCGCCTAGGCTTTCAGAATTGCCTAAAAGGCCGGGCAGCAAGCGCACGCTGGCTTCCACCAGCATTTGAGCGGGCAAATCCCCCCCCGTTAGAACGATGTCGCCCACCGCGATTTCTTCCATGTCGCGGGTTAAAATTGCGCGCTCATCCAAGCCCTCGAAGCGGCCGCAAAACAGGATGACGCCGGGCCCAGCAGCCAGTTCGCGGACCCGGCCTTGGGTCAAAGGCTTGCCGCGCGGGGTCAAATAAATCAGCGGGCGACCATCACGGGGCACGCTATCGATTGCGCGCGCCGCAACATCTGCCTTCATCACCATACCCGCGCCACCTCCGGCCGGCGTATCATCTACTTGCCGATGCCTGCCGTCGCCAAAGCCACGCAAATCAATCAATTCCAGCGACCAAACGGATTTTTCAAGCCCGCTGCCAATCAAGGATGCGCCAAGAGCGCCGGGCCAAGCCTCTGGGGTTAGGGTGATGACGGAGACAGAAAAAGGCATGAGTGCTTCTATCCCAGCTTCGCGCGTCTGCGAAGTCGGCCCGCGCATTGTTTGCAAAAGCAGACCACCGCGGCTGCGACCCCAGACGTGACGGCCCCGAAAAGCCACGCTAAAGGGTCGAAATGAACATTTATTTTCTAGGAATCGGTGGTGCTGGGGTCAGCGCTTTAGCCAGCGTTTTGCAGTCGCAAGGCCATCAAGTCACCGGGTCTGACGAAGGGGTATTCCCGCCTGTTTCGACCTATCTCGACCAAGCCGGCATTGTTTATGCTAAACGCTTTGATGTGGCTAATCTGCCAGAGAAAATCGACGTCGCTGTCGTGGGCACGACGGCCAAGATGGACCCTGCAACAAATCCGGAATTGGCTGAACTACAGGCGCGCGGCGTGCCCTGCTATAACTTCGCAACTTATCTTGGCCAATTCACACAAGACCGCGAAAACCTGATCGTGGCCGGAAGCTTTGGCAAAAGCTCGTTGACGGCACTGGTTGCCTTCTTGCTGCGTCACGCGGGCCAAGATCCGGGCTGGTTCATCGGTGCGATTCCGCTCGACTTGCCCAAAACCGGCCACGCTGGCACAGACCCACTCTTCATTATGGAGGGCGACGAATATATCGTCAGCCTTCAAGATCGGCGCAGCAAATTCGAGCTCTATAACCCCAGCCACATTCTGATTTCTTCCATCGTGCACGACCACATCAATATGTTCCCATCGATGGAAAACTATGAAGCCCCATTTGCAAAGCTGTTCGCGGCTTTGCCCTCCGAAGGCCTTCTCATTGCCTGTCACACCTATGAACCGGTCCGCCGCCTTATCGGTGACAGACCCGCTGTCTGGTACGGCCTGAAACCAAATCCCGGCTATTTTGCAGAAAACATCACGATTGGCGAAGTCACGTGCTTTGACCTCGTTTGCCCCGGTGGCATTAGGATATCGCTGGAAACGGAACTATTGGGACACCACAACATTGAGAACATCATCGGCGGCAGCGCCTTTGTGCTGGAGCGCGGATTGATGTCCCCGACCCAAGTCCAAGCCGCTGTGCGCGCGTTTCGAGGGGTTGCGCGCCGGCTTGATAAGAAGACCCGCACCTCTACCGTCCCAGCCTATGAGGGCTTTGGTTCGTCGTATGAAAAGGCCCGCTCGGCAATCGACGCGATCCGCCTGCATTTCCCGAACCGGCCCTTGGTTGTCGTGTTCGAACCTCATACTTTTTCTTGGCGCAATCAAGATGCGCTGAGCTGGTATGATCACGTCTTTGAAGGCTGTGATCAGGTCCATATTCTGCCGCCGCCCCAAATTGGTGCAGCAAGCCAGAGCCAATTGACTTTGTCAGACATTCTCGACCGGGTGGGTGCTGCAGGGGTTTCAGCCCATGGCATTGAAGACACGCAGGCGTTTCTCAACCAGATGCCAGCCAATCTTAAGGGCGACGAAGTTGTCCTCTTACTCTCTTCCGGCCCGCTCGATGGCTTGGCAGATACGCTACCCAATCGCCTCGACACTTTATTCGGGGACCGGACTGAGACCTGATGAACCTAGACCATTTGCCTGTTGACCCTCACGCCTATGCCTCTTTCCTGCTGATCATGGCAGGCATGGCCGCAACGCCCGGCCCTGCAAACTTGTTTGCCTTGGCAACTGGCTTAGCAAAAGGCCCGCGCGCTGGCTTATGGGGCGTGTTCGGAATGAACGTTGCTTCATTAGTATGGTTTGTCTTTGCCGCCTTGGGATTGGGCGTCCTAATGCGGCTTTATCCGTCGGCATTTTCGATGCTGGCTATTTTGGGCGGGCTTTATCTGGCATGGCTGGGCTTTAAGGCCCTGCGGGCAGCACTCTCCAAAGAAACACAAGGCTTCCAGCTAGCCGGCCAAGCGGCAGGCAACAATCCGTTCAGAGATGGGTTTCTGGTGCAAATCAGCAATCCAAAAGCCTTACTCTTCTTTACCGCCGTCTTGCCACCCTTCATTGATCCACAACGTGACAACGTGCCGCAACTTGCCATGTTTGCCGCAGGAACGATCTTGTTTGACACCTTGACCATGTCAATGTTTGCCTTGGCCGGGGGGTTAATGGCACGACAATTTGCGCAAGCCCGATTTGCGCGCCTTTTCTCTGCTGTGGTCGGAATCCTACTCCTCGGCATAGCCACCCTCATGCTACTCAGAATCGTGCATTGATCGGGGCCGCAAACCACGTCATTGAATGTTCTTTCATTGAGGCGTGGACATGGCTAAGAGACGTTCCCCAGAGCCGATATCTGCCATTGAAGAACGGCTCCTACGGGCGTCCGTAGCGTTAGGCGACACCCTCGACAGTGTGTCGATGCCGGAACTGGCGTCCGCCGCTCAAATCGCCGTCGGCACGCTCTACCGCATCGCGCCATCTAAGTCTGTTCTAGCAGAAATCTTGGATTCGCGGGCTCGCGCCCTTTTTGAGCGCCATGTCTTTGCGCCATTTCCTGCGCGCCTCAGTCTTCAACAGCGGTTTCATTTAATGTGGGCACGGCTTGCTGACTTTGCGCTCCAAGAACCCGGCATTGCCGCATATCTGGCTAGAAAGCCCATGGGCCCTAACAGCGCCTTCATCAAAGCCAGCGCAATCTTCGCACGTGATGGGGCTGCAACAGGGGAACTCAAAACCTTAAGCGGCGAAGAATTGGCGGCAATCGTCTGGGGACCGCTGTCTGCCCTCTTGCGCAACCATGCCTGTTCGGTGGAAAGTCTAAAACAACTCGAACAAGCGGCTTGGGATGGTCTACGTCGCATATAATCAGGGAGACGAACATGACAGGACGTATGGCCGGAAAAATGGCCTTAATCACAGGGGCCGCCCAAGGATTAGGCGCAGCCATTGCCACCATGTATGCCAAAGAAGGTGCCAAAGTCGTGGTAACCGATATCAATGGTGCAGGGGCAGATGCAACGGCTGCGGCCATCAACGCGCTTTATCCCGGCCACGCTACCGCTTTCCAACAAGACGTTTGTTCTGAGCCACGCTGGATCGAGATCGTGAACGCGGCGCATGACGCGATGGGCGGATTGAATGTGTTGGTCAATAACGCCGGCATTGGCAGCTTAGGCTCAGTTGAAAGCGAAACTTTTGAAAACTGGAAGAAGGTTATGGCGGTCGATGTCGATTCCGTCTTCCTCGGCTGTAAGTATGCGCTTGGCGTCATGAAGCCTTATGGCCCCGGTGCTATCGTCAATATTTCATCGATTGCCGGCTTGATCGCTTCGGCCAATTACGCCGCCTATAATGCGGCCAAGGCCGCCGTTTGGCTGCTGACCAAGTCGGTCGCCTTACATTGTGCCCGCAAAGTACCCGGCTTCCGCTGTAATTCGATCCACCCAACCTTTATCAAGACGCCAATCCTTGACGGGATGGCAGGCCTAGTTGGTTCACAAGAAGAGGCTTATGCAAAATTGGCGCGGCAAGTCCCATTGGGACGCTTGGGCGAGCCTGACGATATTGCTTATGCAGCCGTTTATCTGGCCAGCGATGAAAGCAAGTTTGTGACCGGCGCCGAACTGAAAGTCGATGGTGGCATTTCCGCCATGTAGGGCGTTGAACTAGCGGACAATCACAGACAATAAAACCACACGCGCAATGCCGGGGCCGACCACGCGGTCGGTCACGGCCTGCATGCGCTGACCCAAAATCTGGGTATCGGGCACGCGGCCCGGTATGAAGAAGCTATTGACAAAGTCTTGCGCGACGCCGCGCCAAGCAGCACGTAGGGCAGGGGTGGCGGCTTGTGCCCGCTCGCGCTTTGGCATCGCACTCACCACAATACCCATATCAATCTGCATGATTCCAACCGAGCGAAACTGCCGCATAATACTGGCAGTGATTTGGTTCGAGCCAAGGAAGCCAGCTTCATTGCCGCCGCCTTTTGGAACCGGTTTCGCCGCCCGCGCTTCAGTAGCGCTCAGAACAGCTGCAGAAGCCAGTCCAATGCTTGCGGCCACACTTGCCTTTACAAGCGCGCGTCGGGTTTCTTCAGAACCCGTTTGCGCGTCCAGATTGGTGCAAGAGGGCCTACTTAGGTCTTGATACGAATCAGTCATGGATACGATTTTCAAGGAAACGCGTTAAAGAAACGTGGCAATTCAAACCGGGCTGCATTAGCATTGGTGCAGGAGGACTTGATTTGGCAGGTATGGTGGACATGGCGGCCTTTAAAGAGCCGATCATCATTCTCACAGCCGCAGCCATTGTGGTCCCCTTGTTTCATCGGTTTAAAATCAGCCCGGTCCTCGGATTCATTCTGTGCGGCATCTTACTCGGCCCGTCCGGCTTAGGCGGCCTCGCTATTCAAGATCCCTGGCTCAACGCCTTTACGATCCAAGACCGCGCTTCCATCGCCATGATGGCGGAAATGGGCATCGTATTTTTGCTATTTGCAATCGGCCTTGAACTTTCGTTTGAGCGCCTGAACATGATGCGCAAAGTGGTATTTGGTCTAGGATCTCTGCAACTCGGCCTTTCTGCACTTGCGATTTTTTCTGTCTGCTACTTCTTTCTGGGCACTACAGGGACCGGCGCTGCCGTGATCGGTCTTGCCCTTTCTTTGTCCTCAACGGCGGTTGTCCTGCAAACCCTGGCCGAACAAAAGCGCCTGACCAGTCCAACAGGTCGCGGAGCTTTCGGCATCTTGCTGTTCCAAGATTTAGCCGTCGTGCCTGTGTTATTTGCGGTTTCCATGTTGGCACCCAACAGAATGGGTCTAGGCGTCGGTGCGCTGGTGCAAAGCTTGGCAGTGGCCGTCTTGGCGGTTGCACTGACCATCGTTATTGGCCGTATCGTGTTACGCCCCTTGTTCCGCCAAGCTGCCAGAACCCGCAGCCCAGAAATCTTCATGGCAGCCTGTCTTTTGGTCGTAATCGCCACAGCTCTCGGCAGTGCGGCGGCAGGTTTATCCATGGCCCTTGGCGCATTCTTGGCGGGGCTACTTTTGGCCGAAACCGAATACCGCCGCGAAGTGGAAGCCACGATCGAGCCTTTCAAAGGGCTTCTGTTGGGAGTGTTTCTCGTCTCGGTTGGGATGAGTGTCGATATCGGCAAAGTTTTAGAACGACCGCTTGAAATTGCGGGTGCTATCCTCGGCCTCATCGCTGTTAAGGCCGCTGTGGTGGCGGCACTTGGCCCCAGTTTTGGGATCAAGCGACCTGCAGCGTTGAAAGCGGGCCTTATTCTCGGCCCAGGTGGCGAATTTGCTTTTGTGGTCCTAGGCTTGGCCACCAGCCTATCAGTCCTGCCAGCCGAACAAGCGGACTTTGCCCTCCTCGTCGCGGCAATCACCATGTGCTTGATCCCACTTCTGGCTCGCTATGGCATACAGGGTGGCAATAGCAAGATGCCGATCGAAGCAGAGGAACTCGACTTAGCCCAGCAGGCAAGCCAAACAGAAAGCCCGCATGTGATCGTTGCCGGTTATGGTCGCGTTGGCGCAGTCGCCGTCGAGTTACTGGCTGAGCAAAAAATCCCTTATCTCGCCGTAGATTCTGATATTGAACGGGTAAGGCGCGCGCGTAAGGCCGGGAAAAACGTCTATCTCGGCGATGCTTCACGCAGTGAGTTTCTGCGCGCTTGCGGGATTGGGCGGGCTCGTGCCCTCGTCGTCACGATGGATGGGGGCTCCGCAGTCGACCAAGTTGTCACCGCAGCCCACTTGGAACAGCCCGATCTGCCGATTGTCGCGCGCAGCCGTGACGCTGCCCATGCGGTCCACTTGTATAGCTTAGGCGTGCGCGAAGCCGTCCCGGAGACCCTAGAAGCCAGTCTGCAGGTTGGGGAAGCCATTTTGGTCGAAGCCGGTGTGCCTATGGGCAATATTCTGGTCGCCATTCATGAAAAGCGCGCCAACATGCGCGCCTCCCTTCTCGAAGCATCCACCTCTGCCACGCCGTCAGAGCGAATGCGGGTCTTGCGAGACCAACATCTCAAGGAAAACCCCTAAGGCCCGCATGCACCGCACGATGGACCTTGCTGCCTTCCTGATTTGACCTTGCGCGCTCACAAGCTTAACAGCAACAAAATCCCGGGAGCACCACCTTGACCTCTGCGCAAGATCACGCGCTCGCTTTCGCGCGCCAACCCACCGCCGCCCTCGTTCTGGCTGATGGCACTGTTTTTTGGGGCCACGGCTGTGGCGCAATTGGAGAAGCAGTCGCCGAAGTTTGCTTCAATACGGCGATGTCTGGGTATCAGGAAATTCTGACGGACCCATCCTATGCGGGTCAAATCATTGCTTTCACCGCGCCGCATATTGGCAACACCGGCACCAATGACGAAGATGAAGAAGATTCTTCGCCGCCTGCCGCTTTCGGTGCGCGAGGTGCAATTGTGCGTGCAGAGATCACCCGCCCCTCAAACTGGCGGTCGGAAGCTTCGCTGGATGATTGGCTAAAGGCAAAGAACATCGTTGGGTTAACCGGGATTGATACCCGTGCGTTGACCCGGCGCATCCGCGAGCACGGCATGCCACACGGCGTGATTGTCCATGCGCCAGACGGCCAATTTGACGTGGCAGCCTTGGCTGCAAAGGCTAGCGCTTGGTCGGGCCTTGAGAGATTAGATCTTGCAAAAGACGTAACTTGTGAAGCCCCTTATACGTTTGATGGCACTCAATGGGCGTGGCCGGACGGAACGGGTACCGCCGATACCCAAGAAGACCTAAACGTCGTCGTGCTGGACTTTGGCGTAAAACAAAACATCTTGCGCTGCCTTGGCTCCACGGGTGCAAAAATCCAAGTTGTGCCAGCCCACACAAGCGCCGAAGACGTGCTCGCGCACAATCCAAACGGTGTCCTCTTATCGAACGGACCGGGTGACCCAGCTGCAACCGGCACATATGCGGTCGAAACCATTCAAAAAATCATCGCGGCTAAAGTGCCTGTGTTTGGCATCTGCTTGGGCCACCAAATGCTAGGCCTCGCGTTAGGAGCAAAAACCGTAAAAATGGCGCAAGGCCATCACGGCGCAAACCATCCGGTGCAAGATCTTTCGACGGGCAAGGTTGAAATCGTCTCCATGAACCACGGTTTTGCGGTAGATCGTGAAAGTCTGCCCGACGGTGTCATAGAAACCCATGTGTCCTTGTTCGATGGGTCCAACTGCGGCATCGCGCTGGCCGACCAACCCGTCTTCTCGGTGCAATATCACCCAGAGGCCAGCCCCGGACCTAAGGACAGCTTCTATTTGTTTGAGCGCTTTAGAGAAGCCATGCGTGCACATAAACAGGCGCAATGACGCGCTTGTGCACTTGACGTCGGCTGAATGGGCGGCATTGTCAGGCAATGAGCCAGATTAACCGCCGCACCCTGCTTTCAAGCTTCGCCATCGTTCCCGCTTTATCGGGCCTCTCAGCCTGCGGTAAAGCGGCCGCCCCTGCTGATATCCTGCGGGTGGGATTAGGTGGCGGACCCGATTCCTTGGATCCCCTCAAGGCTGAATTTGCAGCCGCCGCCCTCTTGTTCCGGCAATTCTATCTGCCAGTCGTCGGCTATGGGCCGAAGGGTGGGCCGGCACCCGGCTTTGCCACTTCTTGGACACCCAGCAATAATAATAAGACATGGACCTTCGAGATTGCCAAAGGCCTTACTTGGTCAGACGGCAAGGCCATTGATTCCAAGGATATTCTCGACAGTTTGCGCCTAGGTGCCGACAAAAAGACCGCTTATGCGGACGCCTCAGAGCTTTATATGATTAAGGGCTATCGCGATTGCGTCGTGGACGGGAAAGACCCAACAACGATTGGGGTGTCAGCGCCTAGCCCCACCAGCCTCGTGGTCGAATTGGACGTTTCTGACGCGGCCTTCTGGAGCCGAATGCAGGAATTCTATCCTGTCCCAATGCACACCATCGCCGCCCACGGCGAAAAGTGGACAGAGCTCGACAAGATTGTTGTCTCCGGCCCGTATAAGCCCATTGAACGCTCGCAAACACGCTTGGTTTTCGACAAGAACCCTAAAGGTGGCTGGGTTGAAGGTATGCCTGGTCAAATAAGCGTTGAGGCTATCGAGGATTCCTCGACCCGCCTCCGCATGTTCCAATCGGGTGACTTGGATCTGGCGCAAGACCCGCCCTTGCTACGCGCTGCTGACTTTGCCAAGGAATTTGGCACTCAATACCAGCGCTTCGAGGCCCCACGCCTTGTTTATATGAGCTTCAATACGAAGAAGCCCCAATTCCAAGACGCCGATGTTCGTCGGGCTTTAGCCATGGGCTTTGATCGCAGCGTCATTGCCAACGCCGTCATGCGCGGGTCGGTGGAGCCCGCAGGACGATATGTGCGCGATCAAGCTCAACCAAAATATGACCCAGAGGGCGCTCGCGCCATACTTAGTGCCAAAGGCTTTAGTGCAACCAATCCTCTGCGGTTTGAGCTTTTGGTTACCAAAGATGACCGCGAGCGTGCAGCCATCCAAATGGTTGATATGTGGAAACAAATCGGCGTTGAAGCAACGATGTTTGCCGCCGACTCCAGCGCCATTGTCTCCCGCCTTAATGGGTTTGACTTCGAGGCAGCCATTGTCCGCATCGATAAGGGCATGAAGTCCGACGCGATTGACCTTATGGCTTCGTGGGGCGAGGGGGGGACCGCCTATTCCCACCAGTGGAAGGACCCAGCCTTCAATCAAGCGCTATCGGATGCGCGCGCGGATAGTGAGCCAGCGGCGCGATTGGCGAAAACCTTGGCGGCGGAAGATATCCTGCTGAAGGCCTGCCCGGTCACCGGCGTTTGGTTCTTCCCATCATCTTGGCTGGTCAGTGCGCGTGTCACAGGTGGGATCGAAGGTATTGCGCCCATCATTTGGCCCAGTCTGAAGCTAAACAAAGGCTAAACAGGCTCGGATCAGGCACTTGCCCGAATTCTACCCAAAAGCCAGACGGCCTGCTTCGATTTCAGGAATACAGCCGCAGCTAGATCGGCACACGCATCAAAACGGCAATTAGCGCTTCACAAGGACTTTGTAGCGGCATAAGCCATTAGCGATAAGTTGCGACCAAAATCGCACCGGGGGGTGGGACACAAAGTTGTGGTTTGATGTGAAGTCATAATGGCTTTACCGCCAGCTTTGGGCCCCAAGAACAAGGCACGCTTTCATGAACAAGCATTTCACACTTTTTATTTTCGCCGCCATGGTTCTAGGGATCGCGGTCGGTGCCGCCATTTTCGAGTTTGTTCCCAAGGAGGGCCAATTGGTCTGGGCGGACAATTTTAAGATTGTGACCGATATTTTCTTGCGTTTGATCAAGATGATCATCGCACCCTTGGTGTTCGCGACCTTGGTTGCCGGTATCGCCCACATTGGGGACACCACAACTTTGGGCCGCGTCGGCATCAAGACGATGGCGTGGTTCCTTGCTGCCTCGCTGGTTTCTTTGACCCTTGGGGCCGTGATTGCCAGCGTCTTGCATCCCGGCGTCGGCCTCAATCTGCCAATCCCGCCCGCGGATGCCGTCAGCGATATCAAGCCCTCTGCGCTGACCTTAAAAGACTTCATCATCCATTTGGTGCCGAAATCCATCGTCGAAGCCATGGCCAATAATGAAATCTTACAGATTGTGGTGTTCTCGATCTTCTTTGGTGTCGCCGTCACGGCGATGGGCGAAGAAGGCAAGCCTTTGGCTGACCTTGCTGACAAGGTCTCCCACGCCATGTTGAAACTAACCGGCTATGTGATGTCGCTCGCGCCGTTCGCGGTGTTTGCCGCTGTTGCTGCCGTCATCGCGACCAAGGGTTTAGCCGTTTTGGGCACGTATGCCTCATTTATCGGTGGCTTCTACTTGGCATTGGTGATCTTGTGGGGCCTTCTCCTGCTGGCAGGCTTTGTCGTCATCGGCCCTGCGATAGGCAATTTGATCGCCCGCATCCGTGAACCCACCTTGCTGGCTTTCTCTACCGCTTCGTCGGAAGCAGCCTATCCCAAAACGATGGAGCAGTTAGAGAAGTTTGGCGTGTCGCGCCGCATCGCTAGTTTCGTGCTGCCATTGGGCTATTCGTTCAATCTGGACGGCTCGATGATGTATTGCACCTTCGCGACGCTGTTCATCGCCCAAGCCTACGGCATTGTCCTGACCGTGCCGCAGATCGCGACCATGCTGTTGTTGCTGATGGTGACCTCCAAGGGCATGGCCGGCGTGCCGCGCGCCTCGCTGGTCGTGATTGCGGCGACGCTTTCCTTCTTCAAAATTCCCGAAGCCGGGATTTTGCTGATCCTAGCCGTGGATCACTTCCTAGACATGGGTCGTTCTGCCACCAACGTCATCGGCAACTCCATCGCCACAGCTGTCGTGGCTAAGTGGGAAGGCGATCTGACCGATGATGAGCTATTGGCCGACCAAAAGGCCGGGATTAAAAACCAAAGCTAAGAATTAAAGGACCAGTTTAGAGGCCCAGTGCTTGACGCTGGGCCTCAAACAAATCCTCACAGCCGGACTTGGCGAGCGAAAGAAGCACGTGTAGCTCGGCTTCTGTGAAGGGTCGTTCTTCACCGGTTGCCTGAACTTCAACGAGGCCGAGGCCTTCGGCCAGCACGAAATTCGCATCAGCTTCCGCGTTTGAATCCTCGGGATAATCCAGATCAAGCACAGGCACGCCTTGATAGATGCCACATGATACAGCCGCCACTTGCGCGCGGATCGGCTCTTCCGTGATCAAGCCTTCTGTTTTCAGATAAAGGCAAGCTTGCTTCAACGCGACCCAAGCGCCCGTCAGCGCGGCGGTGCGCGTGCCGCCATCAGCCTGAATAACATCACAATCAATGGTGATTTGACGCTCACCCAAGGCGACTAGATCGACCACAGAACGAAGGCCACGGCCGATCAGACGCTGAATCTCCTGCGTGCGGCCGGACTGTTTTCCCGAAGCAGCTTCGCGACGACCACGCGTGTGTGTCGCACGCGGCAGCATGCCATATTCAGCTGTCACCCAGCCACGCTTCTGCCCACGCAGCCAGCCAGGTAAACTTTCTTCCAAAGAAGCTGTGACCAACACATGCGTGTTGCCAAATTTTGCAAGGCACGAGCCCTCGGCATAACGTGACACACCGGCCTCTAGGCTCAACGGGCGCAATTGGTCGGCCGTGCGGCCAGAAGGACGGATCATGTGGTGGGGCCTTTCGGTGGCTTTTTTGAAGATTTAGGGTGAGGAGGGAGTGAGGGTGCCTCTTCAGGAACTTCCCCGATCATGGGGATCAGGCCAAGCGGTACTTCGCCAATCAGCTTCTTTCCCGGCAAGTCGACAATCGGCACCAACGCTTTGGTAAAGGGCAGGAACCAGCTGCCCTTGGCACCGGGGGTTGCTTCAATTTCCAGTAAATCTTGTGGGCCCGGGATGACTGCGCGAACGCGGCCCAAATCTGCCCCGTCCAGAGCCTCAAGACGAAGGCCAATCAGGTCGACGTGGTAAAACTCGTCTTCTTCGGCTTCAGGCAGTCGTTCCCGGGGCACGAATAGCTTGGTATTGCGCATGGCCATCGCGGCTTCACGCGTTGGCACTTCCTTCGCTGTCACCACAATGCCATCCTTAATCGGCCGCCACGACTGGATAGACAAAATGATTTGCCCCTCTTCATTACAAAAAGGGGCATAATCCACAATGGTTTCTGGGTCTGCGGTAAAGCTGCGCAGGCGTACCTCCCCGCGCACCCCAAAGGCACCGGCGATGGCACCCACCAATACGTAAGACTTAGCCAATATCGGTGCGCTTGGTGACAATCTTGCCAACGAGGCCATAGGCCACCGCTTCTTCGGCGCTCATCCAGTAGTCGCGATCAGTATCCGCTTTGATCTTTTCGATGGGCTGACCGGTTGCATCAGCAAAGATGGCGTTCAAACGTTCACGCATACGGATGATTTCACGGGCTTGGATCTCAATATCCGACACCATGCCACCGACGCCACCGCGTGGTTCGTGCAGCAAAAAGCGGGTGTTGGGCAAGCAGAAGCGGCGCTCACGTTCGGCCGCAGCATAAATCAATGCGCCAGCCGAAGCGACCCAGCCAGAGCCCAATACGTTCACGGGGGCCGCCACAAACTTGATCATATCATGGATCATGTCGCCGCTTTCCACATGACCGCCTGGTGAAGAGATGATCAGAAGGATTGGCTGATCGGAATCGCCCGAGAGCGCCAGCAGGCGTTCGCAAACCCGCTGAGCCAGTTTGTCGTCAACGCCGCCGGTGAGTAGAATGGTGCGGCTGTCGAAGAGCGCCTTTTCTACAATGGCTGGGGCTGGATTTCCCGCTTTGCTTTCGTCTTCTTCGTCCATGCGAAACATGCTTCTAGGCTCCTCGTTCACTCGCTCTTTCCGACACGCTTTTGTTGATTTGGTCAACCTAGCGGCAGCCACAGCGCTGTTATCGTCTGCTCTAAGTGGTAAAGCCTGATGGAATATGAAAGAGCGTGCAATGTACTTGACGCACTTGTGCAAAGGTGAAACCCAAAGATCAAGGAGTAGCACGCCATGAACCTGACCCGCCCTGAAGGCCCTGACGCCACCATAACTTTGTCCCGACGCGGCCTCACAGGCGCGATGGGCTTTGCAGGCTTTGCCGCAGCCATTCGTCCGGTCCACGCCGCTGCCATCACAACGCCTTCAGATGGCCTCATATCAGAGATGATAACCTTTCCCTCGCAGGGGTTCGACCTGCCCGCCTTTGTCGCTCGTCCGCAGGCGAAGGGGCGGAAGCCAGTGGTCATCGTGGTCAGCGAGATCTTCGGCTTACATGAGTATATTCGCGATGTGTGCCGCCGCTTTGCCGGTCTAGGCTATGTCGCCATTGCCCCATCCTTCTTTGCCCGGGCAGGTGATCCAGCTCCCCTGACGGACTTTACCAAGATCATGCCAATCGTGAACGCCGCCAACAATGCCCAAGTCATGGGCGATATCACGGCCACCATCTCCTGGTTGGACCGGCAGAAATTCGTTAAAAAGGACGCGATTGGTATCACGGGCTTTTGCTGGGGTGGTGCCGTCGTCTGGATGGCCAGCGCGCTGACCCCTAGGATTAAAGCGGGTGTCGCTTGGTACGGGCGCCTAACGCCGCGCGATGGGTCAACCGATCCGCGCAAATGGCCCATGGATGTGGCAGGTGAACTCAAAAGCCCAGTTCTTGGCCTTTATGCCGAAAATGATGGCGGTATCCCCGTCAGCAGTGTGGAAGCGATGAAGGCCGCCCTAGACAAGGCTGGCAACCGCCAAAGCCTCTTTATCGTCTATCCCGGCACCCAACATGGCTTCCATGCTGACTACCGGCCGCAATATCAGGAAACCGCCGCTAAACAAGGCTGGAGTGAATTGCTCGCCTGGTTTGCCGCCAACGGCGTAAAGCCTTAGGCCCAGATTTGGGTCGACCAAGGACCCATCTGAGTTTGGCTGATCTCGCCAGAACTGTTTAGGCAAGTCCGCTCAGACAAAAGCTGTGTGACGGCCTCTGGCAACGCGCACGCTTCACCGCGCAAATTCACACAAACCAGACCCCGCGCGCCACGGCGATAAACAAACAAGCTCTCATGGTCGGGTAATAGATCCTCATAGGCTCCAAACACCCAAGTCTCTGGATCTTTCGACCGGAGCTCTAGCAAGGCCCGGTAAAAGGCCCAGACGGAGCCGTCGTCTGCCTGTTGGCTGGCCAAGTCCACCCCGCCGCGATTAGGGGTCGATTTCAGCCAAGGTGTTCCCGCGCTAAACCCACCTTCGGGGGTCCAAGGATAAGGTGTGCGGGCATGATCACGCGTCATGGCGACCGCTTTGGCCAAGGCTTCTGCTTCAGTATGTCCCTTTGACCGGGCGAGGCGATACGTCGTCTTTGCCCACACATCGTCTAATTCCTCGACCGTGGTGATTGTCGTATCGCCCAAGCCTAATTCGTCACCTTGGTAGATGAAAGGCGTCGCGCGTTGCAGCAGATAAGTGGCCGCTAACGTCTTGGCGACCAGATTAGGGTCCGCATGTGCATCCCCAAAGCGGGCGATCAAGCGCCTCAGGTCATGATTGCCGACCACACAGGAATTCCACCCATCTTGTCCAATTCCCTTATCCCACCGATCAAAGACAGACTTGAACCAAACCCGATCCCACTCCTTTCCGTGCCTTGAACCAGTATGATCTACAAAATCAAAGTGATAGATCATGTGTAGCATCGGGTCAGCAGGATTGACGATGGCCGCCGCCCGCTCTGGATTGAGTCCCGGACCTTCGCCTATCGCCACGCAATCATAAAGGTCAAACACTTCTCGCCGCATGTCACGCAGCCATTCGTGTAAGCGTGGCCCACCTGCCAACATGTTGTAAAGCGGCATTGGCCTGGGATCTGGTGCATCGGGTAGGCCCGGCGGTTTTGAAATGACCGTCACCACGTCAAGGCGGAAACCACTGACGCCTTTGTCCAACCAGAACCGCATGGTGCCATAGATTTCCTCGCGAACGACAGGGTTTTCCCAGTTTAGATCCGCTTGGGTCTTATCAAACAGATGCAGATAATAGCCGTTATCCCCATCAGGCTTTGACCAAGCGGGGCCACCGAATATGGATTGCCAATTATTGGGTTCATCCCGCCAAATGTAATAATCGCGGTAAGGTCCAGTTGGATCGGATAAGGCCGCTTGAAACCATGGGTGGTCAATCGACGTGTGATTAAGCGCTATGTCCAAGACAATTTTCAAGTCTAACCGCTTGGCCTCCGCCAGCAACGCTTCAAAATCCGCTAGGGTCCCAAACAAGGGATCAATGTCGCGATAGCCTGACATGTCGTAGCCATTATCGACCATAGGCGAGCGGAAAATGGGTGACATCCAGACAATGCCAGCACCTAAGGCTTTAATCGCACTTAGACCCTGCGTTATCCCGGCCAAATCGCCCATTCCGTCGCCATTGGCATCGCGGTAAGAGCGCGGATAGATTTGATACACAGAACGGGTCTTCCACCAAGTCTCGTCGGGCTTATGACCGCTCATTTAAGTATCCTTCAGCGCTTTCAACAGAACATAATAGGCCCCGCTCCCACCGTGGCGAGGGTGGGCAGAGGCATAGCCCGATACATGCTCACGGATTCCCGGCCCACTCAACCATTCGGGCAGGCGACGACGGATCACGCCGGGTTGAGGGGTCAGATAATCTTCACCGATTTCGATGGCACGGCCCTTACCGGTTACAACTAGCACACACCGCGCGCCGCTTCCACGCATCCGTACCAGAAAGCCAGCGAGGGCTGTTTGTGCCTCTACTTGTCGGTATCCGTGAAGATCAATCGAGCCATCGATATCGAGTTTCCCACGTCGCACTTTCTTGTGCCCTGAGGCGTCGGAAACCAACGACGCCGGTCGTACTTCAACCTTTGGCGTAGCTGGCGCAGTAAGGTGTCGTGCCGCCTTGGCCCGCTTGAGTGCCAAGTGGGGCAGTTCTGGCGCGGGCTTCTTCGCTATTTCTGGGACCGGAGCCAGGGTCGGCGCGGCATCTTCTAGCGCTAACTTGGGCTTTTGGTGACCATAGGTGCGAACTGTCCGGGCAACCCGGTGCCACAGCTTAGCTTCATCCGGCATCAAATCCCGACGCCGGCTCATCCCTAGCGGCCCGCATTCGCAGAGGTTGGAACAAGGCCTTTTGGCAAAAGGACCCAAAACCGGACATCATGATTGATCCGCCCCGCGCGCAACCCTGCCTCTGGCCCTGTACCCCAGTAAAGATCACCCCGGATTGGGCCGCGGATCGCACCGCCAGTGTCTTGAGCCACTGCCAAGCGCCGCAGACTAACGTCGGCTGAAAGCGCGACACGTGGCGCATCTGCGGCCAAAAAGATGGGCACGCCATAGGCATGATAACTTGTATCCACGGCGAGAGAGCCATCGGCTTCAAGGGCCGCCTGTTGACCACCCTTCGGGCCGACGCTTGGATCTTTGATGGCTTCCAGGCGGAAAAACACGGTCCTAGGATTGGCGTTTAGGACTTCCCGCGCCTCTTTGGGTGCGGCGGTTTTGAACCAGGTTTTGATCGCGTCCATCGAGGCGCCGTTGACGGGCAAGGCCCCCCGGCGGATTAATTCTTGCGCGTTTGAGCCAAATCGATGCCCATTGTGCGCCGCAAATGCAGCGCGAACCTGGCTGCCATCATCAAATTGCAAGCGGCCAGAGCCTTGAACCTGCAGCGACAAAACTTCAGCTGGTTCACCCCACGCCAACACTGGCGCTGTGGATTCTGTGATCTGCGCGCGCGACCAATATGGCACGACCTTCCCCCGATCCATCCGCGCAATGATGGAGCGATTGCGCAGCGTGGCGTCGAACTGGCCAAGATCAATCTCAAACAGATCGGCAGGTCTGCTTTGAATCGGTTCGGAATAAACAGGCGTCTTCACCCGGGAGGCTGCCATGATCGGCTCATAATAGCCAGTTAGACGACCGACCTCTGTCGCCTCTGTCGCGACACGCCAAACCTGAAACTGGCTTTCCCAAAAGCTACGGTCTTCAAGGCTTGGGTCCTCTGCCAAGGCGCAGACGCCTGCCCAATCGCCGACGCGGCCCGAATAGGTTGCTACCGCCGACAACAGCTGATCTTTGGGTCTGGCTTGAGTAATCGCACAAGAACGAATGAGCGCGCGGCGGGCAGCGCCCACATCCGTTTCCGCCCAATTAGGCAAATTCTCAAACGCCGCGGACTTAAATTGCAGCGGCACGATGTCTATCGGAGCCGGAGGCGCAGCCGACACGCTGGGCGGCGCAACAGCTGGACGCAGCGGGGTCGTTGGCACCAGAAGAACAGGTTCCGGGGTCGGCACAGGCGTTACGACAGGTGTCGGTGCCGGTTGCGGCACTGGCACTGGCACGGGTGCCTGTGTTGGTGTCGGGATCGGGATCGGCGCCACCGTGGCACAAGCCGATAGCAAGACCGACATCAAGCTTGATGCGGTCAACAAAGAATACATGCGGCGCATGATTAGGCGGTCCGGACTGCGCTCAAAAGCCAGTTTGGATCGCGAGCATCTACGGCGCGTTCAAACGTCCAAACTTCATCCGCGGCGCGTAAGCCATCTCCGCCATCGGCCAAGTCAGATGAGAAGGCCACATCAATCCGTGCGATTTTACCATCCAATTCGGCATCGACGATCTTTGCATCGCTCAGGCGAATGACCTCAATTTTCGCGGCCCCGGCTGTCCGCCGCTCATCCATCGAGGTCTTGTAAGCTTCAAACACGTCGGCATCGACCAAATCTTTCAAGGTCTGTTCGTCGCCAGCGCCATAGGCCGTTACGATCATTTCATAAGCGGACTTCGCACCTTCCAAAAACGTTTCGCTGCTAAACCCACGTTGGGCTGCCCCAATAGCTTTTAGGCCAGCTGCGCCAGGGCCATCATATTCCCGCACAGGGAAGTTCAAAACCTTACCGCCATCGTCAGCAGTCTCGTCACCATCCGCCTTTTCAGCAGCCGTCTCGGGCATGCCAAATCTGGGCTGCCGCATCGGAGGTGGCTCTGCACCACGATTTTGGCCAAGCACTTGATATAAACGGCCAAGTACGAGAGCTGCCACAACGGCGAAGAAGACTATTTCCATGGTTTTCGATCCGGTCCCGCTTGGTTTTAAATGGCGGTCATATACTCATATAGGGTGCAATGACGTGTAAGTCAGCCACTTGGTTGCCGTAAAGGGCTGTTGCGTGCTAGCCACCACAGCTTCTGGAGATCAAGACATGACAGATGATACGGCCTCTGCGCCATTGGAAAACGGTTCTTTAGCGAATGGTGGGGCGGAAACGGCCCCTTCGGTGCGTGTTTTAGCCCAATATGTAAAGGATTTTTCGTTTGAAAATCCAAATGCGCCTAACTCCCTGCGGGAAGGCACCCAGCCAAATATCGATCTTCAATTAGACGTGAGCGCTCGGGCGATGGATGAATCCGGGGTCTTTGAAGTGGATTTGAAGATCAATGCACGCAGCGACCGCGAAGGCCAAACCCAATTCATCATTGAATTGGTTTATTCGGGCCTGTTCCAATTCGCAAACGTTCCCGGCGATGCTTTGGAGCCTCTGCTGTTGGCGGAATGTCCGAAGATCCTCTTCCCATTCGCCCGTCAATTGATTGCCAACAACAGCCAAGCCGGCGGCTATCCGCCTTTGATGTTGGATCCCATGGACTTTGGTGCGCTCTATGCCACCCAGCGTGTTGAGCGTTCTGGCGGGCAACCGTCCTAGGAGAAGCACGCTCTAAACAGCTTGTTGTCCACTATTGGTAAGGAACTTGTTCCAAACAGGTTCCTTACCTAGTGTGGCGATAAAGGCGCGATGCGCCTCCATCTCTTCCAGCGTGGACAAAGGGCCTAAAGCTTCGGGCCGCTTTCGCTTGGGCAAGCTATTTTTGGCTTCCAAAACACTTTCCGACGTTTGGTTCTGGGTTTGAGCCGCCTCGGCAGGATCGAGAAAATCGAGACGCCTTTCCCGGCCTCCCTTGAGCTCAAGATAAACAGCGGCGAGCAATTGGGAGTCCAAAAGGGCCCCATGCTTTTCGCGAGCCGTCAAATCAATATTCAGCCGCCGACATAAGGCGTCCAACGAAGCTGGTGCACCAGGATATTTCTTGCGCGCAATCAACAAGGTATCGACGCAGCGTTCCTTTGGAATAAGCGACAACCCAAGTCGCCCAAGCTCTGCATTTAAGAACCGACGGTCAAACTCAGCGTTATGGGCAACAAGCGGGGCAGCGCCGATAAACGCCAACAATTCTTCAACCACTTCCGAGGCACCGAAGACCGGCTTGTCAGAGAGAAAATCGCCCGTTAGGCCATGAACTCTCACCACTTCGGCCGGCACGTCGCGTTCAGGGTTAATATAGCGGTGAAACGTCGCCCCAGTGGGCACCAGGTCGATCAATTCGACACAACCGATTTCGACAATCCGGTCGCCCCTTTCGGGATCGGTCCCGGTCGTCTCGGTATCAAAAACGATTTCACGCATCTTATTTTTCCGCCGTTTCGGCCGCTGGTTTCATCAATGCCGCATGAACCATCCCAACTTGTTCGCGTGCGGCGTCAAGACCTAGCCCGGTGTCGATTACAAAATCGGACTTTGCCCGTTTAACGTCATCGGGTGTCTGGCGTGCCAAGATGGAGGCGAACTTCTCTTCAGTCATACCAGGACGGGCCAGAACGCGGGCCCGCTGCATTTCTGGCGAGCAGGAAACGACAATAACCGCATCGACATAAGCTTCCCCACCCGTTTCAAACAACAAGGGTACGTCGACCAAAACCAAGCTCGCACCCTGCTCGCGCGCTGCAGCCAAAAAATCAGCGCGATCCTTGCCGACCAAAGGGTGCACAATGGCTTCGATTTGCTTCAGAAGTCCCGGGTCTTGCAAAATCTTGTGGGTCAAGATGTTGCGGTCGACCCCGTCGGCGCCAATAGCTTCGGGAATCAGAGCCTCAAGGGGGGGTATTGCTGCCCCATCTGGTGCATAGAGCCGATGGACGGCCGCATCAGCATCCCAGATCGGCACGCCTAAGTCTTTGAACATGGCAGAAGTCGTCGACTTCCCCATGCCGATTGAACCGGTCAATGCAACAATCTTCATCCGGCAAATGCCTTTTCTAGGGTTCTCAGGCCATCCCTAAGGTCGGGCAGCAAGCCAAACCAATGCTGAAATGCCAATGCACCTTGCCCAGCCAACATACCCAAGCCATCAAAATGCCGGCGCTTTGCCGCCTTGGCGCTTTCCAGATAAGCGGTCATACGCGGCGAATAAATGGTGTCATAAATGATGGCGTCCGGCCGGGTTGATGAAAAATCCGGGGAGAAGGGCGACTGATTGTTGAGGCCTTGGCTGGTGGCATTGATAACCAAACTCGCGCCGGCCAAATGCTGCGGCAGATCCTGCCAAGCTCCAACTTGGATTTGCTGCGGATTCAGGTCGTTTGCAATCTTCTGAGCGCGTTCTTGATCGCGATTGATGACACGGATGGCTTTCTGGCTATGCGCTGATAGGGCGGCGAGAATGGAGCGTGCTGCTCCGCCAGCACCCAAAACCACGATCTGTCCATCAAGGTCACGCCAGTCAGCAGCTCGAGAGTCCAGATCAGCGACCAGTCCATCTCCGTCTGTGTTGTTGGCGTCATAGCCGCGCCCAGCCCGGTCCAAGCTTAAGCAATTGGCAGCGCCAACCAATTTCACCCGGTCGGATTGACGCAAGGCGGCCTCTGCCGCGCGTTCCTTGAACGGAGTCGTGATGTTTAGCCCACACACATCGCTAGCGGCCAAGCCTTGAAGGGCTGCCTCAAACTTCTCCAGCTCAACGGGAAGCGCCACATAAAGTGCGTTGAATCCGTGTGCTTGGATCCAAGCGTTTTGCAAAACTGGTGACATGGAATGCCGCACCGGGTTGCCCAAAACCGCATAAAGCTCCGTTGATCCGCTGATTTTCATGTCGGGACCTCGCCATGCAGGCGCAAAAAAGCCAAGACCTCTAACAAGGGTAGGCCCAGGATGGAAAAGAAATCACCTTCGACCCGCTCAAATAATTGCGCGCCTGGACCCTCAAACTGATAACAGCCGACGCTTGAGAGCGCTTCTTGCCCATAAGCATCCAAGTATGACCGCAAGAAGTCATCCGAAAAGTCCCGCATCGTCAGTTTTGGGCTCGTCACCAAGCGCCAGACCGGTTGACCATCTTTTGCAATGACCGCAGCACATTCAAGACTATGCATTTTGCCACGCAATTGGCTGAGGCGCTCAAAAGCCTCTTCAAGTGTTTCAGCCTTATCAAAGGAATGGCCTTCAAACGAGAGGATTTGATCACAGCCAAGTACAAAGCCTGGCCGTCTTTGTGAAACTTTCAACGCCTTAAGTTCAGCAAGTTTATCGGCTTGATTGCGCGGACTAGCACCTTCGGCCCGCATCGCCTCTTTCACGGCATCTTCGTCTACGCCAGATCCAATTGCCTCAAAACTAATGCCTGCTTGGGTTAAGAGTTGGCGGCGAATGGCGCTGGTAGAAGCGAGTGTTAGCATGACTATTTTGCATTCCGGTCTGCAAGTAGATTCAAAATCGCGGCTGAGGTTTCTTCAATTGATCGTCGTGTTACGTCGATGACCGGCCAATTTTGCCGTTCAAACAGTCGGTTAGCAACCGTGATCTCTTCGCGGACCGCATCCTCGTCGACATATTCACTGGTCGCATCGGCATTAAGCGATAAAAGCCGGTTACGGCGAATGGCAATCAACCGATCTGGTGAAACCCGTAATCCCACAACGAGTGGCTTATTCAACTCCAATAGCGCTTGTGGGATTGGCGCTTTTGGTACCAGCGGAAAATTCCCGGTTCGAATACCGCGATTGGCGAGATAAATTGAAGTCGGCGTTTTTGATGTCCGACTTACGCCCACAAGCACCACTTCAGCTTGGTTGAACTCATGGACCATCTGGCCGTCATCATGGGCCATTGTGTAATTGAGAGCATCGATCCGACGAAAGTAATTTTCATCCAAGGCCTGCTTCGAGCCCGTCTTTTCACCCGCACGCATTTTCAGATGATGCTCCCACATGGTGAGAACTTGATCCAAAAGCGGAAGTGCCGGGATACCCAAGCGCTTACAATGATCGACCAAGACATCGCGCAGGTCATGTGCGGCGATCGTGAACAGGACCACACCGGGGAAAGACGCAATTTCGGCTAAGACCCGGTCGAGTTGGCGGCGAGAGCGCACCAGATAATAGGAATGCTCTAAAGGCGTCACGCCTTCAAACAAAGGCGCTACGGCCCGCAAAACGGCGTTAAGTGTCTCGCCGGTGGAATCAGACACCAAATGAACGTTTAGAAAAGTAGAAATGCGCATAGAAGCGGTGTGACCGACGAGCCCCGCCGGATCAAGGTTTTCGTGCATGACGAACCCCAACTTCTTTTGGTCTGACCAAAATTGGATCGCGAGTTGACCTAGTTTGTCTCGGTATGGCTGTTCATAACTTGTTAAAGGAGTTTAATGAATCTCTAAGAAACACGGTTAAATTTGTATGAATAGCTGCCGTAGACCGTCGATTGTGAAGAACCATTGGAAAAAGCCTCCGGAACTTTTGTCGAACATCCACAGCGCTGGTAAAGTGTCGAAATAAACGTCCACACTGGGGGTGTTTTTGGAAGACAAACCAAGGCAATTGCATGATTTTCAGCGCTTTACGTCTTTTCCGTCCTGTGGAAAAAGCGAGGGTAAAAGCTGATAAACAGCTTGAGAAATCCCTTTAGGTCATGCAGGTGACTTTCACGGATCAGTCTATCCACCGTACTACTGTCTACTGATTCAAGAATCTAAATCTTATAAGGGAAAGGGAGCCCACCATGGGTGAGGGAGCAAAGGGTCACAACAGCGCATTGGTTCGCACCCTCCTAGGTGAGCAACAAGCACATCCTCCGATCTGGCTGATGCGCCAAGCAGGCCGTCACTTGCCTGAGTATCGAGAGCTTCGCGCGAAGAACAAGAGCTTCCTTGATTTTTGCTACGCCCCAGCTGCTGCGGCCGAAGCCACGTTGCAACCAGTCCGCCGATATCCTGTCGATGCGGCGATCATTTTCTCCGATATTTTGGTGGTACCCCATGCACTGGGCCGCGATGTGCGATTTGCTGAAGGGGAAGGGCCGCTCTTGACCCCTTTGGAGGGCGCAGCCGATATCGCAAAACTGGATATGTCTCGTCTCGAAACGCGTCTAGCGCCGGTCTATGAGGCTCTAGAACGAGTTCGGGCCGCGATGGATGGGGACCGTGCTCTAATCGGCTTCGCCGGCGCGCCCTGGACCTTGGCGACCTATATGATTCAAGGCCGGGGCGGTGAGCGTGATCTTGCTCGCGCTTTTGCCTATCAGAACCCTGAGTTAGTCGACGACCTTCTAGCCATTCTGGCTGATGCGATTGGCCAACATCTAATCGCTCAGGTCAAAGCAGGTGCAAATGCGCTACAGATTTTTGAATCTTGGGCAGAAGATATTCCAGGTCACCTGTTTGCACGTCTCGTAACCACGCCAATCAAGCAGGCTGTAGATGTGGTTCGTGCGGTATATCCCAATGTTCCTATCATCGGCTTCCCGCGTGGGGCAGGTCACCGGGTCGGCCAATTCTTTTCTGAAACCACTGTCCAAGCGGTAGGCCTCGATATTGCTGCTGATCTGGGCGCAGCACGGACTGCATTAGGCCCAAAGGTCTGTTTACAAGGCAATCTTGATCCCATGGCCTTGATGGCAGGGGGGCCTGCGCTTGAACAAGCTGTCGATGCTATTCTTGTCGCAGCGGCCACGGGACCACATATCTTCAACCTTGGACATGGTGTGGTGCCTGCAACGCCGATCGCCAATGTTGAATATGTGATGCGGCGTGTGAAGGGTTTGACCTAAATAAACGTCTGCAAAACAAGAAAAAGGTTATTGAAATCTCGATGGGACAGAAAATAGCGATCGTGCTGTTCAATCTAGGGGGTCCGGACGGGCCAGATTCCGTGCGCCCTTTTTTGAAGAATTTGTTTTCTGATCCAGCAATCATTCGCGTCCCGACGCCGGTACGTTGGATATTGGCCAGATTGATTTCCACGCTACGGGCAAAATCCGCGCGGGCTAATTATGCGAAGATGGGCGGTGGCTCGCCACTGGTTCCAGAAACTTTGGCTCAAGCAGAGGCATTAGAGCGGGCCGTCAAAGCCCGTCCAGGCTATGAAAATGCTGAGGTTAAAACCTTCCTTGCCATGCGCTATTGGAAGCCATTTGTAAAAGATGCGATCGCCCAAGTTCGTGCCTTCAACCCTGATGAAACCGTCCTTTTGCCGCTCTATCCGCAGTTTTCAACCACAACGACAGACTCCTCGCTAAAGGCGTGGAAAAAGGCGGGCGGTGGTCCGGCAAAACTCATTTGCTGTTATCCCGATGCGCCTGGCTTTATCGAGGCCCATGCAGAAGCAGTCTTAGAAACATGGAAGGCCGGTGGTTCACCCGAGCGCGTTCGGGTTTTGTGGTCTGCACATGGCTTGCCTGAAAAGATTATCCTCGACGGCGATCCATACCAAAAACAAGTAGAAGAGACGGTTGCGGCATTGCGGCCTCTGCTTCCCGATCATTTCGAGCATGCAATTTGTTATCAATCTCGCGTAGGGCCCGTAAAATGGATCGGTCCAGCCACGGAAACCGAGATCGAACGCGCCGGCGCGGACAAAATCCCAGTAATCGTCGTGCCAATCGCCTTTGTTTCTGAACATATTGAGACCTTGGTTGAATTGGATGAAGAATATTATGAAGTGGCACACGAAGTTGGCGTGCCGCTTTACTTGCGCGCGCCCGCTCTTGGGACGCGTGCAAAGTTCATCGACGAGCTTGCCCGACTGACTACTGATTTATTGGAAGGGTCTGACCCGATCCTTGCTGCGCGAACAACCGGCTGTGTCGTCGCCTGTCCTTCTTGCCCGCGGGCAGAATTTGGTGGATGCGCTGCATGAGCGGATGGATCTCCAGCCATTATGAAGTCGTTAGAGCGCTTCATTTAATTGCGGTGATCGCGTGGATGGCTGGCCTGATGTATCTGCCGCGCTTGTTTGTCTATCATTCCTTGGCCCCCCTTGGTGGTGAGTTGGACCAGCAATTGATCATCATGGAAGGGCGCCTACATCGCGGCATTATGATCCCTGCCATGATTGTGGTGTGGATCTTAGGCTTAAGTTTGCTGCTCGGACGAGGTGGTTTAGATTTACTGGCCCAGCCTTGGATGCAGATTAAATTGGCCATGGTCATCCTAATTACGGCGGTAGATCATCTCTATCTGCGCTGGCGCAAAGCATTTGGGCGGGGTGAGCGTCCGTTAAACCACGTGGCCTTCCGCTTCCTAAACGAATTGCCGTTTGTTTTGATGATTGTCGCTGTCTTTATGGTTGTCCTAGAGCCTTTTTCTTGACAACACACCTTGACCGCGACTGTGTTACTCGTCATGTGAACCCTAGTTGCCACGGCCGTCACTCGGTTTGGCACCTCCTTACAGCCGCTGCAGTCCTTGCAAAGACGGCTTTCACCAAAGATATTTTGAGGCCCTGACATGTCAGAGGAATTGTCGATCGACGCGCCACCACGCCGGTCCACGCTACAAGAATTAAAGACCCGTACCCCAACAGAATTGGTGGTCCTGGCAGAATCCCTAGAAATTGACGGC
>CAMDDL010000030.1 GCA_945891505.1 Maricaulis salignorans | reverse complement strand
CCGGGGCGCATGGTTTGCGTCGTATTCCGGGCCAGTCCGTTAATCTGGCCCACCTCATCTGGCGCACACCACGCGCCCCGGCCCCTCTGCCTTCGGGCAACAAGGTGCACCCCCGGTGGTTTTCCGCGCGGGGCTATGGGTGTTGGGGGCTAATCCCGCAAGTTGATCGACTGACCCAGCTGACCTGCACGATCAATCACAAATTGCCACGCACTGCGGCCCGAGCGGGCACCACGTTGGGCGGCCCATTGTAGGGCGGTGCGGTCAAGCTCTGGATCGTCTGGGGCGAGGTTTAACGCCTTGGCATAGCCGTGCACAATCGAGAGCCAAGTTGGCTGATCCAAGCTTTGGAAGCCCAGCCACAGGCCAAAGCGCTCTGGCAAGGCCACTTGTTCTTCCACCGTCTCTTCGGGGCGGAATTCAGCTTGGTTGCCGTCTGGGCGGTTGATCAAATGACGACGATTGGAGGTGACATAGACTAACAGATTGGCCATCGCGCCCGAAACGCCACCATCCAACACGCTTTTAAGCGCCTTATAGGTCTCATCAGCCCCTTCAAACGAAAGGTCGTCAATAAACACCAGCGCGCGCCAACCCGCTTCACTTAAGCGGTCGGCCAAATCTGGCAGGCTTTGCAGATCGGTGCGGCCGATTTCGACCAGTTTCAGGTCGGGGAATTGCTTAGAAACCTGATGGTGAACAGCCTTCACCAAAGCACTCTTGCCGGTGCCACGTGCACCCCACAGCATGGCGTGATTGGCGGGATGACCTGCGGCAAAGCGCTCCGTATTCAATAGTAGCCGCCCTTTTTGTGTCTCGACGCCTTGAATCAAATTCAACGGCACACGGCGGGGTTGGGCAACGGCGCTTAAACGCATCTGATCGCCGCGCCAGACAAAAACATCATGGCCGTCAGGGCTCGGCAATGGCGCTGGCGCTGGGGCCAAACGCTCTAAAGCGGCTGCAATGCGCTCTAAAGGATCGCGTTCCACCTTCATGTCTTTTTCTTCTTCTTTTCAATCTTGATACAGGAACCTAAGCCGCTCTCCCGCACGATGCGCGCCCCTTTGACGATGCCATTGGCCTTGCGCGCGACACGGCGTGAGGGCTTCGTCGGGCTCCATTTTGCAGGCAGTGGCAGGATGGCGGCAAGGCGGGCGGCCTGCATCGGGGTGAGGTCTTTGGCGTGCTTACCGAAATGATAGAGCGCCCCGGCCTCTGCCCCAAAAATACCGGGGCCAAACTCGGCCACGTTCAGATAGGCTTCCATGATGCGTTGTTTGGGCCAAAGGGTCTCGATCAGAACCGTAAAGCCCGCCTCCATGCCTTTGCGCAGCCACGAGCGTTCGGGCCACAGGAACACATTCTTGGCGGTCTGCTGGCTGATGGTGGAGCCGCCGCGCAACTTGCGACCGCGCTGGTTGCTCTTCACCGCCTTCTGGATCGCGACCCAGTCAAAGCCATCATGGCTACAGAATTTGGCATCTTCTGAGGCAATCACTGAATAGATCAGGTTGGGGCTGATCTGGCTTAACGGCACCGGATTTCGCCGCACATCCTTGCCCTGAAAAGCGCGCTCCACCATCAAAACTGTCCCCGGTATGGGGACGAAACGGTAGACTAAGGTCCAGACAATCGGTGCCAAAGCGAGGAACAACATGATCTTACCCAGCCGCCGCCAAAAGCTCTTCCGGGGCTTCTGCTTGGTTTGCGGGCGAACCTGTGGCGTGGGGCTGGTAGCAAGGTTCAAGTTTATACTTCCCATTCGGCGCGCACGGACGCGTCGGTCTCATAGCGCATACTGGTCTCTGCCAAAGCTGAAAAGTCCTCAGGCGGCAGCAATTGCTTTAATGCCCATGCACCAGCCCCGCGCACCAAGGCTTGCTCATGTTGGCTTAGATGCTGAGCGGCAGGCAAAGCATCGGCAGCTTTGCTATTGCCAAGGCCAATGGCAACATTCCTCAGGAAGCGGGCCACGCCAATGCGCTTGACCGGGTTCTTGGCAAAAAGCGTACGAAAACTGGCGTCATCCAACTGCGCCAGTTCTGCTAGGCTGAGGTGCTTTAGTTCGTCGCGCACCTGCAATTTCGACTCCCGCGCGGTCTGGGCGAATTTATTCCACGGGCACACGGCTAAACAATCGTCACAGCCATAGATCCGATTACCCATCGCGATGCGGAACTCCAACGGGATCGGGCCTGTATGCTCAATCGTCAGGTAAGAAATGCAGCGGCGGGCGTCGAGTTGGTAAGGCGCGGGAAAAGCCTTGGTCGGGCAAGCGTCCAAGCAAAAGGTGCAAGACCCACAATGATCCTTGGTCGGCTCATCGGGGGTGAATTCTTGCGCAATCAGGATGCAGCCCAGAAACAACCACGAGCCAAACTCTGTGGAGACCAAATTGGTGTGCTTACCCTGCCAGCCAAGGCCAGCCCGCGCCGCCAGCGGCTTTTCCATCAAAGGAGCGGTATCGACAAAGACTTTGACTTCTGCGGCACTCTGAAGGTGCAAAAGCCCGGCAAAGGCTTTCAGGTTCTTCTTGATCACGTCGTGATAATCATCGCCGCCTGCATAAACCGAGATGATGGCCTGATCTCTCTGCGCCAATTTGGCCATGGGGTCGGTATCGGGTCCGTAATTGACGCCCAGCATGATGGCGGTTTTGGCATCTTCCCACATGGCCGTGGGGTGGCTGCGGCGGTCGAGCGTTTCTTCCATCCAGCCCATGGAGCCATGAAAGCCCGCTGCAACAAAGGCGCGGAGGCGGCTGTCAGCTTCCCACGTCGCGCGCGCATCGGCGAGGCCGCAGACGTCAAAGCCATGCTCAAGCGCGAGCAGCTTGATCGAGGCAGCGTTAAGTGGCTGGGAGTTAGACGCGATCTTCGCCAAAGCGCCCTCCTAAAAGTCCAAATCACCATAGTGCGGTGGGGGCGACAGGCCTGCCAACAAATCACCCAAGAGGGGTCTGAAAGCCGGGCGCTGTTTTAAGCGCGCATACCAGTCTTTGCCTGCTGGCGCGCTGCTCCAACTGACCGCATCGAGATAATCCAGCACCGAGAAATGCGCGGCCGCGACCATGTCAGCAATCGATAGCTTCTTGCCACCAATCCAACCTTCCGCTTCTGCTGCGCGGCCAATCTGGTCGAGGGTTTGGCTGGCAGCCAAGGTGGCTTGGCGCAGAACTGCGGTATCGGGTGCGCCGCCACGGGCGAGTGCCTTGCGTGCTTTCTCATGCACAACATTCTCGACAATCGGCCCCAGGGTCCGGATCGCTCGGATGGTCAACGCCCGCACCGCTGCGCGCTCTAAGGGTCCGCCGGGTAGTAGGGGCGGGGTGGGTAAAAGGTCTTCCAGATATTCAAAGATCGCCAGTGCTTCGGAGATGGTAGCACCATGGCCCCAGGAATCATCAACCAGCACAGGCGTCACCCCATCGGGCGCAACCGCAAGCAATCCGGGATCTGCTTCAAACGGGGAGGTTTCCCGCACATGAAAGACGGCGCGCTTTTCACCCAGCGCCAAGCGCACGGCCCGCGACAGGGGGTCTAGGGTTCTGGCATGAACAAGCAGCATAGGATTTCTTTGTGCGTGACGCCGGCCAAGGTCAATGATGGCACACAGGTTTCAGGACAAACGGGCAGTGGTCTACAAGAAGGAATAGGGATCCATATCGATACTCACCCGCACACTGCCGGGCACGCGAAACCCGCGTCGCCAAGCCGCCATAAAGGCCGACAGGTCGACCTCCTTGCTCGATTGGATCAAAAACCGTCGCCGTCGCCAACCGCGGATCATGGCCAAAGGTGGTGGTGCTGGGCCCCAAACCTCCACGCCATCTGCTGGAAACA
This sequence comes from Maricaulis salignorans, assembly GCA_945891505.1. Lineage (GTDB taxonomy): Bacteria > Pseudomonadota > Alphaproteobacteria > Caulobacterales > Aquidulcibacteraceae > Aquidulcibacter > Aquidulcibacter miladensis. The sequence goes on along the minus strand of CAMDDL010000030.1, from coordinate 26,981 downwards.
AAGCGTCACTGGCCGCTTGGGCCGCGGCGTCAACCGCCTCATCAGTTTGGGCCATGATGTGCATCGCCGCCATGCGCCCAAAGGGCGGAGCACCGACGGCAGCGCGGCCCAAGCTTTCGGCTTCGATAAAGGCATCGCGGTCCCCCATGACGAGGGCTTGCAGGGCTTCATTGTCGGGATAATGGGTCTGGATCAGGGCACGTCCGGGGCGATCGGCGCGGCCGGCCCGTCCTGCGACTTGGCTCAACATCTGATAGGTTCGCTCGCCCGCTCTTGGGTCGCCGCCCTTCAGACCCAGATCAGCATCGACGACGCCGACCAAAGTAAGGTTCGGGAAGTTGTGACCCTTGGCGACGATTTGGGTGCCGATCAGAATGTCGATCTCGCCCTTCTCCATCCGCGCTACCAGTTCCCTTACGGCTTGGGGATTATGGGCGGTATCAGAGGAGAAAATCTCAATGCGTGCATCGGGGAAGCGTTCGGTGGCTTCGGCGGCAATGCGCTCGACGCCGGGTCCAACCGAGACCAGCCCATCTTCGGCTCCACAATTTGGGCAAGCATCGGGCTTGCGCATGGAAAAGCCCGTGAGGTGACAGACCAAGCGGTTGGAATATTTGTGCTCCACCAGCCAGGATTCAGTATCGGGTGCCTTCATCCGATGCCCACACTTGCGGCACAAAACCACGGGCGCATAACCGCGACGATTCAAGAACAACAACACTTGTTCGCGCTGTTCCAAAGTCTCCGCCATCGCCTGCACCAGCACCGGGCTCAGCCATTGATCGCGCTCAGGCGGAGACTCTTTCAAGTCGATCAGACTGACATCTGGCAACAGTGCCACGCCATAGCGGCTGGGCAAGAGGAGGCGCTGATACCGACCCGCATCGGCGTTGAGGCGGGTTTCCATCGAGGGTGTTGCAGAACCCAAAACGATTGTTGTTTGCTCAAACTTGGCGCGCGCCACCGCCATGTCGCGGGCATGATAGCGTAGACCCTCGTCTTGCTTGAAACTACTATCATGCTCCTCATCCACAAGGATCAAGGATAGCTTAGCGAACGGCAAGAACAGGGCAGAACGCGCGCCTATGACGATGCGGGCGCGACCCGCGGCCACTTCCCGCCACGTCCGCCGCTTTTGTGCCGCGCCAATATCGGAATGCCATTGCGCAGGGGCTGCACCAAAGCGTTGTTCAAAGCGGGCGACAATGGCTTGGGTGAGTGCGATTTCGGGCAGCAGGATCAGAATCTGCTCGTCGGGTCGGGCGATCAGAGCTTGGGCGACCGCTTCGAGATAGACCTCGGTCTTGCCAGACCCTGTAACCCCGTCGAGCAAGAAGGGGCTGAACCCGCCTGCGGAGGCCGCCTTGGCAATCATATAAGCGGCATCGGCCTGCATTTCCGATAGGGGTCGTGCGGGCAAGGTCGGGTCTGGCATATCAAAGGGCAGGTCGACCGGGCGTTCTATTTCTTCCAGCGCCCCCAGCTTCAAAAGAGCTGTGACAATCCCGGAGCCAACGCCTGCAGCTTTGGCTAGGGCTGCCCTCGGGATAGGTTCTAGCGCGCACGCAAGGACGCGGGCTCGGGCCTCATTCAACTTTTCGGGGCGCAGCGTAGTTGCCATCGCCAAGCGCTCAAACGGGCCGGGGCCTAAGGCTTCTGGTTGCCGCAACACCATCGCCAAGACCTGTCCAGGAGGGGTGACAAGATAGCGCGCGGCAAAATCGATGAACTGACGCAAGGGTGGGGAAAATGGTGGACTATCATACCGAGACTTAACTGGCTTAAGATTGCTGCCATCGCTGTCGGGCTTTACCGCCCAGACAACGCCAATGCGTAGGTTTTGCCCTAAGGGCACTTCCACGACATCGCCCAGCCCAAGCGTCAGCTCTGGCGGGGCGACATAGTCAAAGGCCTCCGGCAAGGGGAGGGGAAGAAGGACGGAAACGACAGCCATGCTCTCCTCCTACGCGAGACGGCGCGACTTGGGCAGGGGGGCGGTTCAGCCCATCGGGCATTTAGATAGAGGAGAGCTGCGTCAGATTTGGGCGTTGCGAATTGGATTTAGGCAGCGACGCGCGTTTCAAACGCGGTGCCCGACTTCACCAGATGGGTGACCGTTTCAATATCGCCCAAAGCGGTTGAGGTCGGGGCGTGGCGCGACAACAGCATTTGCGCGCGTAACGCCGTCTTCACGGCTTGATCCTCGTGGATGGCCCCCGCGCAGCCCGGCTCAAACCCTAGATACGAGCCACAGGCCCGCGCAAAGGATTGGTGGATCCGGTCGGATTCCTTCTTGTTTTTGACCCGATTGGCCAAAACACCAATACGCGCGGCGGGTCTGCGACTTTTCAGAAGCTTCACAAAGGCATAGCCATCGGTAAGGGAGGCAGGTTCATCCAAAGCCACAATCAACACATCATCTGCATCAGCCGCAAGCTTTAGCATGGCATGGCCAATACCGGCCGCAAGATCGACGATCACGCGGTCATAAGAAAAGCTAAGGGCCGAGATTCCGGCTGCAATGCGCTGGACGTCGCGCTCGCCAAGATCAGCAAAGCTGGCGATGCCATGGCTGCCGGGCAAGAGATCAAAGCCGCCGGGGCTTGCAGCGCCCCCGGCGATGCGCATGACAGCTTCAGCCAATGTGGCTTCACCGTCCATCACATGGGCGAGGGTTAGGTCTGGCTGGACGCCCAATTGGATGTCGATATTGGAAAGGCCCAAATCCCCATCGACAAGAAGAACGCGCTCCCCTTGCTCTGCCAAGGCGCGCGCCAGCGAAACGGCGACGAAGGTCTTGCCAACCCCACCCTTGCCCGATGCAATCGCGACAACACGACCCGGCGGCTTACGGGCTGGAAACGGCACGATGGTGGTAGAGTTGTTCATGCCGCATCCTCTGCTTTGATATCATCGAAGGGCTCTAACAAAAGGGCCGCGACGCGGTGGGCGGAAGCCAGCGCGATCCCGCCTGTGATGAAGGGGGTGGCCGAGATTTGCGCCAAGGCGATGTCGGATTTGTGCAACGCAAAGACCGCCGAAGCCCGACGCTTGGTCAGGTCAAACCGGGTTGCGATGGCGCGCTTGGTGCCAATCTCGGCAAAGGCTAGACCCAAGTCTTCGAGATCCTCGTACCGCAAATCTGCTGGCATGCAAAGGATGGGTTCTAGCCCTACCTCTTGCACCAATCGTTCGGTGGCTCGCATGTCTGAAGGTTGCATGGGGCTTGCTGACGCTGCGTCAACAAAAACGCATTGCCCGGCTTGGCGCGCCTTTTTGGTTAGACGAGAGAGCTCTTGCAAGGTGGTCGCCGTTTCAAACGGCGTGCCCAAACGGTCAGCCATGGCGCGCAATTGCTCCGCCCCACCACAGCGCTCGCTATCGACAGAAATCAACAGCGCTTCATAGCCAACGGCCAAGGCCCGTGTTGCAAGCTTGGCCACAGCCGCTGTTTTGCCTGCCCCCGGTGGCCCAACCAGCACGACAGGGCGCGTGGGTGCGGCCTCAAGTGGCTCAAACTTCAGCTTTTGAGAAAGGGATTCTGAAAGGGCTTGGCGCAATTGGGCATGATCACTGACCGCCATGGCCATAGCTTGCTCGCGTGTCAGCCCAGCTCTGGTCCAGAAGACCGCCAAGCGCGACGGCGCAGGCTTGCTGATCGGTGGCTCAGGTGCGGGATTAGGTTTGGCCTGAGTAGGGGGCTTGGCCTTGGCAACAGGATTGGCAAGCACTGGCACCGGTTTAGGGGCTGGTTGTTGCACGACAGGCTTAGCTGCGGCCTGCCGTCCAAGAAGCGCTGCGGTACCCCGGCTCGCGACCGGCGCGGCCTTGGGTGTAGCGGTGAGCTTTGGCGCAGGTGGAACGATGTCCACCGGCGCGGGGCGCGGTGGCTCATTCAAAAAGTCTTCGGGCTTAAAGTGTTGGGCCAAGGTTTCTTGCTTGGCGCTTGCCCCCAAGATCGGCTTCTCACGCGGGGGGGCAACGGCTGATTTTGCCCTAGGTTTGGTGCCGGGCTCGGCAGAGGCGCTAATTTCAATGCCACCGCGCGTGCTCCGCCAACTTAAGACCACCGCCTTCGGCCCAAGCTCTGCCCGCACTTGCGCGATAGCCTCGGGCAAGGTTGGGGCAAAGTAGGTAAAGACGCGCATTACTCAGACACCCTAGACACTGCCCAAGGTGCGCAGCTTGGCCTTTGGGTGGATTTCATTCTGGCTCATGACCATGGTCTGGGCGCGGAAGCGCTCAATCAGCGAGCGGACATAGGGTCTGATCCCGCCTGAGGTCAGAATGACAGGGATCTCACCGGTTTGAGCGGCGCGGTCCAAAGCAATGCGAACCGCTTGCACAAACTCATGCACTTGACTGGGTGCCAATGCCAATTGACGATCGCCACGCTCGCCAACAATGGCTTCCGAGAAGGCCTGCTCCCATTTGGGTGAAAGTGCAACAATTGGCAGAGAGCCATCAGGGCTGCGGTTTTGGAAGCAGATTTGGCGGGCAAGCCGCGCGCGAACATGTTCCACCATCGACACGGCATCCATTGTCGTGGCTTCAGAAATGGCTTCCATAATGGTGGCGAGGTCACGGATCGACACACGCTCGCGCAGCAAGCTTTGTAGCACGCGCTGAACTGTCGCCCAAGAGACTTGGCTAGGGATGGTGTCCTCGACCAGCTTCTGATGCTCTTTCGACAATTCTTTCATCAGGCGCTGAACTTCCGCTATCGAGAGAAGCTCAGCCATATTGTCCTTCACCACTTCGGTCAGATGGGTGGTCAAAACGGTGGCTGGATCAACAATTGTATAGCCTTTAAAGGCGGCTTCTTCGCGGAAGCTTTCAGCCACCCAAGCTGCTGGCAAGCCAAAGGCGGGCTCTTTGCAGGGCTCACCGGGCAGATTGGGGGTCTCGCCGGCTGGGTCCATGACCAAGAGATGACCGATGCGCAATTCGCCTTCACCGGCTTCCATTTCTTTCACGCGGATCGAATAGCTATTGTTGGCAACGGCCATATTGTCCAAGATTCGCACCGCAGGCATAACAAAGCCCAATTCCTGCGCGATCTGGCGACGCAGCGCTTTGATCTGATCGGTGATGCGACGGCCTTGAACGTCATTAACCAATGCTAACAAACCATAGCCCAATTCGATTTTGAGCTCGTCGATCGAAAGCGCCGTGGCAATGGGCTCGTCCTCCTCGGCCTTCGGCGGAGCGTTGGCGGCATCATGGGCTGCAACATCAGTTGTAAATTGCTTGTCTGCTTCGGCCTTCCAGAGTTTGTAGGCCAGATAGCTTGCTCCAGCCCCGATCAACCAAAACGCAAACAACGGCATGCCGGGCAGAACGCCTGCGATAAAGGCGGTTGCGGCGACCATGCCGAGCGCCTGTGGGCTGCCTGCCAACTGGCGCGCCAAAGCTGTTTCCGCAGCTTCCTCAACGCCAGCTTTTGCCACCAACATACCTGCGGCGAGCGAAATGATGAGAGCAGGAATCTGGCTGACCAGACCGTCGCCAATCGTCAATTGGGTATAGGTCGTGCCAGCTTCGCTAAAGCTTAGGCCTTCTTGGGCCATGCCGATGATTATGCCGCCAATAACATTGATGGCGGTGATGAGCAGGCCCGCAACCGCGTCACCGCGAACAAACTTCGACGCACCATCCATGGCCCCAAAGAAGTTGCTCTCCCCTTCCAGCTCTTTCCGACGACGGCGGGCTTCGTCTTCATTGATGAGGCCAGCTGACAAGTCGGCGTCTACTGCCATTTGCTTGCCAGGCATCGCGTCCAAGCTGAAGCGGGCAGCAACTTCGGCGATGCGGGTCGAACCCTTGGTGATGACAACAAAATTGACGATGACCAAGATGATAAAGACGATAATCCCAATGACAAAATTGCCACCCATGATGAAGTCACCAAAGGCGGCGATGATTTCACCAGCAGCGTCCGGGCCTTCATGGCCATGGGATAGGATCAGACGGGTCGACGCAATATTGAGGCCAAGCCGGAACATGGTCGCGACCAAAAGGACCGCTGGAAAGGCGCTGAATTCCAGCGGCTTTCGGATGAACAATGCTGTCATCAGGATCAGGACTGAGCTTGTGACCGAAATCGCCAATAAGAAATCCAATAGGAATGGCGGCAAGGGGATGATCAAAAGGACCACCAGCCCGACAACCCCGGCACCCATCAAAACTTGGCCCGTCATGACCCCAGTGAAGAAGGTCGATAGGCTGAACTGAGGTGTTTTTGGGGTCGCGCCAATTCCTGCGGATGTATCGGTCATGGACTAAGTTTATCCGTAAACAAAGCGGGGTTCGTTGGCACCAGGTGCTGGCACGTCGATACCGGCATCCAAGTAGAGCTTGAGCTTATTGCGCAGGGTGCGGATTGAGATGCCGAGGATCTGGGCAGCATGGGTCCGATTGCCATAGCAATGCTTCAGTGTGTCGAGGATCATTTCCTGTTCCACAGCTTCAATGGTGCGCCCAACCAAGTTCGCTGGCGCGCTTTGTACCGTTTGCGCCGCCAGAATGGCTTGCCCAGCCGTCGCAACATGGGGGTTTAGAGCTGAAGTGGTTCCCAAAGCTGTCCCATCCGGCAAACGAATGTCGCCGATCTCAATTTCTGGCCCACCAGACAATAAGACCGCGCGATGCATGGCGTTTTCCAGTTCCCGCACATTGCCGCGCCAAGGATTGGCCTTGATGGCATCCAGCGCAACATTGGAAATCCCCTTTGGCTTTAGGCCATTGGCAGCGGTGTATTTCTTGATGAAATAGGTCGACAAAGCCACCAAATCGCCGGGGCGATCGCGCAAGGGTGGAATGCACAGATTGACCACATTCAGGCGGTAATACAGGTCTTCACGGAACTTGCCGGCGCGGACATCCTCTTCCAAATTGCGGTTCGAGGTTGCAAGGATGCGGATATTGACCGGCACCGGCTTGGAACCACCAACGCGGTCAATCACCCGCTCTTGAATGGCGCGCAAAAGCTTAGCCTGCAGGCGAATGTCCATTTCGCTGATTTCATCGAGCAACAATGTGCCGCCATCGGCCTCTTCAAATTTGCCGATCCGGCGCGCCAAGGCACCGGTGAAAGCACCTTTTTCATGGCCAAACAATTCTGATTCCAGTAGGTTATCGGGAATGGCGGCGCAATTGACGCTAATGAAGGCTCTGTCGGTGCGGCGAGAATTCTGGTGCACAAAGCGCGCCATGACCTCTTTGCCAACGCCGCTTTCGCCCGTGATCAGCACGCTGGCTTCTGATGGCGCGATCTGTTCAGCAAGCCGGATCACAGCCTTCATCGCGGGGTCATGCGCGATCAGCGGGCGGTTGTCGTCCGTAATGGCGGCAAGGACCGCCGCAATGAGTTCTGGATCTGGCGGCAGTGGCAAGAATTCTTGCGCGCCCTGCCGGATGGCGTTCGCGGCCGTGCGCGGATCGGTGGAGACGCCACAGGCAACAACCGGCACGATGATGTGTTCAGCTTCATTCTGCGCGATCAAGGCAGCGATATCATGGCTGACATCGACCAGAAGCAGGTCTGCCCCTTTGCCATTTCGTAAAGCGGTTGTGGCCTGCGCAATGGTGTCGACCTGAAACACTTTTGCACCGCGATCCATCGCAATCTTCGATGCGACGGCAAGCTGCCCACTCATGTTGCCAACAATCAAAACTCGCATTTTCGGTCTCCTCACGCCTGAGCGTGTTCATTAGTCTTGCGCTTCTGCGCGCATTCGTTCCGGCTCAAGGTTTATGAGTTGGTGTCATTGTCCTTGATGATTTCAGTCATGGTCACACCGAGGCGTTCGTCGACGACGACAAGCTCGCCGCGCGCCACGAGGCGGTTGTTCACATAAATATCGATGGCTTCCCCAACGCGGCGATCCAGTTCGATTAAGGACCCCCGCGCAAGTTTCAGGAGCGAAGCCACATCCATCGTTGCGCGGCCAAGCACGGCCTTAATGTTGACCGGTACATCGAAGACCGGTGCCAGATCGGTCGCCGTGCGGGTATATTGCTGCGGCGCCTCGTCCTGCACGGCTTCCGCTGGCAGGGGATCAAGCTCCGAGAGGTCGGGCAGATCGTAGGACTCGTTGTTTTCGTCCATTTCAGGCCTCCTCAGGTCTGGGTTATGTCGAGGCTTAAGCCTTCAGCATCTGCTGAGGCGAGCCAGTTTTGAGCGGAAGTTTCAATGGCGGCGAGGGCGCCAGCACGGTCATGTACAATGCGTCCATCACCCCAATCTAAGGTACAGTCGCCGGTCTGCGCATGCGGGTCTGGCCGCACGGCAATCTCGCCCATAAAGCCAGCCTCTCGGGCGCAGCCGATCAGACGTTCTTCAATCGTTTCGGCCAATTCTGGTGAGACGCGGACCACCAAGCGCGGCGTCTCGCGCAAATGGGCAACAGCGGCAGCAACAATCGCCTCAACCCGGTCTGCGCCATAAGTGTCTAAAGCGGCATGGGCGACCGAGCGTGCAGCGGCGAGCGCGACTTCGGTTGCATCATGGCGCAGACTGAGGGCCTCCGCATTGAGGCGGCCCAACATCATTTGCATCATGTTAGCGATCGCCCGCAGGGCCTCGCTGGTTGCCCGTTCAACTCTCACAAGTTCAGCCTGCTGGCCCTCGGAAAAGCCTGCGGCATGGGCCAACGCCACGTCCTCGTCAGTTAAAACCTTGCGGCGGTTCGAGGCGCTGGGCACGGCTGCGCCAGCTTTGGTGAACATCGGCTCGAATGTATGTTTGGACGATTGAACCATTATGCGCCTCAGTAAATCAGTTCATCATCACGCCCGCCTTCGGCGAGCATGATTTCACCACGTTGGGCTAAGTCTTTGGCAATCTGGACCATGCTAGACTGGGCAGCATCCACATCTTTCAGACGCACAGGACCCATGGAGGCCATGTCATCGCGCATGATTTTGGCGGCGCGTTCCGACATGTTGCTGAAGAAGAGATTGCGCAGTTCGTCAGACGCCCCTTTGAGTGCCAAGGCCAATTGCGACTTCTCGACAGCCCGCAAGAGGGTTTGAACGCCGCCGGGATCGAGCTTTTTCAAGTCCTCAAATACGAACATCAAAGAGCGAATGCGCTCGGCTGCTTCGCGGTTACGCTCTTCCAAGGCACCGATAAAGCGGTTTTCAGTTGCACGGTCGAAATTGTTGAAGATTTCGGCCATCAACTCATGGCTGTCGCGCTTTGAGGTCCGTGCCAAATTGCTCATGAATTCATTGCGTAAGGTGATTTCGATTTTTTCCAGAATGTCGCGCTGGATCGGCTCCATATGCAACATCCGGTTGACGCATTCGAGGGCAAAATCGTCTGGCAGGGCCGACAGCACGCGGGCTGCGTGGTCTGCCTTGACCTTTGACAGCACCACAGCCACCGTCTGGGGATATTCGTTCTTCAGATAATTGGCCAAAGTCGTTTCAGCGACATTGCCCAATTTGTCCCACATGGTTCGACCGGCTGGACCTCGGATTTCCTCCATGATCGCTTCCACCTTTTCAGGTGGCAGGATGGAGGACAACAGGCGTTGGGTCTGCTCATAGGACCCCATGACGGCGCCTGTGTTGGAAATACGCCCAACAAATTCGACCACCAATTCTTCAACAGCGTCGGATTGCACATTGCCCAGATTGGACATGGCTTGCGAGATTTCTTTAATCTCTTCTTCGTCGAAGAAGTCCCACAAAGCCTTGTGGTCTTCCCCTAAAGCCAAAAGGAAGACTGCCGCTTTTTCAGCGCCCTTTAGTTCGCTTGTGGATGCAGCAGCGGCCATCTATTTGCGCTCCTGCAACCAAGCGCGGATGACGGATACGGTCTGTTCGGGGTTGTCCTTAACCATCTCCGAGACTTGTTTCATCGCATTGGCGTTCACGGAACCTTGGATGCGCGCAATGTCAACACGTTCATCGCCTGTGCCAGCCTCGCCTCCAGGTAACGCAACTACGTTGCCAGCCCCAGCCATCCCCAGAACTTGGCCGGGCAGCCCCATAGGCACGCCAGCCCCACCAGCGCTCGACGCCTCAAATACGCCCTTCACGAGCGGCCGCGCGACAAAGAACAGGAGCGCCGCCGCAACCAAGGTCATCGCTAAGATTTCAGCGCCGCGCATGATGTCATTCTTGTCAAAGGCAAATGCACTGGGAGCTTTTGAACCTGCATCGGATGCGGCTTTAGCAAAGCGTACATTGACCACTTCAATTTTATCGCCGCGCTCTGCATTAATGCCAGCAGCAGAGGTTACCAATGCGGCAATTTGCTTCATTTCGGCTTCAGGACGCGCGGCCCATTTCGGTGTTTCGCCTGCTTTTGTAGCCGGGGTAGCAACACCATCGACAGCAACAGCAACCGATAGCCGCATCACTTTGCCTGGTGTGATGACTTCCGTGCGCGTGCTTTTTGAAATCTCATAATTGACGGTTTCGTCGGTGCGATTGGAGTTGGATTCTTGACCGCCGGCCGCACCAGGTGTTTGGCCATCGGGCACGTTTTGCGCCTGTGTAACGCCTTGATCATTGGCTTTGTCTGCAGCGACTTCTTCAATCGTTCGGGTAGAACGGGGCGCGACTTGATCGGGATTGAAGTTTTCTTCGGTCTTTGTCACCTGGCTGAAGTCCAGTTCAGCGGAAACCTGCACGCGCGCGCCACCAGGCCCCACAATGCCTTCAACAATCTCTTGCAACCGACGGCGCAGGCGCTCTTCATATTGGCTGGTGCGATCATCCATGGCCGCTGATGAAGCGTCTGCGCCAATGCTAGCCCCAGCCAGCAATTCGCCGCGCTCATCTAGAATCGTTACTTTGTCAGGCGAAAGGCCTTGGACTGCGGCGGCGACCAAACTGCGAATAGCATTGATTTGCTTTTCAGACAGGGAGCCGCGCTCTAGCCCAACGACGATCGAAGCGGTTGGTGATTCTGAATTGGTTTGAAACAATGCCTTCTCGGGCAGCACCAAATGGACGCGCGCGGCGTTGACAGTATCGAGACTGTCGATTGAGCGCGCCAACTCGCCTTCGAGCGCGCGCAACTTGTTGACGTTTTGCACAAAGGAGGTGGCACCCAGCGCATCTTGCTTGTCGAAAATCTCATAGCCAATCGAGCCTTGGCCGGGCAGGCCGTCTGCAGCCAACCGCATGCGTGCTTCAGCAACTTTTGAGCGGGGAACGAAAATGCTCGATCCATCGGGGGAAAGTTGGAAGTCGACATTGGCGGTAGTCAGGCTTTCGCTGACAGCGGCAGCATCTTTGGCAGACAAATCTGAATAAAGCAGTGAGCGTTCTTCTGCGCCGACGCGGAACATGATTGCGAACAGAGCTGCAGCAACCAAAGCCGTTACAGCAAAGGCGGCGGCCAGCTTTGCCGGTCCTGCTGACTTCAAAATCGAGATAAATCGTTCCAACGACCCGCTCCGCTTGAAGTGCCAAAACCCGCAGACTTAAAGGGTCTGTCGAGGGTTCGGACTCTCCGTCACCTTGTTTCGTGCTGGAATTATTCGGTCGTTTTAAGCGATTCGAATCAGACGCAGCACGGTGGCAAAGTGACCGAATAGCCTTGTTGGCTACTCGGTCGTTTTTGCCTGCTAGGCAGCTTTTTCCGGGTGTTAGGTAAAAGACACGTTAATTTTGGCGGCGAAGCCTGCAAACTTAACGGTAGTTTTGAATGCGTGTGACACGCAATCCTGGAAGACCATGGCGGTCTACTTGACGTTGCCAGCCGAGAAATTCCTCCGCTGTAATGCGATAGCGTGCGCACGCATCCTCAAAGCTGAGCAGGCCGCCTTTTACAGCAGCAACCACTTCAGCCTTGCGGCGTGCAACCCAACGTTCTGTGTTGGGGGGTGGTAAACTCGACAAAGTAAGAGGTGTACCCTCTGGACCCGTCACCGATAATTCCCGTTGCATGGCGTGCACCATGTGCTCACCTCCATATCTTGTTCTTGAGAAGAAGATACGCCTTTCGATTTAAGGTCGCGCTAAGCGACAGGCTTAATTTTGAGTGATTTCAGACATCAGAATTCTTCAGATTGCCGTAGTTCTGCGTTCAGATTGTTATCCTTAGCGCTTCATCCGAATGACTTCGTCGAGCATGTCATCAGCGGTTGTGATGATCTTCGAAGAGGCACTATAGGCGCGCTGAATGATGATCATGGAAGAAAATTCCTGAGCTAAATCAACGCTTGAGGATTCTAGGCTGGACGAGGCAATCACCCCGGCCCCGCCAAGCCCTGGATCCTTTAGGCTAAAAGCTCCTGAATCCGCAGTTGCGCTGTAAACCCCGCCACGGTCTGCGAACAAGCCGTCGGGATTAATAAATGTCGCGACGGGGATTTTATATAATTGCCGAGTGACGCCATTGTTAAAGATTGCCGAGATGAAGCCGTCTTTAGAAATGTCCACGCCTGTAACATCCCCGAACAAAGACCCATCGGTTGTCGTCGAGGTAATCGACGTCGGGCTGTCAAACTGACTTACTCCCTCTTTGCCGCTGATCTGCCCAAAGTCGAGTGTGAAGGTTTGGGCAGCGAGTCCGGTTGAAGTCGCCCATTTTGCTGCACCAGCTGCAGGCGGACCACCTGCTGCCGCGCCCAAGTTGAAGCCAGTTAGCAAACTTGGCGATGTTGCGGTCGTGTCAAGCTGGCCGCTTGGGGTAAAGGCTAAAGTGCCTGTCGCAATCTGTCCGTTGACCAAGGGCGCGCCAGTCGTGACGCTGCTTGCGGGTGACGCATAGATCTCAGTCGTCCACTGATTGGCGGTCGCACTTTTGAGCATCGCGACATTAAACGTGCGCAAGCCACCCAGACTGTCATAGATTTGAAAGGACCAGTTGGCGTCTGGCGTCACAGCGCCTGAGGCCATGTTGTTGGTCGCCACATTATAGGTGCCGCCAGAGACAGCTGTGCTGATCGGGGTCGTTGATCTCAGATTGCCATTGATTTTAGCTGTCGTCGATGCGGTGGCTGTGCCAGATATCGAGCTGATGTTGACGGTTTCAAGTAGGCTTAAGTCACTCGGACTGGTGGTGACAGTCCCGGTCGGGTCAATGCGCCAGCCTTGTAAGAAATAACCCGCTTGGTTGACCAAATTGCCCTGATCATTGGCTGCAAATGTACCAACCCGTGTAAATGCAACATTGGTCGTTGCAGCACCTGCGGTTTCCAAAGGTGACACCGCAAAAAAGCCTTGGCCGGAAATTGCTAAGTCGGTGACGGTGCCGGTCGAATTCAAATTGCCTTGCGAGCGCACCAATTGCCGAGTCTGGGCTGAAACCCCACCAGCATTATAGGAGGTACCTTTGCTTTGCGAGTTAACTAGTCGGGTAAAATCAGTGCGGTTACGCTTAAAGGCGGTCGTGTTCACATTGGCGATATTGTCAGAAACAACAGCCATAGCACTTGAATTGGCGATGAGGGACGAAACGCCCGCCAGCATTGCGTTATTAACCGACATGGAATGCTCCTGATTGTGTTTTTATTGTTAGGAGCATTCTGCCCAACCACTTATGTCCAGACTTTAGGGACGGAGTGTTGATTTTTAGTTGATTTTTTTCTTAATCGCAGAGATTTAAGTCAAAACATCAATTCGCTTGCAGTCCTATCTTAACGATTGACGACAATGGCAAGGCCGCGCCGCCGATGGTGACCGTTGGCGTATTCCCGGAGAGGTCAACCCCGGTAATGACGCCCTTTTGGCGAACGGTCCCGGTGATCGGACGTTCGTCCGCGCCTTGAGCATTGAGCTCCAAACGATAGGTACCCGCAGGTGCCGCCTTGCCGGATTGATCCTTGCCGTCCCAGGTGAAGGTTTTTTCACCCGTTGAGGTCTCACCCGATTTGGTGGCAATCGTCCGACCTTGGGAATCGACAATTTTTAACGTGGTGCTGGTTGAAGACCGAGGTAACTCGTAGCGCCAAGTGGCTTCCCCGCCACTCGAAAGACCGGCCAAAGCAGATGTAGCTGTGGCTTCTTTGCCTAAATAGGCGACAGCGGTTGCACCCGCGCTCAGCTTGGTGGTTTCGGTCAAAGACGACAGAAGGTCATTGGTCTTCAATTGTTGTTCTACGCCAGAGAATTGCACCAATTGATTGGTGAAGTCCTTGGTATCCAGAGGCGAAAGTGGGTCTTGGTTTTTCAGCTGCGCCGTTAGAAGCGTCAAAAAGGTCTCAAAATTGTTTGCCAGCGAAGTTTTAGGCGTCGCGGCCGATTTCGCCGCTGTCGCGGAGGCTGCTGTCGAAGCGGCCGTTGTATTGGTCACTGTTGCCATTTTGTGTTCCTTACAACTTAGGCGGTCAAGGCGATGCGGGCGCGTTGCCAGCGTTCGACAGGACCAGAGAGATGGGCGGAAAGCGGGGCTGCCCGCTCAGGCTTGGCTGCTTCGGATGTTTCATGGCCATCGAGGCTGCTCTTAAGGCGCGTGCTTTGCTGCTGGTTAGCATCGCGATTTTGCTGCGAGCTACCTTGATCATTCATCGAGAACGAGAGGCCATTTTCTTCCAGCTCAAGGCCGGCTTCTTGCAAGGCGCGGGTCAGTTCGCGCGCGGACAAAGCCAAGTCTTTCAGGGCTTCAGGCCGATCCGTGCTAACCACGGCTCGCACCTTCTTGTCTGTGCCAACGGTCAAGCGCACATCGACCCGACCCAATTCGGGTGGATCGAGGCGAAGCGTGAATTCCTTCAACCCATTTGAAATCCGGCGCATCATCGCCGCAGCAAGCAATGGGACGGTGTGGGGTTGGATAAGGGTCGGCTTTGGGGTTGTGTCTGCAATGGGAGTTGCTGATCCGTCGATGTTTGCCGAGCCTGCAGCATCCGCCGCACCATTCGAACCTGTCATCATACCGCCTGTATCGGTTGCCACAATCTTGGTTTCCTCGACTTTGGTCGTGGCCTTGGTAAGGTTGGGCAAAAGCCCTGCCGTGGCCGCGGCCATCGCTTGTTGTGGGGTGGTGGCAACCGAAACGGCACTTGGCGCATTGTGCGCGACTGCATCGTCGGTCGCCATTAAGCCAGTGCGATTGGCAAACCATCCAGTCGGGCCGTTTGTTTCTTGGCCCCGTGCTTCTCCAGATTGCGCCTCTAACGCCCGTTTAACACCTGGTCCTTGCGCATCGGTGGCAAGCGCTAGATCAAAAGTGGGGCCACTTTGAGCCGTTGTTGGATCTGTTGGCTGTGGGCTAGGCTGAATTGCCAAAGCTGTCGCTGTCGCTGTCGCAACAAGCTGTGTCAATTGGCTGTCTTCGGTCACTGGCTCCTGCGTTTGCCCCAAGGCAGCAAGGCCCGCTAACAGACTTTGCGACGCGGCACTTTGTGCTTTGAGCCCAAGCGATTGAGCTGTTGCGGTCTGGTCTGCAGTGGGGTTTCCAGCGTTTTGACCATTCTTGGTAGGCGAGGCTACGGCCTCGCCAGCGTTAAGGCCTGCTTTAAGGGTTGCATCAACCACCCCTTCGGTTAACTCGGGCGCTTCTTTGACGGGTTCTTGCGGACTGGGCGGCAGAACAAGGCCAATCATCGTGTCAGCAAAGCTCAGCCCAGTGGCCTCACCTATGTCATTGGTTAGTAGTACAGACGGCTTCGCGCGCCGCGAGGGCGGTGCTTCTGCGATGCTGTCTATCATGCGACCAACCGATTCCATATAGCTTAAGCCCCCGATTCCCATTGTGTCGCACGTCACGCTGCGACTTCGAACAGTAGGGGTAGCAAGGGCTGTGCCATGTTGCGTTTGATCTAGTATCCTGTTTTTATACAAATTTACTAAGGGTTAACTCAGGTAAATGGCGGTCAAATCAGCCACGCAGCGGCATAGTTTGCCGGGTAGAAGGCCAATCCTGCCGCGCGATCAGAAATCGTTTGTGGCCTGAAGATGATGCGGTTTCTATCCGTCTCAGGCGCGCCACTGAGGCTTTAGAATTCTTTGGCGCGCGGGTTGCAAGTAACAGCGTGACTACGTGCTTTTGTTAAAGAGGTCGCGGCGATAGAAAAGAATTAAATCACTGAAATAAATGATTTATTTCTATAGTTTCTTGAGCGGCTTACTCGGCCGAGGTGCGTGATTAGGCAAAAACTGCTCGGCAAGTCGGCAAAAATGACCGAGTGGCGGGTGGATTGAGGCAGAAATAAAGGCTGAGTTGGAATGTCGCTGAATTCGATCATGAACATCGCTACAAGTGGCCTGTTTGCCAGCCAAAACGCCATTCGGACGGTGACGCAGAACGTCTCCAACGTGAACACGCCGGGCTATGTGCGCCTCGAGCACAATCAGAATGCGCGCGAAGTTGGCGGCAAAGGTCAGGGTGTCGATACCGCTCTGGTAACCCGGGCGGCCGACCGCTTTTTGGCGGCAGCTTCGTTGGCCGCATCTAGCGGCGCGGGCAGTGCGGCGGGTCGCTCCGGCTATCTAGAAAATGTCCAAGCTGCTTTCGGCGATCCAACCAGTGAATCCTCGATCTTCGCCGCGCTGAATCGTGCTTTGGGTGCCTTTGAGACCGGCGTCCTAAGCCCCGGTTCAATCTCAGCCCGGCGCGGGGCTGTTGCTGAGCTGCAGAGCTTTCTGGCACAGGTCAATACGGTCGGCCAAACCATCGAGACGGCCCGCGCGGATGCGGACCAACGGGTGGCGGATCAGGTTCAGCGGGTGAATACACTGCTAAAGGATATCTCGGCAGCCAACTCCGACATAATGCGCGCCAATGCCATCGGCGATTCAACTGGCGCACAGCAGCGCCAAGCCGACATGATCCAAGAATTGTCGCAATATATCGACGTTAAAGTAGCTCAGCGCCCAGATGGCTCAACTGAAGTGCGCACCAGCAATGGCGTCTTGCTTGCAGGTTTCAACCCCGCCACCTTGAACTTCAAGGCTTCGGGCATTGGGGCAACCTCGTTTGATAGAATTACGATTACATTCGGAAGCGATCCAACCGAGCGGGAATTTGAACCCAGCATTCAAAGCGGGTCGTTACGTGGCCTCTTAGATGTGCGCGATCAAGATTTGGCCAAAATCGCTTATGGCCTAGGTGAATTGGCCGGTGGCATTGCCGATGCGATGAATGCTGCGCACAGCCAGAACGCGACCTTGCCGCCCTTGGCACTGGCCAGAGGTAGCGACACCGGACTTTTGGCCTCCGACAGTTTAAACTTCACTGGCCAAACGAGCATTGGTGTCGTCAATGCGGCAGGCCTCTTGGTCAGCAAGATCGACATCAATTTCACCACTGGTGCTATAACCGTCGATGGGGCTCCCTCTGGCACAACGGGCGCAACTATTGGCACTTTCGTGGCCGCTCTCAATACTGCGCTTGGCACCAACGGTTCGGCAAACTTCACCAATGGGCGGCTGCAATTGCAATCCGCCGCCCCGGTGCCGGCAACCGCCACGCCCAATGGTTTTGTGTTTGATGAGCCGACAACCGGGGGAAGTCAGCGCGGTAACCGTGCCTTTGCCCATTTCTTCGGGCTAAATGATCTGGTCCAGTCGGGCACACCCTTGAACTATGCGACGGGTCTGCGCTCAACCGACAGCCACGGCTTTATTCCGGGCAGCGTCATGAGCCTACAAGTTGTCGGACCGACCGGTGGCATGGCAACGACCAAGAATGTCACCATTCCAGCGGGCACAATCGGTGACATCATGAACGCCCTGAATGATCCCACGACCGGGGTTGGGCTTTATGGTGGGTTCTCACTCGACCCCCAAGGGGTCATGAAATGGACGCCGGGCACCGGGCAGGGCAATCTGCGCTTAGAGATCACACAAGACGTTGGTCCGCGCGGTGGGACAAGCCATGGCTTTGCTGCGATATTTGGTGTCGCCTCAAAAACCCGCGAAGCACGCGCTTTGGGCATTGCGGTCAATCCATCGATTGTATCAGACCCCTCAAAAATGGGTCTCGCACGTCCTGATCTCTCGGCTGTAGCAATTGGCACAGTAGCCGTTGGTTTGGCCGATAGCCGCGGCGCGCAAGCCTTGTTTGACGCGTCGCGGGCACCGTTGACCTTTAGTGATGGGCCAGGCGGCGTCACCCGTTCGATGAAGTTAATGGACTTTGTTTCATCGCTTGGCGGCGATGTCGGGAGACTGGCAGCTGAAGCCACTTCGGACAAAGAGACCGCTGAGGGGTTTAAGGCTGAGGCAGATGCCCGCCGCGCCAATATCGAAGGCGTCAATCTTGACGAAGAACTGGTCAAGCTGACCAGCTTCCAACAAGCCTATTCCGCAGCTGCTCGGATGATCCGTGCGGTTGATGAAATGTACCAAACTTTGCTGCAGGCCGTTTGAGGCCAGACACAACTGACGAGACATAAGTGGAGCATCTCTCATGACACGCGTCGCAACCTTTAATCAGTTCTTCGGCAGTGCAGCCGGCATTGCGATGGGTCAAGCCAATATGGCGAAAGCACAAGAGCAGGCCTCGACCCAAAAGGTCTCGAGCGACTTACAAGGCTTTGGTATCGAGGCTGGACGGCTTTTGTCTGCTAAAACCTATGCCGAACGATTGGATCGTCGGGCAGAAACCTTAAAGGGGCTGGAAGCGCGCGCAGAAGTCGAAGCCACCGCCCTCGATAGCGCACAAGCGGCAGTCCAACAGGCACGTGATGGATTAGCCAATGCAGCGGCCAACCAAAATGGCGCGGGCTTGAAAGCGGCCCTAGAGCAAGCCCTCAGCGTCATCGATACCGCCGCCAACGCCCAATATAATGGCGAGGCGATTTTTGGTGGCGAATGGGGCTATGGCGAGCCGTTCGTCCCCGCCAGCCTCGATACGTTGGCCGCTCAACCCAATACTGATGCCAATTGGATCGATACCGGACGCAATCGCACGGTCATGATTGAAGACAATCGCCCAATTGAATTGAGCCGCAATGCCGAAGATTTGTTCCGTCCGTTTGTTGATCTGCTCCGGTCCATCCGCGTGTGGGAAAATGCCAATGGTCCGCTGACGGGAAGGCTGACTACGGCGCAATTGACCTATGTCCAAGGCCTTATTCCCCAGATGGCAAGTGTACAAACAAATCTGATCGACAAATCCGCGGAAGCCGGTGGCACAGCCAAGCAGATTGAAATGGCGGTGAGCACCAATGATGCCAAGCGTGACACATTACTAGCCACGATTGGGGACCAAGAAAATGTCGATTTGGCGGAAGTGGCAGCCCGTCTCTCAGCTGCACAGACCCAATATCAGGCGTCGGCTGCGATCTTTGGGCAGCTAAAGGATCTGAACCTGCTGCAATATCTGCGATAATCTGTTAGGGCTAGCTCATCGCTACAGGCCTTGAACCTGTGGGGAAGGAGAAGACATGTCGCTTGAAACACTCGAGGTTCGCGAAAACGCGGACCTGCAAACCATTCCAGACATTGATTTGGGTTTTGATAAACCGCGCGCGCAAACCCGCGTGGTCGTTGCGATGTCTGGTGGCGTAGACTCGTCTGTTGTCGCGGCTTTGGTGCAAGCGGCAGGCTATGAGACCATTGGCATCACCCTCCAGCTTTATGACCATGGGGCCGCCCTTAAGAAGCAAGGTGCATGCTGCGCCGGGCAAGACATCCATGACGCCCGCCGCGTCGCCGATCAGATCGGGATTGCCCATTATGTGCTGGATTACGAAAGCCGCTTTAAAGAAGCGGTGATCGACAATTTTGCAGATACCTATCTCGCTGGCTTTACCCCTATCCCTTGCGTTCGATGCAACCAAAGTGTGAAGTTCAAGGACTTATTGGAAACGGCGCGCGATCTTGGTGCCGATTGCTTGGTGACCGGTCATTATGTTGGCCGCGTTGATGGAGCGGAAGGTGCAGAAATGCGGCGCGCAGCGGACGCTGCGCGAGACCAATCCTATTTTCTGTTCGCGACAACGCGGGCGCAATTGGGCTTCTTGCGGTTTCCTTTGGCAGACCTTCCCAAGCCTGCCGTGCGCGATATAGCGGCTAGCCTGAACCTGCCGGTGGCCATCAAGCCCGACAGCCAAGACATTTGCTTTGTCCCCAATGGCAAATATGCCGATGTGGTGGCCAAGCTGCGCCCCGGTGCGGCGGAACCGGGTGAGATCTTGCATGTGGATGGACGCGTGCTGGGCACCCATGAAGGCGTGATCCATTTCACAGTGGGTCAAAGGCGTGGCCTTGGCATTGCCACGGGTGAGCCGCTATTTGTTGTCAAACTCGATGCAGCCGCCAAGCAAGTATTCGTCGGCCCGAAAGAATGCTTAGCCGTTACCCATATCACCCTCACGGACGTGAATTGGATCGGCGAACACGTCGCAGGTGAAGATGCGCTCAATGGACGGCGTGTGTTAGCGCGTGTCAGATCAACCCGTCCGCCAGTTCCCGGAACCCTCCGGATCGCGGCAGGGTGGTCTGTTGTTTTGGATGCACCAGAAGAAGGTGTGGCACCAGGGCAGGCTTGTGTATTCTATGATCCTCTCGATGCGGGTGACCGCGTGCTAGGTGGCGGGTGGATTGCAGCGACCGCCCTGCGCGGCGAAGGCTTGGCGCTGTAGCCCTTAGCCGCAGTCTGGGTTAAATTGAGACATGCCCAATTATCATCAGCCCAAGAAAATGAGTTTTGTGCCACCTATTTTGCGGCGTCGGTTCATTGTGCCCGATAATCCCCGCGAATTGGGCACTTTGGTTGCCATTATTGGCCTCGCGATTTCTTTGATCTCAGCGGGACCCACTCTATCGGATGTAAGTCAGTGGGCTGGCAAGCGCCAAACCGAAGCCAAGCTGGTAGCCACTGTCCCTTTTCGTGCCAATCTGGAAAGTCGCCTTGTAGGCGTTTATTTGTTTGACGACGAAAACAAGCTGCAAGTCGCGGTGCGCGGTCATCGCGTTTATCTCAGCAAGGCTGCGGTGGCACCAAAGGCCTTGGTGGTGTGGCGGACCGGCCGTTCTGACAAAGCCAAGACTCTGTTCCAATATCTCGACTATTTGTTAGGCCTCCCGATTGGCTTAGGTATTTTGGCTTGGGGCCTGTCCATTCGTGTTAAGCGACCCGATCCGTTTGAAGAAGCGATGGCCAATCGATCAGATAAGGACGGTTCTGCTTCATGAATTATCGTCACGCCTTTCATGCCGGTAATTTCGCTGATGTATGGAAGCATTTAGCCCTTGTTTTGAGCATTGATCATTTGCGGCTTAAAGAAGCCCCGTTCCGCATCTTGGATGTGTTTGCAGGCATTGGCACTTATGACCTCTCGAGTGATGAGGCCGCACGCAGCCCGGAGTGGCAAGATGGCATCGCTCGTTTATGGGCAGCCGAAGACCCACCTGCGCCGGTTAAGCGCTACCTCGACCTAGTCGCAGCAGCGGGTGATGGCCCCAATACCTATCCCGGGTCCCCCGCGTTGATTGCAGAAATGCTGCGCTATCAGGACAAAGCTTTGTTCTGTGAGCTGCACCCGGTTGATTATGAGATCTTGGCCGCAAGGTTTGAGCGCGCTCGCGGCATCAAGGTTGAGCGCCGCGATGCGTGGGACGCGGTGCGTGCCCATTTGCCACCGATTGAACGCCGCGGACTGGTGCTCATTGATCCACCGTTTGAGCGTCCGGGAGAATTTGAGCGCTTGGTCGAAGCTTTGCAAGACGGCCTCAGCCGCTGGGCAACCGGGACCTACATCCTCTGGCATGCCGACAAGGATCACTGTGTCACAGGCGAATATCGCCGCGCTTTGGCCGAGACTGAAGCGCGTTTGTTGGCCGCTGATTTACAGGTTTGCGCGCCCCATGAAGGTCAAGGTTTGGTCAGTGCCGGGGTGACAATTGCTAACCCGCCATTTGGCTTGGAGGAGGCTTTGCGCGAGGCGGGGAGCTATCTAGCATCACTTTTTGCACGCGGAAGCGGCGCAAAGGCTGAAATAGCGCGCATTTCTGGCCGTTGGTGAGGTTGCTTCTCGTCTCACACTCGCGCATAAGGCGATAGCAGGTTCGTTTTTAACAAACTGAAATGACCGCACCGGCCCCGCTACTGGTCGCACACGCCCCATTCATTGCGTGCAAGACCAGATAGCTTTGGCTCTGTGCTGGTCTGTCTCAGTCGAGATGGCCCTGTGGCGGCGCAACCCTGCTCCGTCGGTTCCCGGGGAATTACATGCGTTTCGACGACGACGACGAAGATACCAAGCCAGGCGACAAGAAGAAGAAGCCACGTGAACGCGCACGTGGCATGGAAGAACCTTCATTCGACGCACCATCACCTTCATTCAATGACCGTCCACCACGCCGTGATTTTGGTGGTGGCGGTGGCTTCGGCGGCGGTGGCGGCGGAGGCGGCGGTTTTGGCGACCGCCCACCGCGTCAATATGGCGACCGTCCACAGGGTGGCGGCGGCTTTGGTGACCGTCCACCGCGTCAATTCGGCGACCGTCCGCAGGGCGGCGGTGGCTTTGGCGATCGTCCACCACGTCAATATGGCGACCGTCCGCAAGGCGGCGGTGGTGGTGGCTTTGGTGACCGTCCACCACGTCAATATGGCGACCGTCCACAAGGCGGCGGTGGCTTTGGTGACCGTCCACCCCGTCAGTATGGCGACCGTCCACAAGGCGGTGGTGGTTTTGGCGACCGTCCACCGCGTCAGTATGGCGACCGTCCACAAGGCGGCGGTGGCTTTGGTGACCGTCCTCCACGCCGTGACTTTGGCGGTGGCGGCGGCGACCGTGGTCCTCGCAACTTCGAGGATCGTGCCCCGCGAGAGCCATTGGAAAATCATGAAGGCACTGTGAAGTTCTTCAATGCTGAGCGTGGCTTTGGCTTCATCACCCCGGATGGTGGTGGCGCAGACGTGTTTGTGCACATTTCAGCGGTTCAGCGTTCGGGCTTCGAACTGTTGGAACCAGATCAGCGCTTGGCTTTCCAAACCTTGCCTGACCGCTTTGGCAAAGGCCCGAAGGCAATCAATCTGTCCTTATTGGATGGCTCTACCTCGGCGGCTGCTCCAGCGCGTGATTCCGCACCAAGCGGTGATGATGATCAGCCAGATTTGGGCGATTACAATCCAGAATAAGACGATGGTCGGGGCTGAAACAGTCCCGACTATTTGCTTTCACGAACGCGATAGCGCCGCCCTTGGACTTTGATCTGGGGCGGCGTTTTCGTGCGTTCGAAGGCCCGCCAAGCAGGCTCAAGGTCGCGCCAGAAGCTTGCCTTTGGCCCTTGGCCTATTTGCAGCATCCGAAACGACGTCATTTGAAACGGAAAAATATGGAAGGGGATGGATGCCTGTCCGTTCACCAGCGCCGAATAGGCGATGGTATAGACTTCTTCCATGTCTTGATCGGTTAGCCCGTAATGTCGCCCCGAGGCGCAGCCTGCCTGCAACAAACTGGCCGCGCCGCGCCAGCCGCGCCCGCGATCATAGGCGTTTGGCCAATTAAGATTGATCCCTAAATAGCCGACCCCTTGTGGCCGCATTTGGGCCGCCGACAGGGAATAGAAGCCTTCGGGCTGGCCCGTTGAGATATTTTGGCGCGGCCCTAACGCTCCGTCCTTGCTGCAGATTTTAAAGTTCCGCAGTCGGCTATAGGTACCAGATGGCGCCTTCACCCAGACTTCTAGGCGGTCTTGCTCTCGGATTAAGCGAAAATAGACCGGTGCACCAAAGGTCAAGCCGAGGTCTGAATAGGCAAAAGCCAAACGTTGACGGGTGCGTTCAATTGCATCAGCACCGACTGAGGTAACAGCTACGCGCACACGCTGGTTCGCCTGGGCCTTTGTTTCGGCACGGACTGCTTCAGCCCCTGTTGTCGCTACCAGCAATACACTGCCGACCGCTGCCAGTATGTTGCGGCTAAAGCGTGCCTTTGGTAACGCAGAGACCATGGGGGTTCCTCAACTCATCAATCGTTTTGGTGCGGCTGCTGGTTCAGCGCTGTAATCCAGATCGGGCTATAGGCCCACGACCGTTAAAGCGATATAAAACCCCGATGCAACCACTTATGAACTTGATTACTGATGTGCCCGGCCTAACAATTGGCCAAGCCGAAGATGTGACTGCCCTGACGGGCGTCACCGTGATCTATCCCGATGTTGCGGCCGTTTGTGCCGTCGATGTGCGCGGCGGTGGACCCGGCACGCGGGAAAGCGATGCCTTAGCGCCTGAGAACTTGGTTGATGCGATTGACGCCCTCGTCTTATCGGGTGGCTCTGTTTACGGCTTGGCGGCCGCAGATGGTGTGGCAAGCGTTTTAGGCGCGCGTGGGCGCGGCTTTGGGTTGATCGACCTACCGGGTGTGCCCCGCTCACCGGTGGTGCCGGCTGCCATTCTCTATGACTTGGCCAATTGCGGCAATAAAGGGTGGGGCCAAGATCCACCATACCGGGCGCTTGGAGCGCGCGCCCTTGAAGCAGTTTCAGACCGCTTTGAACTCGGCCCGCATGGCGCTGGCATTGGCGCGCGGGCAGGGCAGCTGCGGGGTGGTCTGGGCTCTGCCAGTCAACGCACGGCTGATGGTATCCATGTTGGGGCGATTGTTGCGGTCAATTGCTTTGGCAGTGTCATCATGCCCGGCAGTGACGCCTTTTGGGCGTGGCCGTTGGAACA
The DNA here is from genome assembly GCA_945891505.1 of Maricaulis salignorans. Classification (GTDB taxonomy): domain Bacteria; phylum Pseudomonadota; class Alphaproteobacteria; order Caulobacterales; family Aquidulcibacteraceae; genus Aquidulcibacter; species Aquidulcibacter miladensis. The sequence continues at coordinate 2,446 of CAMDDL010000030.1, read as the reverse complement.
ACAGGGGGAAGCCGGTGGCATTCGCCCGGACCCCACATTGATGGTCGATGGCGACGATTGGGGCCCTGCCAAAGCCAATCCCGCGGTGATGGGCCGCACCAACACCACCATCGCCTGTGTCGCTACCGATGTGGCGCTGACACCTGCTCAAGCCAAGCGGGTTGCCCAAATGGCCAGCGCCGGCCTTGCCCGCGCGATTCGACCAATTTTTGCCCCGTTTGACGGCGATGTTGTGTTCGCCATGTCCACGGCTCAGCAAAGTTTGGCAGAGCCAACCCATTTCAATATCGCCCGAATTGGGGCTCTGGCTGCGGATTGTTTAGCTCGGGCTGTCATGCGTGGCGTCTATGCAGCCAAAGACGCTTGATCTTCGCCTCCGCGCCGTCTAATGACGCCGCCTCAGCGCGCCCGTAGCTCAGCTGGATAGAGCATCAGACTACGAATCTGAGGGTCGGGCGTTCGAATCGCTCCGGGCGCGCCATCTCTTTTTTGAGCATCGAAAAATCTCCTAAAGCCTTGAAAGGCAATGATAATTCGGGCGTTCGAAAACCATTTAACCGATCAAACATCAGACGGTTTGGAAATGTCAATTTGAGGGCCATATGCTTGTCCTCCATGCGATCACTTTTCCAAAGATTCCAAGGACTTGCGAGAAATTCAAGCGCCGTTCGAAAACTTGAATCGAAATCTTTGATTGGCGCGTCACACTTCGCCATTCGCTCTACCAGAACGAGCTTTTGAGCTTCCAGCTCAGTAATCCGCGCTTCGTATGCGGTAATCACCGTTTTGTTGTCTGTCTCAGTGATACGATCAAGAAACTGTTTTACCTTCGTATCGGTTTCGGTAAGCTCGCGTTTAATAGCTTTCTTGTTCTCGCCCGCCTTGAACACCTGATTGTTCCAAAGGTCACGGAAGGAGGCGGTCGCAAGGTTTACGATTTGAGCGGCTGGCGTGAGGTTTTGGAGAATGGCTTCAAATGCATCCTCGACTTTTGAACGCGCAATCGACTTACCGGCGCTCTCGCAGCCCTTCTGACGGCAAAGATAATATGGGTAGCTTCCATGTGAGCCTTTGCTCCAATTCGCCGTCATAGGCTCGCTACAGGACGCACAGCACACATGCCCGCGTAGGGGGAAGTCAGTATTGATGTCGGCGCGTGCGGCTGCCCGCGCCTTGCCCTTTAATCGTTCTTGGATTGCGTTGAAGGTGTCGAGATCGATCAACGGCTCGTGATGACCTTTGCGAGGTTTGATGTTCCAGTTTGGCGCTGAGATGTAACCCGCATAAAGTGGTTGAGTTAGAAGTTGGTTGACCCGTTCATTCAAGACAACACCCCCTTTGGATTTTGGAACGCACGCATGCGATTCCCAAAATCGTTTCACTTCAGCTTGGCTTGAGAAGCGACCGCGCGCATATCCTTCCAATCCTTCCTTCAAGATTGAAGCAAGTGGCTCATCGCGAACCAACATTTTGCCACCGGTAGGACAGGGGGCGTAACGGTAACCCCACACAGCTTGAAACACCCAATAGCCTTGCTGCATGCGGGCCTGCATCCGGTTCAATGTCTGTTCCGCATTCTTTTGGCGTGAGTGTTGGCTCACACAAGCCAAAAGATTTTCAACCAGCTTACTGTCTGAATCTTCACCAAATTCAATCGAGGGGCTTTCAAGCGTTGCACCAGTGGCACCGATATCGGCACGAAGTTTGATATGCGCTTCAATACCGCGTGCAAGCCGTGAGATATCGTCAATGATGACAACATGAGAATGGCGCTTAGTCTTGCGCAGATACGCCAGCAACTCATCCATGCCGGGGCGCTTAGTCAAACTTCCCGACATGTCATCTTTAATGACTTTCACGACTTCATGCCCGCGATAGTCGCAAAATTGGCGACACCGCGTTTCCTGCGATGATAATCCATCACCTCTGGTTGTTTGTTTTGATGACGATACTCGGCAGTAAATTACAGCCTTGCGCGGAGCTGAATCTGTCATGGCGCATATTCCTCTTTTTGTTTTTGGGTGATTGCGCCCTTCGGCGCATCTAGGGCACCAAGGTCAACATTCATGGCACCATCTGAAGGTTCGCCAAGCGTTACGAATTTACCACAAAGCTGACCATTTTGAAAAGACAAATCATCGCGCTTTGATACGGCCAATTGAATCGGATGTTGCCCCCATGCGGCATCCACAAATGCCTGCATCATATTGACAACGATATGAATGATCTCGTCTTTTTGTAAGTCTGAGAGACCATCAATATCGGCAACCAATGTCCGATACTCAGCTAATTTTTCCGGTTCAACAGTAACAATAGTTTTCATCATAATCACCATCGCGAACGTGCTCACTACGAGCAGCGGGAAAGTGATTACTAAGATCGATTGGAGGCGAGGCTGGGGGAAACGGAAAGAACTTCTACGTTTTCTACCCAGTACCTACTACCA
>CAMDDL010000029.1 GCA_945891505.1 Maricaulis salignorans | reverse complement strand
TGTGAAGCCGGAGGTCAGGTCTTTCAATAGGCTTGGTCCAAACTCGCGGGTAGCTACATTTTTGTTGGCGCGCAACTTTGATCCTTCGGATCAAAGCGCGCTTACAAGACATAGGCGCGCAACTTTGATCCGTTGGATCAAAACGCGCTGATAAGACATAGGCGCGCAACTTTGATCCGTTGGATCAAAACGCGCTGATAAGACATAGGCGCGCAGCTTTGATCCGTTGGATCAAAACGCGCTTATGAGAAGCCTTTACGTACTAGGCGGGGGAAATGTCACCACAGAGGAGGGCTCATGATCCTCCCTTGGGCACACAGACTTATTTCAGCCGGGGCGCATGGTTTGCGTCGTATTCCGGGCCAGTCCGTTAATCTGGCCCACCTCATTTGGCGCGCACCACGCGCCCCGGCCCCTCTATAAGGTGCACCCCCACTGGGTTTTTCCAGATGGGGCTGTTCATGCTGCTTTACCCTGCAACCGCAGTTCAGGGTTTCCCCTGACACAATAAAACTCTAGGTCTGGGGCTATGGTTGGATTGATTGATCGCGATAGCCGGGTGTGGGCCGTTTTGGGGCCAACCAATACGGGCAAGACCCATTTGGCGGTGGAGCGTATGCTGGGCCATCCGACGGGTATGATCGGTTTGCCACTGCGGCTTTTGGCGCGCGAGGTTTATGATCGGATTGTCAAGCAAAAGGGCGTCGGCCATGTTGCTTTGGTAACGGGGGAGGAACGGATTGTTCCCGCCTCAGCCCGCTATTTTGTGGCAACCGTGGAGGCCATGCCGCTTGATCGGCCTTTCTCCTTTATTGCCATCGACGAAATTCAATTATGTGCAGACCCAGATCGTGGGCATATCTTCACGGACCGTTTGCTGCGTGCGCGTGGTCAAGCGGAGACGATGTTCCTAGGCTCTGACACCATGCGGCCGATGATCCGCGCCATGATCCCGGGCATTGAGATCGAGCGGCGCGAGCGTTTGTCCACCTTGACCTATAGCGGCGTCAAAAAGATCACCAAGCTAGCGCGGCGAAGTGCCATCGTCGCGTTCAGCCAAGAGGAAGTTTATGCCATTGCCGAACTGATCCGCCGCCATAAGGGGGGCGCGGCAGTGGTCATGGGCGCATTGAGCCCACGTACCCGCAATGCGCAGGTCGCGCTTTATCAATCCGGTGAAGTCGACTTTCTGGTGGCAACTGATGCAATTGGCATGGGTTTGAACATGGACGTCGACCATGTTGCCTTTGCGAGCCTGTCAAAATTTGATGGGCGGCGGCATCGACCCTTGCGCGCTGACGAGATCGCACAAATCGCCGGACGTGCGGGTCGTTTTCGCACTGACGGGACATTTGGCGAGACCGCTGACTGCCCCGACCTCGACACCGAAACCGTCGAGCGGGTTGAAGGACATCAGTTTGAGCCCGTCGATGCGCTAGAATGGCGGACGTCTGACCTTGATTACCGTTCTTGCCAGGCATTGATTGCCTCACTCGAAGCACCATCACCGCATCCTTCGCTTAAACGCTCCCGCGGTGCCATTGATGAAGAGGCGTTTCGCCGCTTGGCCGTTCTAGAGTGGGTCCAGCCACTCACGCGGTCTTCGGTAGGGGTGCGCCGCCTTTGGGATGCGTGCCAGCTACCTGATTTTCGCAAAGCCCCGCAAGATGAGCATGTTCACCTAATTGAGGGATTGGCCGAACACCTGCTTAAGCCTAAAGGATTGGTACCATCAGACTGGTTCGCGCGTCGTGTGAACGAGTTGGATCGAACCGATGGTGATATTGAACAATTGCAACAAAGACTGGCAGCAATCCGCACTTGGACCTACGTCGCGAACCGATCTGACTGGGTTGATGAAAATAGACACTGGCAAGGCCAAACACGGGTGATAGAAGACCGTCTATCTGATACACTCCACGAGCGCTTGATGCAGCGCTTCATTGATAAGCGTACCTCCGCCCTATTGAAGGGCCTTAAACGGGAAAATGCCATGGAAGTTGACGTGAAAGAAACCGGCGAAGTGACTGTGGAGGGCCACGCGATTGGCCGCCTCGTCGGTTTGCGTTTTCAGGCAGATCCCGAAGCTACAGGGCTTGAAGAGCGTGCCGTGAAAAATGCGGCGTTCCAAGGCTTGCGGCCCGAGCTAACGCGCCGCCTTGAAGCGATTGCGACCGGCGGCATCAATGACTTTGTATTATCTGATCTAGGTGTCGTGATTTGGCGCGGCGATGAGATCGCCAAGCTGATGGGCCGCCAGCCATTGTTAAAGCCGCGTGCTGTGATGATAGGCGGCGAACTTGGTCCAGAAGACGTGTTGAAGCGCGCCCAAGAACGGCTCGACAATTGGTTGCTCGAAATCGTGGCGCGTGACTTGGTGCCACTGAAAGCCTTGGCCGAAGCCGCAGAGGGCGAGAGCCTGAAGGGCTTAGCCCGTGGTGTCGCCTATCGCGTGGCCGAAGCGGGCGGGGTCATGGATCGGGCTGAGCTCGATGCCGACATCAAGCAATTGTCGCAAGATGACCGCAAAGCCCTGCGGGCGGTGGGCCTACGCTTTGGCCGCGCCAATATTTATGCGCCAGCACTTCTTAAGCCGCGCCCTGCACGGCTACATGCTTTGTTTGCCTTCTTTGCCGGCGGTGGCGACCCCAATGTCAGCGCACCTTTCTTGCCGCCTTTAGGGGTGACAAGCTTTACCTTGACGAGCCCGGTTGAAGCCAAGCCATTAGCGGCTGCGGGCTTCCGCTCCTTTGGCCAACGCGCTGTGCGCCTCGATATCGTCGACCGGATTGCGGATGCTTTGTTTGAAGCTGCCGAAGCGGCAAAGGGCCCATGCGTATTCCCGGCGGTGATCGTGTCGCTGCTCGGGGCCTCCAACGAAGATGCTGAAGCGGTTGTCGAAGCGCTGGGTTGGGAGAAGTTTGAGACGACGCGCCCGGTGAAAGCGCCAGAAGCGCCTGCTGTCGAGCCCGCAGTCGAGCCTGCTGATCCCGTCACCGAGGCCGCGAGCGAAGCCGAGGTCAACGAAGGCGGTACGCCTGACGTCGTGCCTACGCCAGAAGCAGAATCTGAAGCGCTGGCAGAGCCAGTCATCGAAGCGACCCCTGAAGCGGTTGAAACGACTGAAGCAGTAGACGCAGCTGAAGCCAAAGTCACCGAGTCTCCGGCAATGGAGACCGTCACCCTGTGGCGTCGCAAGCGGGCTAAACCACCGCGTCCCGATCAGCGTCCGTTTAAGCGCGGCGCGCCCAATCGGGGCCCTAACCCTCGCCCTCAAGGCCAGACCACAGGTGAAGCACCAGCCCGCGAAGCCCGTCCACCTCGCGATGATGCTGCTCGGCCCGCCCAAGGTCAGCGCCGCGATGGCAATCGTCCGCCGCGTGAAGGTGGGTTTAAGCGGCCAGATGGTGGTCGTTCGCCGCATCGCGGACCAGAAGGGCGCAGCTTTGCCGCTGCACCGCCGCGCTCGAATACGGGCGGTGGCGCGGCGATTGATCCCAATAATCCGTTTGCGGTTTTGGCGGCTTTAAAGTTGACGGCTGAGCCCACCAAGCAAGCTAAAGGCGGCCCACCTTCTAAAAAGAATCGCGGCACTAAGCCCAAGAAGGCAGGCGGCACGCCTGCTCCCGCCGTGGAGCCGCAATCTGAATGAGCGAAGAGGCCGATCGCGCCCGGCTGGATGTCTGGCTTTGGCGCGCCCGCTTTTTTAAGACCCGCAGCTTGGCGAGTGAATTTGTCTCTCGCAAAGGGGTTCGCCTTGCGCGGGGTGGTTTGGCCGTCCGCAAGATCGATAAGCCCGGCTATACAATCGCGCCGGGTGATGCTTTGGCCTTTGCCATTGCAGGCCACCCCTACCATGTAGAAATTCTCGCTCTAGGTGTGAGGCGAGGGCCAGCTTCTGAGGCTGTTCTGCTCTATAATACCGCAATCAGCCGGGACGAGGTTGACCTTTCTGGTCAGCACGGTCACATCGGCGCCGAAAAACTGTTGAGGAGCCACCGCTAGGACCATGACCTACATCGTGACCGACGCCTGCGTGAAGTGCAAATACATGGATTGTATCGAAGTATGCCCCGTAGATTGCTTCTACGAAGGTGAGAACTTCTTGGTGATCCATCCAGATGAATGTATCGATTGCGGTGTGTGCGAGCCTGAGTGCCCCGTGGATGCCATTAAGCCCGATACTGAAGATGAGCCCGACGGCAAGTGGCTGAAGGTCAATTCGGACTATGCCAAGATCTGGCCGAACATCACCGTCAAGGGCGAGCCGCCTGCTGACCGCGATGACTTTGCCAAAGAAGATGGCAAGTTTGAGAAATATTTCTCGCCCAATCCCGGCGAAGGAAATTAAACGGCGGGCCTGTGAGCCCGCTGCCAAGCCACCCTTCAGGAAGGTCGCGAGGCCTTTGGAGCTAGTCCGATGAATTGGTCCAAGACCTATGACGGCGCAGAGCCGATGCGCGTCAATAAATGGATGGGCCAAACCGGGGTCTGCTCGCGCCGTGAAGCCGAAGCCTTAATTGATGCAGGGCTTGTGTCCATTGACGGCGAAACAATTGCCGATATGGGCCGCAAGATCCAGCCAGGTCAGACCTTGACCATTGCCGAAGCTGGCAAATCGCAATTGGACAATCGCTTCTCCATCGTCATCAATAAGCCGCCGGGCATCGTCTCTGCCCACCCAGAGCCTGGCCAAGTGCCGGCGATTCGCTTGCTTACAGCGGAAAATCTGATCGGCACCTCTGAGATCATCCCAGACGATGAGATGAGCTTAGCGCCCGTCGGTCGCTTGGATATGGACTCACGCGGGCTTTTGGTTCTCTCCGAAGATGGCGTGCTGGCCAAAGCCTTGATTGGCCCCCAGTCTGGCTTGGAGAAGGAATATCTGGTCGCGATTGAAGGCATCATCACCGATTGGGCTTTAGAAAAGCTCCGCTACGGGTTGGTTCTGGATGGTCGCCAGTTAAAGCCGGCCATGGTGGAGGTCATTGGCCGTTATCGCTTGCGTTTCATTCTTACCGAAGGGCGGAACCGGCAGATTCGCCGGATGTGTGAAGCGGTTGGCCTTTATGTTGTCGATTTGTGTCGCATTCGGATCGGTTCCTTGACGTTAGGTGACCTGCCAGAAGGCAAATGGCGCTTGTTGACTGCTTCCGAACGTCAGGCCCTAATCGGTGGCGCGCAGCCTGTTGCTGCGAGTTAGCAGCGAAGTAACGTCCGTGGCTGTCGCATCCCGCGCGCTTCACTTTCTGAATTATTTATGATATAACAATATTGCTGGTGCAGTCCTGCACAGCATTCTCTGGTGGACCCCAGCCTTACGAAGCAAACAGATACAACATCGTAACGATCTTTTTTAGGAAAGCGCGTGGCGGTGCAAGTGGATTTTTGTCTCAGACGGGTTGGCATGGTGCGAGGGTGAGTTCGCGATGAGCGACGTTAATAAGACAACATTCCAAACAGGTGACTATGTGGTTTATCCAGCGCATGGCGTTGGCCGGATCACCGGGATTGAATCCCAAACGGTAGCAGGCGTGAGCCTGGAAGTTTTCGTCATTGCGTTTGATCAAGACAAAATGACACTGCGCGTTCCTACGTCGAAAGTAAAAACCGGTGGCCTGCGTGCGCTGTCCGGCCCTGCTATCATGGACGACGCTTTGAAGACCTTGACCGGTCGTGCGCGCATCAAACGCGCCATGTGGAGCCGTCGTGCCCAAGAGTATGAAGCCAAGATCAATTCCGGCGACTTGATCTCGATCGCTGAAGTCGTTCGTGACCTGCATCGGGCAACTGACCAGCCAGAGCAATCCTATTCTGAGCGGCAATTGTATGAATCCGCTCTCGACCGTATGGCCCGTGAAGTGGCTGCAATCGAAAGCGTCAACCGCGAAGAAGCCATCAAGAAATTGACTGGCACCTTGGCAACCCGCGCCGCATAAGCTCCTTTCTTCTCGCAAGAGCAGTTTATCCCGGCTTGGTTTCACCAGCCGGGATTTTTTGTGTTTGGGACATATGCGCTACCTCCTTGGGCTGCATTTGTGTAACTAGAATGGGCACCAAAGCGCGTCTAAGTAGCATCGTCATTCAGATGCGCTGGCTTTACCCAAGAGCACGCCCAAAGGACCGCGCAGCACGAGCTGCGCATCGATACGCGGTGACATGTGCAGCTCGTGCTGCGCGCTCCCTGCCACAAAGTCGGCAAGCAGGGGGCATAGCCGCAAGGTGGCGCGGGTCTCCGCACAAAGGCGCATTGCTCGGTGAAATGAAAACTCCGCACAGCAGGCTTCCGCGTTGCGATTGCAATATGATCATAAAGTGATATTATATCGATACTGAATGAAGGAGCCTAGAATGTCCCGGACTGAAATCAACCAGACTGTTGAGCGTCCCACCCTGTCTTTACCCGGCGTGCCCTTGTTTCTGGCATTTGTGCTGGCGATTGCCTTTTCGATCTATCTTTTCGTGACCGGGGCCGGTGACACCTATTTTGGCGCGGCTATTGTCCTGATCGGCTTGGGCTCTGTTGGCATGGGTGGCTTTTATTCCATCCAGCCAAATGAGGCGGTGGCAATTTTGTTGTTTGGTGCCTATCGGGGTACCGACCGCGCAACCGGCCTGCGCTGGGTTTGGCCTTGGTTGACGCGTAAGAAAATCTCCATGCGCGTCCGCAATGTGACGTCTGACAAGCTCAAAGTGAATGATAAGGACGGCAATCCGATTGAAATCGCTGCCAATGTCGTCTGGCGCGTGCAGGACTCGGCACAAGCCTTGTTCGACGTGGATGATTATGAGCGCTTTAGCCGGATTGAGATTGATACGGCCTTGCGCGACATCGCCGCCCATTATTCCTACGACCATGCTGCCGAGGGCGAGCTGACCTTGCGCGGGCATGCCGAAGATGTGGCTACCTTGTTGGGGCAACGCCTGAATCAGCGCTTGGCCGTGGGTGGGATGGCGGTTGATGAGGCGCGTATCTCGCACCTCGCTTATGCCACCGAAATTGCCGGTGCCATGTTGAAGCGCCAGCAAGCCCAAGCCATTCTGGCCGCCCGACAGCTGATCGTGATGGGGGCTGTCGGCATGGTTGAAAGTGCGCTGGAGCAATTGTCTGTGCGTGGGGTCGTCACCTTGGATGAGGAGCGTAAGGCCCAGATGGTTTCCAACCTCTTGGTCGTGCTGTGCGCCGATCGTGAGGCGCAGCCTGTCGTTAACGCTGGCTCCCTCTATTAAGGCCGGGTTTAAGTTATGGCCGCCAAGCCCCGAAAACCGTTTCTGGTGCGCATGAGCCCGCAAGTGCTGAGCGCGGTAGAGCGGCTGGCGGCCGCAGAGTTTCGCTCAGCCAATGTTCAAATAGAAGTATTGATCCGCGAAGCCTTGGCCAAACGCGGCATCGTGGTCAAGCCTGAGACTGGTTCCGAAGAAGAGTGAGGGCGGTTCACTATAACTTTAAAAAAATGACGTAGGCGTCAGTTTACGAAGCTTCGATAATTTGGTAGATACCTCATATGACAGAAACTCTCCTCTCCCGTATCGGCTATGACTTTGGTGCAGCAGCGCGTAGCATTGGCCGCTTGCTGAATGATAAAGAAGATACCAAAGCCGTTTTTGAAATCATGCGCGCGCTGTCTGGGCGTTCGATCCCCAATGGTTATGCGCGCCTGTTGCGCTCGCAAGAAGGCGGTCGCATCGCCTATGACCGTGTAGAACTACAGCCGATCCTCGACGATCATGAGACCTTGGCAAAGCTGCCTGAAGGCAGTGTTGGCCGCGCCTATTTGGCCTTTGTGCAAGGCCGGAAGATCTCCGCTGAAGGCTTGGCCGAAGAGAGCCGGGCAACGGGCGATGAAATCGACTCGCTCCATCCATTTGCTTGGTATGGCCGGCGGATGCGCGACGTGCATGATCTGTGGCACGTCCTTAGCGGTTATCAGACTGATGCTTTGGGCGAGGCCTGCGTCGTGTCATTCTCGTTCCCGCAGACCAAGTCTTTGGGCTTTGCCTTGATCGGTTTTGCCGCAGGGCGCGAGCTTCAGCGTCTCTTGCCTAGCCGCCCCGTGATTAAAGCTGTGTGGCAGGCCTATCAGAATGGCCGCAAGGCTGCTTGGCTGCCGGTTCAGCACTATGAGCGCTTGTTGGCTGAGCCCTTGGACGCGGCGCGCAAGCGTCTGAACATAGCGCCACCAACCTATTATCTCGAAATCCCAGCCAGCGAACGCGATGGCGTTCCAGCTAACTTAAAAGGCACAGTTGTGGCCGCTTAACGCTGCCACGTAAGCCCTTTTCTCTTCTGGTTAGGCCACCCGGACTCGGTGGGCTGCTTCTGGCAGATCTGCGCCGAAGCACCGCTGGTAGAATTCAGCCACCGTTGGCCGCTCTAGCTCATCACACTTGTTCAAGAAGGTGAGTCGGAAGGCCAGCCCGACATCTTCAAAGATGTCCGCGTTTTGCGCCCAAGTGATCACAGTCCGTGGGCTCATCACGGTGGAGATATCGCCATTCATGAAGGCGTTCCGTGTCATATCGGCGACACGGACCATCTTGCCCAATTCAGCGCGCTTAGCAGGATCGGTTTCACCTAGTTTAGCCGCCACAATATTGGTCTCAACGTCATGGTCGAGATAGTTCAGCGTGGTGACAATAGACCAACGGTCCATCTGGCCTTGGTTGATCTGTTGGGTACCATGATAGAGGCCCGTGGTGTCGCCCAGACCTATCGTGTTGGTCGTGGCAAACAAGCGGAACGCCGGGTGCGGCTTGATGACTTTGTTTTGGTCCAGCAGCGTCAAACGGCCCGAAGCCTCCAACACGCGCTGGATCACGAACATTACGTCGGGGCGGCCTGCGTCATATTCGTCAAACACCAAGGCGACATTGCGTTGCAGCGCCCAAGGTAGAATGCCTTCACGGAATTCGGTGATCTGCTTACCGTCTTTGAGGACAATGGCGTCCTTGCCGACCAGATCGATCCGGCTGACGTGGCTATCGAGATTGACGCGCACCAAGGGCCAGTTCAGGCGGGCAGCGACTTGCTCAATATGGGTCGACTTACCCGTGCCGTGATAGCCTTGTATCATCACCCGACGATTATGCGCAAAGCCCGCGAGAATGGCGCGCGTGGTTTGTGGATCAAACTTATAGGTCGGATCAAGCTCGGGGACATATTCGTTAGATTGGCTGAAAGCTGGCACGTGCAGCTGAGAAGCGAAACCAAAAACGTCTTCGACCGAAACAGTCGTGTCAGGCAGAGCGGCAATCAATGTATCAGTCATGGTCGTTATCGGGTCCTCTTAAGGTCTTGTTTGAGGATCAGACGCGCGCCGTCAAGCATGCATTTCTGTTCGAACTGCTGACATGGTGCGCTGTGACATTTTTGCGAGGGGTTTTGGCAGGGGTTTAAAGTGCCAACTTAAGCCCGACGCGCGGTCTTGAGGACCTTATAGGCTTTCACCACCGCATTCAGGCGGGTTTCCGCACTGCGGTCCCCACCGTTCGAATCCGGGTGATATTGCCGGACCAGCGCCGCATAAGTGCTGCGGACTTTGGCACGATCGGCATGGGCGTCTAGGCCCAATGTGTCGAGTGCTTTCAGAACCGGCGCCGTTGGGCGTGCATCTGGGCTATCAGGGGCTGCCCGACCAGTTGCACGACGGCTCGCCAATGGGTCTTTGGGATCCTCGCCCGCTGCCGCCTTTTTGTAGACGTGGGCGTCTGGGGAATTGGCGCTCGCCCGAAAGGTCCAAGTAGGCCGGCCACCATGGGAGGCAGCGTCACGATGCGCGCGGGCATCGTCGTCTGTCATGCCTTCAAAGAAGTTCCAGTTTTTGTTGTAGAGTGCGGCATGCTTCTCGCAGAAATGCCAAATCTCGCCCGGATTATCGCGGCTTTTAGGCGCACGATTGGTCGCTTCTGCCCCACATCCATCGTGCTCGCACAGTTGGACATCGGGATTTACTTTGACAACCGGTGGCTTTCGCACCCGAATGTCCACAAATTTAGGGCGGTAGGAGAATGAATCTGTCATGAGGGGCCTAATATGCGTTTGACTGCCGCTACAGACAAGGACGAATGACCGATGGGACCCGTGCAAATACAGATGCGAAAAAAGCTGACCGAGGCCTTTGCGCCGTTAGTCCTTGAAGTATTGGACGAAAGTGCAAGCCACGCTGGCCATGCTGGCGCCGCTGTTCATGCCGCGAAACAAGGCGGTGCGGCGACGTGCATTGGCGAGACCCACTTTTCGGTCACCATTGTCAGTGCCGCGTTCGTGGGCCTGAACCGGGTTGCACGCCAACGGGCCATCTATCAGGTCCTCGCCGAAGAATTGGCAGGGCCTGTCCATGCATTGGCGCTGAAAGCAGATGCGCCAGCTTGAGGGCTTAGTCGGCGCGGTCGCGTGCTTCAAACACGGGTTGGGCTTTGATGAAGGGCGCGGTCTCGTCCTCTTCCTCTGAGTGCACCACTTTGTCTGCTGAGGGCAGAAAGCGTGCGAGGATCAAAAGGCCCAAAATAGCCGAGATCACCGAGCCGGCATAAACACCAAGGCGCGTCGGGGTGGCGAGGCTTGGGTCCTTAAAGGCCAAGGCCCCAATGAAGAGGCTCATGGTGAAGCCAATACCTGCAACGCACGCAACGCCCACCATTTGAGGGAAGGTGCCTGGCAGCTTGGCCCGCATCAGCTTGGCGGCGGCAAAACCACTGAGCGCAATGCCAATCGGCTTGCCGAGCACAAGGCCAAGCGCCGCGCCCAGAGTCACGGGGTGGGTGAGGTATTTGTCCGCGCCTGCGAGATCGACCCCGGCATTGGCAAAGGCAAACACCGGCATGATGCCAAAGAGCACCCAAGGTCTGAAATCATGCTCAGCCTCATGGAGTGGCGACTTGTCATGCCGGTCGCGCATCGGCACGCACGCGGCAACCAGAACGCCTGCAATCGTGCCACTCACGCCGCTTTGGTGCATGAAGACCCAGAGGACAACACCGCTCAGGACATAAAGGCCGATGGAGCGGACTTTAAACCGGTTCATGGCTATCAAAACGCCCAAGACGACAGCGGCTTGCGCCAGATATGCCACATAGAGGGTCTTAGTATAGAAAAAGGCCACAATCACGATCGCGCCCAAATCATCCACCACGGCAACCGCCAGCAGAAACGCTTTCAGGGCAGGGGGTACGCGGTTGCTTAAGAGAGACAAAACGCCCAAGGCAAAGGCAATATCGGTGGCAGCAGGAATGGCCCAGCCGTGGCCGAAGCCCGCCGGGGCGGCGAAGAACAAAAAGATGAGCGCGGGAACAGCCATGCCGCCTGCGGCGCTGACAATCGGCAAAATGGCTGCGGCGGGATTGGATAATTGCCCTTCCAACAGCTCTCGCTTCAGTTCGAGACCGACGAAAAAGAAGAAAATCGCCATCAGACCATTCTTGATCCAATAGGAGAATTTCATCTCAATCCCGCCATCCGTTGGCCCGACAGTTACGCTTGTGTCGAGAATGGCGTGATAAAGCCCGGCCATAGGGGAGTTGACGACAATCATGGCAGCAATCGCTGCGGCGACCAGCAGCGCGCCCGGTAATGCTTCTTCCGGCAGAAAACCAAGCGCTCGTTTCGAGGTGGATGCGTCAGACATGGCGTGCTTTCATTTCGATGGGTTAGCTTCTGTGTGTGTAGCCATGTTTGGGAGCAGAATAAAGCGATCAACCTCGATCAACGACTTTCCTAAATGCGCAATCACACCGGATTGTCGTGTTTCACTTGCGGCTTAATGTTGCACCAAAGCCCGCGGGGCGTTACGTCTAGGCCATGTTCCAAGCGCAGCCACCTTTTCCTGTTCCGCTCAAACGGACCGTGGCGCTGGTTGGCCTCATGGGGGCGGGTAAATCGTCGGTTGGGCGTCGACTCGCGGCCCAGTTGAATGTGCCCTTTAAAGACGCCGATGATGAGATTGTGATTGCAGCTGGACGGCCGATTGCGGATATCTTTGCAGAGCGTGGCGAGGACGAGTTTCGGGCAGGGGAGCGGCGGGTGATTTCTCGAATTCTGGAAGAACCGCCGCATGTGCTTGCGACAGGTGGTGGCGCTTTTATGAACCCCGTTACGCGGGTGATGTTACGTCAGCGGGCCACCACAATTTGGTTGCGTGCGGATTTGGAGACTTTGGTCAAGCGCGTGTCGCGCCGCGATGATCGCCCGCTCCTTCGCGCCGGTGATCCGCGCGATATCATGGAAAAATTGATGGAAGTTCGCTATCCCACTTATGCTGAGGCAGACATTGTTGTGGAGTCTCGAGAAGGGCCACATCATATTACGGTCGATGCAGTCATCGCCGCCCTGCGCGCGCATGGGGATTTGGAGAGCGTGGCGTGAAGCAAACCATTCAAGTGGCCTTGGATCAAAGGTCCTATGTTGTCGATATCGGCCAAGGCCTCTTGGCTGAAGCGGGCACGCTGATCCGACCCTTGATGAAGCGGCCCCGTGTGGCCATCATCGCTGACTCCACGGCTTGGGCCCTGCACGGCGCTGTTTTTTCTAAAAGCCTAACTGAGGCCCAAATCCACTGGGATCTGATCGAAATTGCCCCAGGCGAGGGCAGCAAAAGCTTTGCGAGCCTCGAGCGGGTGACTGAAGCGCTCTTGAAGCTCAATCTGGAGCGCTCTGACCTGATCATTGCCTTTGGCGGTGGGGTAACGGGTGATCTGACGGGCTTTGCCGCAGGCATCACCAAGCGTGGTATTGATTTTGTGCAAGTGCCAACCACTTTGCTGGCCCAAGTGGATTCCTCGGTTGGTGGCAAGACAGCGATCAATGCAAGCGCTGGCAAGAATCTGATTGGGGTGTTCTGGCAACCTCGTTATGTCTTGGCAGACCTTGCGACCCTTGCGACCTTGCCGGACCGCGATCTGCGGGCGGGCTGGGCTGAGATTTTGAAGATTGGCCTCTTGGGCGACCGCGCCTTTTTCGACTGGTGTTTGACCCATGCTGCCACAGCACTGGCTGGCAATGTCGACCATTTAGCCTATGCCATAGGCCAATCGGTCCAAACCAAAGCCCGCATTGTGGCAGAAGATGAGCGTGAGGCCGGTGTGCGGGCACTCTTGAATCTGGGCCATACGTTTGGCCACGCGTTTGAAGCCTTGGTTGGGTTTGATGAGAGCGTGTTGCGCCACGGCGAAGCAGTTGCTTGCGGCATGGCGATGGCGTTTCGCTTTTCCCATGCCCAAGGTCTGTGCCCGCAAGAAGATGTAGCCTTGGTTGAGCAGGCTATCGCAGCAGCTGGCCTTGCCCACTTACCGCGCCTTCTGCCCGGTGGGCCGTGGCAATCCGAAGCGCTGTTTGAGGCCATGAGCCATGATAAGAAGAATGAGAATGGGGCGCTGACCCTGATTTTGACGCGCGGCATTGGTGCGGCCTTTGTGCAAAAGGGCGTTGATGCCGAAGCCGTACGTGCCTTTTTGAAAGAGGATGTCCAAAAATGACGGTCGACCCCACGGTCATCGTAACCGCGATTTTGGTTGCTGTTTTAATTGCTCTGTCTGCATTTTATTCTGCCGCGGAAACGTCGATTACCTCGTCGTCCCGCGCGCGCATGTTCCAGCTTGAGAAAGAAGGCGATCGGGGTGCTGCGCGGGTTAATCGCCTCATTCAGAACCCGGACCGTTTGATCGGCTCACTGCTTCTCGGCAATAACTTTCTGAATACTTTGGCTGGTGCCCTCACGACGGCGCTGTTGGTGCAAATTTTCGGCCAAGCTCCCACCACGATTGCAATTGCCACCGCTTTGGTGACCGCCATCGTGCTGATCTTTGCCGAAGTCATGCCCAAGACTTTCGCGTTTTCCTATCCTGAAGCGACCGCGCGGTGGGTTTCGCTTCCCGTGCAATGGTCTGTCACGTTGCTCAGCCCGATTGTGACGGCCGTACGTTGGATTGTCCGCGCAACGTTGCAGATATTTGGCGTAAAGCTGGACCGTGTCACCGATGAAGATGCTACGATGGAAGAAATTCGTGGCGCGATTGAGCTTGGCAAGCACGAAGGCAGCGTGGAAAAGTCGGACCGCGACCGGGTTGCAGGCGTTTTGGATCTTGAGGAATTGGACGTCTCAGACGTCATGATCCACCGCAAGAATATGAAGACGATCGACGTGGAATTGCCGTCACGCGAAATCGTCATGCAGGTGCTACAGACACAGCATTCGCGCCTACCCCTCTATGAGGGCGATCAGGAAAACATCGTCGGCATCTTGCACGCCAAGGACCTGTTGCAGGCCATTGCAGATGCGCAAGGCGATTTAGATGCAATTGACCTCAAAGCCATCATCCGGCCGCCTTGGTTTGTGCCTGACACCACGACTTTGAAAGAACAATTGGAGGAATTCCTCAAGCGCCGTAGCCATGTGGCTTGTGTGGTTGATGAATATGGTGCGCTGCAAGGCCTTGTGACCTTGGAGGACATCTTAGAAGAGATCGTCGGCGATATTGTGGATGAGCATGACATCGCCATACAAGGCGTGCGCCCCCAACCCGATGGGTCGGTCAATGTCGATGGGGCTGTGCCTATTCGTGATCTCAATCGCGCCATGGACTGGGATTTGCCCGATGAGGAGGCAGTGACTATCGCAGGCCTTGTGATCCACGAAGCCCAAGCTATCCCAGACCCGGGTCAGCGCTTTGCCTTCCACGGCTATCGCTTCCAGATTTTGCGCAAGCATCGCAATCAAATTCTAGCGATCCGTATTACGCCTGAAGCAGCGAGCGACAAGGACTAGAGCCCGCAAAGAAAAAGGCCGTAAGCTTGTGCTTACGGCCTCTCTTTTTGACTTGAGAAGTCTAACTTAGAGCAACGCCCGTTCTATCTGAATCAGATAGAACGGATAAGCTGTTGCTCCAATTTCAGATTGAGAGCGCAACTTTGATCCGAATGGATCAAAACGTGCTCTAGAAGGAGCGCTTCAACTGAATGACGCCCTTGCCTTCGTACAGCTTGTCATTGTCGACGTCGGTGTCGGTGTAGAACACGTCCACTGCCCAGCCGCTTTCGCTTGCAGCAGTCAGACCGACTTTCCAGTTGGTGTAGTCAGGCAGAGTCGCGCCGCTCTCGACGCTCTGGCTACCCACCGAGGCAGTGGCCGACAAAGCAAATGGGCCGACTTTGGCACCTGGGATTGGAGCCGACACGGCAGCTTCATAATACCAATAGGATGGGCCATTCTTGCCATATTCTGGGGAATAGAAGACCGAACCGGTCAGCGACACGCCAGATTCGGTTGCGATGGTGCCTGCAACCTTGCCTTCATAGACTAAAAGGTCGCTTTGCTGAGGATAGGTATAAGCCAGAACGCCGATGTCGAGGGTTACTGGGCCAACTTGGGGCTTGTAACCAGCATAGAGGTCGACTTCCAGATTGGCCTTGCTGCCAAAATCAACGTTTGACAACCAGGTGCCGACATAGAAGGAACCAGCCGACAGGTCTACGCCGCCAAAAACCTGGCCGGTGTCGTCGGCATTTTGGTTCACACCACGGAACTGGTAGCTAGAAGCCACACCAACGTTCACCGAAGTGGTGGTTTCTTGAGCGGAAGCGACGGCGGGAGCGCCACAAACCAAGGCGGTAGCCAAAAGGAGTGCTTTAAGTTTCATGTTAGTCCCCTGTGGAAGCCGCGGAAGGTGCGACCCCTTATAATGTTCATTCGCCTGTTTGACGAAGTTTGAGCTTCGCCGCTATGACATCAGCGCAACACCTCGTTTGCAATCGCACTGGACACATGGCGGACGCGATCAGCCGCGTCGTGCATCTTCTTTAAGCATAAAACATCAAAAAATGACTAATAATCGTGCGGTCACTTATGTCGGTGCACGGACACTCGCGTCGAGATGGAGTCCTGCGTCCACAAGAAGGGTCTCGCCCGTGATGTGGCGCGAAGCGGAAGAGCAGAAGAAGGCAACGGTGTCTGCAATATCATCCGGACCCGACGCAACTTGCAAAGGGACTTGTTTCTTTACGTTTTCTCGGATTTTGGCGGTGGTATCTTCGCCAAATGCATCGGTGAACCAACGCGTATCAATGAAGCCCGGACAGACGGCATTGACCCGAATCGCAGGGGCCAAAGCCCGGGCGAGCGATTTCGTCATGGTGTTGAGGGCCCCCTTGGTTGCGGCATAGGCGACCGAGGATCCAATCCCGATCACGCCTGCGATAGACGAAATCATGACCACAGAACTGGCATTTTGGGTTTTGCTATAGGCTGCGTGCAACAAGGGCTTTGCAGCCCGCACCATCATAAACGGGCCGACCGTATTGACTTCATAAAGATGGAGGAAGTCGTCGGCCTCCAAAGCATCCATATCGGCATGATTGGGTGCGTGCTTGGTTGTGCCGGCATTATTGACCAAAATATCGACTTGGCCCCAGTCCTCGGCGGCGGCTGCAATCTTGCGGCAATCTTCGTCACGCGCGACATTGCCTTGGACTACCCGCACGTCATGGGCACCAGCGGCCAAACAGGCCTGCGCCGTGGCTTCACATTCGGCTTGGCTCTTGGAGTAATTGAGAATGATCCGCGCGCCAGAGGTCGACAGCTTCAACGCGGTCGATGCCCCAAGCCCCGTGGCAGAACCCGTGATGATCGCAACTTTGTCTGCAAAGCTAGCCATGGCTTAAAATCCCTTTGCTTCGGCAAGTGCAGCCCGATATTCGGTTTCAAGGCGGTCGATCAGGTCCTTGACTGGCAAGGTGTCATGGATCGACCCTACGCCTTGCCCAGCCGACCAGATGGTGGACCAAGCTTTGCCGGCATTGAGTTCTTCGCCCAAATCGACATGGGTCTTAGGCTCCATCGTCACTGGGTCGAGACCATTCTGGAGGAGCGAGGGAATGAGGAAATTGGCGGGAATGCCGCTGATCTTAGGCGTATAAACAATGTCCGCCGCGTCGCTGTCCTTGATCATCTGCTTATAATCGTCTTGGCCACGGCTTTCGTCGGTCGCGATGAAGCGGGTGCCCATATAGGCCAAGTCTGCGCCCAACATCCGAGCGGTCGCAACATGGCGGCCGGTCGACATCACCCCAGACAGGGCAATGCATGTATCTGGAAAGGCTGCGCGCAGTTCAGTGACAAGCGCGAAGGGCGACAACGTGCCCGCATGGCCGCCAGCCCCGGCGCAAACTGGGATCAGGCCGTCGACCCCGGCCTCCATCGCCTTTTCGGCATGCTTCATATTGGTGACATCATGGAAGACCAAACCGCCGCCGTCATGGATGGCTTGGACAACATCTTTAACGGCACCTAGCGAGGTAATTGCGAGTGGGATTTTCTTATCGCTCGATATTTTGACGTCTGCAGCCAAGCGTGGATTGGTTTTGTGCACGATCAAATTCACACCAAATGGCGCATCTTGTGGCGTCAACGCGGCTTGGATGAGATCAAGCCACTCAGCATAGCCTTCGCTGGTGCGTTGGTTGAGGGCGGGAAAGGTTCCCAAGATGCCGGCCTTGCAGCAGGCCGTGACCAATTCCGGGCCGGACACCAAAAACATGGGCGCGGCCACGATGGGCAGGCGCAATCGCCCCTGAAATGCTGTTGGTAAGGTCATTGCCGATGCTCCCTCGATTGTTCTTGCTTCGCCAACGTCTTGGCCAAGCCTGACGGGAAGGTCAAGCATGAATTGGGCAGGATCCCCGATCCAGTTTAAGGCCTTGATTTTTGCGCTTGGGCTGCTTTGTCTTCTTCTAGAGTGGGAATGAAGCCCGGGCCGTTACGCGACCGGTCAAGCTTGTCCAATTCCTTCAACATATCGGCGTTCGTGGCGCTTTCGAAGAAGCGGGTAGCCATATCGGTCATTTGGCCGACGGGCAGCGTGGCTTTCACATTCAGCTTGATTGGCACGCCGGACAGGACCTGCGGATTGGCGCCGACTAGAACAACACCCAACGTCAGGTCGCCAGTAATACGACCATCAACCGTGATCACATCTATCTCATACTCAATGCCTGCGAGGGCTTGCGCCGCGATTTCTGCGGGCGTTGGTTGTTTAGGGGCGAACCATCTTTGATACCAAGGTAGCTTCTTGGCTGGTGTTTTGGGGTCAGAGCCTAGGATCGGCCCGGTATAGCGGATTTTGCCGCCGCCATCGCGCGCCTGTAGCCTGCCGCCGACAATCTCAACACTGCCGTTGCGCGCTTCAATCGGGAAGACGCCCGACACCCTGCCGTCAATCTGCAGGTTCGGGATTTTAGTTAGCCCCAGAAATCTAGCGAGGTCTACGTCTTCAACATCGACCGCAAAGGATTGGTCACCGTCGCGGAAGGTCCAGCTTGCTGGACGGACAGATAATTTGCCATCGGCAAATGGCCAACTGGCATCGATTAATTGCAAGGTGTTATCGCCGGGCAAAGCAAAGACCACATTGACATCTTCGAGCGGTATGCCCGGATCAAACTGCGCGACGGTAGAGCTTTGCTGGCCGGCTGAGCGCACTTTCAACAAGTCGTCGAGCGAAAAGTCACCTGTCAAATTGGTCACTTGGCCAAGCAAGGTCAGGAAGTCGAGATTGGCCGTCGACAATTTGGCGTCTGAAACAGTCGCCTGATTTGGTCCCCAAGCCATGGAGGCTGATCCCGAGACATCGCCAACCACATCCAAGATCACCCCTTGCAGTGCGGGAATAATGTCATCGGCATCAAGTGGACGATTCCACTGTTTTACCATGCCAGAGGAATCCTTTGGCATTTGGCCAAAAGAGATCGTCTCCGCCAATGCGTCCAAGCGGCCAAGGCCAGTTTCTGCATTATGGTTCAAGATCGCGCGCGCTAAAAAGGCCCCAGAATCCGCCAGACTGATGTCACTTTGAATGTCGATTTGGCTGCCATTGATGGTGCCTTCTCCGTTTAGCGACAGCATACCAAAGCGGGCAGGGCGCTCAACCTGCTGGCCGTTCTCATCTGGCGCTGGTAAATAGGCTGGCACATCCCGCACGAGCAGGTTTTCAAACGCAAGGTCGCCGACAAGACCGGTGCGTCGTGCTTGTAGATCGGCAGTCGCGGTTCCTGAAATCTGGACAGGAAGGCCCTTGGCTCGCAGTCCGGCCAATTGCCCCCGTAACGTCATGCCACCGCTGTCCGGGGTCAGGCGTAGCGACGAGTCTTGGGCATTAAGCTCTGCAAATCCGCCATCGGGCAGTTTGAACGTGTAGCCAACTTCTTTCGACGTCAGATCTAATTGCCAGCCGCCTGTGGCTGAAGGCTTGAAATCTCCCCGGATGGCACCCAGACGCAGCGACCGGCCATCTTCTAGCGCCCCCAGTCGTAATTCTAAGGGCTCAAATCTAGCGTCTGCAAAGAGGACGAAGCCAGTGCTGTTTAAGCTGGCAAATCGTCCGAGACGATCTGGGCAAAAGCTTGTTTTCACAGGCCCGACGGTGGCGTCGCCCGGAAAGCGGCCTCGCTCAGCAGAAACTGACAAACAGGTGTCGCCTCGGACCAACATGCCCAGCCCATCGTCGGAAGGGATAGCCTGCACCGGCCCACTGACCCGCAATCCTTCAACCAAGCTGTCGCCAGAGGTCAGGGAGGCAGCGGTGGCGCTGATTGAAACATTGGCCTGCCAAGCAGGCGCTTGGCCTTGGCTCGCGCTAAATCGGAACGGCAAGTCAGCCCGCACGTCATCTATCTGGGTTTCATCAAGGGCTAAGGCTGAGGCAACGAGGGAAGCTTGCCCATTTGCTTCAACAGATCGGCCGTCACCGCGCGCGATGATAGGTACTTTTAGAACCCCTGCGCGCACGCCAAACCCTTGCGCGTTTAGGCGGTCTACAGATCCATCAAAGGTCAGATTAGCATCCCAGTTGGCAAGGTCCGCCAAGCTAAGCCCATCTACGCTTTGTCTGGGGCGCGAGGCGCTTGGCAAAGTGCCTACGCGGGCCCGGCCCTTTAGCCGCCCGCTCAGGTCAAGTACATTTAAGTCGGGTGAGCGAAACCCTGCCGCGCCAACTTGGCCATCGAGATCAATGGTCCAGATCGCGTTTGCGCGCGTAGCTTTGGCATCTAGCGCCAAGCGGCCTTGTCGCGCGCCGGGACCATTTTTGCCGAAGCCTTCAACCGGCCCAGCAAGGGACACCAATAAGGTTCGCCCATCGCCACGGACCTGACCGGTAAGCTTGGCCCTTCCAGCGCCGAGGCCGAGGCCTGCAGCGCCTGCCTGAGCGGCAATTTCTAAGGTACCACGTCCAGCGCCGACTGGGACCTCGCCCGTCTTAGCTGCCAAAGACACCTCGTTCACTTGGCCTGAAATCAGAAGTCCCGACTTGCCGCCGGGCACAGGAACATTTCTAAGGCTGAAGTTGCGCGCGGCCACGGTCCAGCCAGACGGGTTCCAACTAAAGTCTTCCAATCTCCCCTGGCCCTTGCCAGAGTTTGGCGCTTGAATGACAAAATCGCCAGCGCCAAAAGCCTCCAAGGGTGATACCTCTGACTCGGTGAAGTCGAAGCGGACTAAGGGTGGCCTTTTAGGGTCGGGGACAAAGCTCAGCTTGGGGCCGGAGCGTAGGGCGAGGTCGACCGGTTCACTCAAGCGTACTTCAGCTTGTTTTGGACCATAGACAAAGCCTATTCCGGCTTTGCCGGACACAGGATCAGCCGTAGGGGTGGTCGATGGCGCGACCAAGTTCTTCCAAGCCAGCTGGCTTTGGCCTTCCCAAACCGCCCCTGGAGCCTGCCGCAGATCTTTCAAAACCGCTTGGGCATAGCCTGTAATCTCTGCACTATTGGCCTGCCAACCCACCGCTGGGGCAGTCAGAAGTTTTGCGCCTCTGCCCTTCACATCGAAACGCGTGAGGCCTGTCTTCGTGCGGGCGGTCGAAAAATCTACGGCAAGATTTTGAAGTGTGCCTCGGGGCGTTTGAACGGACTTGGCTTCAAGCCTGCCAATCAGCGTGCCAAATCCCGTTTCGGACCATTGGCGACTTCCCGACACCTGATGCTGCCATTGGCCGGTGCCACCTTGTAACAGGGGGGACTGTAGCTCAGAAGTTTGCTGGCGCGCTTTTTGAGCCTTAAGCGCAATCGCGCGCATTTCCACCCGCGTGCCGCCTTTCCCGTCAAGGACCACAAGCGCTTGTGCTAACCCTGCGATGCGATCGACTTGCAGGCCACCCCAGCGATAGCTTTGACCGTCAGGCTGAATCGCCAAGCCAATCTCGGTTGGGCTTTGCTGGCCGTCCTCATCCTTTTGCCCCGGCATCAGAGCGAGCCCAAACGCTAAGGGGCGATCACTAGGTACGGCGGAGACTTCTTTAGGCGGATTGACCAGCATCTGAGCCCGCCAACCCTGCCGGTCGCCCCCTGTCGCTTGAATGCGCGCTTGGCCCCGGCCCATGGGGCTATCAAAGCTCAATAGGGTATCGCGCAGCACCACATCGGCGAGGCGAACTTGGCTTGGCTTGTCTGATGGGATCAAGAAGGGCTTCAGGGCACCAAAGTCAGGCTCGCCAGCCTTGGTCATACCGATATGGAGTTTGGCACCATGTGCCTCCAAGCGATCAATGACCAGACGGCCGCTTTTGAGATCAACGTGCCAGCTCAAAGTCGCCATCGGCAGAAGTAAAGTGGGGTCTGCCGCAGGGCCTAACCGTAAATCGCGGACCATTGCCTGATTAACTGACAATTTTGTGAACGAAATCCCCCCTTCGATTCCACGCTGACGCAGAAGCGATTGAACACCTGATTCCGCCAGGTCGGTCCGCCAGATCCAGCCCAAACTCGCAGCGGTAGCGAGGCCGATGATTCCAAGGCCCCAAAAGAGCGACGTTCCACGCAGATAAGTTTTACGACTCAGATGGTTAACTTTGTTAACACTTGGAGTCCCAGTCTCAGACTTCGGGTCATCATGAGGCGGGACTCGGTCATTCATACAAGCTCTATACCCTGCTCCGGTTGGTTTCTCGACCCCCCAATTATAGGCACGTCAACCTGTACCAAACTGCGATCAAAAGTGTTCAAAAAGAGGCAAATGCAGGGGCAAAACTTGACGCATACTGAGGGCGGGGGTTGCTCTGTGCGGAAACTTGTGTATTTCAGGCCACACAATAAGAAAAAAAACTGCGAAAGTATGGTTAAACGGGGCGGGTTCTACACCCGATCTTAATCCGTGAACGGCATGTTTGTTGTTCGTAGCGGTAAAAGGGGTTAGCTTTTGAGACACACGACCAATCGTCGCGCTGCCTTCAGTCTCGCACTCAAGCTCAGCTTGGGATGTGCGATCGGCTTCATCGCCTCCGCTGGAAATTTCCACACCGCCACAGCTCAAAATGCTAATCTTGAGCATATGGCATTTGCCGCTGGCACGGGTCAGTCCGATCGTCAAACGATCTCGATCCGCGGCGGTGAAACACTCGAACAAGCCCTAATCCGTGCCGGTGCGATGCGCGATGATGTCGCTAGCGCCGTGCGTTCTTTAGCCCGCAGCCTTGATCCGCGCGATGTCCGCCGCGATGACAAAGTGACTGTATTCATGCAGCCAAGCGCGGGCGGCAATCGTTTGGCTGGTTTCAATCTTGCCAGTGGCGCAGAGCGTTCTGTCACCGTAACGCGCGGCATCGACAATGTGTTCCGTGCACGTGAGATGGCGACCAATATGCAGCGCAAGACTTTGCGTATTGCAGGCGTGATTGGCCAGAACGGTTTGGTTAATGCGGTGCGCGAATTGGGTGCGCCTGACCGTGCAGCTGATTCTATTGCTCAAGCCTTTGCTTATGACGTCGACTTCGAGCGCGAAGTTGCGCCCGGCACTGAGTTTGAACTGATGTACGATCGGGTTTCGGATTTGCGTGGGCAGGTTGTCCGCGAAGGTGAGCCTGTTTTCGCCCGTATGACGACGGCTGGTGGCCGCACCATCCAATTATACCGTTTTCAGCCTCCTGGTTCGGTATCGTCCGACTGGTTTGACGCTGCTGGCCGCTCCGCTCGTAAGTTCTTGATGCGGACGCCGATCAACGGTGCTCGACTGACCTCCGGCTATGGCAGCCGCGTTCATCCCGTTTTGGGCTATACCAGAGTTCATGAAGGCGTGGACTTCGGTGCACCAATCGGCACGCCAATTTTGGCAGCTGGTGATGGCGTTGTAACCCGCGCCAGCGCCATGGGTGGCTATGGCAATGTGGTTGATATTTCCCATGATGGCACGTGGTCGACCCGATATGGCCATATCTCTCGTTTTGCCCCCGACCTGCGTCCCGGCGATCGGGTGAAGCAAGGTGATGTGATTGCCTTCGTCGGCAATACGGGTCGCTCGACCGGTCCGCACTTGCATTTTGAAGTTCGCCGCAATGGCCAGGCGATCAACCCACTGGGCGTGGGTGTCCCAACCGGTCAGGCTTTGCCGGCTGAGCAGTTGGCACGCTTTAACGCGTTCCGTGCCCGCATCGACTCCATGCGTCGTGACGCCATTGGCTCAACCTCGATTGCCCAATCGGGCTCCGGCACAACGCGCATCACCAACTAATATTCTAAGTCTTAAGGACTTCAAGCGCGCGCGCCCCGGTCATTCCAGGGCGCGTTCGTGTGTTGGAGGATGAACCGCTGTGTATTGGGAAATTCATGGGGGGTTCACATGGGGATAGTCATGCTATGACTGTCTTACGGGATAGGCCCGTGCTGATAAGGAAGATCCCATGCGTCACAGTCTTCTTGCACTAAGCGTTGTTGGGCTGGCTGGCATTGCGGGCTGCACACCAACGATTCGTCTGCAAGTGCCCGACAAGCCGATCGAGATCAATCTGAACATCAATATGAAGATTGAGCAAAATGTGCGGGTGAAACTGGAGCATGAGCTCGACAAGGCAGCACAAGCAAATCCTGGCATATTCTAAGCCCCTGACAGAGGCGCGCCGCAAGACAGGTCGCGCTTTAGGAGAGTGATGGACATGAAACGCAACATTTTCACCGCCATGTTGGTCGCAGGCGCGCTGATTGCGACTTCTGCCGCAGCAATCGACAACAATGGACCGGTTGATAAAGCATTGGCTCAAGGCATCATTGGTGAGCAAGCCGACGGCTATTTAGGCTTTGTCCGCCCACCCACGGCGGCCCAAGCGGACCTTCAGCGTCGGATTAACGAGATCAACATTCGCCGTCGCGGTGTCTTCAATGAGGCTGCGAAGGTGAATGGCGAAACCGAAGATCGCGTTGCCTTGCTGTCCGCCTTGCGACAGATCACCAAAACCCCGAATGGGGGGTATTTTCAGGATACCACGCAGACTTGGTGTGTGAAGTCCGCTGATTCCCAAGTGATGCAGGCAGATGATGATGTCGTGGTTATTCGCTGTGCCCCCGTTTCGAAGGCGAACTAGGTCCATGGCTGACGATTTGCCCCCTTTAGCTCCAAAGCCAGCGCCAGAGCGCCTGACTGGCGGCGGTTTGCTGATCATTGTGTTTTTGGTCTTGCTGCTGATTGCTAGCTTTGCAGGGTTGGTCTCGGTCTTTTTGGTTGGGCGGTTCCCGGTGATTTCCATGCATGGCTGGATCGCAATGGGGCTGGGGACTGTTCTGTCTCTGGCGCTTGGATTTGGTTTGATGTGGTTGAGCTTTTATTCCTCACGACACGGCTATGATGATCGCGCAGATCCTGGTCGCAAGCGGCCGGAGTCGCATTAACGAGCCGCATTAAGGGGTGTGGAGGCCGAAATTTGGGCCTTGCACAGGCGCTATAAACTGGGCCAATCTGGCAACACGTGTCGCCCCGATGAGAAGGCGGCCAGTCAGGGAGATCCACATGCCAGCCGCTACCAGCTTTGAGACGATAACGTTAGAGATTGCAGACAAGATTGCTGTGATCACGCTCAACCGTCCCGACAAGATGAATGCCTTTACCGGTCAAATGATGCTGGACATGGTCGCAGCCTTTGATCTTACCGACGCCAATGACGATGTAGGTGCCGTAATTGTCACGGGGGCTGGACGGGCCTTCTGCGCCGGCGCAGACCTTTCTGCTGGCGCTAAGACGTTTGACTATGACAATCGCTCAGACCGCCCTGATAAAGAGGGTCTGGTTGATCTGGAGCGAATTCGGGATAGCGGTGGCCGCATGACCTTGCGGATGTTTGAAAGCCTCAAGCCAGTCATTGGCGCGATTAACGGGGCTGGGGTTGGCATTGGCGCGACCATGCAATTGCCGATGGATATTCGCATTGCCTCGACCGCAGCGCGCTTTGGTTTTGTATTTGCCCGCCGCGGCATTGTGCCAGAAGCCTGCTCTAGCTGGTTTCTCCCCCGGCTGGTTGGCATATCCCAAGCGCTAGATTGGTGCCTATCGGGTCGGGTGTTCGGGGCCGAGGAGGCCCTTGCAGCAGGATTGGTAAAGTCATTGCATGCGCCAGAAGACCTGTTACCAGCCGCCCATGCCATTGCGCGCGAAATTGTCGATAACACTGCACCTGTGTCAGTCGCACTCACCCGTCAGATGATGTGGCGTATGCTGGGGGCAGACCATCCCATGCAGGCCCACAAGATCGATAGTCGCGGTGTCTACTCGCGTGGGCAAACAATTGACGCCCGCGAAGGCGTCATGAGCTTCCTTGAAAAACGACCGCCCGCTTATGCCGATAAAGTTTCTAGCGATATGCCTGACTTCTTTCCTTGGTGGGATGACGTTCCATTTAAGTGAAGATTAGCACTATTTTGAACAGAGGGCGTAAACTGGATTTTAATGTTCTCCGGCCACGGTGCAGTGCAGTGTGAGGACATCATGGCCGACGGAACCCTATCTGAGTTCGAGATAGACAGCTTCGATATGGACGAGGGGGTGCAAACCAAGACGCGGGCTATGTTGACGCGGCGTCTTCAAGATGTCGTCGGGCTCCCCGGGTCTCGAATTACCCCGCAAGAACGCCACATCGCAGCGGATCTGCTGATCGAAGTCTTGCGTGATAGCGATGTCGGCACCCGCATGCGCTGTGCAGAGCGCATGGCCCTGCTTGTCGATACCCCGGCCATCCTGTTGCGCTTTTTGGCCAAGGATGCGTTGCAAGTAGCGATTCCTCTGTTGGAAGTCTGCGAAGGCTTCAATGATTCCGACCTGATCGCGACGGCCCTGTCGCCTTCCGCCACGACCACGCACCGCGTGATGATTGCCAAGCGCAAAGTCGTTTCCGAAGCAGTGACCGATGTCTTGGTCAATATGGGCGAAGTTGAAGTTATTCAGGCTCTCCTGCGCAATGAAGGCAGCACCTTTGCGCATCCTGCGATTGAGCAAGCAACAGCCATGTCCAAGCAAGAGCAAAGCCTTGTGCCGCACTTGGCGAAGCGCCCTGAACTAAAGCCGTCGCAAGGACTGACGATGTTCTGGTGGGCGGACGCTGAAGATCGCCGGCGCATTCTGCAACGTTTTGCAGTTGAGCGCATAACGCTCTTAGAAGCAGCTCAAGACATATTCGCCCGCGCCGCAATTGATGGATGGCGCGATCCCTTGGTGCGCAAAACCCTTCAGTTTATCGAACGTCGCCAACGTAATCGCGACGCGGCCGCACGCAGCCCGTACGGCAGTCTCGAAGGTGCGATTGAAGCCCTCGATCATCAACTGCCCTCGCGTGAGCTTTTCGTCGAAATCTCCTTCCTTGCCGGGATTAAGCCCATGTGTGGAGCGCAAATCCTTTCCGATGGCGGGGGTGAGTCAATCGCTGTTCTGTGCAAGGCAACAGGTCTCAAACGCAAGCATTTTCGGCAATTATGGCGTGGATTGCGCCGTCCTATGGCCGATGACCATGATATGAACGACCCATGGGGACGTTCTGTCCTCGTCTATGACACCATCTCTACCAATAAGGCACAAACCGTTCTGCGTTATTGGAATTGGGCCCTGACATCTGCAATGTCACCAACCCTAGCAGCCAAGCTAGAAGAGGGTGACGAAGAGCTACTCTATTCGGTGGCAGCCCGCTCTTCTAACCTCGTCTTTGGGAATAGCCTCTAGAGCGTGTTTTGGCCCCTATGGAACCGGTGTTGCTGGCGCGCGTTCTTCAAGGTCTGGTCCAAAGTTAATTACTAAATCTAAAATGGCGCAGCGGCTTCGTGCCGTCAGTTGATTTTGGTAAATCGAACCTTTCTCCAAGGTTACCTTGGTTGTTGATCCCCGTTGGTAATGAGAACTTACCAATTCTCCAAATAGAATCCGAAGCCAACTTTTTTCAACTGTGTGGAGATTTTTAAAGGCGGATAAATTGTAATAGTACTTTCTTGTGAGTAACCAAATAGTACTTTCAGTATAGAGCCTTCTTTGAGAGCCTTTCCATGCGGTTTTCTAAAATAGGATGTAAATGTTTTGGCGCTCAATTATCACAAGCTTGATGTACCGTGGGTATCTGCACCAAATGGATGGTTTAAGTGCTTGCATTTACATCGGTAAGGTGAAACAATTCCAAGGTAGTCGCTTTCTCAGTTGAGAAAAAAACGGTTAAGACAGCAATGTGGTCTTGCATCTGATCTAAATGTGCCCACACTGGTCTATGCCTATTTAAGGTTAGTCTTTAGGGCCGCTGGTCTCTAATTTCTGGGGAACTAAGTAATGTCTGAAAATACGGATGTCAGTTTGATCGAGATGACGGTTGAGATCGTTGCTGCCTATGTGGCTGGCAATGAGCTTCCATCTTCGGAACTGCCTGGCCTAATCTCGACGGTCTATGCGTCGTTGAAGAATACACATGAAGGCGCTCCCGTTGTAGAGTCCAAGGAATTGGTTCCTGCTGTACCGACTAAAAAGTCTGTCTTCCCAGATCACATCGTTTGTTTGGAAGATGGTAAGAAGTTCAAGTCGTTAAAGCGCCACTTGCGCTCTTCTTATGATATGTCGCCAGATGATTATCGCGCTAAATGGGGCCTGCCCGCAGATTATCCGATGGTCGCGCCAAATTATGCTGCGGCGCGCTCTGAATTGGCCAAGAAAATTGGCTTAGGACGTGGTCGCCGTTAACTATTAAGAGATCATTTCGCTAGCGAAACAAGTATTCGCAGTGAAAAGATGAAAATATTCTCTTGCTATACATAAAGACTCTTGCGCGATTCGGTGCAAATCACTGATACTAATCTCAACAGGGGGTTAATATTGGTGTCAATGTTCCGAGCTCAATTGCTGCTGGAAGAACAGCGTCGCCTATTCGACGTCTGGAACAGCGCAGCTGGCTGCTCGGCGATGCCAACGCGTGAGAGCTTTCAGCCCCGCGCATTTGGTCCGCTTTTGCCGTTTATCTCTTTAATTGAGACCAAGGCCTTAGAGGGCCCGCGCGTGCGCGTTGCCGGCAGCGCGCTTCGCGATGTATTTGGCGATGATCCGCGCCTGTGCTTAGTGCAGCCAGAGCTTCCAGGCTCTATCGAGACCATCCAACGCGTTGTCAGTGAGCGGAAGCCTTCCTGCGGCGTAGCCCCTGCTGAAGTGGGTCTGCACGGCCATGCTGTGCGTTTTTGGATGCGGCTGCCACTAGGACGCGATGAAGAGGTTGAAGCAGTGATCGGCCTCGATATCGCGCTATCGGGTGCACGCGCGCCAAACTGGGCGTTGCAGCGGATGTTGACGGCTTAGGCTTCGGTGCTGCTGGCCCCGCGCGCGGCTTTGAAATAGGCTAGACCGGTCCAGATCGACATCAAAGCACCCAAAACCAGAATGGCAAATCCAGCGTAGCCCAATCCGGACAGACCGGACGCCAAGCCCGCTAACAACAAGCCCATCCCGCCCATAATCACCGCTGTTTTGGATTTGGCCGCAAAGGTTGGGGTTAAGGAGACTCCCTTTAAACTGGCTTGCGCGCGTAAACGTGTGACCAAGCTGTCGCGCACCGGAATGGCGAGCAAGAAGAAGAGGCCGATACCATAAGGCATTACATATCCTAGTACACCAAGAAGTACGTCAGTACAATCATGCACGTCCGACATCCAGCCAGCCCATAAGGCTAACAAGGTGATGCCCACCAAAATTTTGTCGCCCCATAGGTCCAACTTGCCGCCCAGCTCACTTTTGGCATCCAGCTTGCGCGCCAGAAAGCCGTCGAGCCAGTCTGTTAAGGCGGAGAACACAAATAGGCCAAACGCCCATTCAAGTTCGCGATTGGCTACATCCTTGGTCAGCCCAGCCCAGATCAAATAGCCAATCAGAGGCGCAAGAGCCAATCTGCTGATCGAGACGGCATTGGGGAGCCACTTCATCTTTATGTCCTTTTTTATGTCCTTTGAAAATAGGATTGGATTCGCGCAGCCAGCTCTTCATTGACGCCTGGCACTTCCATGAGTTCAGTCAGGCTTGCGCGCGCGACACCGCGTGCAGAACCAAAGCGTGCCAGAATGGCCTTCTTTCGCATCGGGCCGACGCCTGCAATCTCGTCCAACGGATTTTTCGAAATCGCGATGGAACGCTTCTGGCGGTGCGCGCCAATGGCAAAGCGGTGCGCCTCATCGCGCACGCGTTGAAGATAATAAAGAACCGGGTCTTTGGGCTCTAATCGAAACGGCGCGCGGCCCGGCGTATGAAAAAACTCTCGCCCTGCATCACGGTCGACCCCTTTGGCAATGGAAATCAAAGTGATGTCTTCTTCGAGCCCCAATTCTTTTGCGACACTGACAACGACGGCCAATTGCTGCTCGCCTCCGTCTATCAACACAATGTCCGGCCAAGCGCTGTCTTGTTGGCGGTTCTTGCGACCGCTCTCGTCGATCAGATTACCTTCCATATCGACGCTAGGTGGCAAATCTTCTGGCTCTGGCTGGATCAGCCGGGCAAAGCGGCGGGTGAAGACTTCACGCATCATGGCAAAGTCGTCGCCGCCCTTGGCGTCTTTGATGGTCCATTTCCGGTACTGGCTTTTCTCAAATCCGTCCGGTCCGGCCACGATCATGGCACCGACTGCGTGGCTGCCTTGGATGTGGGAGTTGTCATAGACCTCGATCCGCTGCGGAGTAGCTGCAAGACCGAAAACGTCTGCGACACCGTCCAACAATTTGGTCTGGGTGCTGCTTTCGGCCATTTTACGGGCGAGGGATTCGCGCGCGTTGGACGTCGCATGGGCCACCGTATCGCGCTTTTCACCCCTTTGCGGGCACCTTATCTCAACCTTGGCATCCATCCGCAGGCTTAAGGCCTCTGCCAACAAAGCTTCTTCTGGTAGGACATGGCTGGTCAGGATCAGACTTGGCGCGGGCTTGTCGTCATAGAATTGCGCCATGAACGCATCAAGGATTTCAGCCTCGGTGGCATCCTTCTCATGCTTAGGAAAATAAGCGCGATTGCCCCAGTTTTGCCCAGCGCGGAAGAAAAAGACTTGGATGCAGCTCATGCCGCCATTCAAAGCCACGCCGAATACGTCTGCTTCTTGGAAGCTTTGCGGGTTTATCCCCTGAACGGCCCGAATACTGGCGAGCGCCTTGATCCGGTCGCGCAAGCGGGCGGCGCGCTCAAAGTCCAAGGTCTCAGCGGCTTCATGCATGTCATCGGCGAGGCGCTTTTGTAGATCGACAGACTTGCCGCGCAAAAAGGCCGTCGCCTCATCGACCAATTCCCCATAATCTTCGTCGCTGATCAGGCCAACGCACGGGGCCGAACAGCGCTTTATCTGATGCAACATGCAGGGCCGGGAGCGCCCATCATAGACGCTGTCGGTACAAGAGCGCAGCAGAAATGCCTTTTGCAACGTTGTCAGGCTGGCGTTGACGGCCCAAGCGCTGGCAAAGGGGCCAAAGTAGTCAACGTTCTTGGCACGTGCACCGCGATGCTTAGCAATCTGGGGTGCGGCATGATCGCGACGGATCGAGATATAGGGAAAGGACTTGTCGTCCCGCATTAAAATGTTGAAGCGTGGTCGCAATCGCTTGATCAAATTGGCTTCTAGGAGAAGCGCCTCTGTCTCGGTTGCTGTGACCACAAATTCCATCGCGCGGGTCAAGTCGATCATGCGCGCGATACGGTTGGAATGGCCAAGACCGCGGGCATAAGACGTGACCCGGTTCTTTAAATTCTTGGCTTTGCCAACATAGAGGACTTCGCCTTCCGCGCCGATCATGCGGTAGACGCCTGGCTTGCCGGGCAAGCGCCGCAAATTATCACGGATCACCTCCACCCCCAGCAACAGTCCCTTTGCGGGTGTGGCTTCACCCGGCAGGTCGGCTAGATCGGGCAGGGGAGTTGAATCGGCCTTAGACATGGTCTGACTGAGGTGCACGCGACAGCGCCCGATGGCAAGGCCCCTTCGCTTTAGGGCTTGGCGTTTGGGGCAGGTGGGGCCGCAGGCGCTGGCG
>CAMDDL010000028.1 GCA_945891505.1 Maricaulis salignorans | reverse complement strand
CGGTTGGAACTGCTACTACAAACCACCAGGCCCCAAAACCATGCGCACCGGCTGGTCCGTCCTAACACAAACCCTCACCGGCTATACTCTCGCACTCAACTCCACAACAAACCAAATTCCGTGAATCCCGTAGCCCACTGGGAGAGGGGCTTTAAAGGCCCCCCTACTCCTTCGCGACGCGGCCACCCACCATCACAAATTCAATTTTGCGCAGGAGGGAGATATCGGTCAAAGGATCGCCTGTCACGGCAACGAGGTCTGCGGCTTTACCCGGTGCCAAGGTGCCAATTTGATCCGACAAGCCGAGGTGAGCGGCACCACCGACTGTTGCGCTGCGAAGCGCTTCGGTTGGGGTGAAGCCCGCTTGGACCATCAACTCAAACTCGCGCGCATTGTCGCCATGACGGGAGACGCCGCTATCGGTGCCAAACACCACGCAGACGCCCGCTTCGCGCGCTTTGCCGAGCATATTGACCATCAGTGGGCCGACCGTCAGAGCTTTGGCAGCCTGCGCACCTGTCAGTGTGCCGCCAGCTCTAGCCATTTCGGTGACGGTTGTGCCGGCCAATAAGGTTGGCACCACACACGCATTCTTGGCCTTATAGAGGGCAAAGGTCTCTGCATCGGCATAGCTGGAGTGCTCAATGCTATCAAAGCCAGCGCGGAGAGCGGCCTCGATCCCGCCTTTGCCATGGGCGTGGGCGGTGGCGGTTTTGCCGAGTAAATGCGCTGTATCGGCAATGGCCTTGAGTTCGTCATCAAAGAATTGTTGGCTAAGGCCGCTGGCCGTATTGCTCAACACGCCACCTGTTGCGGTGACTTTGATGATGTTGGCACCCGCCTTGACTTGTTCGCGCACGGCGCGGCGACAATCATCGACGCCGTTGCACACGCTTTCAGGACCCAGCACATGCATGATATCTTCCCGGAAGCCATGCACATCGGCATGCCCACCGGTGGGGCTAAGCGCAGCCCCGGCCGCGAGAATACGTGGACCCATCAAACGGCCGGAAGCAAATTGATCGCGCAGGGCAAAGATCGTGTGGTGACCATCCGCCCCCAAATCCACAACCGTCGTGAAGCCAGCCTTTAAGGCCTTTTGCGCATTGACCAAGCCATCTAGGGTCAGATCGCTTTCTTCCTTGGTCACCTCATTCAATCGACTAGACGGCGACAATTCAGAGAGCAGATGGACGTGGCTGTCGATCAGCCCAGGCATAACCGTTTTGGCCTTCAGGTCCACAAGCTTGGCGCCGGCCATCGGTGCGACATAGCCGTCGCGGATGGCTTCAATCTTGCCATCACGTATTATCAGGGTCTTAGCTGTGGTTGGCGCAGTGCCGGGCTCAGCAATCAGGCGACCGACGTGGATGAACGTGGCAGGCGACGCTGTAGGTGCAGTCTGCGCATGGGCGGTACCCATAACAACACAAGCCAAAACGGTGGATAAAAGTAGTGAACGCATAGAGGCCCCCCAGAGCTTAATTTTCACCCACCATGCGACTGCCCGATGCGATTGGCAAGCAGAAGCGTGAGCCTAAGTTGCCAGCTTACCCACCTGTCAAACTAGGAGCCATCGCGACGCTAAGGTCGGACCAGCGCGCGGGATTGCCTTAGCGGGAAAGTAAAGCTCCCGCCCTCCAAAGTCCTTCCCGCAGACCGCAATTAAACCCTTTGCGCTAACCCACCTTCCCATCCTGCCAATCCCGTCCTAGACTGCCAAGGATAAAATAATGCTCTGGGGAGGGCCTCTCATGTTACTACCAATTTTGGCGCTGATTGCTTGGACCATGGTCATGTGGGTGTGGATGTATGCCACCCGACTACCAGCTATGCAAAAACACAACATTGACCCGCAAGGGGCGGCAAAACCGGGTAGTTTGGACGCTTTACCCATGAAAGTGGCCCAAGTTGCCCATAATTATAACCATTTGCACGAGCAACCGACCCTGTTTTACGCGCTGGCCTTAGCCGCGCATGTGGGAAATTGGGCCGATGGGGTTTCAATTTATCTGGCTTGGGGCTATGTGGGCCTTCGTGTACTGCATTCGCTGGTGCAAGCGACCGTTAATTTGGTGGCTGCGCGCTTCGCGGTGTTTGCCTTGGCTTCACTCGTTTTAATGACACTTTGTGTGAAAACGATCCTGGAAGCACTCGGCAGCTAAGTCAGGTGTGAGGGGCTTTTGCCCCCCCGATCTGCCCGAGTTTAAGTGCACGTCCCACATCAGAGCCACAATGGCTCTTTCATCGCTTTCCGCCGTCTGGGCGTTGCAAGTGACCGTGTCTAGTTTCGCGAGGTCACACCGGGCGAAGGTAAGCCCTATTTGGCGCGCCTGACAGCAAGCAACTCAAGGTCAGGTCCGTCCCAGACGCGTGTGCGCACCCCAAATGACGGGGGCGATACCGCACGCTTTGACGTGTGAAAGACGACTAAACCATGACTACTTTTGCCGATTTCGGCTTTGCTGAGCCTATCTTGAACGCCATCTCAGGCGAAGGCTATGAGCACCCTACCCCTATCCAAATGCAGGCTATTCCACCGGCCATGCAATCCCTCGACATTTTGGGCCTCGCCCAAACTGGTACCGGCAAGACCGCAGCCTTCGCGCTGCCTTTGCTGCACCATTTGAGCGAACGCCGCATCCATGCCGGCGCACGCGCTTGCCGCGCGCTTATCCTGTGCCCAACCCGCGAATTGGCTGGCCAGATCGCCGACAGCTTGCGCACTTACGGGAAATTCGTCGGCCTGTCCGGCGCTTTGGTCTATGGCGGCGCTAACATCCGCAAGCAGATCCGCTCGATGGAGCGTGGCGTGGATATCTTGATCGCCACCCCCGGCCGCCTGATCGACTTGATGAAGCAGCGCGCCATCCGCCTCGATATGGTGGAGCATTTGATCTTGGATGAAGCCGACCAAATGCTGGACATGGGCTTTATCAAGCCAATCCGCCTGATCGTCGGTGAAATCCCTAAGGCGCGTCAAACGAGCTTGTTCTCGGCCACCATGCCGAAGGAAATCGCCCACCTCGCCGAAGAATTGCTGACCGACCCAAAGCGCATCCAAGTCGCGCCTTTGTCGTCGGCCGCAGAGCGGGTCGACCAACGCTTGATTATGTCCAGCCAAGTGAACAAGCAGCAATTGCTTGAATCCATTTGTCATGAGCCTGAAGTTAAGCGCGCTATGATCTTTGTGCGTACCAAGCATGGCGCGGAAAAAGTTCTCGACAAGCTAGAGCAACAAGGCATGTCGGTTGATGCCGTGCATGGCAATAAGAGCCAGAATGCACGTGAGCATGCGCTGGAGCGCTTCCGCAAGGGTCATACCCGTCTTTTGGTGTGTACCGATGTGGCAGCACGCGGCATCGACGTCGATGGCGTCACCCATGTGTTTAACTTTGACTTGCCAGACGTGCCTGAAGCCTATGTCCACCGGATTGGCCGGACTGCGCGTGCCGGCGCTGAAGGGATCTCGATCTCCTTCTGTGCACCCCACGAGCGGGACAATTTGCGCCAGATTGAGCGCTTGATCAAAAAGTCCATCACCAAGATGGACCCAGCCAATTTGATGAAGGCACCACGTCCTGCGGCCCCTAAGCCTGCTGAGGTTCAGTATGACGAAGATGGCGAAACCATCTTTGTGGAAACCGTTGGTGAAGCTTCCAACACGCTGAGCGCGCCAACCAATGCGCATGGCGATGTGATTGGCATACTGCGTCGCACGGGGCCTAAGGAAGCGCTGTACGAGCCACGCAACGATCCCCGTCGCGATGGCAAGTTCGGTGCGCGTGATGGTGGCCGCGAAGGTGGTCGTGGTGGTCGTCCAGGGCCTCGCGGTGGTCAATATTCCAACCGTGACCGCAGCGATGACGGCGACCGTCGTCCGCGCGCTGGCAATTTCGCAACAGGCTCTGTCTTCAATGAAGGCCGTCCACAACAGCGCGAAGAAAACCGCTTTGGTGCGCGTGCGCCTGAGGCGGCTGAACGTCCTGCCTATGTGAGGCCCGTAGAGAATGCAGGCCGTGAGGAGCGTCCACGCTTTGACAAGCCGTTCCATTCAAAGCCACGCGAAGAGCGCAGCTTCCAAGACCGGCCACGTAACGATCGCCCCCGCGACGACCGTCCACGTGATGATCGTTCTTTTGCTGATCGTCCCCATGCTGACCGTCCTCGCGATGACCGTCCACGCGACGACCGTCCTCGGGGCGACCGTCCACAAGGTGATCGTCCACGCGCTTATGAAGCGCGCAGCGAAGCGTTTGGCCATCGCAATGGCCAAGGCCAGCGCGATTACACCCCACGCAAGGGCCCGGCCCCACGCGGGGAAGCCCGCATTGAAGGCCGTACCGATGATCGCAAGTCCGCGAAGCCATTAGCAGGCAAGAAAACCTTCGGCGGCAAGCCAGTCAGCCTCGGGCGCTCGGGCGCACGTGGTGGCGCTAATGTCGGTCGCGGTGGTGACAGCACTTTCGTGCCACGTCGCGGCCGTTCGTAAGATACCCGCTTACACCTGCTCAGGCTCTCTAGGTCTGAGCAGGTGAAGCAAATTAAGCCTCATCGCCTTCGCGCGCCCAAAAGCGCGCTAAGGCCCCCTCTATCGCGTCTGCACGCGGCCTAGCCACTTCAGCAATGTCGTTACCATGGGTGAAGAGGAAGAATTCTTCCACCTCTATGCCGCGCAAAATACGCTCTGCCGCGATTGCGGCAGGAAGACCCGCTTGGTTCTCGCGCCCAAATGCTGCATCTAACTGACGCGGCCCGCCAAATTTCTCGTGGCGATTACGAAATCCATTCCAGATTTCTGAGACTACCAACCCCGGGCATAGCACCGATACGGCCAAAGGCGTGTCTACATAGTCGCGCGCCATCGCCTCAGCGAGGCCCACCAAGGCGTGTTTTGACGCGGTATAGGGTGTCGCTTGCCCACCGCGCCCTGGCAGACCCAAACCATGTTCTGAGGCCGTTATGACCAGACGTGACGGGATTTCCTGCTCTAAGAGACGGGGCGCAAAGGCGCGCACGCCGTCGATGGTTCCCATCACATTGACCTCAAAGGTCCAAGCAATGTTGGCGCGCGAGGCTTTGTGGATGGACCCGCCAGCGCCAATGCCGGCATTTAAGAACACCAAAGTCACCCGACCAAAGCGCTCAAACACAAAGTCTGCCAAGGCTTGATTGGATGCTGGGTCTGCCACATCGACAAAACAGCCAAGTGCTGCCCCGCCCTGATCGCGGATCGCTTGGGCTGCGGCTTGGGCCTTCGGCCCTTCAATGTCGGCCAACACAACCGCCGCGCTTTTTGCAGCAAGTGCTTGGCCTAAAGCTAACCCAATACCAGAGGCCCCACCCGTGATTACCGCAACATCTGCTGGCCCTATGTTTTGTGACATGGCTTTACCTCCGTGGACGCGTGGTGCATCAGGTATTCACCCTCATCGTCGCCCGACTGGACTTAATTGGCAAACCTTGCTGCAAGTTAATTCGACAACGTGACAGGTACTGTCAAAAAGGACAGGCTGACTTAGATGAGTTTTCAAGATCAATGCGGGGGCAGAACAATGAATAGACGTGGGTTTCTCTTTTCCAGTGCAGGCGGCATGGGTGTCGCAATCGCCATGCAGGCAGGCCTCTCTGACTCTGTTTGGGCGTCGGCCAATAAGCCAAAGATCGGAACCTTCGGCTTTGACATGGCTGGTCGGGATTTGAGCGTTAAGCCGGGTGACGATTTCTGGAACTATGGCGGCGGCACATTTATGAAGAACAACCCCATTCCCGAAGACCGGGTCCGCTGGGGTGCCTTTGATCAGTTAGCCGCGAAAGCCGAAGCCGATGTTCGCGCGATCATCGATGAACTTGCCGCGAAAAAGAGTGCTCCAGGTTCCATTGAACAAAAGATTGGCGACTTCTACCGCTCCATGATGGATACAGACGCCATTGAAGCAGCAGGCCTCGCCCCCATTCAGCCTGAAATTGAGTTGATCAATTCGGCAAAGACGCATGAAGATATTGCGGCCCTTTTTGGCAAGAGCGACCTCCCCACGCCATCCCCTATTGGCTGGGGTATTGGACCAGATGCCGGCAATCCAGACCGCTACCTTGTCTCAATCGGCCAAGGCGGCCTGGGTATGCCAGAGCGGGATTATTATTTGAAAGACGACGCGCGTTTCAAAACGCTGCGTGAGAAATATCCAGTTCATATCGCCAAGATGTTGAGCCTCGCCGGGCAAAAGGATGGCGAGGCCAAAGCAGCTTCTGTCATGGCCTTGGAAACCGAAATTGCCAAACTTCATTGGAATATTACCGATCGCCGGGACCGTACCAAAACCTATAACTTGAAGACCCGTGCGCAATTGGACGAAATTGCGCCAGACTTCCCATGGGCCGTTGGCCTAGGTGCGGCGCAACTCAACGACATCCAAGAGTGCGTCGTCCGCGAAGTGTCCGCGATTGGCCCCTTGGCGAAACTGTTCAGAGCGACACCGGTTGAGACGTGGAAGGCCTATTTGACCTATCATCTGCTCTCCTCAAGCGCGAGCGTGTTGCCTAAGGCGATTGATGACGAGCGGTTTGAGTTTTTCGGAAAGACGTTGAATGGGCAACCCGTTCAGCGCGAGCGTTGGAAGCGGGCAACCCAAGCCATCAATGGGGCGTTGGGCGAAGGCGTTGGTCAAGTCTATGTGGCGCGCCACTTTAGCCCATCGGCCAAAGCCAAGATGCTGGTGTTGGTCGAGAACTTACGCAAGGCGTTTAAGGTCCGCATCGAAGGCCTGACCTGGATGTCGCCGGAAACCAAAGTGAAAGCGCAACGCAAACTGGCGACCTTCAATCCCAAGATCGGCTATCCAGATAAATGGCGGGATTATAGTGCCTTAGAAATCAAAGCGGGTGACCCACTCGGCAATGATCGCCGCGTGCAAGCGTTTGAAATCAAAAATGATCTTGAGGACTTAAAGAAAAAGACCGACAAGACGCGTTGGTTCATGACACCGCAGACCGTGAACGCCTATTACAATCCCAGCTACAATGAGATTGTGTTCCCCGCAGCCATTCTGCAACCACCGTTCTTTGATGAGTTTGCAGACCCTGCGATCAATTATGGCGGCATTGGTGGCGTCATCGGGCACGAAATGGGCCATGGCTTTGATGATCAGGGTGCCAAATATGACGAGAATGGTGTCTTGCGTGATTGGTGGACACCAGCTGATGTGGCCGCGTTTAAAGCGCTTGGGGCAAAAATGGTGGCCCAGTATAGCGCCTTTGAACCTTTGCCCGGCCTGAAACTCAATGGCCAACTCGGCCTTGGTGAGAATATTGGCGACCATTGCGGCGTGATCGTAGGTTATCAGGCCTACAAGCTGTCGCTGAATGGCAAGAAAGCGCCTGTCTTGGAAGGTGTTACGGGCGATCAACGATTCTTCTTGGCTTGGAGCCAAGTTTGGCGGGCCCTACAACGCGAAGAAGCCCTGCGCAACCAAGTCCAAACCGGCCCTCATTCGCCGGCACAGTTCCGGGTTAACGGGGCGGTCCAAAACTCCGACGCTTGGTATCAGGCGTTCAATGTGAAGCCAGGCGACAAACTCTATGTCGCACCAGAAAACCGGGTCCGAATCTGGTAGCTATTGAGCCCCTCCCTCTCCTGGGGGAGGGGCAACTCGTTCATTGTGCGGCCAAGATTGAAACTCAGATCGCGGCCAAAATACCGATCTTACACAATGAAATCTACCTTGCGCCTCGCGGCAAGGCATACAGATCGGTAAGGTGCACCCTACCTCCAATGTGGATCGCCATCTTGAAAATGCTGAGCCGAGACAGGCAGCTAAACCCGCTCCCCGCACATCCCAATGTGGTCCGAGGCTGTGTTATGCCTTCGGCTGGATAGGCTAAGGTTCACCAAAGTGGTTCACTTTTGTTGAATTGAAAGGCTTTAGGCAAGCCGTCCACAGAGTGATGAGCTAGCACGTTGTGCCTTGTGCGAGGCCTGTGGCCATGATCTCTGGCTCGTGAACGCTGCCGCCTTTTGTTGGAACAGCTTTCCAACGGGGGCGCGGCGATGACACAGGAACCCATTACAAACTGGTTGGGACGACAGGAAACACTTGAAGAAATACTTGCCCCCGGACCGGCACAAGGGCTGGCGGCAACCCTAAACTTGGACCCAGAAAACTTTGCTGCTGAGGGAGCCATCCTACCGCCGGTCTGGAATTGGCTCTATTTCTTGCCGCGTGCTCCCAGTCGTCAAATCGGGCCAGACGGCCATCCCAAACGCGGTGGGTTTTTGCCGCCGATTACCTTAGCCCGTCGTATGTGGGCTGGCAGTCGCTGCACCTTTCACTATGATCTGCATATTGGTGACCGCGCGACAAAGACCTCGACGATTTTAAAGATCAACGAGAAACAGGGACGCGCAGGCACCATGTTCTTTGTTACGGTCCGTCATGAAATTCGGGTGGACGCGATCCTTGCTTATGAAGAAGAACAAGACATCGTCTATATGGATATTCCCAAGGTCTTCATTCCGCCAGAGCCCGTACCATTGCCAGCCTGTACGTGGCGCCATGATGTCCCCCTCGACCCCGTTCTTCTGTTTCGCTTCTCAGCGCTAACATTCAATGGCCACCGCATCCATTATGACCGTGATTATGCGATGGGGGTAGAGAATTACCCCGGCCTTGTGGTCCACGGACCCCTCCAGGCCATTCTCGGCTTTCATTTTGCCAGCTTAGAACAAGCCGACCGAAAGCCTCAGTCATTTCGCTTCAAGGGCGTCCGCCCCTTGTTTGATTTTGACGCGCTAAGTTTCAACGGCGCGCAGTCTGAGCCCGCGAGCACCCAGATTTACGCCGCCAATGGCGACCAAGCTGTCACAATGGAGGCCCAGATGACCTGGGCCTGAAGGCGTCCCATACACAAACAAAAAGCCGGTCCAAAGACGATCGGCGGGGGAAACACGATGAATAGAATATTGGACGGTATGCGTGTGGTCGAAGGGTCAGCCTTTGTTGCTGCCCCCCTGGCTGGCATGACTTTGGCGCAAATGGGGGCTGATGTAATCCGCTTTGACCGCTTGCAAGGTGGCCTTGATGCGGAGCGTTGGCCCATCACCAAATCTGGGAAAAGCCTGTTCTGGGCAGGCCTCAATAAGGGCAAGCGCAGCCTAGCCGTGGACATGACGACGCCGCAGGGCCGCGAAATCCTGACCCGTTTGATCTGTCGCCCCGGAGAAGATGCAGGCATCTTTCTCACCAATCTGCGTCTGCGTGGCTGGATGTCCTATGAGGGCCTTAAGCAGCATCGTGAGGATTTGATCATGATGGCGGTTTTGGGTGATCGTCACGGTGGCCCGCAGGTGGACTATACGGTCAACCCCGCTGTGGGCTTCCCGACTGCAACTGGGCCTGAAGGCTCCACCGAGCCTGTTGGGCACGCTTTGCCGGCTTGGGACTGCATCACCGGGCAGCAGGCCGCTATGGCGATTATCGCAGCAGACCGCCATCGCCGGAAAACGGGCAAAGGCCAGTTGATCGAATTGGCTTTGAAGGACACCGCACTCGCCATG
The DNA here is from genome assembly GCA_945891505.1 of Maricaulis salignorans. GTDB lineage: Bacteria > Pseudomonadota > Alphaproteobacteria > Caulobacterales > Aquidulcibacteraceae > Aquidulcibacter > Aquidulcibacter miladensis. Next base: position 22,693 of record CAMDDL010000028.1, on the reverse strand, counting down.
CTGGGCAATCTTGGGATCATCGGGGAAGCCAGTATCAATGGCAGCGACCGACCCAAGATGGGCAATTCGCTGTTTGGGGCCTATGCGCAGGATTTTGTCTGCCAAGATGGTCAGCGCGTTATGGTCGTGGCCCTCACTGACCGGCAATGGCGCAATCTGAAGGCGGCCACGGGCACAGAAGCGGAGATGGCAGACTTAAGCCAGCGGCTCGATGCTGACTTAGACCAAGAAGGCGAACGCTTCATCCATCGCCACGCCATTACAGCGTTGCTTAAGCCCTTTTTCGAAGCCCGCACCTTGTCGGATGTGGCAACCAGCCTCGCAGGGTCTGATGTCACATGGAGCCAGTATCGGACGTTCAAGCAAGCTGTGGAAGAAGATCCCGATTGCAGCCTCGACAATCCGATGTTTGCGATGCTGAACCAGCCAGGCATTGGTAGCTATCTGATGCCCGGCAGCCCGATCCACTTCATGGGGGTGGCCCGCTTAGCCCCCGCCCCTGCGCCAATCTTGGGCGAGCATACACTGGAAATCCTCACCGAAATCGGCTTTTCCAACACCGAGATCGCCTCGCTACACGACGGCAGGATTGTCGCCAGCCCCAAATGAAAAAGGGCTTGAAGCAATTGCTCCAAGCCCCCCTCCTTTAGAATTTGATCGGATCAATCGGCCTTGGGCTTACGCTTGCGGAAGGCTGGGTTGAGTTCCATTTTGCGGATACGGATCGACTTTGGCGTGATTTCCACCAATTCATCGTCATCGATCCAAGCAATCGCTTGTTCCAACGTCATCCGGCGTGGCGGGGTGAGGCGCATGGCTTCATCCTTGCCCGACGAGCGCACGTTCGACAGCTTCTTTTCCTTCAGCGGATTGACGTCCATGTCTTCGGGCTTGGCGTTCTCGCCAATAATCATGCCCTGATAGACGTCTTCGCCACCATCGATGAACAAGACACCACGCTCTTCGAGATACCAAAGCGCATAGACAACCGACTTACCGCTGTCATTGGCAATCAACGCGCCATTGTGACGGCCATTGATATTGCCTTTCCAAGGCGTCCAGCTGTGGAAGATGCGGTTCATAATGCCAGAGCCGCGCGTGTCGGTCAGGAATTCTGAGTGATAGCCGATCAGACCACGTGCAGGTGCCAAGAAGGTAACGCGAGTTTTGCCGCCGCCCGAAGGACGCATGTCTTGCAACTCGCCCTTGCGGAGCGACATTTTCTCAACCACGACGCCAGCATATTCATCATCCACGTCGATGACGACTTCTTCCAGCGGCTCCATCTTCTGGCCCGTATCTTCGTCCAGCTTGGTCAAAACGCGTGGGCGCGAGATCGACATCTCAAAGCCTTCACGACGCATGCCTTCCAAGAGCACGCCGATTTGCAATTCGCCACGGCCTTGCAGCTCATAAGCGTCTTTGTCAGCGGTTTCGGTGACTTTGATTGCTACGTCGGTTTCAGCTTGCTTCAACAAGCGGTCACGGATGACGCGGCTTTGCACTTTGTCGCCGTCACGACCGGCCAGCGGGCTCGAATTCACCATAACAGTGACCGACAAGGTTGGCGGATCGATTGGGGTTGCGTGAATGGCCTCAACTACGTCCATGTCGCCAATGGTATCAGCCACAGTGGTCGTGGACAGACCAGCGATGGAAACGATGTCGCCTGCTTCGGCCTCTTCAATCGGTTGACGGCGCAGGCCACGGAAAGCCAAGACTTTGGAAATGCGCGAGCGTTCGATGGTCTTGCCATCAATGCTGAGGCCCTTCACGACTGTACCAGCCGTCAAACGTCCGCTTTCAACTCGGCCCGTCAGGATACGGCCCAAGAAGGGATCGGAATCCAGCATGGTCACCAGCATCTTGAAAGGCTCGTCCCGGCGCAGGGCCGCATCAGGAGCAGGCACATGCTCGATAATGGTCTCAAACAGCGGGTTCAGATTTTCGCGCGCGCCGTCGAGCATGAGCGAGGCCCAGCCATCGCGGCCAGAGGCATAAACCGATGGGAAGTCCAATTGCTCATTGGTGGCATTGAGCGCCATGAACAGCTCAAACACTTCATCGAGGACTTCGTCAGGACGTGCCGTTGGGCGATCAACTTTGTTCAGCACCACGATCGGGCGTAGGCCGAGCGCCAAAGCCTTGGTCAGAACGAACTTCGTCTGAGGCATTGGGCCTTCGGTCGCGTCAACCAGAAGCAAACAGCCGTCCACCATCGACAAAACGCGCTCAACTTCGCCACCAAAGTCAGCGTGACCTGGGGTGTCGACGATATTGATGCGGACTTCGTCAGCGCCTTGGCCATACACAATGCTGGTGCACTTGGCCAAAATCGTGATGCCACGCTCTTTTTCTTGTGGGTTGGAATCCATCGCGCGTTCGGCGCGGGCTTCATTTTCGCGGTAAGCACCGCCTTGAGCCAACAATTGATCGGTTAGGGTGGTCTTGCCATGATCAACGTGGGCGATGATCGCAATATTGCGTAGCGCAGCCGATGAAACTGGCGCGTCAGAAAGGGTGGTCACGGGTCATGCTCCGGGAGGAAATCTGCAGTGGAGGCCCCATCTACCCATGATCGAAATCAGGTGGCGGAGGCCTTAGTGTGCCGGGCCTATAGCAGCAAGGTGGGGGGTGCGGCAAATCGACCGCTGCGTTAAGCTGATTGGGTGTCCCAAACGCTCGACAAACAAGGTCCTATCGGACTATGCCGATGTCGAATTGTAGGGGAAAACCATGTCCAATGATGTGATCGTCGTGTTTGGTGGCTCAGGCTTTGTCGGCCGCTATATTGTGCGCGCGCTAGCAAAAGCGGGCAAACGCGTGCGCGTGGCGATGCGACGCCCCCATTTGGGCCAAGATTTGCGGGTGATGGGCGATGTTGGGCAGATCCAACTGGTTCAAGCCAATGTCCGCAACCCCGAAAGTGTAGCCCGCGCCTTGGAAGGCGCCACTGGCGTCATCAATCTGGTTGGCATTTTGTTTGAGACGGGCAAGCAATCCTTTCAGGCCACCCAGTTGGAAGGCGCACGCATCGTCGCCGCCGAATCAGCCAAGGCCGGCATTACCCGCTATGTTCACATGTCTGCACTGGGCGCTGATCCTGCATCGGCTTCTAAGTACGGACGCACCAAGGGTGAAGGCGAATTGGCCGTGCGTGCACTGATCCCGAACGCGACCATTCTTCGCCCCTCTATTATCTTTGGACCAGAAGATAACTTCTTCAACCAATTTGCCTCTATGGCACGCATGACACCTGCCCTGCCTTTGATCGGTGGCGGCAATACCAAGTTTCAACCTGTCTATGTGGGCGATGTTGCTGAAGCGGCGGTCAATGCCCTCGACAGTGGTGGCGGCACCTATGAGTTGGGCGGACCACGCGTCTATAGCTTTAAAGAAGTGCTGCAATACATCTTAAAGGAAATTGAGCGGCCGCGCTTTCTGGCCCCATTGCCATTCTTTATCGCGCAGCCTTTAGGCGCTGTGCTGGATGCGGTGTTCAAACTCTATCCTTTTGCCGGGCCACCACTGACGGACGACCAAGTTGTCATGCTAAAAACGGACAATGTGGTGAGTGCTGGCGCCAAGACTTTAGCCGATCTCAGGGTAACCACCTTAGAAAGCGTTGAGGCAATCGTACCCACTTATCTGTATCGATTTAGGCCATACGGTCAGTTTCAGGCAAAACGCAAAGCCAGTTAGGTACAGGTTCTGACCGCACCCAAAATTGTAACAGATTATATATCTGATTTCATTACATAAACATCAATGGCATGGCCGTTGCTTTCTATCCGATTACCAGAGCGTTAATAGGATAGGATGTTCCAGAATGGTACACGCTGCAGAGCCTAGGGGTTTCAGCAAAAAATCCCTTTGGATGTTTGTGATTGCGATGAGTTTGGCGCCGGGTTTTGCGGCGGCCCAACAACAGGGTGCCGATCAAATGCGTCGGACCTACGGCGTTACACCCGATGTTGAGGCAAGTCCTTATCGGTTCCCAAGCCGCGATCAAAATGGCGTTCGTCTGATCGTCAATGGTCGCCCGGTTGATCTCGGTGGCTCCCGTTCAGCCGGTCCTGCACGTTTGTCCGATGCCGGTGGCGGCCTCGGTGGCCAGCTTTCCTCCACAACGCGGTCAGGCCGCCTACCCAACTCTACGCTGACCAATTCGACGGCTATCGGCAACCTTGTTTCGATCAGCAATGTCCGAAACTCCACAATTTCGATCACTCAAATCAATAATGGTCGCGTGAGTGCGACTACAAACGCGCCGCGATAAAATCGCGCGCCAGCATTGGTGAAACCTATGTCCCGTACCTATCAAGCTGCCCGTGTCCTTTTGATCTGCACCGCCCTGAGCACCTTGCTGGCGGGATGCGCGAGCACAGGTGCCAGTGACGCCCCCGTTGCGCCAGTTGCGACCTTGAAGGGTAGCCCGGTTGCCACCACTCAGACGGACTATACACCCGCTCTGAGATGCGTTGCCGATATTGCAGGGAGCCAGGCTTATCCCGCTCCGCGCGTCGCTGTTGGGCACATCACCGACATGACCGGGGCTGATGACCTCTATTTGGGTCGCCGCTTGACACAAGGGGCCACCCTCATGGCCATTACCGCCGTTTCGAATGCCGGGATGCGGGTCATTGAACGCTTTGATACCGGCGTGACCCAAGTTGATCTGGACTTTGCAAACAACCGACTCTTGCGCGACTCCGCCACCGTGATCCGGACACCGCAGGAAGGCCAAATCCAAGGCGTCGACCTCTATATCGTCGGCGGTATAAGCGAATACAATCACAATCTTGTATCCCGCGGCCAAGATGCTTCCATCAGCAAATCTGGCAACAAAGGCGGTTCGGTCTTTGCCACTAATGGCGATTATGTGGTCGATGTCGGGATGGATTTGCGCTTGATCGATGCGCGGACCACCGAAGTGATCGCCGTCAAATCATACCGCAAGCAGGTACGTGGCCAACAACGCGAATTAGGCGCCGTGCTGGCATCTGGTTCTGATACCATCGACATCGGTATCGGCGGACGTAAGAATGAGCCGATCCAAATGGCCATTCGCAGCATCATTGATCGCTCGGTCTTTGAGTTTACCGCTGGACTTTATGGCGATGATGCTGCGCCGTGTTTCACCAAAACCCGTCAGTTTGCTGCTGGGCCGCAAAATGCGACAAGCCAGCCAATCGCCCAAGCTGCGCCGGCCCCACGTCAAACGAGCCAAAATTCTGACAGGGCACCAGTTGCTTTGGCCCCGCCTTCCGTCCCGCTTGCGCCTTGGCTGCAAGAGTCGCGGATGGGTCAAGGCCAGCAGCAAATTGCGCATTCACAACGAGGACCCCAGTCGCCGCAATCGGCAGACGGTCAAACAAACTTCGGGCAGACCCAAATGAACACACCCTTGCGGGGTCTTCAGTCAGGTCAATTAGATCAACCCTTCGCGCCCGGGGGCCGGTCCAACAATGAGACGATGCAGGAACGTCTGCGTCGCGAGGGGAATTAGCGGCATTGTTGAACCCACACGCATCGAGGTTTGGACTTAATACCAAAAAACCACGTTGCGACAGTTTGTAACCAGTCCGTTGGAACAAAACGTCTCATCGGCAATAAAGAGGGAAGTATCCAGTGAACAAAAAATCACTCTTCATCACCGCAACCGCCATCGCACTCAGTGCTTCGGTTGTTTCATCGGCCATGGCGCAACGCACCGTGATCAACACCAACCAAAACAATGTTGCTAAGGCGATTGCCGAAACCAATGCCGGCATCACCCGCACGAACGGTAGCTTTGGTGGCACCGTTACAGCAACGGCGGCAGCTATTGGCAACACGGCATCGATCGACGTTCGCCGCTTAGCAACGGTCAGCAATACACAATCCAATAATGCATTGGTTTCGTCCGCCTTGAACCTCCCTTCCGTAACCAATGTGGGCACCGTGACCGCAACTTCGGCCGCCATCGCAAACTCGGCTACTGTAAAGGTTGAAACTGGGGTGTCTGAAGCAATCAACCTCACCAACAAACAAAGCGCTACGGGTGGGGTTCAATCTCGTTTGAACAGCCACATTTCTGGTGTCGTCGGGGACGTTGAACAAACTTCTGCTGCCATTGGCAACTCGTACTCTGCTGACGTCAACGGCCCAATAAGCTCAATCAACACCTATCAATTCTATCGGGGTGATGTGAGCAGCCAATTGAACACCACCGTGAATACTGTCAGCGGTAATGTCACAGGCACCTCGGCTGCAATCTGCAACAGCGGCACCTTTAAGGCGAACACTGCTGCTGCAATCAGCTTGAACAACACCCAATTATGCAACATCGACCCAAGCGCTACTACAAACGCCACAATTCAAAATGTTGGCGGCAACGTCAGCCTCACGACGGCTGCAATCGGCAACACCTTCTCGTTGACCTCATTGCCACTGTCCACACTGACGCTGAACAACTCACAAACCAATGGTGCCATCAACGTAGCCACGGCTAACTTGAACATGACAAATGTGGCCGGCAACATTGCCCTGACCACAGCGGCCATTGGCAACAGCTTCACCGTCTCTCCCGGTAGCTAAAACTCTCGCAGGCTGAATTTCATCCTCGTCAGCAAGACTTTGGGGCCAATCTGCCAGGCGGCAGGTTGGCCTTTTTCTTGGTGGGGATCTAATGTGCCTCAAAGGTCTCGACGGCAGTCATCAGCGCACCAACCAGATGACGCTCTTCCTCGGTCAAGTCCGGATGCCAGATATTGAAAATGAGAACGACGCGGGTACCCTGCCCTTGATTACGGGCTTCGTGTTCGATGGTATCGTCAAACACCCAGGCTTTGCCGCGCTCCCACAAGCGGACCTGATTGCCGACCCGAAACCAACAGCCATCTGGAACCAACAAGGGTAAATGGCAGACCAAACGCGAATTTAGAAAACCTGTATGAGGGGCAATCCGCGCGCCGGGTGTCAATCTTGAAAACAAAACAAAGGGCGCGCGGCCTTCAATCGTCTCAAGAGGTACCTCATCGAGTGCAGCCAGTGTCTTTGGGCATCGCTCGGCCAGCGGGGTTTGATGTTTGCCGTCGCGGATCAAATAGGCTGCAGTCCAATCCTCAGGCGTTGCCACTTGCTCCTTGCTAGAGCTTGCAACGATATGAGATGATTTTTCGGCTTCGACCTCGATGTAAGGCCCAAAATGCGTACCTTCTTCGAGGATAGGGATAAGCTCTGCACAGATATCGTCGGTTGCCGCCTCAACAGGGTCAAGCCATGTAAAGCGGGCGCGGTCATAAAACTCAATCGCGGGCAATTCTGGAAAGAAATAAGCCCGCGGGGTCGGCACATAACGCTGCTTTCGGCCCGTCAAAATGTCGAGACTATCGCCAAAGCGGCGGCTGGAGCGGGCTGGGTGAAAGCCTGCTTTCTCAACTTTGGCCAAAAGATAATCGCTGAGGCCTTGCTTCAGCTTTGCATGGGCTTGCCGCGCCCGGTTGAGTTCTGCAGCAATTGCGGGCGGCAACCCCTCTGTCACCGGCACCAAGACCTCCAAATGCGCATAAAAGCCCATGGCGGCCCGCTTGCGACCCAAGGCGACAAGGGCATCGGCCTTGATCAAATTCGCGCGGATATTGTCCGGGTCGCGCTCTAGCACTTGGGTGACTGCGGCAATCTCGTTTTTCGGGTCACCCGACGCTTGATAGGCCATGGATAGAGCCAGCCAGACAGCCGTGTCCGCCGCCCCAGCCGCGACGATCGACTGAAACTTAGCTATCGCTGTGGCAGGATCGCCGGCCCGCAAGGCGGCCATCCCTGCCTGTCCCGCCGCGTCAACCGCAGCTGGGCTCATTGCTGCCCCAAATGTTGTCATTTGATCCTTGCTCGCACCTTAGCCACTGGAAGAAAATTGACCCTTACTTGCCGCCAGCCGGAGCATACGTCTCCACCCACTTCTTGACTTCTTCATACCAAAATAAGGAATTCTGGGGCCGAAGAACCCAATGGTTCTCGTTGGCATAATAGATCAAACGCGACGGCACGCCCTTCTTTTGCAAGGTATTGAACAGCTCAATCCCATGATTGACAGGTACGCGCAGGTCCATCTGACCATGAATGACCAAAGTGGGGGTTTTGAAGTTAGCCGCCATCATGTTTGGGCTGATTGCTTGAAACTTCGCAGGCTCTTCCCACGCTTCGTAATAGCGGTTTTGATTGGCCCCATAATCGGCCCCAATCTGAGTATATTGATTGTAAACCGGCGCATGGGCCACCAGCGCTTTGAAGGGATGGGGCCGGCCGAGCAGGACTGTAGCCAGATAGCCGCCATAGCTGCCCCCTGAGGCGACCATCCGCTCGGAATCCACCCATTTCTGGGCTTTCAAATAGTCAGCAGCAGCCAAAGTGTCCTGATAGGGCAAAGTGACCCAATCTGGCTGGATGGCATCGGTGAAGGCGTCGCCAAAGCCCGATGAGCCATGGAAATTATGCCACGTCGTCACATAGCCCCAACCCGCAAAAACTTGTGCGTTCCAGCGGTAAGACCATTGATCGGTAATGCCGACATGGGGTCCACCATGCAGCAAGAACATCACGGGATACTTTTTCGACGCATCAAAGCGGGGTGGTTTGACGACCCACATATGGATATCGGCCCCATTGGCGCTTCGATACCTGACTGAATCCACCTTGCCCATTTCAACTTTGGCAAGCAGGGCGTCGTTGAAGCGAGACAATTGGGCAGTTTGGCCAGTTGCATTGTCGATGGCCACCAAGGTGGCAGGGCTAGAGAAGCTGGCCCGTAAGCCTACCAAGCTGCGCCCTGCAGCAGCAATGCCTGCAAAATCGCCATCCTTCGTGACGCGGCGAGGTGTCGCCCCTGTCAGATCCATCTTAAACAAGCGCCGTGTCGGCCGATCTTCGGCAATTACCCAAAGGGACTTGGAATCAGGAGCCCAAGTGACTTCTGCGGCAGACCAGTCCCAGCTGGAAGATAGGTCGCGGGGGGTCTCATTGGTAGCTTGGCGATCCAACAGCATCACCCGTTGCCGGTCAGAAGCCGCCACGATGACATTGGAGTTCCAGCTCAGATAACGACCATCTGGGCTGTAATGGGGCTCAGTATCACCTGCCAGATTGGCAGTCGTCAGATTGCGGACCGTGCCAGTGGCCAAAGATAGTGCATACACATCCGAATTCGGGCGTGTGCCATTGGTATCGCTTTCGCCGACAAAGGCGATTTCTTGGCCATCTGGAGCGATATCATAATCTTCAGAGCCTGGTGTGCGGAACTCAATCGCCACACCCGCAGGCCGGGTCAGGGCAACCGGGTCCCCTGCATTTATGGAGATTGCATAGAGGTGGGGCTGACGCTCATCAAGAAACCGATCCCAATAGCTGATGGGGGCCTTATCCCAAACCCGGGCCTGCATGGTCGTCGTGGCGCGATCCTTCAGGCGCTTGCCCTGCTCTTCCCAGTTGCCAAGGTCCGTCCAGACAGAACTGATGAAAGCAATCCTTTGGCTATCGGGGAACCACTTAGGAGCCGACACCCCCGTTGGCACGCCAGTAAGACGGCGGGCCTCGCCCCCATCAGGGGCAATCACATAAAGCTGGTTCGCGCTGTCGGTGCCACGCTTTGAGACAAAGGCAATCCACTTGCCATCCGGACTCCATACTGGAGAAATGTCATTGCCATCGCCACTGGTGAGCTGACGGCTCGAGCCTGTCTCATTGGAAATCACCCACAAGGCTGTAAAGCTGCGGTCGCTTGCGGCGTCAAACCGCGTGACCGTTACTACCGATAACTTGCCATCGGGCGACAGGCTGGGGGCGCCAACGCGTTGCAATTGCCACATCAGCTCTGGTGTAAGTGGCCCTTTAGCGGGGTTAGTTTGCGCAGAAGATTGACCCGCCCAAGCCAGACCAATAGCCACCAGGCCAGCTAAGCCCCAGTTTCCTAATTTCCCCACGATTGCCTCTCCGATCCAGAATCCCTTGCGACCTTCTCTAAGCTGATCACGCTTGAAAGCTAGGTCGGCATCCATTTCGTGATAAGAATTTTTACACAATGCCATGGCTTAGTAACGGCAACAGCGCATGACTAGGTCGGATTTCCGTGTCAAAGATCGCTAGAACCGCTCAAGCTCATAAAGGATTTACTTCAAATACCTGCGCTATACCTTGATTTAGGATAAACATAAGGCGCGGATACAATTAAATTTGATCTATCTTTGACTAAAAAAGCCGTTCCGAATTGTAGAAATTCTACGCCTTGTTTCAAAATGCCGCTTTAAACCTTAGCATTTATCGGGTCCCTCAGCTTTTTCACGTTCAGGGACTAATAATGAAAACTCTCCTCCTTTCTATGACCGCTATCGCTGGCCTTCTGCCTTGCAGCGCGGCTCTCGCCCAAACCGCCAAGTTGCCAACTGGTCAAGAACTGGCGTGGTCTTCGGCTGCGTCACGCGTGGGTGCCCTAAAGCCGCGCCCTTGGGCAGCGCGGGGCACCAATGTCACCATTGCGATCATCGATTCGGGGATCCGCCGCGACCATATCGATTTTGCTGGTGCGATCACTGGTGGCTATAATGCGTTCACCAATCTGACCGGGACAACCGCGGTCAATGATACCAGTGGCCATGGTACGCATGTGGCCTCTCTGGCAGCGGCGCGCGCCAATGGTGTTGGCATGGTGGGGATTGCCTCCAACGCCCGCATCTTGCCGATCCAAGTTTTCATGGGTTCATCCACATCAGACTTTTATGTCGCGCGCGGCATCAACTATACAACCAGCCAAAAAGCGTTCGTTATGAACTTAAGCTTGGGCGGTTCAACCTTGAGCCCAACCATTCGCACTGCCTTGCAGGGTGCACAAAAGGCTGGCCTCTTAATGGTGATCGCCGCTGGCAATGAAGGCCTCGCCAATCCATCCTACCCTGCCCGTCACGCTTCTGAAGCTTGGGCCAAGGGTCAGATCATCGCGGTTGGCGCAGTTGACGCCAATAATGTCATCGCGAACTTCTCTAACCGGGCAGGTGACGCGCGCAACTTTTATTTGGTTGCCCCCGGCGTCAATTTGATCGGTGCCTATCCTTCTGCCCCCAACGCCTATGCATACATGAGTGGCACGTCGATGGCCTCGCCCGTGGTGGCCGGTGCAGCTGCGGTGGTGAAAAGCGCGTGGCCTTATCTGACAGCACCTAAAGTCGCCGAAGTCTTGTTCGTGACGGCGACAGACTTGGGCGCGAAAGGGATCGACCCAATTTATGGTCGCGGCCTCCTCAATCTTGAGAAGGCGCTCTTGCCAGTCGGTACCGTAAAGGCTGTCAGCTCTGCCGGTACGACGCCCCTCGCCCTTGCGCCTGCTACCAGCGGTGCTGTGGCCATTGGTGCGAAGTCGTTTGCAGGTGGCGCTGGTGCGTTTGAAGGCGTGGTATTTGACGCGTTTGGCCGCGATTTTGCCTATGATTTCGCCACCAAGTTAGAGGATTTGCGGCCAGATTCAGTCTCGATCCTCTCGGCGACCCTTTCCAATCGCATGCAGGCGACCTTGGCCAGTGTAGCAACCCCCAGCGGCACCTTGTCCTTGGTCGCAACACCTGCGCAATCCGTGGGTGGCGACACCAGTGGCGGCTTGCACTTTGTCGGCAACCAAGGCCAGTCTTGGGCCGTCGCCATCGGCCAAGCTTCCCCCATTTTGGGTGTGAGCCTAGCCCCAGGTGCAGCCCCGACCGCACGCCTCTTGGGCTTTGCCGATCACACCGCCCTGTTTGAAGGCACCACCGCCAGCGTGGCCAGCCTGCGGACCTACGACAATGGTATCAGCCTGACCTTTGGTGCGCGCTTGCAAGGCGAGCAATATAAGCGCCGTGGCCTCAATTGGACGCCAAACGCGACCAGCCAAGCCAGCAGCGTGGAAGCGGCCTTAAGCCGTCAGTTTGACCGCGTGAGCCTTGGCGCAAGTGTGGTGGCCATCCAAGAGAGCCAAGGTCGCTTGGGCGATGTGGACAGCGAACTATTTGGCTTGTCCGGCCCTGCCCGCACCTTTGCGGTGCAAACCGATTTGGCTTGGGCATTGTCTGACAAAGCCTCGCTCAGCGCGCGGATGACCCATTCTCAAACCGCATCGCAAGTGGGTGCAGGCGCGAGCTTAGTGAGCTCGATCAGCGCAACCGAAGCCACCGCTTACGCGATCAACTTCGCCCAACGCGATCTATTGGCCAAGGGCGATCAGCTTGATCTGGCCATCGGCACCCCACTGACCAGCCGCAGCGGCATGATGAACTTGTTCTTGGCGACAGGGGCCGATGCTGAAACGGGTGCGCCGATCATGACCCGCCGCGCGGTCAGCCTCGCATCCAAAACGCCAGAACAGCGCTTTGAGGCGGTCTATACCCGCACCCTAAGCCAAGACTCCGCCCTCGCCTTCGCTGTCATGGCGCGTCAGGATGCCGATGGCATCTCGGGCAAGCAAGATCAGGCCATGATGGTCCGCTATCAGACAAGCTTCTAAGCTAAGGCAAAGGTTCCCAAACCAAAGACCCCGCGACTGGCATAACCAGTCGCGGGGTCTGTTGTTTTAGGCTGGAAGGATTAGCGCCAACAACCCGAGGGCCGAGACTTAAAGTGCAGACGCAGCCCTAGAACTTCACCGCCACCCCGGCTGTCACCATTCTCGGCATCCCACGAATGTAGGTAAGGATACCAAAGGCACCGCCAGTATTGCCCGCATCAATCAGATACTCTTCGTCAAAGGCGTTTTGAACGGAAAGATTAGCTGTCCACTTTTTGCTTGTGGGCTCATAGCCAAAACGCACATCGGCAACCCCATAGGCTTCTTGTTTTTCGCGTGGATCGTTGTCATCTTCAAAAAAGTGCTCACTTTTCCACGTATAGCTCGGGATGATGTAATACTCTCCCTTATCAGCCATTGGAAAGCGCCAGTCTAAGCCGATTGAGGCGTTGTGCTCTGGGCTCAAACGGAAGCTGTTGCCGGCAAATTGCAATCTATTGCCGGCACTGTCGGTGTCGTCATATTGCGAGAAGTTATAGGCATAACTGCCAAACAGTTGCGCTGTGGGTGACAGATTCCACTGCCCTTCAAACTCAAAGCCATATTGGGTCGCATTACCGGAGTTTTCAGTAATGAACGTGCCTAGGGTTGGGCTGAAGCGCGAGGTTTGGAAGTCTGTGTATTCGCCATAATAAAGGGACGAAGTGACGCGCACACTGCGGTCAAAGAAGAAGCCAGTTAAGCCGGTTTCAACATGGTCATACAATTCTTCTGTGACGACCACAAAACCTGTGGGATGAGCCGTCGAGGAGCTCAAGGCTTCAGGGCGACGACCACGTCCATACGCAAGCCAGGTATTCACATCATCACTGAGGCGATAGGCGGCGTTAAGACGCCACGTATAAGCCCCATCTGACGACACCTCGCGCGCGCGCAAGACGCCGACGGGTTGAGACGACAAGAACACTTGGTTGAAAAATACGCCGTTTGACCTGCCACCAAGAGCCGGATTGCCGCGCATCAGCGAAGCCCTCGATGTGGCTTCAAGGTCTTCTTCGGTATAACGAACACCAGCGGTCAAGGACAGTTTGTCGTTGAATTTATACGTGATATCGGCGAACAGATCGCGGGTTTCAGTTGCTGTTGTTCCATAGCTTTGCTCTAAATGCGCTGGATTCAGAGGAATGATATTGCCTTGCAGCGCCCCCAAAGCCGAAACACGCAACGGATTGACCACATTGTCAAAATTGGCTGCATTCGGAATGCCGCGCAGCGCCAGAATGCCTTCGATTTGTGCCACGCTCAAACGTGCGGCACCAGCGATTGTTGTCGCAAACAACGCCTGCAAATGGGCTTCATCGGTTGAGAAGCGCAAAAGTTGGCTGGTGCTTTCCTTGTAATAATTGACGCCAAAGAAGCCGCTTAGGCGACCCTCCGCATTATAATTGAGGCGCAATTCTTGGCTAAAGGCGGTCGCTTTATCGACCAAGCCAAATTGCAACAGGTTAAGCTCTGTACCGTCGGAGTCGAAGGCTTCCAGCGACACGATGTTACGGCTGTCTGTGATGGAGTTCAAAGTCCAGTTTTTGCCAAGTTGGTAGGAGACAATCGCTGTGGCGGTGCCAATATCGCGATCATTACCGAGCTTGGAGCGGAGTTGGTCGCCATTGATATTCATGGCTGTTGGTGTGAAGGGGCTTAAGTCGCCGCCAGCAGGGGGGAATACGCTTGATTTGAACTGAGTGCCGGTAGAATCGTCTTGCTGACCATTCAGGATCAAGTCGATCCGCAAATTATCATTCGGCGTCCAGCGCGCTGCGAGGCGCAGCGCATTGGTGTCTTGCCCCATCAGATCAGGGCTATTGCCCAAATTCTCCACGTAGCCGTCCCGCGCGCTCAACAAGACGGCACCGCGCACCGCAAAAGTATCATTGACCGCAACATTGCCGATGAATTGAGCTTTGGTCGCGTTGTAGCTGCCGCCTTCAATCTTCAATTCCCCGGTATTGCCTCGCAGCGAAGCGCGGTTTTGGATGAAGTTAATGCCGCCCACCAAGGCGCCTTGGCCAAACAAAGTCGCCTGTGGCCCTTTTACGATTTCAACACGCTCCATATCGTGGATTGCCATGCTTTGGCCTGAGCGCACATTGCTGATGGCGACGCCATTCTGGAAGAGCGCCACGCGGGAGCGGCCACCGTCTGACGTAATGCCGCGCAAGGCAAAACTTGGGGCATTCAAGCTTTGAAGTTGGACTTCAAGGCCTGGCACGAAGTCAGCTAAGCGATCCAATTCATCAAGATTAAGGCGATCAACCCGAGCGCCACCGAGGACTGAGATGTTGATTGGAACATCAATCTGATTTTGCTCACGCTTTTGAGCCGTCACGATGATTGTTTCAATCTGACGTGTGTTGGTTTCATCACCAGTTGAAGTGGCCTCTTGTGCCCACGCCGATGTTGAAGTTGCATATAAGCAGGTCGTGGCGAGCACGAGTGTTTTTAAGCTAAGCATTTATTTTTCCTCGGAGTTTAGAATGATGTTAGCGAGGCTGCCGACGTGTCGAAGCCCTATTTTTTGAAGAAGGTGCCGGTTCCAACCAATTGCTCACGCCAGTCAGATTGCCAGCCGATCGCAAGAGGTGGACGGCTTGGCTTTGACTGAGGGTCAATGTCATTGATTGCGATGTTGAGGCGCAAATCGGTCCAATTACCGCTTGGATGTTTGGACGCGATATAGGCCAAGGGCACACGAAACTCTGCCGTATAGCCGCCGGTCTTCAGCTTCATCTTGACCGCGAAAATCGGGGGCATAATGGCACCAAACAGGCGCTCACCCTCCGTCGCATTGGGCGTGCCCATGATGAAGATCCAATCGCCAGATTTCATCGTGGTGGTCAGGGCAACATTGGTGGCGCTTTGCGCGACAGGCCGACCATCGAGTGTCAGAATAGCCAAATCTTGCGCGTCGTGCTTGCCGCTTAGGAGCCCCGGCGTGACCTCGTCATCTTTTACATCAATTGCGACATGCAAGAAATTATCATCATAAGCCACGTCAAAGCGGAAAGATGCATCTGCGCGGGTTACGTCAAAGGCCTTGCCGTCGGGCGCGCGTGCGGGGGTCTCTCCTGCAAAGCGCAGATTGCCCCATTCTTCGATAGAGCCATCATGGACAATCGGCATCGTTGCTTTGGTCAATGTGTTGCGCGCAACAGGTGCAGCCCGCATCACATTGTTCCAATCGACTTCGCGACCACCAAGGGTGACTTTGGCTGCTGCGCGCAGCTCAAGCGGGCGTGATGCACCCGACGTTTTTGAAACGGTGACGGGTATTTCAAAAACCCGATCCGACGCCGCGGGCACGGTTCCAGACAGGGGATCACCGGTCAATAGGATGGTCGGATGCTGGGGCGCTTCAATGGAGAAGCTTAGCGGCGCATCGAACGGATTGTGTACTTTAAGACGCAAGTTTGAACCCGCGCCGCCGCCTTCAGAGACAAACCAAGGTTCTAAGGCGAACGTTGGGAGTTTTTGGAACCGCTGCGCGAAGCCTGGTGCGGTCACATATTTGTCTGTAATGCCGTCGAGCGCCAAATTGGCGATGATCGGACCGTCCTTGCCCATGGTGACCCATGTGACGTGATCAAATTCGCCGTAAGCTTCGCCGCGCAATTGGCTACCGCCACCGGTAGTGCCCAAGGTAATGAGGTCGCGGCCAGCCTGCTCGACATGCTCATAGGTGTGCATATGGCCGGCAATCCCCGTATAAGGACGGCCTTTTAGAAGCGCTTCAACTTCAGCCCACCCGGTATCTTTTCCAGTCGACCAGACAGGTTGGTGCATAAAAAGGAAAGTCCAGCGCGGCTTTGGGTTATCGGCCAATACTTTAGCCAGATAAGCGCGTTGCTCCTCATCAATTTTTGGCTGAGCGCCACCTGGATGTTTGTGTTCGGTGTTCAACACCACAAACAACGCGTCTTTATAGGTGAAATGATAGAAGGAACGACCAAACTTCTTTTTCCAAAGATCGGCCATGACATTGTTTGAATAGTCGTGATTGCCGGGTGCGTAAAAGAATGGTGCCTCAATCCGGTTCACCATGCTCTCGAAATAGGCCCACTGGCTGGCGAGAATCTCAGGGCTTTCCGAATAGCCTTCGATCAAATCGCCGACGCTAACAACAAATTCTGGCTGCAGCAGATTGATTTTTCCGACAGCGCTTTCAAAAACGCCTGTGCGGGCACCGCCGGTATTGTCGGAAACAATGACAAACTGAAAGGCTTCAGGGTCATTGCGGAATTCTGTGTGGCTGATCGCGCTTACAGGGCCTGCAATGGCATCGGTCTTGAAGCGCCCCGTTACCGAGGGGCTTTGAACACCAGAAGCACTCTTTTGCATGACTTGGGCGCTATGACCTGGATGCGCAGCGGTTGAGCCCACCCCGAAACAAGTAAGGGCAACGCTTGATACTAAAGCCATCATTAGGCCGCGCGCACGTCTCTCAGTGCCAGTTTGAATGCTCATGCTGTTACCCCCTTGATTCCAGTTTAACAGGATAACGGACGGAGCGGCGCGCAACCATCAACGCATTCTAAAGTTTTTGTTAAAGATTTAAAACGAGCCGGTGGGCGATGGGCGAGTTAGCGCGTTCAAGCGGTGCCTAGAGCAAGGGAACCAATTTAACTTGGTAGGGACGGCCGGACTTGAACCGGCACGGATTGCTCCAACGGATTTTAAGTCCGGTGCGTCTACCTATTTCGCCACGTCCCCATCTGGGCGCTTTGTGCGGCAAACGGACTTTTTGAGCAAGAGTGTCATGATGTAATCAATCGGCTTTCTGCACGCACCCTTTAGTGAGCTTGCAGCGGAATGCCGGGGTTTTGACGGGTGCCCTGCTTGCAGTGCCAACAAAGCTCAGCCAGATTGGCCGCTCTGGGCCAGTTGGTTGGCCGATTTGGTTGAAAGTATTGGCTCATGTCGAAAGCACTCATCATTCTTGCCGCACTCATTTTCGGGCTTTTGGCTGGAATTTGGCTGGGTGCCAGCGAGGCGATCAATGCGACCGCTGACACGATTGGCTCGGTCTGGCTGAATGCGTTGCGGATGACGGTGGTGCCGCTGGTCGTCGCCCTTTTGATTACAGGGATCGCGCAAACGGCTTTGGCGGCCCGCGCTGGCCGGCTTGCTGCCCGTGGGGTCGGGACGATGCTGGTGATACTGTGGTGCTCATCCATCATGGCGGCCATCATGATCCCAGTCATTCTTGGCGTCTTCCCCATGCCCGATGGGTCGGCTGAAGCCTTGCGCTCAGCCTTGAGCATTACAGAAAAGCCCGGGCCCGTGCCGCCTTTGGGTGATTTCTTGCGCGCTATGATCCCGACAAACCCGATCGCCGCGGCCGCTAATGACGCCATTCTGCCCTTGATTATCTTCACCGCCGCGTTTGGTTTCGCCTTGACCCGCTTGCCATTGGAAAAGCGCGCACCGGTGACCGGCTTTTTCGAAGCGGTCGCTGAAGCCATGATTCTCGTGATTGGCTGGGTACTGGCATTGGCCCCAATTGGCGTGTTTGCTCTGGCCTTTGTTGTTGGGGCGAAGGCAGGGGCAGAGGCGTTTGGGGCGTTGGCCCATTATGTGGTCGTGTTGTCTGCCCTTGGCGTCATCATTTGGTTGGCATCCTTTGCCTTGGCCGTCTTTGGTGCCAAGCACGGTTTGGGAGAATTCTTCAAAGCCGCCATTCCCGCACAAGCGGTCGCCATCTCAACCCAATCCTCGCTCGCGTCTTTGCCTGCCATGCTCAAGGGCGTGCAGGCCTTGGGCGTTCCAGCCGCGAAGGCCGATGTCATCTTGCCGATCGCCGTTGCCATTTTCCGCGCAACCGGCCCTGCCATGAACCTCGGCGTGGCGCTCTATATTGCCCATTGGTTTGGGGTGGAGTTAGGGCCTGCCCAGATTGCTTTGGGCATTGCAGCGGGTGCCACCACCACATTAGGCGCGGTCAGCCTACCGGGCTCCATCAGCTTTATCAGTTCCATCGCGCCGATCTGCTTGGCCCTCGGCGCGCCGGTGGAGCCTTTAGCCCTGTTGATCGCGGTAGAAACCTTCCCCGATATTTTCCGGACTTTAGGCAATGTCACCATGGATATGGCCGTGACGGCCACAGTTGCGCGCCAAGATGACGACGCGGCAGAGCAAACCACATCAGACCCCCTGCCCAAAAGCCAATAAGAAGGCTATAGGACAGGGATGTATATCGACGCAGACACCTTACCCGACAGCCGAAATGACCATGCCATCAAACTGCATGGGCCGGAGGCTTTTGCTGGCATGCGCGCCGCAGGCCGCGCGGCAGCTGAGGTGCTGGACATGTTGGTCGGCGAAGTCAAAGAAGGCGTCACGGCAGAGCGCATTGACACGTTGGCGCGCGACTATGTGCTCGATCATGGCTGGATCCCAGCTTGCATGGGCTATCGCGGCTATAACCACACAACGTGTATTTCGCTGAACCATGTCGTTTGCCACGGCATTCCAGGGCCACGCCAGTTTCGCAGTGGCGACATCGCCAATATCGACGTCACTGTGATCGTTGATGGCTGGCATGGTGACCATTCGCGCATGTATGGCATTGGCGATGTATCCCGCAAAGCGCGTCGCCTGATGGACGTGACGTGGGAAAGCTTGCAGCGGGGCATTGAAGCGGTGAAGCCCGGTGCAACCTTGGGCGATATCGGTCACGCCATTCAAAGCTTTGTGGAAGCCCAGCGCTGTTCTGTCGTGCGCGATTTCTGCGGCCATGGCCTAGGCCGCGTTTTCCACGACAATCCCAACATTGTCCATTTCGGCAAGCCGGGCCAAGGCCCTGAATTGCGCGCCGGGATGTTTTTCACCATTGAGCCGATGGTGAATCTAGGCAAACATTCGGTTTCGGTCCTGCCAGATGGCTGGACCGCTGTTACGCGCGACCGTTCCTTATCCGCGCAGTTTGAACACTCGATTGGTGTGACTGAGAACGGATGCGAGATTTTTACCCTCTCCCCTCTTGGCTTGGACACACCCCACACGCTGTCTGATCCAGTTTGAGGGCCCATGGGAATAGTCAACAAGTCGAATGCCCATCTTGATGGCCATCGCGAACGCTTGCGCGACCGCTTCTTGCGCACCGGCGCGGATGGTCTTGCCGATCATGAATTGCTGGAGTTGTGGCTGTTTGGGGTCATTAAGCGGCAAGACACCAAAGTCCTAGCGCGCAACTTAATCACGCGCTTTGGTGGCATCAATGAGGTGCTACAAGCACCCTTTCATGACCTCTTGCAAGTCGAAGGCGTAGGCCAAGTCGCTGCCATCCATCTCAAGTCGATCCACGCCATTCAAGTACGGGGCAGCCAGAGTGAGATCATGAACAAGCCTGTCTTGGGCTCTTGGTCGAGCGTTTTGTCGTATCTGAAGCTGAGCCTTGGCGGGGCTAAGCGCGAGGAGTTCCGCGTCCTATTCTTGGACAAAAAACTACGTCTCATTATCGATGAAAAGATGGGCGAAGGCACGGTCGACCACGCCCCAGTCTATCCGCGCGAGATCGCGCGCCGCGCGCTGGAACTATCGGCCAGCTCCGTCATTTTGGCCCACAACCACCCGTCGGGAGCCCCAACCCCGTCGAGCGCCGATATTGCGATGACACGGGAAATTATCAATGCACTCAGTCCGTTAAAAGTAACTGTCATAGATCACATAATTGTCGGAGCCCAAGATACACGAAGCTTTAAGGCTTTTGGGCTAATATATTAATATTATAGCTGTATTCTATACGCGTTAGTATCTGTCAAATAATCAATAAATGACTGGGTAATTTTGCGTATCTGAAATTACTCATAGGGAAGTTTTCTCTATGACTATGCATTCGCGCAAAATGAGTAACGGCAGCACAACTGGTGTTCGCAGTCTAGCAGCATTGGCCAAGACCTGTTCGACCAGCCGTGTCTTGAATTTAAATGCGATAGACAAGACAGCGCTCCGGGCGGAGGAAAAGCTCCACACCCCATTTTTCCAAGATCGACTGCTGAACTGTGCGATCATCACCAAGCATCGCCCCAGACCGAATGAAATCGAATGTTTCCACGAGAATGTTCCGGTCGCGACTAAGATTATTTTTCCGATTGATAATCTTGACTTGCGGGTGGGCGGACGCTCTGTCTTTATCAATCAGATTGGCTATCTCAATGCCTTGTGCGACTTCTTGGGCAAGGATCCGATTGCTCTGGATGCTGATTTGACGGTCCTCGAACTTTTAAATGAACTGCCATCTTTAGATCCGTTCTTGGTGCGCGAACAACTCAAGCGCCATAATTTCTCACCCTCTGACGATTACTTCGCCATTACACCAAGCGACACCGCCCGCCTTGAGAAATTTGCCTATAATGAGATTCGCGAACTGGTCAGCCTCGCATTCCAATCAGGGGCCGAGGCCGGCGGCGAATTGGTCAAGCGGATGTCAAACGCCATTCTGGCCACCAATGCGGATCACCGTTTAGCGCCTTTGCAACTGACTTTAGGCCTTGAAGGCGAGCAATTTCAACGCGGCATCTATAGCTGGAAAGGCTTCTTGTATTACAAATGGCAATTCCAAGAAACCAAGCCAGAGCTATATAAAGTCGTTGCTCAAATGCAATCAATGAAGATCCGTGGTCGTATTGACCCAACTGTCGGCTATATGAGCGGCACAATCCGCGGCTCAATCAAGGGGCGCATCCAAGACGCGATTGAGCGAACTGGTGACATTTTGTCCTTATATGACGATGGGCTCGCGGGCCTTACAAAAAAGGGAAATGCTGCAGAGTTCCGCAGGTTCTTGTTGGAGGCACCAGGCCTTTTCATTGAATTAGGCAATGCTATGGGCATGATCTCTCACATCGTCTCGTATTGGCGTTATCAATTTCGGCCAAACCAAAGCGAAGTTACCAATGTTGAAGAGTTTCTAGACCTCCGAAAAGACTTCGACCTCGGTCTTTCCCCTAGGGAAAATAGGTAGTTTGCGCATTTTGATCTGTTTAATAGAGTGATTGCCTGCATAAATGTAACCAAGGTTTACGAAATCTCAATTGGACTTGACCTACAGTAGGTTACCGAAGAGAAGCGTTCTTGTGCGCGCCGATTGGAAGTTTGGGGTGTGTGTCCATGAGTGGCGTGAGAAGCTTAGCAGCACTAACAAACTCAGCCTCAACCAGCCGAGTGCTCAATCTACATTTGGTAACCGTCGAGTTCGCTGATGATTTAGAACGGGAAAAAGCACCCTTTTTTTTCGATGCTGTTTTAAACCGGGCAATCATCATCAAACACCGGTTGCGCAGTGATGAGACCTATCTGTTAAGCGATAGGACAGCGGTTGCGACCAAGATCCTGTTTCCTTTAGATCGGTCAGACCTAAAAGCGGGTGGCCGCTCCATCCTTGTCAACCAAATGGGGTGGCGCGCTACTTTGTGTGACGTGTTGGGCGCGACTGAAGCAGAGTTGCAAAAGGACTTTGAGATCCTCGAGATGCTCAACGAATTGCCCTCGCTTGATCCATTCTTGGTGCGCGAACAATTGCGCCGCGTTCACCATCATCCAGCCGATTGCTACTTCGCCATTTCACCGGCTGATAATGCGCGGATGCAGTCTTTTACATCCAACGAGATGGGGCCGCTGATTGCTATGGCGTTTGGCAGCAAGGACGGCGCCATTCCGCCAGAACTCGTCAAGAGGTTGGCCGATGCGCTCTTGTCGACCAATGCAGACTCTCGCCTGGATCCCTTGCGCATGACACTTGGCCTTGAAGGCGAGAAGTTCACGCAAGGTGTTTTCAGTTGGAAGGGCTTCATTTATTACAAATGGCAGTTTTCAGAGACCTTTCACAAACTGACGCGGATCAGCACAGAGATGGACTCGGTCAAGACCAAAGGCCGAGTAGATAAGAACATGCGTGAAGAGATGGACGATCTTAAAAAATCGATCCGTGGCCGCATTCGCGACAGTGCAAAAAGCTGTCAATCCGTGTTGTCGCTTTATGACGATGCCTTTCGCGACTTGGTTGAGCAAGGCAATACGGCAGTGTTCCGTCAATTCCTGCTAGACGCACCGGTACTCTTCATTGAACTCGGCCATTCGATGGGAATCATCTCTCATATCTCGTCTTTCTGGGCTTATCGGTTCAACAAGGAAAAA
>CAMDDL010000027.1 GCA_945891505.1 Maricaulis salignorans | reverse complement strand
TGATCGCCTCAATCAACGCCTCACCACGCCGCGCCGTGCGAATATCTCCGTAACCAGCCATGATCACCCCTGCCAAAACAGGCGTTGAATCATGATCTGCCCAAAAAGGGAATCACTTCCGTGAACGCCGTAGCCCAGAGGGAGAGGGGACGGGGGTGAGGGCCTTGCTCTCACGCAAATATCAAATGCATTTGGGTAGCCGTTACTGCGCTACACAGTGAACAAAAGCGCCCAATGAGCCCTCACCCCCAACCGTCGACCTATAGGTCGACCCCAGAGGGCGAGGGAGCGCGCATGACTCATCAAGGTCCCCGCTCCACGCTTCGCTTGTGCGGCTGACACTGGTACACGCAAAACCCCTTTTTACACCTCCCCCAAACCCCCATGCCACAAGGGCCGTCGCCTGACCGACTGGTGGTGACGGAGCGACCTTCATAAAATTGTCGCTTGCATTCTCGGGCGACATCGTGTCTGTGCGCGCTGGGCCACCCGCTCCCACCGGCGGGCGCTCATCTGAAAGGATGGGAGTAACATGAACGCGAATACCCCTAAGCCGCATATGCGGCCCGCTGACCCTCGGTTTTCTTCGGGTCCCACCAAAAAACGCCCCAATTGGAGTCTCGACGCTTTGTCGGGTGCCGTCCTTGGTCGTTCTCACCGTTCCAAACCCGGGAAAGCCCGCCTGAAACTCGCGATCGATCTGACGCGCGAAGTGCTCCAGGTGCCAGACGGCTTTCGCATCGGCATTGTCGCAGGCTCGGACACGGGCGCTGTTGAAATGGCTATGTGGTCCATGCTGGGGCCAAAGCCCGTGGCGACCTTGGCTTGGGAAAGCTTTGGTGAGGATTGGGTGACCGATGCGGTCAAGCAATTGAAATTAGACCCCGTGGTGATCAAGGCTGACTATGGTCAATTGCCAGACCTCGCCGCTGTGCCTGCCAAAACCCATGATGTGATCTTCACCTGGAATGGCACCACCTCTGGCACCCGCGTACCAAACGCGGACTGGATCCCGGCTGATCGTGAAGGCATCACCATTTGCGATGCCACCTCTGCCGCCTTTGCCCAAGCTTTGGATTGGGATAAGCTCGATGTCGTCACCTTCTCTTGGCAAAAAGTGCTGGGTGGCGAAGGTGCGCATGGTATGCTGATCCTCGGCCCCCGCGCCGTGGAACGCCTCGAAAGCTATAATCCTGCTTGGCCCATGCCAAAATTGTTCCGCATGACCAAAGGCGGAAAATTGGTTGAAGGCATTTTCGAGGGAGAGACCATCAATACCCCTTCGATGCTGGCTACCGAAGACTATATTGACGCACTCACGTGGGCGAAAACGGTCGGTGGTCTGGCTGGCTTGCACGGCCGTGCGGATGCCAATTTAGGCGCGATTGCAGAATGGGTTGAGAAGACCGCTTGGGTCGACTTTTTGGCTGCAACGCCTGAAAGCCGCTCCAACACATCGGTCTGCTTAAAAGTCGTCGATCCCCGCGTGACGGGCCTTTCGGAAGAAGGCCAAGCCGATTTTGCCAAAAAGCTCGCAGGGCTGTTGGACAAAGAAGGCGTTGCTTTGGATGCTGCTGCCTATCGTGCGGCCCCTCCGGGCCTGCGCCTCTGGTGCGGGGCGACCATCGATACAGACGATGTGATCGCCTTGACCCCTTGGCTCGACTGGGCGTTTGAGACGCTGGTGGCTGAGCTTTAAGCTTAAGCGTCATGTCCATCCTATTGCGTGAAGCGACCAAAGCTGACCTCGCGTTGTTGAAGCGCTGGGATAGCTATGAGCATACGCCTCCTGATCCGGAAGAAGGTTGGAATTGGGAGGAACAACTGGGTGCGCCTTCGCCAGGCAGAAGACAAGTCATTGCGGAGCTAGACGGACGTCCATTGGGTTTCATCCAGTTACTTGACCTCAGCCTTCATGAGTCAGGCTATTGGGAACATTTGGAACGTCCGGCTGGCCATGCATCAATCGATATTTGGATCGGCGAAGTGGAAGACCTCAATAAAGGCTATGGGCGCGAGATGATGCGTCAGGCAATTGCGGTCTTGTTTGCCGATCCCGCCATCCACACAATCCTAATTGACCCGCAAATTGAGAACGAAGGCGCTATTCGTTTCTACCGTCGACTTGGATTTCAATTCATTGAAGAGCGCGAGATTTGGGACGAGGACGTTCTAATTCATGCGCTCACCCGCCAAACTTACGAAAAAGGACCAAACCCATGACCGAACCACGCGTTTTGATCTCTGATAAGATCAGCCAAGCCGCCATTGATATTTTCAAGAACCGTAATGTCGCTGTTGATTATAAGCCAGGCATGACCAAGGATGAGCTGATTGCTTGCATTGGCGATTATGATGGCTTGGCCATCCGCTCGGCCACCAAAGTCGATGCTGACGTTTTGGCGGCGGCCACCAAGCTGAAAGTGATTGGTCGGGCTGGCATTGGGGTCGACAATGTCGATATTCCAGCCGCGACCGCGCGCGGCGTCATCGTCATGAACACGCCTTTTGGCAATGCGATCACCACAGCAGAACATGCCATTGCTATGTTGTTTGCCGCTTCCCGCCAGATTGGTGCGGCGGATGCTTCGACCCAAGCCGGGAAGTGGGAAAAGAACCGTTTCAATGGGGTAGAGCTCTATGCCAAGACCTTTGGCGTGATTGGCTGTGGCAATATCGGTTCCATCGTGGCTGACCGCGCCTTGGGCTTGAAGATGAAAGTCGTCGCCTATGACCCATTCCTCAGCCATGAGCGTGCAGTTGAAATCGGTGTGGAAAAGGTGGAATTGGACGAGCTTCTGGCCCGTGCCGACGCGATCACCATGCACGTGCCTTTGACGCCAACAACCCGCAATGTCCTATCGGCTGAAAACCTCGCCAAAACCAAAAAGGGCGTCATCATCGTCAATTGTGCCCGCGGTGGCTTGGTCGACGAGGCAGCCTTGGCCGAGCATTTAAAGACCGGCCGGGTTGGTGCCGCAGCCTTTGACGTGTTCGCTGAAGAGCCTGCGACGAGCAATGTTTTGTTCGGCTGCCCGAACTTCACCGCCACCCCGCATTTGGGTGCCTCCACCACCGAAGCGCAGGAAAATGTTGCCCTGCAGGTTGCAGAACAGATTGCCGACTATGTGTTGACGGGGGCAGTCACGAACGCGCTCAACACCGCCTCGGTCACCGCCGAAGAAGCGCCAAAGCTGAAGCCCTTTATCACCTTGTGCGAAAAGCTCGGTGCCTTTGCCGGTCAGATCGTCGATGACGGTCTGGAAGCCATTGAAGTGGAATACGAGGGCGAGGTCACGGGCCTCAATATCAAGCCATTGACCGCTTCTTTGCTGGCTGGAATCTTGAAGCCGCTCTTAGCCGACATCAATATGGTCAGTGCACCGACGATCCTGAAGGATCGTGGTACGCCGTTCAGCGAATCTAAGCGCGACCTCTCGCCAACCTATGACAGCCTGATCCGCGTCAAGGTGCAAACTGGCGGCAAGTGGCGCACAGTTGCGGGTGCCGTGATTGGGGGGCAGCCGCGCATCACCGAAGTCAAAGGCATGGCGTTCGAAGCCGCGTTCCATTCACGGATGCTGTTCGTCAATAATTCTGACACCCCAGGCTTTATCGGTGCCTTGGGCACGATGCTCGGCGCTGCTGGTATCAATATCGCGACCTTTAACCTAGGCCGTGTCGCCGAAGGTGAAGATGCGATTGCGCTTGTGGGTATCGACCAGGCCGTGCCAGCGGCTTTGCAGACAGAGCTGAAAGCCTTGCCACAAGTGCGCTATGTGAAAGTGCTTGAGTTCGTCTAATCGATTTGGATCTGGACGCTGACGGAGCCCCGTTGGCGTCCAATCCGTTAACAGATTATGACTCAAAAGCTTAGTTTAGGGCATTTTCGGCCCAATTAACCTGAAATCGTCGCGTGATCGTCATGGTACGGACACGGGACTGTCGCCAAATCGCTTTATCGCCCCGGAGCATCGCAACCGGGGTGTTGGCAAATGAACAAAGCAAGTGCATGGAAGCGGTCATTGGAGGTTACTATGGCCCTGACCCGTCGAGCTGCCCTAACATCGGGCGCATTTGTCGCCGCTGCGTGTACCGCGTCAGCGGCCGCAGCTGAACAAGCACTCTTCGCCCATGGTGTTGCCAGCGGCGACCCGCTAACCACCCAAGTGATTATCTGGACTCGCGTCAGCCCGCGCATTGCCGGGAGTGACGTCACCGTTACCTGGAAAGTGGCAACCGACTCTGCGCTGACAAATGTTATCAAGCGCGGCAGTGTGAAGACCGGCCCAAGCCGCGATCATACGGTGAAAGTGGACGTCACAGGCCTAAAGCCCGGCACCATTTATTATTACGGCTTCTCAGTTGGCACCGAAGCCTCGACCATTGGCCGTACCCAGACAGCACCGGCAAAAGGTGGTGAGCGGTTGAATATCGCGCTGGTTTCGTGCTCCAACTTCCCAGCGGGCTGGTTCAATGCCTATCAAGCCATTGCCCGTCGCGGCGATGTCGATTTGGTTCTCCACGTTGGCGATTATATCTATGAGTATGGCCCCGGCGAATATGCCACCGAATGGGGCAAGACTGTTGGTCGCGTCCCAGAGCCGCCAAAAGAAATCACCACGCTGTCGGACTATCGCTTGCGCTATGCCCAGTATCGCACTGATCCTGACCTTCAAGCCGCACATGCTTGTGCGCCTTGGCTTGTGACGTGGGACGATCATGAGACGTCCAATGACGCTTATAAGGATGGCGCGGAGAATCATAATCCGTCGACAGAAGGACCTTGGAACCTGCGCAAGGCTGCCGCCCTTCAGGCCTATTATGAGTGGATGCCCTTGCGCAATCCTGCTCCGGGCAAGTCGTTTGAGGCGATCAACCGTACGTTTGAGTGGGGCGACTTGGCCACCATCGTCATGTTGGAAACCCGCGTTCTCGCCCGCACCTTCCAGCTGGATTATGCAACCGACCTTGAACCCGGCCTGTTTGATGTGACGTCCGGCAAGCCCGTGAAAATTACGGATCCTGCGCGCCTGTCAGCGCTCGACCCCCGCAATTTGCCGCAAGGCGTGATGGCTCTGCCAGATATTGCAGGCTTTAAAGAGAAAAAGCTGAATGACCCAAGCCGCGAGATGTTGGGTGAAAGCCAGCAAGCTTGGTTGGCAGAGGCGCTAACCAAGTCGGTGAAGGCTGGCAAGAAGTGGCAAGTGCTAGGCAATCAAGTCATTATGGGCCGCGTAACTGCACCCAATTTCAATGCAGGCCTGCCGCCGACCGTGCTTGAGGCCGTTGCAAAAGCCCGCCCTCAGACCAAGGCCTTCTTTGAACTATCGCAATTCAATGTGCCGTTCAATTTGGACGCGTGGGACGGCTATCCAGCAGCCCGCGAACGACTCTATGCATCTGCCAAAGCAGCTGGCGCACGCCTCATCGTTTGCACGGGCGATACACATGCGGCATGGGCCAACACGTTGAAGGATGCCGGGGGCGAAGTACGCGGCGTTGAGTTTGGCGGCACGTCAGTGACCAGCCCCAGCATCGCCGATACCTTCGCAAACTTTGGTTTGGAAGGGGCAGCTCTAAACGAGCTTATCACCCGCGCCAATCCAGAAGTGGATTGGCATGACGAGACCAAGCGCGGCTATACCTTGGTCAGCATCACGCCAGAGCGCGTGCGCGGCGATTTCATGGAATTGGACACTGTGAAATCCAAGACCTTCCTTGTCACGAAGGCCACCAGTTGGGAAACCGCTTATGGGCCTAAGCCGCAGGGGCTGGTGGCGGTCTAAAAGAGCGCGTTTTGATCCGCATGGATCAAAGTTGCGCGTATACTTCAAATCGCCTATATTCTAACTTGTTGCAACCACTTGTCAGCCGCTTCAAACCGGGCCTAGATTAGGCCATGAGCTTTGATACATCCGCCCAGTCATTACCGCGTCGCGCGCCAAAAATTTGGTTTGAGCGGCGCGAATTTGATGTGATCCTCAACCTTTATGGACGCGGGCAAATGGCGGGCGAATGGCGCGACTATGCCATTGATGATGGCCCTGATGCCGTCACCTTTTCCATCTTCCGCCGCGCTAGCGAAAACCCGCTCTATCGCATTGAAAAACGCCCTGCCTTGGCATCCAAGCAAGGCCAATGGAGCGTGATAGGCTCCGCTGGCCAAGTGTTGAAACGTGGCCATGAACTGGCCGCGACTTTGGACGTGCTAGAACGCAAATTGTTGAAAGTCGTGCGGTAGTCGGGCTTTTCCTCAACGCTTCCGGCGCGCCGTCCAAGCCATCAAGAAGTTTCTGCCGTCGGACAAGGTTTGG
This sequence comes from Maricaulis salignorans, assembly GCA_945891505.1. GTDB lineage: Bacteria > Pseudomonadota > Alphaproteobacteria > Caulobacterales > Aquidulcibacteraceae > Aquidulcibacter > Aquidulcibacter miladensis. The sequence goes on along the minus strand of CAMDDL010000027.1, from coordinate 26,661 downwards.
CCTTGAATGACCGAATTGGCGCGCAGCCGTCCAGAGTGCCAATAGGCACCGGAAAGATCGGCAGTACGGCCCGCAAACACGATCTCATTGCCCTTAATCGTATAGCGGCCATTTAGGATCTCGCTGCCGTAGAAAGTACCTTTGAAGGTGCCTGCGGTAACCTCGGTGACCACGAATTCAGTCTTGCTGGGCTCTGTATTCGGGTCGCTATAGAGCAAGACATCCCAAGTACCGATGAGGGCCGATGGCATGGGGGCCACATCCACCTTTTCGTCGGCCTCATTGACATTAATGCTCACACAGCCGCCCAAAGCGCTCGCCAGCACCAGCGCTGCTGCCGCACCCAATTTGAAGTTCATAATGATTGCCCCAGATGAAAGTCGTCCCGCGACTGTCCTGCCAGAGCCCATTGTGACGAGCCAGTTAAATGCTTGTAAGGTTCAAGGAGGGGCTAAATCCGCTTCCAAAAAATCGTCGTGGGGGCGAGCACGCCGTCAGGTGTCAGCGCATAATCCGGCAAAGGTGGCAGCGGGCTATAGCTGGCTTTCCGGTAGAGGTGTTCAGCAGCAGAACCTGTTTGGGTGTCGAGCACCAATAGCGATTTCCCGGCTAACTGGGCCCGTTCTTCCGCCGCGCCTAGCAGCCGCATCCCAAGGCCCAATTGGCGGACTTTCGTGTGGACAATCATTTTGGAGATTTCGCCACGATGGGGTTGGTTCTGCGGCATATCCAGAACGACTTGGACGGTGCCCAAGATCGCCCCTTCGATCTCAGCCACCAATAAGGCCCTGTCACCAGCCTGAACCGCTTTGGACACGCCTTCCCAATAGGCCTGCGCGCGCTCATATTCTGATGGCTTGAGAAATCCCAAAGACGCGCCACCCTCAAATGCATCGATTAAAAGCGCACACAAATCTTCCAACTGGCGCGGGTCTAAGGCCTCTGTAAGCGCCTTAATTTGCATCAGGAAAATCCGGTCCCGCCAGTCGCGAGCCCTCGGGCAGCAACATCGGCCAAGGTTTGGTCCCAACAATGTTCGCGGTAGTGACCCGCAATTTCAACGGCGGTGGTAAACCACACCTCATCCTTGTGCGAGGTGATATAGCTCAACGCCCGCTCAAACGCTTTGATCCGATGGCTTTGGCTGACCAGATAGGCATGGAGCGGGATGCACATAACCGTCCCACTCTCGCCGCCTTCTTCTAGCAATTGGTCGAAATGGCGCATCAATACATCTGTATAGCGCTCTGCACTCATTGCCAGCGCGCCATAGGTGATAACGTCATTGACCTCGAGCGAATAAGGCATGCTCATCAGCTTGCCCGTCTTGGTTTTGATTGGCTGGGGCTGATCATCTTGGAAGAGATCACACGTATACCAGAAGTCATATTCAGCGATGAGGTCGAGTGTGCGTTCTGTATGGGTCAGGGCAGGGGCCAGATAGCCACGAATGCGCTGGCCAGTGGCTGCCTGAACCGTCGCGATGGAATCCTCCAACACGGCCCGCTCTTGGGCTTCGTCCATCTCATAGGAATAACGCGTGTTATAAATGCCGTGGGAGAAAAACTCCCATTTACGTTCCACGCAGGCTTCGATGATCTCCGGGCAATGCTGGCACATGGCGACATTGAGCGAGATGGAGCCGCGCAACTCATGCCGGTCTAGCATCTCCATCAGTCGTTGATGGCCGACCCGATTCCCCCAGTCGCGCTGGGAATAGCCGACAACGTCTGGAGACGGCTTCGGCCAGCCAGGTCGTTTTGGATTCACCGGTGGCATGAACTCATAATATTCGATATTGGGCGCGATCCAGAAAGCGAGCTTCTTCTGCTCGGGCCAGATGATTTTCGGCCGGTTGAGATAGGGCCAGTCGTCATAGAGATTTGGGTCAGCCTGCATAGGCAAAGTTTGCGCGACCTATTGGGTGAAGGCAAGGGGGCTCTGATTAACGTGCTAGTTCCATAGGTCGACTAAACTTGCAAACCGACGGAAATCAAGTATTGTGGTTACATGTGACTACTTTTGTGAGCCGGTGATGCAGACGATCAATCTTAAAGATGCCAAGGCAGGTTTTTCGAGTTTAGTCGACGATGCCATGAAAGGCGACTTCGTGACCATTACCCGCCACGGCAAGCCTGTTGCCACGCTAGTCTCCATTGAGGCAGGTGAAATTGCCCGTAAGGCATTGGAACGTAAGCGTTCTGGCTTGATTGCCTATCTGCAGGCAATGCCGGTCGATCTTCCTGACAGAAACCCCAGCCCATCGCGAGATGTGGTCCTTTGAGCGGTTATCTGCTTGATACAAATATCATTTCTATGCTTTCACCGTCGCGGCGGAATGCATCGCCTCAGGTCTTAGCTTGGCTCGACCAGATGGACGCCGATGGCAAGCTCTTTCTGTCCGTGGTGACGATCCACGAGATCGAGAAAGGAATAGCGCTGCTTGAACAAAAGGGAGCAGACGTAAAGGCCGCCGAACTCAGGCGCTGGCTCTTGGGTCTTGTGGCCAATTATGAAGACCGGATTCTCACGATCGACGCGGCAGCAGCGGCTATTGGCGGACAACTTGAGGCAAGGGCCACAGCGTCTGGGCATAATTCGGGCATGGCGGATGCAGCGATTGCAGGTATCGCCAAAGTCTATGATCTGACGATTATCACCCAAAACACTAAGCACTTTGTTCCCTTTGGGGTAGCTGTGCGCGCCCCAACTGATGCGCTTTAGGCTATTTGCGCCCACTTTTGTGGGGATGACAGCCGATCCAACCCGGCCCTATAGTGCTCACCTAACAGCAAGCTGGGAGACTAAAGCATGCCCCAATCAAGTCAGAATTCGCGCCGTACGGTTTTAGGGGCTTTGGGGGCAAGTGCGGCGGTGCCGTTCCTACCCAGCGTCTTATGGGCCAAAGGACAAACGGGCCCGGATGCCAGTTTTGCGGAGATCGCGGCAGACTGGCTCGACCAGTCGATGCGCTTGAGCCCTGTTTCGGCGACTTGGACCGGCGATCACCGGTTCGACCATTTATTGAATGATTATACGCCTGCAGGCCGCGCCGCCTCGCTGAACTTTGCTAAGTCCATTCTAACGCGTCTGAATGCGCTCGCACCTAGCACCCTTTCGCGCGCCAATCAGGTAGACCGGGCGATGCTGGTCAACGCACTTGAGTCGCAAATCTGGACGACCGAAACACTAGAAGATTGGGCGTGGAACCCCTTGCTGTGGCAAGATGCGGCAGGTAGCGCACTCTACACTTTAATGGCCCGCGATTTTGCGCCCTTGGCCCAGCGGTTAAACAATGTGACCGCGCGTCTCAAGCTCCTTCCTGACTTTCTGGCCACCGCGCGCGCAAACCTCGTGCCCGCGCGCGTGCCTACCCCGCATGCCGTGACCTATGCCGCGCAGAATCAGGGCCTGAAGTCCATCATCACAGAAATGGTTGTCCCCGCAATGGACGCCTTAACCCAACCCGACCGCGATGCGCTTTTAAATGTGATCGCGGCGTTCTGGGCTGCCGTTGATGCGCACCAAAGCTGGATCGATCAGACTTTGGTGCCCGCAGCGAAGGCAGACTTCCGCGCCGGCGCTGCCCGGTTCGACAAGCAATTGACCTACACCCTCCTATCGCCTCTTTCACGGCAAGAGATTCGCCGCCGCGCAGAAAAAGCGGTGCGCGATGTGCGGGCCGATATGTATGCAGTTTCCGTCAAAGCCTTGTCGGGCCGGGCCGATGTCCCGCCGTTACCGGCTGCGCCAACACCGGCAGAACAGCAAAAGGCCATTCGCGCCGCCCTTGATCTGGCTGCAGCGGATCGGCCCGCGCGGGATAAATTGGTGGAAGTGTCGACAGAGGCAACCGAAATCGCCCGCAAATTTGTGGCGCAAAAGGATTTGATCACCCTACCCAACGGCCCTGTCCGCATCATCTTGATGCCAGAGTTCCAGCGCGGCTTTTCGGTTGCCTATTGCGACAGCCCGGGGCCGCTAGAAAAGCACTTGGATACCTTCTATGCCGTCTCGCCCATTCCAGATGATTGGACGGAAGAACAAGCGATCTCCTTCACCCGCGAATATAATCGCCGCGGCATTCAAGACATTGCCGTCCATGAAGCCATGCCCGGCCATTATGTCCAGATTTTCCACGCCAATTCCTACCCCTCGATCCTGCGCGCCGTCCTAAGCTCGGGCAGCTTTGTCGAGGGCTGGGCGGTTTATGCTGAGACGGTGATGGTCGAAGAAGGCTTTATGGCCGATGATCCCCTTTATCGCTTGACCCAATTGAAGGTGCTCCTGCGCACCATCACCAATGCCATTATCGACCAAGGCATACATGTCGACGGCTGGAGTGAAGCCCAAGTCATGACTTTCTTGACCGAAACCGCATTCCAAGAAGAACGCGAAGCCGCCGGTAAATGGCGTCGTGCCCAACTATCCGTTACCCAGCTTTCCACCTATTTCGTTGGCTTCGCCGAACATATGGAAGCCCGCGCGGCGGCCAAAGCCAAACAAGGCGCAGCGTTCAAGCTGAAAGCCTATCATGATGGGATATTGGGCTTTGGCTCACCGCCGGTCCGCTATGCCCGCGCGCTATTGTTGGATGAGGCGATTAGGTGAGGGGTGATTAGGCAGGAGATGGCCATGGACCGCGCAGCACGAGCTGCGCATCGGTACGCGGTCACATGCGCAGCTCGTGCTGCGCGGTCCTATTAGCGCGCGCGCCCAGCAAACCAGGCATCAATCTCCGCCACGCCCACCACATCGGCATATTTCAACAACAAGTCCGTCAAATTGGCGAAGTGATAGCTTTCGTGCTTATCGGCGACGCATTCTTCTGGCACGATGGTGCGATAGCCGTGGCTGAGGCCGTCCACGGCGGTGGCGCGCACGCAGCCCGATGTTGAGCCACCGGTGATAACGAGGGTGTCGACCTTGTGCCAGACCAGATAGCTCGCGAGCTGGGTCTCAAAAAAGGCCGATGGCATGCGCTTGTTATAGGTTAGGTCAACCGAATGATCGATCTCGCACCGGGGATCGAACTGGTGGCGGTCGCTGTCATATTTGATGTTTTGCAAGCTGTCGGGCGTGTTGGTGCGTGTGCCCCAAACGCCTGCATCACCTGCGTCAGGCTTATAGGCCACCCGGGTCCAGATGACGGGCATACCAGCGGCCCGTGCCAAAGCGCTGATGCGATTGGTGTGTTCGATCTGGCACGGATCGGTCACGTAAGAGGTGTTGGGGAACAGGTCCGGCCGCGTATAGGCCTGTTGAAAGTCGATATTGACGATGGCGAGCTTCGTGCCAATGCCAAACTTGGCGCGGTTGGGATTGGCTTTAACGCGGGCATATATTTGCCGCGCCGTTAGATCCTCACACACCATGGTCGGTTCAAAGGAAAGCGGGGGCTGGGCCATGGAATGCTCCTCTCGTTCAAGTCAGACGTTTTTGACCGCACGCGCGACCGAAGGCTGCGGGAAGCCAGCATCGCCAAAGGTCGCGGCAATGGCTTTGTGGGTATCATACACCACCTGCCAATAATGGTCATTATGGCAGAAGGGGCGGACCAAAAGCTTGGGCCCAGACTCGGTAAACTCAATGATCTCAATTACAGGGGCGGGGTCTGCGATGACATTGGGAATGGCGGATACGGCCTTGAGCAGCATCGCCATGGCTTCATCCGGGCTGACGCTGGCAGCCAACTGCACCCGCAAGTCCACCGCCCGATAGGGATTGGCCGAATAGTTTTGAATGATAGCGGTGGAGACCGCATTATTGCCAATGATGGTGCGCACATTTTCCAGCGTGTTGATCGCGGTGGCAAACATGCCGATTTCGGTGACGGTGCCAGTCACGCCTGCCGCTGTGATGAAGTCGCCGACTTTGAACGGCTTAAACAGGATCAAGAACACACCTGCCGCAAAGTTAGACAACAGGCCCGACCAAGCCGCCCCAACCGCCAGACCAGCCGCCGCCACCAGTGCTGCCAAGCTCGTCGTCTCAATGCCAAAGACATTGAGGATGGCGATGACCAAAAAGATATTGAGGCCGATGGTGACGATGGAGCCGATCCACGTCTTGATCGTGCGGTCCATCGTATTGTGGAGGAGGGCGCGCGATATGGCCCGACCGATCAGGCCAATCACCCAGCGACCGATAAACCATAGAGCGATCGCGCCGAGCGCCTTCAAGCCAAGATTAACGGCGGTTTCCATGCCCGTTTTGATAAGAGTCGGCAAAATGTCGGTTTCAAACTGGGTCATGAGGGCAGGGTCCTAGCCATTTCGCCGATCTAGTGAAAGTCCTAGACCAATTTCGGGGTTTTGGCTGGAGGGTCAAGCGGGCGCGACAGAGACCTGCCGCGCCCACCTGTCTAGACTATTTCTTGGAGCCGAACAGGCCGCCCAAAGCATTCTTGGCCATATCGGTCAGGTCGTTGACAGGATTGCCGTCGCCGTCCTTGTCGAGGCTGGCGACCATGCCCGACAGCGGGGTGTCTTTCAGCTTGCCCAACATGTCGCCGACGAAGGCTTCAGCAGCGCCTGTGAATTCAGCCGCTTTAGCGCCGATGCTTGTCGACAGGCCTGCGGCCACGCCTTGCACTTGCTCGAGCGGCAGGCCGGTTTTTTCTGCGATGATCTGGGCCGAACCCATGATGTCCCCACCGCTTTCCTTGGCATGGGCCAAGAGGTCAGCAGCCAGGGTTTGCGCGCGCTCAGCTTCAAGGCCGACTTTGTCGCCGAGGGTTTTGAGGAAGTCGGCACCGCCGACTTTGGTAATTAATTCTTGAACATTAAACGACATCTGGCTTCTCCTCAAAGTGAAAGCCCCATTAGTTTACGGGCAAAACCGCCTTAAGGCCATGGCACGACGGGGTGATGACACAGGCAGAACTTTGCGCAAATGGCCCCTTACTTATGCGCATCCACATAAGCTTTGAGGACTTGCTGCATTTTCTTGATATGACCCTTGCCACCACTTTGCGCGACGAAGAAGTCGTAGACCTCCGCTTGCAAGCGCAAATGGACGGATTTGCGGCTTTGAGGTTCTACGAGGACGGCATCTGCCCAGAAGTCAGGACCCAAGGAGGGGCCAATTGGGGCATCTTTGCGCGTGCGGGTCTCGCCGCGATCACGCTTGGCTCGCGCTTCTTCGAGAGACATGCGCACGATAGAGTTCACGCTCATCTGTTCCACCTTTCCAAGCGCTGAACAGGCCCACCGAGCTCCCTCTTTGGGTATGAACGACGACAAAACAATCATCCTCAACGACGCCAATCGAGCGAAAGCGTCGCTCACCATAATCGTGTCTGCGATCCTCCGCTGACAGGACAAAAGTCTCAAAGATCAACATGGCATCTTCAAAGTCCACGCCGTGCTTCAGGATATTCGCGTTATTCTTCTCATCATCCCATTCAAATTCCATATGCGTAACCGTGAAAGCCAGTCTCTTCGCCAAGATAACGAAGGGACCTTAGTGTGGCCGCACAATGGGTTACGCTGGCCCATCCGCTTGGCCATTGCCTGACGGGTTACAGAAATTGTATGTCTGGGCACATGTCTACACGTTTTGTGTACACAAATCAACCCAAACCTTACCCCGCGCCGCCGACCGTCAAGCCGCCAATGCGTAAAGTGGGTTGGCCGACGCCGACGGGGACAGACTGTCCGGCTTTGCCGCAGGTGCCGATCCCATTGTCCAACGCCGCATCATTGCCAATCATTGAGATTTTGGTGAGCGAGGTCGGGCCGTCGCCAATCAGGCTGGCACCTTTGACGGGCGCGATGATCTTCCCATTCTCAACCAGATAAGCCTCTGTGCATTGGAACACGAATTTGCCCGACGTAATGTCGACCGAGCCACCGCCGAAATGGGTGGCATAGATGCCGCGCTTCAGGCTGGCGACAATTTCAGCAGGGTCCATCGAGCCTGATTCCATTGTCGTATTGGTCATGCGGGGCATGGGGCTGTGGGCATAGCTTTCGCGGCGGCCATTGCCGGTTGGGGCAACGCCCATGAGACGCGCATTCATCCGGTCTTGTAGATAGCCGACCAGAATGCCGTCCTCGATCAAAACGGTGCGTTGGGTCGGTGTGCCTTCATCATCAATGGTCAAAGAACCGCGGCGATTGGCCAAAGTACCATCATCAACAACGGTGACGCCGGGCGAGGCTACACGCTGGCCGATCATCCCGGCAAAGGCCGAGGTGCCTTTCCGGTTAAAGTCGCCTTCAAGGCCATGACCAACGGCTTCATGCAGCAAAATGCCGGGCCAGCCGGGCCCCAAAACCACATCCATTTCCCCTGCTGGGGCAGCGATAGCCTCCAGATTGACCAACGCGACGCGCAAGGCTTCATCGGCGAGGGCCTTAAGATGACCTTCTTCGATCCATTGCGCATAATCGGCCCGGCCACCAGCGCCTGCGGAGCCACTTTCACGGCGACCATCTTTTTCGGCCGTTACCGAGACATTGACCCGCACCAATGGCCGGGTATCGGTGCATACATCACCATCAAGGCGCACAATCGCGATTTCTTTGCGCGATGCTGCCAGCGACACGGAAACTTGAACAACCCGTGAGTCTTTAGCCCGCACATAAGCGTCAATCTCGCCCAAGGTCGCAATTTTGGCTTCAAAGCTGGGTGCGGCAAGTGGGTCGCTGTCGCTATAGAGCTTCGCATTGGTGCGGGCAGGGGCTTCTGCCAAAGTGCCAGAATGGCCGCGCTTGGCGATGCTGGCAGCAGCAGAAGCGCGCTTTAGCGAGGCTTGTGACAGCTCATTGGCATGGGCATAGCCTGCGGCTTCACCAGCAACCACGCGCAGACCAAAACCCTCATCAGAATCATAAGATGCTGATTTTAAACGCCCATCATCCCAGACAAAGCTTTCGCCACGAGCGCGCTCTAAGAACAACTCCCCATCATCGGCATGATAAAGAGCCTCTTTGAGTACCGTTTCAGAGCCTGCCGCCAAGGCCAATTCGGAAAGGGAGGCGAGGGTTTGTTCGGTCATCTGCTCAGTCATGGGTATTCCTTCCAACACATAGGCAGACTTACGCAGTGTTGGCGGCAATGCAAATGAGGGATACAGCCAGCTATAATGACACGCGCGCCATTGATTTTAAGCGAAATCCTATGCCTTCGGCCCAAATTGCCTAATTTCCGAGATGGTGCCGGTCAGGTGAACCTTAGGGAAAGGCGTGTCAGCGGGCAGGCACACGTCCGGGATTACTGAAAAGCATGGTGTTTCCAATGTGTCGCCCCACTTTCCCCGTGCTGCCTAGGCGTGTTATGGCCTTGTTTGGCTGGGGCGACTCTTTGTTGCCCTGCGACAATTTGTACACATCGACGCACGTGACAAATGGTCTCAGAGAGCTATTTCGGTTCGATGAGGCCACGTCATGGGTTTGATGTGGTTAAGGGGAGCATCATATGCGTCGTTGGCAATCGGCAGGATTGGCTGGATTGATCACTGCGGCATCGGCCGCTGGGTTTGCTTGGGCAGATCAGCCCGTTGATAAAGGCTATGCACTTCAGGCTCCAGTGACGGAAGTCGCACGGGACATCACCTTCTTTCATGATGTGATCCTGTTGCCGATCATCGTCGTGATCTCGCTGTTTGTGGCAGGTCTGTTGGCTTACTGCGTTATCCGCTTCAACAAGCAGGCCAACCCAGTACCTGCGAAGTTCACCCACAACACCACAATCGAAATTGTGTGGACCTTGATCCCCGTTTTGATCTTGGTTGGTATTTCGGCCTTCTCGTTCCCATTGTTGTATAAAGAAGATCAAACGCCTGCCAAATACGACATGACCCTGAAGGTCACCGGCCACCAATGGTATTGGAGCTATGAGTATGCCGATGCAGAAGGCGTAGGCTTTGACTCCAACATGTTGCCGCAGGACGAGGCGAAAGCCGCTGCCAAGCCATATCTTTTGGGCACCGACAATGCTGTCGTCGTCCCGGTTGGTAAGGTAGTTCGTGTGCAGATCACGGCCTCTGACGTGATCCACTCTTGGGCCATGCCATCCTTCGGCGTGAAGATGGACGCTGTGCCAGGTCGTTTGAACGAAGCTTGGTTCCGTGTTGACAAGCCTGGCCTGTATTATGGCCAGTGCTCGGAAATCTGCGGCGTGAAGCATGCTTACATGCCGGTCGAAATCAAAGCGGTGCCACAAGCTGAGTTTGATGCGTGGATTGCCTCGCAGAAGTCGGCTGATGCTGGCTCGACCAATCCCGCAGCGGCCCAATTTGCTGCTACCCAAACCTCCACGGCCGCTTCGGCCCAAGCCAATTAAATCTCAGGGACATATTGAACATGGCAAGCACTGCTGCTCATCTTGAAGCCCCCGCGATGGCGGATTTGAGCGACCGCCCATCGGTCTTCAATCCCATGCGTTGGCTTTTGTCGACCAACCACAAAGACATTGGCACCATGTATCTGGTCTTCGCGATTTTCGCGGGGATTTTTGGTGGCGCGCTGTCCGGCATGATCCGGATGGAATTGATGGAACCCGGCCTGCAATATTTTGGTGTCACTGGCGACCCAACTGCGCAAGGCCCTTGGGGCAATGCCCATAATTACAACGTGGTTGTCACCATGCACGGCCTGATCATGATCTTCTTCATGGTTATGCCTGCGATGATTGGTGGCTTTGGCAACTGGTTCGTGCCTTTGCAAATTGGCGCGCCAGACATGGCCTTCCCACGCATGAACAACATCTCCTTCTGGCTCTTGCCATTCTCCTTTGCTCTGGGCGCACTTTCCATGGTCGTCCCCGGTCAAGGTGCAGACCCTGGCTTTGGCGGTGGTTGGGTGCTCTATCCGCCACTGTCGACCTCGGGCCATAATGGTCCGTCGATGGACTTGTTGATCCTGTCGCTCCACATCGCAGGTATCAGCTCGATCTTGGGCGCAATTAATTTCATCACCACCATCTTCAATATGCGCGCTCCTGGCATGACCTTGCACAAGATGCCGCTATTCGTGTGGTCGGTTCTGGTGACCGTTTGGTTGCTGTTGTTGTCCTTGCCTGTTCTGGCTGGTGCCATCACCATGTTGTTGACCGACCGTAACTTTGGCACGGGCTTCTTTGATCCTGCCCAAGGCGGCGACCCAATCATGTACCAGCACTTGTTCTGGTTCTTCGGTCACCCAGAAGTGTACATTTTGATTTTGCCAGGATTTGGCATCATCAGCCACGTCGTCTCGACCTTCTCGAACAAGCCTGTGTTCGGCTATCTTGCAATGGCTTACGCCATGGTGGCTATCGGCTTCATCGGCTTCATCGTGTGGGCACACCACATGTATACGGTTGGTATGGACGTTGATTTGAAAGCCTATTTCGTGGCTGCAACCATGATTATCGCGGTGCCAACTGGCATTAAGATCTTCTCGTGGATTGCCACCATGTGGGGCGGCTCGATCGACTTCAAGACCCCGATGCTTTGGGCGATCGGCTTCATCTTCCTGTTCACCGTCGGTGGTGTGACCGGGGTTGTGCTGGCCAACGCGGGTGTCGATACCGTTCTACACGACACCTATTATGTGGTGGCACATTTCCATTACGTGCTGTCCTTGGGTGCGGTGTTTGCGATCTTTGCGGGCTTCTACTACTGGATCCCGAAGATGAGTGGTCTCAAATATTCCGAAGTGCTGGGTAATCTGCACTTCTGGGTGATGTTTGTGGGCGTGAACCTGATCTTCTTCCCGCAGCATTTCTTGGGTCTGCAGGGGATGCCACGCCGCTATGTGGACTATCCAGAAGCGTTTGCCTTCTTCAACTTGATCTCGTCTTACGGCTACTTCATCACAATTGCGGGTATGGGGATCTTCTTCATCATGCTGTTGGACATGTTCGTCCTGCGTCGTCGTCCTGCGGGTGCAAACCCGTGGGGTCCTGCGGCCACCACGTTGGAGTGGACCTTGTCGTCGCCTCCTCCGTTCCACCAGTTCTCGGAACTTCCAAAGATTGAGGCCAAAGATCATCACTGATCTTAACCTCGGTACTTAACCGGACTTTACACGCTCCCGAAGGTCCACTTCGGGGGCGTGTTTCGTAGAAAGTCATCATGACCGAAATCCCCGCTCAAAATCTGCCGGGCCAAAATCCCGGTGACGTCCAACCCAAGCGGCGTATCGCCGATTGGAAGGATTATCTCGACCTGATGAAGCCGCGCGTGATGTCCTTGGTGATTTTCACGGCTGTGGTTGGCTATCTCTGTGCGCCGGGTGATCACAATCCGATTTTGGGCGCTCTTGCGATTTTTGCGATTGCCATGGGGGCAGGGGCGGCAGGCGCGCTCAATATGTGGTACGATGCCGATATTGATGGTCTGATGAAGCGTACCCGCATGCGCCCGGTGCCGGCGGGGCTTGTCCATAAGGACGAAGCTTTGGCAATGGGTATTGTGATGAGCATTTTGTCGGTGTTGTTGCTGGCATTGACTGCGAAAGACTATCTGGCGGCAAGCCTCTTGGCCTTTACCATCTTCTTCTACGCCGTGGTTTATTCCATGTGGCTCAAACGCTCGACCCCACAGAACATTGTGATCGGCGGGCTAGCGGGGGCCTTGCCGCCTTTGGTGGCTTGGGCCGCTGCGACGGGCGACATGCCTTTGGATGCTTGGCTGTTGGTTGGGATCATCTTCTTATGGACCCCGCCACATTCGTGGGCTTTGGCTTTGTACAAAGCTGGCGATTATGCGTCGGCCAATGTGCCGATGATGCCAGTGGCTAAGGGCCCAGCGTCAACCCGCTTACAGATTTTCCTCTATTCAATCGCTCTGGTGATCGTCGGCGTTTTGCCCGTTTGGACTGGTCTAGGTGGTCAGATTTATGCGTGGGTCTCGGTTTCGACTGGCCTCGTCTTCCTTTTGCTTGCTTGGCGTGTCTTCCGCTCTCGCGCTGGCGACGCGGACGGGCGGGAAGAAGGCCGCGCGCTTTACTCTGATAAGCAGATCGACAATCGCCCCGCGCGCGACCTGTTCGCCTTTTCGTTACTTTACTTGACGGCGCTATTTGCCGCATTGCTGGTCGAACATGGGTTCGGCCTGCATTCGCCCCTGTTCGGCTAAGGTTTTGGCCTTAGTTTAGGGGAAGGCGGGTTCTGAGACTGAGACAATTTTACACGTTTGCAAGGCGAAGATAATGACCGATAAAGCGCCCCTCGACCCGATCGCTGCCCGCAATCGTCGCAGTTTGGCTATAGCCCTTTGCCTCTTCGGCTTTGTCGCGATTGTGTTTTTGGTGACCATGGTCCGTCTACAGGGCCATGCCCTGAACAAGCCGTTTTAGGAGCATCCGATGGCAATGACCAAGACAGCACGTTTCGGCTTGATCGCAGGCTTGGTGCCTCTGGCCATGCTGGGTGCTGCCTATGCCGCTGTGCCGCTTTATCAGCTGTTTTGCCAAGTCACAGGCTATGGCGGCACCACGCAAGTCGCCACAGAGGCCGCCAGCCAAGTCCTGACCCGCACCATTCAGGTCCGCTTTGACGCCAATGTTGCCCCCGGCCTTCCTTGGTCGTTTAAGCCTGAGAAGCCCGTCGTTTCGCTAAAGCTCGGCGAAAATGGCTTGGCCTTTTATACGGTTAAAAATGAGTCCAACCGACCCGTCACAGCGGTGGCGACCTACAATGTCACACCACACAAGGTCGGGCCTTATTTTCAGAAGCTGGAGTGCTTTTGCTTCCAAGATCGCACGCTGCAGCCGGGCGAAAGCATGGAATTGCCGGTGATCTTTTACGTCGATCCCTCGCTGGCTACCGACCGCAATGTCGACGAAGTCACCGAAGTGACCCTGTCGTACACGTTTTTTGAAGCAGGCGATAAAGCGATTGCCCAAGCGCAAGCCGGTGGGGCCAAACCCACGGTGACGACACAGTGAAGGAAGCTGAAGTAAAACGGCTTTCTGTGGTTGCCTCTTTCGGCAAGAACGCGCTAAACGACTAGCAGAACTTCGGGATTCCCGCGCCTACAGCGTCGGGACATAGTACAGGGCCAAAACATGGGTCACGCCGCCGTAAAACATGACTACCACCTCGTCGATCCTAGCCCTTGGCCGGTTGTATCGTCGCTGGCACTCTTCATTCTGGCCATTGGTGCCGTTGTCTTCATGAAGGGCTTTGTTGATGATCCTATGTCGGTCATTCAAGGCTATTTCGCCAATGAAGAAGCAGCCAAAACCGCATTAGCGGGTGGCTGGAAAGCCGTTGAGGCTGGCATGCAAGCCAACTCTGGCTTCCAAGGCCTTGATCCTGCGCTTCAAGCCAAAACGATTGCGGACTTTAAAACGTCGCAGCAATGGTACTGGCTCTTGGGCAAGGGCGACCCGATCATCTTGGTCGGCGGCTTCCTCTTTACCCTCTTTTGCATGGCCTCTTGGTGGCGCGATGTGATTAAGGAAAGCCATAAGGGCGATCATACACCTGTCGTCGGCATCGGCCTGCGTTATGGCATGATCTTGTTCATCGCTTCTGAAGTCATGTTCTTCGTGGCTTGGTTTTGGATGTTCTTTGAAGTCGGCTTGTATGCGGATGAACGTACGCTCTCTACCATTCCCGAAGTTGCTTCGGCTTGGGCAACTTGGCCGCCAGAAGGGGTGGAAACCCTCGATGCGTTCCACCTGCCACTCATGAACACTCTGGTTCTTTTGCTTTCGGGTACGACGGTCACTTGGGCGCACCATGCGCTGCAAGAAGGCAACCGTAAGGGCGCGCAATTGGGCCTGATCATCACGGTTTTGTTGGGCTTGGGCTTCACGGGATTGCAGGTTCTTGAATATGAGCATGCCTTGCATGAAAAATATTTCGGCTTCGGTGGCGAAACCGTTGGCGTCTATGGTTCGTCCTTCTTTATGGCGACAGGCTTCCACGGCGCTCACGTCATCATCGGCACCATCTTCTTGGCGGTCTGCTTGTTCCGCCTCATGGCTGGCCACTTCACCGAAAAGAAGCACTTTGGCTTTGAGGCTGCCGCTTGGTATTGGCACTTCGTTGACGTGGTATGGCTGTTCTTGTTTGCCTTTATCTACGTAGCCTTCTCGTAAGCTAGCGCTACATCACTGATTGAGTGGGCGGGAGGCAACTCCCGCCCATTGTCGTTTCAAGCCCTTGTTTCTGCAAAACCTGTCCGCGCGCCACATCGTTTGTGCTAAGGGGGCGTTCGAACTCTAAATTGGCAGACCAGATCGATTGGACAAAAAGCCGATGGCGGTAAGTATATGGAAAGCAGGGCTGCTCAGCTTGTGTCCCAATTGCGGGCAGGCGCCCTTGTTTGACGGCTTGTTGACGATCAAGCCCAGTTGCCCGTCCTGCAAAGCCGATTTTTCGATCGAAGATGCCGGTGATGGCCCTGCCGTTTTTGTTATTCTGGTTGCGGGTGCCATTTGCGTGCCCTTCATTTTGATCGCTGAATTAGCCTTTCGTCCGCCGATTTGGCTCTTAATTCTGATCGCTTTGCCGTTCACCGCCGCCGTCTGCATCGGCTTGTTGCGTCCCTTCAAGGCAATGATGTTTGCCATGCAATGGCGCTATCGGGCAGGCGAAGGCCGACAGGCTCGAAAGATTCCCCATGACTAAGCCGCCTCTAGTTGAGACCCCAGAAGGCTGGGTTCCTGCCGGTCTGAAAGTGCGCGGCAAGGCCAGTGGGAAGCAAACCCCTGCCTCTACCTCGGCCCCGCCTGAGATGGTACCCGAGCCTCCTGCAGAGCCTGCGCAAGAGGCTGCACCGGAAGCAAACCCAGCCAAAGCAGAGGTTAAGGCTAAAGCCAGCTTTCGCCCCATGCCGGTTTTGACCGTGCTGTCGCTCATCTGCTTGGGCATTTTGTATATGCTCGGTGATTGGCAATGGGCCAAGTATGTTGAGAAATCGCGTGCGCCCGCACTTAGTGCCGCTACCGCACCTGTTTCCGTTGCAGCTGCCTTGCAATCATCCCAGCCTGAGTATCGCCCGGTTGAGCTGACAGGCTTGGTTGACCCGCGCAGCGTCAACGTGCGCGCGCTACGCGATGGCATCAGCGGCTATCGCATCTTCACGCCTGTCGTTTTGGAAGATGGCTGGATTTTTGTTGATCGTGGCTTTGTCGCCGAAGCCGATGCCGACAAGGTGCCAGCGTTGGCTGGTCAGATCAGTTATCGCGGTGTGTTGCGTAAAGGGGCCAAAGCCAACAGCTTCACGCCCGATAATGACCCCATCCTGAAGGATTGGTATTGGCCGGACTTGCCTGCCATGGGGGCCAGTTTGAAACTGACCAGTGGCTCACCTGCTTATTATGTCGCCCTCAATCTGGTCGACCCGCTGGCAAGTGGTCAGACGCAAATCAACCCATGGGCTGACAGCAAAGGCGCGAATCAAATCCCCCCCGAAAGACACTTAGGCTATGCCTTAACATGGTGGGGATTTGGCTTCGCGCTCATCGGGGTCTATACGGGGCTGCATATTCGTACCGGCCGTCTGCGTTTTGGTCGCTCCCCCTCCTAAACTTCAACACGATAAAGCAAAATCATGCGCTATATTTCGACCCGTGGCGGGTCCCCGTCGGTTTCCTTCCTTGACGCCCTTCTGACTGGCCTCGCGCCAGACGGCGGCCTCTATGTGCCTGAGAGCTGGCCGCGCTTGAGTGCGGAGCAAATCCGCGCGGCGGCGACCGCACCCTATGCGGACACTGCAGCGGCGGTCCTATCCTTGTTTGCTGGCAAAGACCTCAGCATGCAGGAAGCCATCGGCCTGACCGAAGAAGCCTATGGTGGCCAGTGGGCCAATCCGGGCATCACGCCGGTGCAGCAAGTTGGGCCGGGGGACTATATTTTAGAATTGTTCCACGGGCCATCTTTGGCCTTCAAAGACATTGCGATGCAGCTGTTGGCCGGGCTTTACAGCCTTGCGCTGGAACGCCGCGATGCGCGCTTGGCCATCGTGTGCGCCACCTCGGGCGATACGGGCGGGGCAGCGGTGGAAGCGTTGAAAGAAACCGACCGCGTGGACCTGTTCGTCTTGATGCCCAAGGGGCGTGTGTCAGATGTTCAGCGCCGCTTCATGACTGCCTCAGGTGGCGACAATGTGCACGCACTCACTATCGACGGTGACTTCGACACGGCGCAAGCCCTTGTGAAAGCGATGTTTGCCGACAAGGCTTTCGCGCAAGAAGTCGCGCTCTCGCCCGTAAACTCGATCAATTGGGCGCGCATCATGGCGCAGTCGGTCTATTATGTGGTGGCCTCTGCCGCACTTTCAGCCGCAGGCCCTGTGAACTTCACCGTGCCATCGGGCAATTTCGGCGATGCTTTGGCAGGCTATGTCGCCAAGATGATCGGGGCACCGATTGGCCGCATCATGATTGCGACCAATGCGAATGACGGGATCGCTCAAGCCTTTGAAACCGGCACCTATGCCAAGTCTCAAGCAAGCCTTGCGACCTTAAGCCCTGCGATGGACATTAGTGTCGCTAGTAATTTTGAGCGCATCATTTTTGAGGCCGTTGGCCGCGATGCTGCGGTTCTGAAGAAGCTTTATGACCAGTTCGGCCAAAGCGGTTCGTTTGACATTCCTGCACCCGCACTCGCCATGTTAAAGCAGCATTTTGACGCGTTTGGCGTCGATGACCAAGAAACACGCTGGGCCTTGGCCGATTGTTTTGAGCAGACCGGTGAAGTTTTGTGCCCCCACACGGCTGTGGGCTGGCGCGCCCGCTTTGGTGAGGATGAGATCAAAGGTGCCCGCGTCTTGCTGGCGACCGCTCACCCGGCAAAATTCCCAGAAACGGTTGAGGCGATCTTGGGCCAAGCCCCCGGCCTGCCGCGCCATTGCGCCGATCTTCTCGACCGGAAAGAAGTCATGGTCGACATGCCTTCCGATGTAGCTGCCGTCAAAGCCTATATCCGCTCCCATATCGGCACCACAGCATGAGCGTTGCGAGCCTAAAAACCCTCTCCAATGGTGTACGTCTCTTGATGGACCCGATCCCGGGCCTTGCCAGCACCTGCGTGGGTGTCTGGATAAAGGCAGGCACGCGGTCTGAGACGATGCGCGAAAATGGTATCGCGCATCTACTCGAACATTTGGTTTTCAAAGGTGCTGGTGGGCGCGATGCGCGCACCCTGGCTGAGGAAGCCGAAGGGCGTGGGATCTATCTTAATGCCGCCACGGGTTATGAGCGCACAGGCTTTTTCGCCCGCTGCCTTGCCGATGATGCGTCGTTTGCGCTCGGTTTGACGACAGACCTCGTCTTGAAGCCACACCTGCGACCGGAAGATTTGGCGCTCGAAAAAGGGGTGGTGCTGCAAGAGATTGGCGAGGCCTTTGACGATCCTGAAGACCGCTGTGGGGTCTTGCACCAGTTTGCAGCCTTCCCGGATCACGCCTTGGGTCGCCCCATTTTGGGCGATGAGGCCAGCCTTGCTGGGATTGATCAAGCGGCGATCCATGCTTTCCGTGGTCGCGCTTATGCCCCGTCGACCATGCTGGTCGCCGTATCAGGGGCCTTGGATGAGGCAGAGATCGAAGATCAAGTTGAGCGCGCCTTTGGTGACTTAGCCCCGTTTGATCCTGCCGCGACTGAGCCCGCCAAAGTCGGTGGTCGGGCTTTGAGCGAGGTGCGCGATGCAGAACAAGTCCATCTGACCTTCTCCTTGCCCGGGCCGCGTATGGGCGGCGAAGAGGCGATTGCGGCGCGGGTGATGTGTGAGATTTTGGGCGGCGGCATGGCGTCGCGTTTGTTCCAAGACCTGCGTGAGACCCGTGGCCTCGTCTATTCGGTTGAGGCGTTCTGCGACCTCTATGAGGATTCAGGGCGTATTTGCGTTTCTGTCGGCTGTGGTCCTTCGGACGCTGGCGATGTCGCACGCCGCACGGCAGATCATTTGGTGCAAATGGCCGAGCATGGCCCAACGCCACTTGAGCTTAAACGCGCGGTTCGCATTCTCGAAGCCAGCATGATGATGGCCGCTGAAAGCCCTGCCGCCCGCTGTGAGGCCGCTGTCAGCCAGACACTTCTCTATGGTCGCCCCTTGCCGCTCTCTGACGTGTCGGCACGAATCCGACGCGTAGAGGCACCAGCGGTGCAACAGGCGGCCCGCGCGGCAGTTGCTGCTGCTGAACAGGGTTTAGCTGCCGCAGCAGCGATTGGACCCGCCGCAGGGCTTGCCGCGGCACCCCTTTTCACGGCAAGCTTCGCCTAAATCGCTCAAAAGGACCCAAACGGGGTGTTTCTCAATCTGGTCAATCCAAGTGAAAGCAAATTGCGCCTCGAGGGTGAGGGTGTCTATTTGCGCGAAGCGACCAAGGGCGACTATCAGGCTTGGGCAGATTTGCGGGCGGCAAGTGAAACCTGGCTGGTGCCATGGGAGCCTGAATGGCGCTTCGATGAATTGTCGCGCGCTTGCTATCTGTGGCGCCTGCAAGGCTGGCGACATGACGTCAAATTGGGCTTGGCTTCGCCGTTCCTTGTGTTTCGTTCCAGCGATGATGCGCTGGTCGGGGGTGTAAACATCTCTAACATCCGCCGCGGCGTGGCTCAGGATTGCACGATTGGCTATTGGGTCGGTCAACCGTTTGCGCGGCAGGGCTTTACCCGCGCTGCGGTCCGCGCTGTTGTATCCTATGCATTTGGACCGCTCGGTCTACACCGTGTCCAAGCGGCCTGCGTGCCCACAAACTTCCGCTCCCGCGGGCTTTTGGAAAGCATCGGCTTTCAAGAAGAGGGACTGGCCAGACAATACCTAAAGATCAATGGCGAATGGAAGGACCATGTCCTCTATGCCATTTTGGCCAATGAGTTTCATGAAGGCCTGTTGAAGGTTTAAGGCGCTTTGGATGGTCGGGTGCGTTGGGGTAGGAATGCACTAGGGTTAAATAATTCTTGAGATCGTCAGGCTGGGTTTCAACCAAAGCACTTGGAACGGTTCAATGCGTCGCTTCGCTTGCCTTGAAGCCGCCCGACAATTCTTATTGCGCAAGCTGGGGAGTCAAGAGGTGCAATCGACTTCGTCGATGCGCGGAGGGTGCCCCTTGACGCCCCATCTTGCGCGCCCAAACTCGAACACGGCCTTTGCCTAGGCAGGGCCTGTGGCAAAGGCTGTCTAAGTCGAAAAAGCTAAATCCATAACCTCGACTCGTGAAGTTGTTTCTGCGCAATGGCGAACCAGAAGGAGCGCGCAGCACTAGCTGCGCGTTCCTTTAAAGGCAACCAAGGTCGGTGCCAGAAGCACAGCTCACGCGCGTCCAGCATTCTGCGAAATCTGCCAAGGCTCCAGCCCAAAGCGGCTGATGGCGTCTTCCCATTTGTCGTCCAGATTGGCGGTGGCAAAGACTGCGTCAATATCGCCTTCGGTGACCAGCCAGGCATTGTCCATGATTTCGGCTTCGAGCTGGCCTGCATCCCAGCCCGAATAGCCCAAGGCCAAGGTGGCGCGGCTGGGCTTTACGCCTTGGGCGATGGCTTGCAACACATCGCGCGTGGCCGTCATACGCAAGCCACCCATGATGGGGCTGGTGGTCTCATCGCTTGACCAGTCATCGGTGTGGAGCACAAAGCCCCGGTCGCGCTGACAGGGGCCGCCATCCAATACTGGGATCGCCGGGACCCGGATGGCACAATCGATGCCTAATTGATCGAGCAGGTCGGGCAGCATCAGGCGCGGCATCGCCCGATTGATCACAATGCCCATGGCGTGGGTTTCATCATGGTCGCACACCAGTATCACCGAGCGTTTAAAACGACGGTCTGCCATCGAAGGGGTGGCAATCAGGAAGCGTCCGACCAGCGAGTTTCTCATGAGCGTGATCGTGTTGCCAAAATCTCTTGCTGTCTAGTCTGAATTTTTAGTTTTGCGTTGTTCGGATGAGCTAAATTGTCGCAACTTGCACATGGAGCACGCAAAAGCTGAAAAGTTTAGGTGGATAAATTACGCTCAAAATTTGAGCATGGTCATATCTTTGAATCACGCAGGCGATAGATTATCTAGCAAGCATGCGGCTGGCGCTAACGCCCTTTGGCTGAAAGATGGTTTGGCCGCCATGATGGAGAACAACAGATGACAATCAAAGTAGGCGACAGCCTTCCCGACGCAACCTTCATGGTCCCTACCTCTGACGGTCCAGCGCCACGCACCACCGCTGAGATTTTCGGCGGCAAAAAGGTCGCATTGTTCGCCGTCCCCGGTGCCTATACGCCAACCTGCTCAGCTAAGCATTTGCCGTCCTACAAGGAAAAGGCCACTGAATTGGCCGCTAAGGGCGTCGACGCGATTGCATGTTTGTCGGTGAACGACGTCTTCGTCATGGGTGCTTGGGCTAAGGATCAAGGCGTCAGCGACGAAATCATTATGCTGGCCGATGGCAGCGGCAATTTCGCGAAGGCGATTGGCCTTGAGATGGATGCGTCGAAGTTTGGCATGGGCGTGCGCTCACAGCGCTTCTCGCTGGTGGCCGACAATGGCGTCGTGACGCATTTGTTCGTGGAAGCACCTGCAGAATATAAGGTTTCTGGCGCTGAATATATGCTGGAGCATATGTAAGCACCGCCCTGATCGCGTTTGCGATTAGGACCGACCAAACAGCCCCGCCTTCGTCGAGCACGAAGGCGGGGTTTTTCGTTCTAGGAGGCAGGCGTCCAAGTTTGGCCTACACAGATCGGGCCAACGCAGCCTTTGACTTCTAGTTTGCCATCGCGCTTTCGGCGAAACTCGCTGCGATAAACCTTGCCCTCGGTCGGATCATAAATCTGCCCGCCCGTGAACTTCCCATCAGTCTGAGCCGTGAAGCCCGTCAAAATTGCCATGCCGACGATTGGGCGCGTCCGCAATTTTGGGTCCGGATTTTTAGCGTCGGAGGTGGCAGCGTTTTTGTCGGCTTTAGGGCCAGGGCCGACAATGCGACCGCACGTCTGTTTGCCGCAAGCTTCGATGCGGATGATGCCGCTGCCATTGGCGGTCAGCCAGCGGGTGCCGTGTAACTCGCTGGCAAAGCTGGGGGTGGCGACCATGAAGGCCAGTAGGGCAGGGGCAATCAGCTGGGTCGAAAATCTCATATGTCTAAACCTATCATAGCGGGAGGATCGTGGCAGGTAATCTGCCTCTAGCTCTCCTCAAAAACCAGTTCAAGCCCAATTGAGACCTGTTGGCGAAATTCGCCTTTCCTGCGATGGGCTGCGGGCTTGATGATTCGGGTTTGAAGCCCCATTGTCGTGTCTGATGTCCCGCTTTGACCGCCCCTTTATTGACGAAGTGCTGACGCGCGCCTCCATTCTGGATGTGGTCGGTCGCAAAGTGACGTGGGATAAGCGCAAGTCCAATCTCGCACGCGGCGATATGTGGGCCTGCTGCCCCTTTCACAATGAAGCGACCCCTAGTTTTCATGCCTTAGATTCCAAGGGTACTTACCATTGCTTTGGCTGTGGCCAGCATGGCAATGCGCTCGACTTTATCATGGCGACAGAGAATGTGCCGTTCCCTGAAGCGGTGGAGCGTTTGGCGCGGGATATGGGCATCCCTTTGCCCGCACGTGATCCAGAGGCCATCACAAAGGATGATCAAGCCAAACGCCTGACCAATGCGCTCGATGCTGCGCGCGCCGCTTTCGCCCAAGCGCTGCGTAGCCCGGAAGGGGCTAAGGCGCGGGCCTATCTGACCAAGCGCGGCTTGAATGAGGCCGATTGGGACCGCTTTGGCCTGGGCTTCAGCCCGAATAGCCGCACGTGGTTGAAAGACCGTTTGACCCAAGGCGGGCATCAATTGGCCGATCTGGTTGAGGCGGGCCTGTTAAAGTTACCCGATGATGGTGGTGCGCCGTTTGATTTTTACCGGGGTCGGGTGATGTTCACGATCGCCGATACGCGCGACCGCACCGTCTCCTTTGGCGCACGCACACTCGATCCCGATGGTCAGCCCAAATATCTCAATGGCCCCGATAGCCCCGTCTTCAATAAAAGCCGTAACCTCTACCGCTATGCGCAGGCGCGGGCGGCAGCCAAGGACAAGCCCATACTGGTCGCCGAAGGCTATATGGATGTCATCGCTTTAGAACGCGCTGGCTTTGCCGCTGTGGCGCCCTTGGGCACGGCTCTCACAGAAGATCAATTGAGCCTGATCTGGAAAGCATCGAAGCGGCCCATCCTGTGTTTTGATGGCGATAAGGCCGGCCTGAAAGCAGCCGAACGGGCATTAGACCGCGCTTTGCCACTGGTATCGGCAGACAAAACCCTCGCCTTTGGCTTTTTGCCAGAGGGCCAAGACCCTGATGATATGATCAAGACCAAAGGGGCCGCTGGCATTGAGGGCGTTGTGGAGAGTGCGTTGGCACTGGGCAGCTTCTTATTCCAGCGCGAACAGGAGCGTGAACCCTTAGGGACGGCAGAAGCCCGCGCGGGCCTGCGCAAGCGCTTACGCCAGCTGACAGGCCAAGTCACCGATCCTGATTTGCAGCGCGAACTCAATGAAGACATGCGTCGCAGTCTCGATACCCTATTTGCCCCAGCCGCCCGGCCAGCCTTTGTGCCCAAAGCACGCGGTAAGGGCGGCGACACCGGCCCTATTGGCAGCGCGACGGCGGAATTACGCTTAAAAATCAAAGCAGGAACCGTTCGGCCGAAGCGGACCTTGGTAGACCTCGTCACCGCCCCCTTGCTGCGCTCAGAGCTTCTAGAGGGCCATGAAGAGGCGTTTGCAGGCCTTGTGCTGGACCATCAAGGCCTGAATTTACTGCGTCACGGCCTTTTAGACCTGCATCATGCGGGAACGACTATTGATTTTGAGAGCGTTCGTCTCCATCTGAACCAATTAGGTCAAAGCGAAGCCGTGCGCTTTCTCGATGAAGCGCGGCGGTCGCCGGTCAACCCTCATGCGCGGCCTGAGCTGAGTGTGGAGGAGGCAAAGCGTGCTTGGCTGATTGCGCTTCAACGTTTGGAGACCCACCGGGCTCTGGCGTCGGACGCAGCCGAGGCCGTTTCTGCGGCAGGCAGTGGCGATGAAGCGGCGTTTGAGAGGCTGAAGCGTCTGGTTGGTGAGCGCCGTGCGCTGCGGGCCGACGAGACCAGCTCTGCTGGGGCATCCATCGTCGGAGGGGAGGGTTTCTCTCTACCGGCAGAAGATTAGAAAGTCGGCGCGTGCTTCAATCAGCACGGGCGGGCTGTGCCGTTGTTTCTAGCGGCAGACAAGACAGGCACCGCTAGCTGACCTTTTCAAAAAGTTCAGCTATAGGGGCAGAGAATTCGGGTTCGTGGCAGATTGTCTTACCAAGACGGTTTGTCAGGAATTTATCATAGCAATCAGGTGCGCTGTGTGACGACATGGCGGAACCAAGAGGCGGCACATTCATGGTAGAAAAAGTTGAAGAAGCGCAATCCGCAGAGACCCCTGATGCGCCACTTCTGGACTTGAACAATGCTTCGGTGAAGAAATTCATCAAGGCAGGGAAAGTACGCGGCTGGGTCACGGTCGACGAACTCAACAAGATTCTACCGTCGGAAGACTTCACGTCTGAGCAAATTGAAGATGTCATGGCTCAATTGAGCGAAATGGGCGTCAATCTGATCGAAGCCGAAGAAGATGGGCAAGAAGAAGGTGGCGAAGTCGCAACCGTCTCCTCGTCGAGCTCGGCTGTCGTCATTCAAACCGGCAACACCAAAGAAGGCCAAGACCGCACCGACGATCCTGTCCGCATGTATTTGCGTGAGATGGGCGCGGTAGAGCTTCTGTCGCGCGAAGGCGAAATCGCCATTGCAAAGCGCATTGAGGCAGGTCGTGACGCAATGATCCGCGGTTTGTGCGAAAGCCCGCTGACGTTTGAAGCCATCATGGTGTGGCGCGACGAATTGCAGACTGGCCGCGTTCTCTTGCGCGAAATCATCGACCTTGAAGCGACCTATGGTGCCGAAAATGCGCCACCGGTGGTCGAAGAAGAGGAAGATGAGGAAGAAGAAGTCCTCGCCAGCAATGATGATGAGGACGATGAAGAAGGCGCTCGCGCTGCACGTGCTGCCCGTGCTGAAGCCGAAGAAGATGAGGGTGCAGCGCTTTCCATGT
Organism: Maricaulis salignorans; assembly: GCA_945891505.1. GTDB lineage: Bacteria > Pseudomonadota > Alphaproteobacteria > Caulobacterales > Aquidulcibacteraceae > Aquidulcibacter > Aquidulcibacter miladensis. The sequence goes on along the minus strand of CAMDDL010000027.1, from coordinate 1,650 downwards.
CGGCCATGGAAGGCGAACTGCGCGACGGCATCATGGGCATCCTTGATACGGTGGCGGCCCACTTTGATGCCTTCCGTGCCTTAAAAGACCGCTCGCTCGACGCCCGTATTCGCGGTGTGTCCATCACCGACGATGATATGGCTGCGATGGATGCGCTGCAAAACAGCATCATCGACGAGTTGAAGAGTTTGAAGCTGAACAATGCCCGGATTGAGGCATTGGTTGAACAGCTCTACACGATCAATAAGCGCTCCATCGGTCTGGAAGGCAAGTTGATGCGTTTGGCTGAAACCTGTGGCATTGGCCGTCCGGATTTTGCCAAGGCCTATCAAGGCCATGAAATGGACCCAAACTGGCTCGACACCGTCAAGGATAAGACCAAGTCTTGGACCCGCTTTGCCGGTGACCAACGCGACCGTGCCGACGAAATCCGTCAAGAGATTTTCACCCTAGCCCAAGAAACCGGCGTGCCGATCGACGAGTTCCGTCGCATCGTGCAAACCGTGCAAAAGGGTGAGCGCGAAGCCCGTCAAGCCAAGAAGGAAATGGTGGAAGCCAATCTGCGCTTGGTTATCTCGATTGCCAAGAAATACACCAATCGCGGATTACAATTCCTCGACCTCATTCAAGAAGGCAATATTGGCTTGATGAAGGCGGTCGATAAGTTCGAATATCGTCGCGGTTATAAGTTCTCCACCTACGCAACCTGGTGGATCCGTCAGGCGATTACGCGCTCTATCGCTGACCAAGCACGCACCATTCGTATTCCGGTCCACATGATCGAGACGATCAACAAACTGGTGCGCACCTCGCGCCAGATGTTGCACGAAATCGGTCGTGAACCGACGCCAGAGGAATTGGCCGAAAAGCTCGGCCTGCCGTTGGAAAAAGTCCGCAAAGTAATGAAGATCGCCAAAGAGCCGATCAGCCTTGAAACCCCAATCGGGGACGAGGAAGACAGCCATCTGGGCGACTTTATCGAAGACAAGAATGCGATCTTACCGGTTGAAGCGGCCATTCAGTCGAACCTACGCGAAACCACCACGCGGGTTTTGGCCAGTCTGACGCCGCGCGAAGAACGCGTCTTGCGCATGCGCTTTGGTATCGGCATGAACACCGACCACACGCTGGAAGAAGTCGGCCAGCAGTTCAGCGTGACCCGCGAACGCATCCGCCAGATCGAAGCCAAAGCCCTCCGCAAGCTGAAGCACCCCTCGCGGTCGCGCAAGCTTCGCAGCTTCTTGGATAATTAATGCCAAGGAAATTGGCATCCCGGATGGCGTCAGCCGAGTCCCTGACCTTGTGACACAAAGTCCTTGGGGGTCCCCGCTCTGCGCTTGCGTATGGCGATGTTGGAGCGCGCAGATAAAACCTTATCCCCCTCCCCACAATCCTCGCTTAACCTAAGCCCATCTCCGACGAGAGGGCGTTGTTGCTGCAGCGGGGACACCGGTTGGGGATGGGTAAGCGGGGTTAATCGGGGTGGACGTGGCTACCTCGTGTTTTCATAAGGATTAGCTCGTCCTTATGCCCGGTGTGCTCGAGACCGACTGCCGTGTGAAGCCGGAGGTCAGGTCTTTCAATAGGCTTGGTCCAAACTCGCGGGTAGCTACATTTTTGTTGGCGCGCAACTTTGATCCTTCGGATCAA
>CAMDDL010000026.1 GCA_945891505.1 Maricaulis salignorans | reverse complement strand
CCCTTCAGAACTGGGTTTTCAAACACCACTTCGTCATAAATCAAAGAAACAGGCTGCGAAGCGTTCAAGTCGAAGTCGGAGTTGCCCAAGCCGCGCAAGTAAAAGCGCGGGAAGGTACGACCGAACGAGCTTTCAACAACCAGCGAGGGGACGCGGCCAGAGAAGGCGTTCATGTCGGCGCCGCCAGAGGTCAAAGTCGTCAACGCATCACCACGCACCGTGGTCAGCGACGCAGGCACATCTTGGCTGCTTTCTTCGCGCTTACGAGCCGTCACGATGACGGTCTCAATGCCGGTTGGCTCATCTGCCGCTGCTGCGGTTTGGGCCGCCGCAAAACCTGGTGCGAATGCAAGGGCGCTGAAAGCAACGGCACTAACCGAGGCCATTGCGAGGTGACGTTTAGAAATCATGTGAGGTCCATCCTGATTGTCGAAATCGCTAAATCGGGTTTTCGCTCCAGAAAGACCGGATTGGTCGAGGAGGAATCTGAAGCGCCGAAATGCTGATGGGCGAGTGCGGTAACGTGCGGACACGGAGGAATCTACCATGCCAATGGTGAAATTCACCGTCTGAGCGACTCTAGTTCGCGTGTGTTGCGTTGTTGCAACAATTTGACGACAGATTTGCTGCAGGATCATGTCAGGGCTTCGCGGTGCCTCCAATCGCTGCACACATCTAGCCATTTCCTGCGACTTGTTTCACATGCCCCTCTTGCGTCAGAAGGGGTGTTCGGGCATATGCGGCGGTCCGCGCCCAAGGTCTAACGCCTTCGGGCGCGGCGCGCTTTAGGGGTTTAGCTCAGCTGGTAGAGCATCGGTCTCCAAAACCGAGGGTCGTGGGTTCGAGTCCCTCAGCCCCTGCCAGGCGCGGGATGGTAATAGGAACACGGTGGCTTCACTAAAGAAGTCGCTCAATGGAATGCAAAACAGGAACGATTGGGGCTGGCGCTTTCGGGATGCCCGCACCACCTAGAAAATTATGGCACAAGCACCCACCACGCCCACTCCGGCCCCAAAGCCTGCAGTCAAAAAATCTGGCTTCGTCCAGTACTTTAAGGACGTGCGTTCGGAACTTCGCAAGATTTCCTGGGCGTCGCGCAATGAGACCTTGGTTTCAACTGTTTTCGTTTTCCTGATGGTCGTGGTTGCCGCGATCTTCTTTTTCTTAGTTGACTTGCTGCTGCGCAGCGCAGTCGGCTTCATACTCGGTATTGGCGGGGGACAATAGGTTGAGCGCCAAATGGTACATCGTGCACGCTTACTCGAACTTCGAGAAGAAGGTTGCAGAGCAAATTAAAGAGACTGCTGCTCAGAAGGGTTTGGCCGATAAGGTCGAGCAGGTTCTGGTGCCGTCCGAAGAAGTGACAGAGACTGTCCGTGGCCGCAAACGCGTCAGCGAGCGCCGCTTCTTTCCGGGCTATGTTTTGGTGAAGATGGAGTTGGATGACGCCACCTATCACTTGGTAAAGGACACCCCAAAGGTGACCGGTTTCTTGGGTGCTGATGCTGGGAAGCGTCCAACGCCTGTGTCTGAGCGGGAAGTTCAGCGCATTCTGGGTGTGGTCGAAGAAGGCGTGGAGCGTCCAAAGCAAATTATTTCGTTCGATTTGGGCGAGAAGGTGCGGGTTGTGGATGGCCCGTTTGCTTCCTTCGAAGGCCATGTTGAAGAAGTCGATGAGTCGCGTCAGCGCCTCAAGGTAGCAGTTTCAATCTTCGGCCGGTCTACACCGGTTGAACTTGAATATGCGCAGGTGGAAAAGCTTAGCTAATCCATCGGCTCATGAGATGTGGGAGGTTCGCGCAAGTAGGCCAGCGCGACCGGACCACGTAACCCTCGATCTACCAGTCTTGCTGGATTGATCGAAAAACCCAAGCACACCTGAATAGGGTGGCTTTTAGGAGTGGGACTATGGCGAAGAAAATTCTCGGGCAAATCAAGCTCGAGGTGAAGGCAGGCGAAGCAAAGCCTGCTCCACCAATCGGGCCTGCGTTGGGTCAACGCGGCTTGAACATCATGGAATTCTGCAAAGGCTTTAACGCCAAGACGCAGGAAATGGAAAAGGGCACCCCATGCCCAACCGTGATCACCTATTATCAAGACAAGAGCTTCACCTTTGAGATCAAGACGCCACCTGCGTCGCATTATCTTAAGAAGGCAGCAGGTCTCTCGAAGGGCTCGTTGAAGCCGGGTCGTGACCGCGCCGGTTCGGTGACCATGGCCCAGTGCCGTGAGATCGCTGAAATGAAAATGAAGGACTTGAACGCTATGGACCTCGACGCCGCGACGAAAATCATCGCTGGCTCGGCACGTTCCATGGGCTTGGAAGTGGTGGCATAATCATGGCTAAAGTTGGAAAACGGCTGTCCGCCGCCCGCACAAGCGTTGTTGCTGAAAAGCTCTACACCTTGGAAGAAGCCATCGCGATCGTGAAGGCTAATGCAAAAGCTAAGTTTGACGAGGGTGTTGATATCGCCGTCAATCTGGGCGTTGAACCAAAATACGCTGACCAAATGGTCCGTGGCGTTTGTAATCTGCCAAACGGTTCTGGCCGTTCGGTTCGCGTGGCCGTGTTTGCTCGCGGTCCAAAGGCTGATGAAGCCCGCGCAGCTGGTGCAGAAATCGTCGGTGCAGAAGACTTGCTCGAAGAAGTGCAAGGCGGCCGCATGGACTTTGATCGCGTTATTGCAACCCCAGACATGATGGCGCTGGTTGGACGTTTGGGTAAGGTCTTGGGCCCACGCGGCCTAATGCCAAACCCAAAGGTCGGCACCGTGACCATGGACGTCAAAAAGGCTGTTGAAGATTCCAAGGGCGGCGCTGTTGAGTTCCGTGTGGAAAAGGCCGGTATCATTCACGCAGGCATCGGCAAGGCAAGCTTCACGGAAGCCGCTTTGGTTGAAAACGCCCGCGCATTGGTCGACGCACTTGTAAAAGCCAAGCCAACCGGCGCGAAGGGCACCTATGTCCGCCGCGTGTCGATGTCTTCGACCATGGGTCCAGGCGTCAAGGTTGACACCGCTTCTGCGATCAACGTCCCAGCCTAAGATTTCGACGGGCAGACCCTAACGTCTGCCCGTCCAACCCATTCAAACGGGGGCAACCCCGCGCGAATGCTCTGTGTTGTGTTGTTATCGACGCAGAGCAACCTGTCCGAGATCATGGATGCCAGTGATGGCTTAATCAGAGGGGAGACTTTCTGGTCCACGTTAGACGGGAGCGAGTGTTACTGATGATAGGTTTGGCAACAAACGGATCAGAGGTCCTTCGTCCCCGGGCAGGCCTGTCGCCGCCCTTTCTTTGGGAGGTGGCAGTCACCGATAGATGGGATGGTCCTATCTATCAAACCTGAGGAGACCGCGATGGATCGGACCGAAAAGGCCGAAGTCGTCGAGACACTGAAAAGCGTCTTTAACGAGAATACCGTTGTTGTGTTTGCGCACTACACCGGAATGACCGTGGCGGAATTGACGGACCTCCGTATCAAGGCTTCGGCCGTTGGTGCGGGCGTGAAGGTGGTTAAAAACCGCCTCGCGAGGCTGGCTCTTGAAGGGCATGCGGGCGAAGGCGCCCATGTGCTTCTGAAAGGCCCGACAGCTGTTGCATTTTCGGAAGACCCAACGGTCGCACCGAAATTGATGGCAGATTTCGCCAAGACGAACGACAAGCTCGTTCTGACTGGGGGCTTCATGGGCGCAACAGTACTGGACGCTAATGGCGTCAAGTCGCTGGCTACCTTGCCATCCTTAGATGAGCTGCGTTCGAAGATCATTGGCGTTATTCAGGCACCTGCCCAGAAAATCGCTGCTGTGGTCCAAGCACCTGCCGCCCAGCTGGCCCGCGTTCTGCAGGCTTATGCCGACAAGGATGCTGCGTGACGTCCGTCGTCCGCGATACCATTTACAACCCTATCCAAGTTAGGAAACACGAAAATGTCTAAACTCGAAAAGTTGGTCGAAGACCTGTCCGCATTGACCGTTTTGGAAGCTGCTGACCTTGCAAAGCTTCTTGAAGAAAAGTGGGGCGTAACTGCTGCTGCTCCTGTGGCTGTTGCTGCTGCTGGCGGCGCTGCTGCTCCAGTTGAAGCTGCTGAAGAGCAAACCGAATTCACCGTCGTTCTCGCCTCGTTCGGCGAAAAGAAGATCGAAGTGATCAAGGAAGTTCGCGGCATCACCGGTCTCGGCCTGAAAGAAGCCAAGGACCTGGTCGAAGCAGCTCCAAAGCCAGTCAAAGAAGGCGTGTCCAAGGACGAAGCCAACAAGATCAAAGCTCAGCTCGAAGCAGCTGGTGCAAAGGTCGAATTGAAGTAAGCTTTCGGCGTAAGCCGAAAACGAAGGCGGGCACCTCTGTGATGGAGGTGCCCGCTTTTTTGTGTCCAGCAATCCGTCCGTGAGCTAACCATTTTCCGGCTTCTGCGCGATTGTTTCTCTTGGCCAGCGCCTTCTGCCTTAATCGTCCGTGCGGGTATCTTTTTGCAACACGAAGTCTTTGAAGAAACATCGGGAATAGTCTTAGCTTTTGCCGTTTTGTGCGCCTTGTTAAGCTTGTCTTTTCTTACAAAATTCAGGTCAGCTACAGCTCTCGCACAAAACAGCTGTAAAGACTGTCCGATCCCCCTTTACTTGCGGGGCGACGTAAGACATACGCACCTGGCACCTTCATATTTCCACGTTACGGTCCCACATGCCTGCGGGACCTTTTATTGCGTTTGAGGGGGGCTTTTTCCCGAGCAGGCAATCATTCGGCAGCCTGCGCGCCCAGCCCCCGCTGGATGATCGCGCGGCCCCACAAGAAGGGAAGAGCGATGGCTCAATCGTTCACGGGTAAGAAACGTATTCGTAAATCTTTCGGCAAAATTGCCGAGGCAGTGACAATGCCGAACCTGATCGAGGTTCAAAAAAGTTCCTATGACCAATTCCTTCAAAAAGATGTGCCGCAAGAAATGCGCCGCGATGAAGGCATTGAAGCCGTTTTTAAATCGGTATTCCCGATCAAGGATTTCCAAGAGCGCGCCGTTCTGGAATATGTCTCCTTTGAGTTTGAGCCACCCAAGTTTGACGTGGATGAATGTATCCAGCGCGACTTGACGTTTTCGGCTCCTCTTAAGGTGAAGCTCCGTCTGATCACGTTTGAATCAGATGAAGATACCGGCGCAAAGTCGGTCAAAGACATCAAAGAGCAAGACGTCTATATGGGCGACATTCCTTTGATGACCGACAAAGGCACCTTTGTCGTTAATGGCACCGAGCGCGTGATCGTGTCGCAGATGCACCGTTCTCCTGGCGTGTTCTTCGACCACGACAAGGGCAAGACCCACTCCTCGGGCAAGCTGTTGTTTGCAGCGCGGGTCATTCCTTATCGCGGTTCGTGGCTCGACTTTGAGTTTGATGCCAAGGACGTCGTCTATGTCCGTATCGACCGTAAGCGCAAGCTACCTGCGACCACCATCCTTTATGCGTTGGGCATGGGTGCGGAAGACATTTTGTCGACCTTCTACAAGACCATCACCTACACCGCAGCTGAAGGCGGCTGGAACATTCCGTTCGTGCCAGAGCGTTGGCGTGGCCAAAAGCCTGCGTACGATCTGATCAATGCAGCCAATGGCAAAGTTGTCGCTGAAGGCGGTAAGAAGTTGTCGGCCCGCAATGCGAACAAATTGGCCGAAGAAGGTGTCACCACTTTGTTGGTGCCCGACGATCAATTGATCAGTCGCTTTGCGGCCTTCGATATCGCCAGCGCTGAGAATGGTGAAATCTACGCTGAAGCTGGCCAAGAGTTGAGCCATGTTCAAATCGTAGAAATGCGCCAAGCAGGCGTGACCGAAATAGACGTCCTCGACGTCGACAATGTCACCGTTGGTCCTTGGATGCGCAACACCATCGTTCTGGACAAGAATGACGGTCGCGAAAGCGCTTTGACCGATATCTACCGCGTCATGCGTCCAGGTGAGCCGCCAACGCAAGAAACCGCGCAAGCCATGTTCCAATCCTTGTTCTTCGACAAGGAGCGCTATGACCTCTCGGCCGTTGGCCGCGTGAAAATGAACATGCGCCTCGACCTCGATGTAGATGACGAAATGCGCGTTCTGCGCAAGGAAGACATCATCGAAGTTCTGAAGGTTCTGGTTGGCCTACGTGATGGCCGTGGCGAAATCGACGATATCGACAATCTCGGCAACCGTCGTGTGCGTTCGGTCGGCGAATTGATGGAAAATCAATATCGCGTCGGTCTTTTGCGTATGGAACGTGCGATCAAAGAGCGGATGGGTTCGATCGATATCGACACCGTCATGCCGCATGACTTGATCAATGCTAAGCCAGCGGCTGCGGCTGTGCGCGAATTCTTTGGTTCGTCGCAATTGTCGCAATTCATGGACCAAACCAACCCGCTGTCGGAAATCACTCACAAGCGCCGTCTATCGGCCTTGGGCCCCGGTGGTTTGACCCGCGAGCGTGCAGGCTTCGAAGTCCGCGACGTGCACCCAACCCATTATGGCCGTATCTGCCCAATCGAAACGCCAGAAGGTCCAAATATCGGTCTGATCAACTCGTTGGCGACGTTTGCGCGCGTCAATAAGTATGGCTTTATCGAAAGCCCATATCGGCGCGTGATCGACGGCAAGATGCAGGAAGAGGTGATCTATCTCTCCGCCGTTGAAGAAGCCAAATATGCGATTGCTCAGGCAAACTCGCCTGTCGACGCAACCGGTTACATCACCGAAGAATTGGTTGAAGCCCGTCAAAACGGAGATGCAACCATTCTGCACCGGGACCTGATCGAGTTCATCGACGTGTCGCCAAAGCAGGTTGTTTCGGTTGCTGCGGCGCTGATCCCCTTCTTGGAAAACGACGACGCAAACCGCGCTTTGATGGGCTCGAACATGCAACGTCAGGCCGTGCCTTTGGTGAAAGCCGAAGCGCCATTGGTCGGTACCGGCATGGAAGGCGTTGTGGCTCGCGACTCTGGTGCGACCATTGTCGCCCGTCGTCCCGGCATCGTGGAGCAGATCGACGGTACCCGCATCGTTGTGCGTGCAACCGAAGAAACCGATCCGACTAAGCCAGGCGTTGATATCTATCGCTTGATTAAGTTCCAACGTTCGAACCAAAACACCTGTATCAATCAGCGTCCTTTGGTGCGGGTTGGCGATTTGGTCCGTGATGGCGACATCATCGCTGACGGTCCTTCGACCGATCTGGGTGAATTGGCTCTGGGCCGGAACGTGCTCGTCGCGTTCATGCCTTGGAATGGCTACAACTTCGAAGACTCTATCCTGATTTCAGAGCGCATCGTGCGCGACGACGTCTTCACCTCGATCCACTTGGAAGAGTTTGAGATTTCGGCCCGCGATACCAAGCTCGGCCCTGAAGAAATTACCCGCGATATTCCAAACGTTGGCGAAGAAAGCCTGCGTAACTTGGACGAAGCAGGCATCGTGGCCATTGGTGCTGAAGTGAACCCAGGCGACATTCTGGTCGGCAAGGTGACGCCAAAGGGCGAAACCCCCATGACACCAGAAGAAAAGCTCTTGCGGGCAATCTTCGGTGAAAAGGCCTCTGACGTCCGCGACACCTCCTTGAAGGTGCCACCAGGCGTTCAAGGGACGGTTGTGGAAGTCCGCGTGTTCAACCGCCATGGCGTCGACAAGGACCAGCGCGCGATGCAGATCGAGCGCGAGGAAATTGAGCGTTTGGCCAAGGACCGTGACGATGAGTTGGCGATCCTTGAGCGCAACATCTATGGCCGCTTGAAGGAATTGCTGGTCGGCAAAGAGGGCCTGTCAGGTCCTAAGGGCTTCAGCAAAGGTGAAATCACCGAAGAAACCTTGGCTGACTTCTCCAAGGGTCAATGGTGGCAGATCGCCATTGCCGATGAAGCGGCGATGGGCGAAATCGAAGCCATTCAAAAGCTGTTCCAAGATGCAAAGCGCAGCTTGGATGCCCGCTTTGAAGACAAGGTTGAAAAGCTGCGTCGTGGCGACGAATTGCCTCCTGGCGTGATGAAAGTGGTCAAAGTCTTCGTGGCCGTGAAGCGCAAGCTTCAGCCCGGCGATAAGATGGCTGGTCGTCACGGCAACAAGGGTGTTATCTCGCGCATCACCCCGATCGAAGACATGCCATTCCTCGAAGATGGTACCCATGTTGATATCGTGCTGAACCCATTGGGCGTGCCTTCGCGCATGAACGTGGGTCAGATCCTCGAGACCCACTTGGGTTGGGCCTGTGCCGGCCTTGGCAAGCAAGTCAAGGAAGCATTGGAAGCCTATGAGCGGGCAGGGGACAAGGCACGCTTTGTCGATACGCTGACCAGCATCTATGGCCCGGATGAAGAATTGCCGACGAGCGAAGAAGACCTGAAAATCTTGGGTCGGAACCTGTCGTTCGGTGTTCCCATCGCGACCCCAGTGTTCGACGGTGCACGCGAAAGCGACATCCGGGAATTATTGCGCCGTACGGGCAATGATGAAACCGGACAGAGCACGCTTTATGATGGCCGTACTGGTGAGGCGTTCAAGCGCAAGGTCACCGTGGGCTACATCTACATGCTCAAGCTGCACCACTTGGTGGATGATAAGATTCACGCCCGTTCGATCGGTCCATACTCGCTCGTCACCCAGCAGCCGCTGGGCGGTAAGGCGCAGTTCGGCGGTCAGCGCTTTGGGGAAATGGAAGTCTGGGCACTGGAAGCCTATGGCGCTGCCTATACCCTGCAGGAGATGTTGACGGTGAAGTCCGACGACGTCGCTGGCCGGACCAAAGTGTACGAGAGCATCGTTCGCGGTGATGACACATTCGAAGTCGGTATCCCTGAATCGTTCAACGTTTTGATCAAGGAAATGCGTTCCTTGGGTCTGAACGTCGAGTTGGTTGAAGGGATGGGAGCTGCCGTTGGCGATGGTGCCGGCGGACAACTCCCACCGAAGAAATAATCCACATTTGATTGAGTTTGCGGGGCGTGGTTTGCACGCTCCGCTTTGTTCTCTTCACGAGAACGGGAGACTGGGTTCTATGAATCAAGACGTGATGAACATCTTTGGCCCACAAGCCATTGCCCCACAATTCGACAATATCCGCATTGCTTTGGCCAGCCCTGACCAGATCAAGGCGTGGTCCTATGGTGAAGTCAAAAAGCCAGAAACCATCAACTACCGGACCTTCAAGCCAGAGCGCGATGGTCTGTTCTGCGCGCGTATCTTTGGACCGATCAAGGACTATGAGTGCTTGTGCGGCAAGTATAAGCGCATCAAATACAAGGGCGTCACCTGCGAAAAGTGCGGCGTGGAAGTTACGCTTCAACGCGTGCGCCGTGAGCGCATGGGCCACATCGAACTGGCCGCACCAGTTGCCCACATCTGGTTCTTGAAGTCCTTGCCATCGCGCATCGCTTTGATGCTGGACATGGCCTTGAAGGACGTGGAAAAAGTTCTGTACTTTGAACGTCATATCGTGATCGAGCCAGGTATTACGCCTTTCACAGAGCGTCAGCTGATCGATGAGAACGAGCTTTATGAAGCCCAAGACACTTATGGCGAAGATAGCTTCACCGTTGGCATTGGTGCTGAAGCGGTTCGCACCATGCTGGATGCCATCGATCTGGAAGAGACTGCCAAGCAGATCCGCATCGATATCTCTGAGTGCACGACCGAGCTGAAGCCAAAGAAGCTTGCGAAGCGCTTGAAGCTGATCGAAGCCTTCATGAATTCTGGCAACCGTCCAGAATGGATGATCATGACGAACATCCCCGTCATCCCGCCAGAATTGCGCCCCTTGGTGCCTCTGGATGGTGGCCGGTTTGCAACGTCAGACTTGAACGACCTCTATCGCCGTGTGATCAACCGCAACAACCGTTTGAAGCGTCTGATTGAGCTGCGTGCGCCAGACATTATTGTGCGCAACGAAAAGCGCATGTTGCAAGAATCCGTCGACGCTCTGTTCGATAACGGCCGTCGCGGTCGCGTTATCACGGGTGCCAACAAGCGCCCGCTTAAGTCTTTGGCTGATATGCTGAAAGGCAAGCAAGGTCGCTTCCGTCAGAACTTGCTCGGCAAGCGCGTCGACTATTCGGGCCGTTCGGTGATCACCGTTGGTCCAGAATTGAAGCTGCATGAGTGCGGCCTGCCTAAGAAGATGGCTTTGGAATTGTTCAAGCCTTTCATCTACCAACGCTTGGACGCCAAGGGCCTGTCCAGCACGGTAAAGCAGTCCAAGAAGCTGGTTGAAAAAGAGCGTCCTGAAGTTTGGGACATTCTCGACGAAGTGATCCGCGAGCATCCTGTGATGCTGAACCGCGCACCAACCTTGCACCGCTTGGGCATCCAAGCCTTCGAACCAAAATTGATCGAAGGTAAGGCCATCCAGCTGCACCCGCTGGTTTGTACCGCATTCAACGCCGACTTCGACGGCGACCAAATGGCCGTTCACGTGCCATTGTCGATCGAAGCCCAGCTTGAAGCCCGCGTGCTTATGATGTCGACCAACAACATCTTGAGCCCTGCAAGTGGCAAGCCCATCATCGTGCCAAGCCAAGACATCGTCTTGGGTCTCTACTTCTTGTCGATTGAGCGTGAAAACGAAATCGGTGAAGGCAAGGCCTTCCGCGACTTGGGTGAAATCGAAGCTGCTTTGGATGCGGGCGTTGTTACGCTGCATTCCAAGATCAAGGCGCGCTATGTTGGCGTTGACGATGAAGGCACGTCCGTCACAAGAACGATCAGTACCACCCCAGGCCGCTTCATGATTGCAGATCTGTTGCCCCGTCACCCCAAGGTGCCGCCAACAATCGTCAATCAGTTGATGACCAAGAAGGAAGTCTCCAACATCATCGACCAAGTCTACCGCTTCTGCGGCCAGAAGGCGACGGTGATCTTTGCAGACCGCATGATGCAATTGGGCTTCAAGGAAGCCTGTAAGGCCGGCATCTCCTTCGGTATGGCCGACATGGTCGTACCACCTGAAAAAGAAGCCATGGTCGAAGCAACCCGGACCAGCGTTGAAGAATATGAGCAACAATATTCTGACGGTCTGATCACCAAGGGCGAAAAGTACAACAAGGTCGTTGACGCTTGGTCGAAATGTACGGACCGTGTGGCAGACGCGATGATGGAAGAAGTTTCGAAGCTTCGCCCAGGTCGCGACGGCGTAACCTTGGAAATGAACTCCGTTTACATGATGGCGCACTCCGGTGCGCGTGGTTCGAAGAACCAGATGAAGCAATTGGCCGGGATGCGCGGTCTGATGGCTAAGCCATCGGGCGAAATCATCGAAACGCCAATCATCTCGAACTTCAAAGAAGGCCTGACCGTTCAGGAATACTTCAACTCCACCCACGGTGCGCGTAAGGGCTTGGCCGATACCGCATTGAAGACCGCAAACTCGGGTTATCTGACCCGTCGTTTGGTCGACGTAGCGCAGGATTGCATCATCACCGAAGAAGATTGCGGCACCTCAATGGGTATTGAGTTGCGGGCTGTCACCGAAGGGGCGGAAGTTATCGTCTCCTTGGAACAGCGCATTCTCGGCCGGACCTTGGCGCAAGATGCAGTTGATCCGCAAACCGGCGAAGTCATCTACCCACAAGACACCTATGTGGATGAAGACATCGCCATCGCCATCGATAAAGCTGGCGTGCAGACCATTAAGGTTCGCTCACCTCTGACATGTGAAACCCGCAACGGCGTGTGCGCGACCTGCTATGGCCGTGACCTTGCTCGCGGTACCCGCGTCAACCACGGTGAAGCGGTGGGCGTTATCGCCGCTCAGTCGATCGGTGAGCCTGGTACACAGCTGACCATGCGTACGTTCCACATTGGTGGTGCGGCACAGGTGGCCGACACCAGCTTCATGGAAGCCGGTCTCGACGGTGAAGTGCGCTTCGTGAACCGTGCAACAGTGAAGCGCGATGATGGCGATCTGGTCTGCCTGAGCCGTAACATGGTGATCGCCGTGTTTGATGGCGAAGGCAAAGAGCGTCAGTCCTTTAAGCTGCCATTTGGTGCACGCATCCGGGCAGAAGACAAGACCAAGGTCGTTCGTGGTCAGCGTTTGGCCGACTGGGACCCGTTTGCAACCCCAATCGTCACCGAAGTTGGCGGCCGCGTGCGTCTGCAAGACCTCGTAGACGGCATTTCGGCTCGCGACGAGTTGGACGATGCCACCGGTATTTCGTCCAAGCGCGTGATCGACTGGCGTGGCGCTAAGGCCAATAATGACCTGCGTCCTGCTGTCGCTCTGTTGAACGACGATGGTAGCTTCGTGAAATTGGCCAATGGCGCAGACGCTGTCTACACCCTGCCAATCGATGCGATCTTGTCGGTCACCGATGGTGAAATGATCGGGCCAGGTGCCACTCTGTCGCGTGTTGCGACCGGTGGGGCCAAGACCCGCGACATCACGGGCGGTCTGCCACGCGTTGCGGAATTGTTCGAAGCCCGTCGTCCGAAGGATCATGCAATCATCGCCGAAATCGATGGCCGCGTTGAATTCGGTAAGGACTATAAGAACAAGCGCAAAGTGCTCATCATCCCTGATGATGAAACGATGGAGCCCGCAACCTATCTGATCGCCAAGGGTAAGCACTTGTCGGTTCAAGATGGCGACCGGATCAAGCGCGGCGAATATCTGCTCGACGGCAACCCAGCACCACAAGACATCTTGGCGGTTCTGGGCGTGGAAGCTTTGGCCGAATATCTGGTTGAAGAAATCCAGAAGGTCTATCGTCTCCAAGGCGTGGGTATCAATGACAAGCACATTGAAACCATCGTCCGTCAGATGTTGCAGAAGGTGGAAGTCACCGATCCAGGCGATACCGACATGATCAAGGGCGACGCCATTGATGAAGTCGACTTGATCGATGAAAACGCCCGTATGAAGGAATTGGGCCTCCGCGAAGCTACAGCAGAGCCTGTGCTTCTGGGGATCACCAAAGCCTCCTTGCAGACCCGTTCGTTCATCTCGGCCGCGTCGTTCCAAGAAACCACCCGCGTCCTCACTGACGCAGCGGTCAATGGCAAGCACGACACGCTGGAAGGCCTCAAAGAGAACGTCATCGTGGGCCGCCTGATCCCAGCCGGTACCGGTGGTGCACTCCGCCGCTTGAAGGCGATTGCCGCCTATCAAGATGCCGATGCCGCGATCGAACAAGAAAGCGCGATGGAGCCTCTGCCTGCCGAAGTGGCTGGCATGGACGTCGTCGACCTCGGCACCGAATAAGGTTTCGAAACTTTACAAATTTGAAAAGGCCCCGGAGCAATCCGGGGCCTTTTTGGTGTTGGGGCTTGCGGCGCTCCCCTCTCCCAAGAGGAGTGGGGCTTTTCCATCTAGAAGGCTTTGGTGCAGGCGCTGCCTGCACCAAAGGCCAGCCTCGATTGTTTGTGGGCGATTTGGCGGGTCAAGTCCGCTTCGCGCCGCCTCGCGGCAGATTTCCAAAGGAAATCTGGACTTGACGCGACAAATCGCCCGGTCATGCTACTGGAAGCGGTTTGGTGGACCACAGGGATCACCAAAACGCTTCCAGATAAGTTGCCTATTGCAAACCTGTCATTCCCGCCGGAGCGCGAGCTGCGAGCGGGGACCTCAGTTTGTTTGCGGATCAAGATCAGGGACTCGGCTGCGCCGTCCGGGATGACGGGCCTTTCCTCATCACAAACCCCTCACAAAAAAGTGAGAAAGGCTTAACGCCTTCTGGTTAAGTATAGTCTGAAATAAAGACGAGGGATGCGGCCATGAAACGTGTGTTGGCGGGTATTGGGATTGTAACACTGGTGGCCGTTATCGGCATTGGCACCGCCAAAGCCTTGATGAGCGGTGAAGCGCCACATGCGGCGGCAGAAGCAAAGCATGATAATGCAAATGCCCATGCAGCCCCCGCAGCACACGAATCTAAAGATGCGCATGCAGCCCCAGAGGGCGAGAAAAAGTCCATCCTGTCGAATTTAATCCCCGGAAAAGATGGCGCACATTGGGGTTATGAGGGCTCAACAGGGCCTGAGAACTGGGGCAAAATCGCTGAAGCCAACAAGGCTTGTGCCTCAGGTCTCGAACAATCCCCAATCGACTTAACTGGCGGCGTTGACGCCGAAGTCTCCAACATCGCCTTACACTGGAAGCCCGCTGCCTGGAACGTGGTCAACAATGGCCACACCATTCAAGTGGAAGGCAAAGATGGCGGCTATGCCACCATTGATGGCGAGCGGTTTGACTTGCTTCAATTCCACTTCCACACCCCATCTGAGCATACAATCGATGGACGCAATTATCCGATGGAAGTACACTTCGTGCACAAAAATGCCGAGGGCAGACTGGCCGTTATCGGCGTTTTGATGATGCCAGGTGGCGAGAATTCCTTGTTCTCGACCATTATGGAAAAGGCCCCGAAAGAAGAGGGCTCAGCCAGCGTCGGAATGATCGAACAACGCGGGATGATCGCCCCTATTGATGGCATATATCGCTATCAAGGCTCGCTGACCACACCACCTTGTTCTGAAACGGTTTTGTGGACCGTTCTTTCGACGCCAATCTTGGTTTCTCAAAAGGATGTAGAGGCATTCCAAGCCTTGTTCCCCATGAATGCAAGACCAATCCAGCCCGTCAACCGCCGCTACGTGCTGCGCGACTAAGGTTGGGGTTGAGGGTATTCAAAGGACCGCGCACCACTAGGTGCGCCTCGATACACGTTTAAAGGCGCAGCTCGTGCTGCGCGTTCCATTGCTGCAGCCTTCCCAAACCCATAAAAGAGTATACCATTCCGTCTTGGTCGTGTGGCTAGCCTTGGGCGCTGAGCGCGATAGAGGGCGATTAAAATGGTTCATAAGGTGACTGCTTCCGTGTCAGCTTTTGGGTTTCGTTTGCTGCTCATGGGCCTGTTTGTTGTGTCCTTGCTTGCACCAAACAATAGCTTGGCGCAGACCCCAATAAATTCCAATCCCGGCTATTTGCTAGTTGTTGGCAAAGCAACAGACCGCGCCAAGATCGGCGCATATGCTGCTTCACTCCCGCCCATTTATGCCAGTCTTGATGGCTATTATCTCGCCATCGGGGCCCCTGGGCGCGGGGTGAGGTGGCTAGAGGGGCCATGGACAGATCGCTCGGTGATCTTCGCCAAATTCCCCACCCGTGCCGGGGCCGATGCTTTCTGGTGGGGGGAGGCTTACCGGACCGCCATTCGCAAGCGCGACAATGCCGGTGTGTTCAGCGTAGTAGCCATCGAAGGAACTAGCCCAACGCCATTTGAAGGGGCAGGGGCGGGCTTTCTGATCGTTATGACGGGATCGATCGGCAAAGGTGCTGACGAGCAAGGCGCCTCTGATCGCGCAACTGCCAGCCTTGTAGACGGCGTAAATCGCTCCGGCGGGCAACTAATCAATTCACCAGGCATTGGCCAATTCACGTCCATGGAGGGCGATACCGTGTTTGATCGCTTTGTGGTCGCCTCGTGGCCCAGCGTCGCAGCACGTGACGCCTATCTCGCCAGTGCCGACGCCGCAGAAGCGAAACGTCTGCGCCAACTGGCTGGCATTAGTGCCGTGGCGTCCGCTAATGGAGTTCCACGCAACCAAGCTCCGACCGCTGTTTCGCCCAAATAAGGCGAATCAAACTGCGTGGTGTGAGGGCCATTTGAGGTACTTGTTTAGGCGATTCGACTGCCCAATTTCCAGTGCTAAAGACGCCAAAAAGGGTCTAAATCGCGCTTAAAAAACCCGGAGCATGTCTCCTATGCGGAATTGCAACGCAGATGTAAGCACCTAAAACCCTTATCATAATTCTGTTACTTTTCCCTGAATTCGCGAAAGTTACAGGTCGGAACTGCGCTGCTGAGTTTGCGAAAGGGCACCCAACAGGGTAAAAGCGATTCATGAAGTCGGGACAGACCGGCCTCTCTAGGACCTTCGCGCGTGATGCTGCGACCGTCCTAGGGACTGTGTGTTTGATCGTATGCCTCAGCACGATCGTTCATGCAGAACCTGTGGTGGAAGATGCCCAGGTTGATGCCGACATAACCACGACCCAATCCCAGGGTACTCCGCAATCGAAGCGCAACACGGCCGGGCTCGACCGTGCGCGTCAGGTACGGTGTCTGGCTGAGGCAGTATACTATGAAGCGAAGGGTGAGCCCCGTCGCGGCCAAGAAGCAGTAGCTGAAGTGGTTGCAACGCGGGTGGCTTCAAAGGCATATCCAAAGAGTTTCTGTGGCGTTGTTTATCAGCGCTCAGGACGGAGTTGCCAATTCTCGTGGGCGTGCAGCGCGAAGCGCGCCCCAAGTGGTCTTCAGTGGCAACGTGCCAATGAGATCGCAGAACGTGTCGTCGATGGATGGAGACCCGGTGTAGCACCCGGTGCGACCCACTTCCATGCGACGTTTGTTGACCCCAGTTGGGCGCGCGTCTACCGCCGCGTCACCAGCATTGGGGGCCATGTCTTCTACCGCCCGAATGTGCGGTAAACCCAAACGAAGTCCATTTTGACTTCCAACCTATCAGATGCCCTCGCTGTCTCCGGCGAGGGCATTTTGTTTTTTGCTTTTAGCCATTCAAGACGCTTTTGCGCATTTGCTTGGCGAGATATTTGGGCAAGAAGCGGCTGAAGAAGTGCGCGCGGTCGGCGGCTTTGCCGACTTTGACGATGACGTCGTCCCCGTGCACCGCATCCCAAGTTCGTGCGGCAGCCATCTCGACGGGGTAAATTTCAATGCCGGCCATAGCAGGACGCTCTTTCGAGTTTGACCCAGCCTTTTCCACCATATCGAGGATGGGGGTGTCAACGAACCAAGGGCATAAGGCGACGACGCGAATATTCTTGCGCGAAAACTCAACGTCTAAAGCCTCGCTCAAACCCCGTACCGCAAACTTCGTCGCCGAATAAACGGCAAGGCGCGGTGAGCCAACAAGTCCTGCCGTCGAAGCTGTGTTGATAACACGGGCACCTGGCGTTGTTTCCAAGAGCGGCAAGGCGGCATAGACGCCATTCATCACGCCCTTTAGGTTTACGTCGACCACAAGGTCCGCGTCATCTTGGCCGACCTCTTCGTACCAGCCATGCTTGCCGATCCCGGCATTGTTGAACAACACATGCATCCGCCCACCCGTGGCATCGCCAAATTGGCTGACAGCATTACTCCACCCATGGCGGTCACGGACATCGAACACACCCGTGCAATAGGAATCAACCGGCATGTCCGCCGCTGTTTCGGCGATACCTGCGGCGTTGACATCATAAAGGCCGCAATACCAGCCGCGCTGGGCGAAATAATGGGCTGTTGCCCGGCCAATGCCGGATCCAGCCCCGGTGATGAAAATCGTTTTCCGGCCGCGCGCTTCACTCATGTTTTTTCCCCACTGGATGATCTCGCGCGCCGATAGGCGGCGCTGTTCAATGAGACCTGCAGAAACCCTACCGAACGGCACAAATGCACTGCGGTCAAGTGTGCTGGAATGTGATTGGCGCGCTATATGAAAACGCAAGACAGGAGAGACGTCATGGAAGACCGCGACACGTGGATCAAGCAATTGCGTTATCGCGCTTGGCGGCGCGGGTTTCGCGAACATGATTTCTTGATGGGTACCTTTGCCGACCAGCATTTGGATACTGCCAGCGCAGAGGACTTAAGCCTCTTTGAAGCCTTGCTCGATCAAGCCGACTGGGACGTCTATTATTGGATTGTGGGCCAAGTACCTGTGTCAGAGAATTTCCAAGGCCCACTGATGGAAAAATTGCAGGCGATGAGTTTCACCGTTGAAACCATTCGTCGGACAAGTTGACGGGAGAGGGCGCTCCCCACCCTTACGAACGCCACATTCTCATGTATGAATGGGGAGATGGTAGCTGACCTTGATCATTATCCCAGTGTGTGGGCCCGGCGGGCGGACTTAATTGTCCATATCGCAGGCCTAACCTTGGCGTTGTTCGGCGGCGGCCTCGCTTTGGGTCTGGCCGTAAGCAACGGGATGTTGGGCAAAGTCGCAGCGGTTTCCATATATGCCTTGGGTTTGATCGCCATGCTGGCGTTCTCACTGGCCTATAATTTTGCCAAACCAAGTTGGCAGCCGTTTTTGCGCCGCTTAGACCACGCGGGCATCTTCTTGATGATCGCCGCGAGCTACACCCCTTTCACCACCCAAGCTTTGACCGGGGCTTGGTCCATTGGCATGACGACAGCTGTCTGGTCGTTGGCGGCCTTGGGTATAGCGGGCAAGATGTTCTTGCCCGGCCTTGGAAAAACGATTTGGGTCGTTCTCTATCTGGCTTTAGGCTGGATGGTCGTCATTGCCATCAAGCCGATGATTGAAGAAGTTCCCGCTGTCGCGATGTGGCTTTTAGCGGCAGGTGGTGTGGTCTATTCGGTTGGTACGATCTTCTACGCCGCAAAAGGCCTGAAGTTCCGCCGCGCGATTTGGCATGGCCATGTCGTGGCCGCCGCAGGCTTGCATTACGCCGCCATACTGGTCGGGGTCGTGCTGGTTGGGACCCACTAGACCGCTCCTTTAGCCGACTTGTGTTGGCTTTCTGCAAAAATGTTTCTTACGGGTAAGAACATTTTTGATCTCCCCTTGAAACCCCTTTCAACCCTGCATCTAGATGGGCGCGCTCATCGAGAGCCCTGATGCACAGGTTGATTGGAGAAACGATATGAACATGATCACGCGTTTGGCTGCGGGGGCAGCATTAGCTATGGCTTTGACGATGGGTGCCGCCGCACCCGCTATCGCGCAGGAGTCGAGCTATAAGCCGGGCTCGGTATTTCAACTGAGCTACATCAAAGTGTTGCCTGGCGAATTTGAAAATTACATGGACTATCTTTCGGACCGCTGGAAAAAATCCAATGAATTTTTGAAGAAAGAGGGCGTCGTCCTCAGTTATCGCGTCTTGGCAATCAACAATGCCCGCGAAGGTGAACCAAGTTTGGTTTTGCTAATTGAATACAAGGACCATGCAACCAACGCGCAAAAAGACGCAATCGACAAGAAACTGAACGAATATATGGCCCAGACCGACCGCAGCGCACAGACCGCTTCTGCCGCGCGCCGTAAAATGCGGGAGCAAAAGGGCTCAATGGAGTTGCAAGAGCTGATCCTGAAGTAATTCCCGCAAAGTCGAGGAACAAAGGGCTGTGGATGGACGTCATCCATAGCCCATTTTGTTTCGCCCGCCTGCTTGACGCTCTCTGCTAAGCGTCCCACAAGATCCTCAAAACAACAGGGGAGAGAACATCATGGCGAAAGTCGGCTATTTGTGCGTTGGCACCAATGATTTTGATAAGGCGACAGCCTTTTACACCGCGCTTCTGGCTGAAATTGGTGGCAAGCCCTTGATGCCAACACCTGCGGGCTTGATCTATCGCCTGAGCGAAGGGGCGATGCTGATGGTGACCCGCCCGCACGACGGCGCGCCGGCAACCTTTGGCAACGGTGCCATGATCGCCATCCAAGTCGACACCCTTGCTGAAGTCACCGCTTTGCATGCCAAAGCGCTGGAGTTGGGTGGCACGTGCGAAGGCCAGCCAGGTCCACGCGGGGCCTTTGGTGATTTTGCTTATTTCCGCGATCTCGATGGCAACAAGCTGGCCGCCTATTACTCGGCTCGTTAAGGCTAAAGACTGAACCGGCAGCTACTGAGCACTGACCCTCGCCAAGGGGGCAGGGGATCGCTATATCGCGTGACCATCCTCCTCAAAAGCACAGCGCCCGATGCCGATCTCTCTTGTCGAAACCCTCGCCAACGCCGTTGGCCCGTTGCGTGTGTC
Organism: Maricaulis salignorans; assembly: GCA_945891505.1. Classification (GTDB taxonomy): domain Bacteria; phylum Pseudomonadota; class Alphaproteobacteria; order Caulobacterales; family Aquidulcibacteraceae; genus Aquidulcibacter; species Aquidulcibacter miladensis. The sequence continues at coordinate 14,196 of CAMDDL010000026.1, read as the reverse complement.
AGGTGCCGTTGAAGGCTATGACGCTGGGCTGATTGCGCGTGCCGCTTTGCTGCGGGGCGGGGTGACGTTGCATGTCGCGCGCGACGATGCGCAGGCGTCGAGTTTTCTGGCCGCCGTTCGCTTTTATGCGCCTAGCCTGTCGGTTCTACGCCTACCGGCTTGGGATTGCCTGCCCTATGACCGTGTAGGGCCAGCCCCTGAAATCAGCGCGACGCGGCTTTCGACCCTTACCCAATTGATCCGGCGCAAAGAGGGTGATGCGCCAGTGCTGGTTTTGACGACAGGGGCGTCGCTTCTTCAGCGTGTTGCGCCAAGGGACCGGCTACGCGCAGCGTCTTTCTCGGCCCGGCCCGGTCAGATCCTCGATGTTAGCGTCATTCAGGCCTATTTTGCCGCCAATGGCTATGTGCGCACCGCGACTGTGCGGGAGCGTGGGGACTTTGCTATACGAGGCGGGGTGATTGATTTGTTCCCGCCGGAACTGCCAGAGCCCGTGCGCCTCGACCTATTCGGCGATACGCTTGAAAGCATCCGCAGCTTTGACCCAGAGACCCAGCGCTCGACCCATCAATTGCAAGGCGTGGTGTTAGCACCTGTGTCAGAGGCCATTCTGGATGATGTGGCCGCCAGCCGCTTCCGCCTTGGCTATTTGGAATTGTTTGGTGCCGCCCAAGGCGATCCGCTCTATGAAGCCGTGACCAAACGGATGCGCCGCAATGGGATGGAGCATTGGTTGCCGCTATTCCATGAACATATGGAGACGGTATTTGATTATGTCGGCAAGGATGCCCTGATCAGTCTCGACCCCCATGCCTTGGATGCCGCGACCGAGCGGGCGGCCCAAGTGACGGACTATTATGAAGCACGCCGTATCCCGCCGCCCAAGGGTTCTGCCCCTTATAACCCGCTACCGCCTGAACGGCTTTATGCCACGGTCGCCGAGCTCGAAGGCTTGCTCGCCAGCCGAGATGTCCGCCGCCTTAGCGCCTATCAAGAGGCTGAAGGCGGTCAAGCGCTGATTGAGAGCGGCGCCAAGGCTGGTCGCAACTTTGCGGCAGAGCGCGCCACCGAAGGCGTCAATGTTTGGGATGCGGCCCGTAAGCATGCGGAGGCTTTGGCCACGCAGGGCATAAAACCCATTCTAGCTGCGTGGACGGAGGGCTCGGCAGAGCGTTTGGGCCATGTGTTGCAAGAACATGGCATGGCTGCGCTCTTCCCGCTGCCCAATGCGGATGCGATAACCCTCATGCCTAAGGGTGCGATTGGTTTGGCCGTTTTACCGCTAGAGCGCGGCTTTGTTGCTGAAGACTATGCCATCCTGTCGGAACAGGACATTTTAGGTGAACGTCTGGGCCGCGCGCGCAAGCGACGCAAAGCGGCGAGCATCATTCTGGAGGCGGGCAGCCTGTCGGCGGGTGACCTTGTCGTGCATATCGACCACGGCATTGGTCGTTATGAAGGCTTGCGCACCTTGGACGTGCAGGGCGCGCCGCATGATTGCTTAGAACTGATCTATGCGGGTGGCGACAAGTTGTTCCTGCCAGTTGAAAACATCGAACTCGTCTCACGCTATGGCTCAGAAGATGCGACCGCACTTTTGGACAAATTGGGCGGTGTGGCATGGCAGGGCCGTAAGGCGAAGGCCAAGCAACGTCTGAAAGATATGGCCGAAGCGCTGATCAAGATTGCGGCAGCACGCGCGGCAAAAGTGTCGGAGCCGATTTTGGCGAGCTCTGGCGATTATGATGAATTCTGTGCCCGCTTCCCATGGGATGAGACTGACGATCAATTGTCGGCGATTGAAGACATCTTCAATGATCTCGCCGCAGGCCACCCGATGGACCGCCTGATTTGTGGCGACGTCGGCTTTGGCAAGACTGAAGTCGCCTTGCGCGCAGCCTTTGTCGTGGCGATGAGTGGCCGGCAAGTTGCTGTGGTTTGCCCCACGACTCTGCTGTCTCGCCAGCACTTTAAGACCTTTAGCGAGCGGTTCCGCGGCTGGCCCATTCGTGTGCGACAATTGTCGCGTATGGTGGGTACCAAAGAAACCGCCGATACCAAGCGTGACCTCGCCGATGGCAAGATTGACATCGTGGTTGGCACGCATGCCATCTTTGCCAAGGACTTGGCGATCCGTGACTTGGGCCTTGTGATCGTCGATGAAGAGCAGCATTTTGGCGTGAAGCACAAAGAGCGCCTGAAAGAATTGCGCACCGATACCCATGTGCTGACTTTGTCGGCCACGCCTATCCCGCGCACCTTGCAATTGTCGCTGGCTGGCATCCGCGAAATGTCGATCATTGCTACACCGCCGGTCGACCGCTTGGCTGTGCGCACTTATGTGACGCCGTGGGACCCGATCACCATCCGCGAAGCCTTGCTGCGTGAGAAATATCGCGGCGGCCAAGCTTTCTTTGTTGCCCCGCGCGTGGAGCATCTGGAAGACATTGAGCGCTTCATGAAGGAAATGGTGCCGGAAATGACCTATGCGGTGGCGCATGGTCAGATGAGCCCGACCCAGATGGAGCCAATCGTGACAGCCTTCTATGAAGGCGTTTATGATGTGCTGATCTCCACCACGATTGTGGAGAGTGGCTTGGATATTCCCCGTGCCAACACGCTCATCACCTGGCGGGCGGATATGTTTGGCCTTGCGCAAATGTATCAATTGCGCGGCCGCGTTGGTCGGTCCAAGACCCGCGCCTATGCCTATTTGACGGTTCCAGCGGAAAAGCCGATTACGCAAAGTGCGGAAAAGCGCCTGAAAATCCTGCAATCGCTGGATAGTCTTGGCGCTGGCTTCCAATTGGCCAGCCATGACCTCGATATGCGCGGCGGTGGCAACCTCTTGGGCGAAGAACAATCGGGCAATATTCGTGAAGTCGGCGTCGAGCTCTATCAGCAAATGCTGGAAGAAGCGGTGGCGAGCCTGCAAGATGGCGGCGAAGTCGTCTCCGCCCGGTCGTGGTCGCCAGCGATCAATCTCGGCGTCGCGGTTCTGATCCCGGAAGATTATGTGGCCGACCTCAATGTGCGCCTGTCGCTTTATCGCCGCTTGAGCGAGCTGGAGAGCGATGCAGACCGCGACAGCTATGCCGCGGAACTGGCCGACCGTTTTGGTCCTTTGCCGGAAGAAGCGCGTCAGTTGATCCAGATCGCGGGCGTCAAAGCGCTTTGCCGCAAGGCCCATATCGCTAAGCTCGATACCGGGCCAAAAGGGGCAGTCCTGACCTTCCGGCCAGAGTCCGCGCCCGACCCGATGAAGCTGGTCGCCGCCGTGCAAAAACAGCCCGCTCTGTTTCGCTTGCGGCCAGACGGCAAGATGGTCGTCAATGGGGACTGGTCCACCCCCGAACAACGCCTCAAAGGTGCCCGCCGCGCTGCCGCCTTCTTGGCTGCAGAAATGGGGTGAGGGGTGGGCGTGATGTTTACACCCCCAACTGCCCTCAAGCCTTGAGTTTTGAGGGCATTGCTCCTACATGACCGCCATCACGCACGCGAGCTCGCGGCGCGCGAACCCTTTTTTATTCCTTTGGGGATGGGGCAAGGGTCGTTCGTCCATCCGGCGCGGTTCTCATCCGAGACCGCTCCTGCTCGCGGAGGCTAGCCGGAAAAAGGATTGAAATACTATGGCAGTGCCAGAATTTACCATGCGCCAATTGCTCGAAGTGGGCGCACACTTTGGTCACCAGACCCACCGTTGGAACCCAAAGATGAAGCGTTTCATCTTTGGTGAGCGCGCCAACATCCACATTATCGACCTCAGCCAAACCGTGCCTTTGTTGCATCAGGCTTTGCTGCGCGTCCGTGACGTAACTGCAAAGGGCGGCCGCGTATTGTTCGTGGGCACCAAGCGTCAAGCTTCGGACCCTGTAGCCGCTGCCGCAAAGCGCTGCGCGCAATATTATGTCAATAGCCGCTGGTTGGGTGGCACGCTGACCAACTGGCAAACGATTTCGAAGTCGATTGCCCGCATGCGCGAAGTTGAAGCCATTGTTCAAGGCGACGCACCTGCAGGTTTGACCAAGAAAGAAATCCTGAACCTGACCCGCGAATATGCAAAGCTCGAGCGTTCGCTCGGCGGGATTCGCGACATGGGCGGTATTCCCGACTTGATGTTCGTCATCGACACCAACAAGGAAGCGATTGCGATCAAAGAAGCCAAGAAGTTGGGTATCCCAGTTGCGGCGATGATCGACAGCAATTGCGATCCCGACGAAGTTGATTTCCCAATCCCAGGCAATGATGACGCTGCGCGTTCCATCCAATTGTTCTGTGACCTGATTGCAGACGCTGCTTTGGATGGCTTGGCCGAGGGTCAATCGTCTTCGGGCGTTGATTTGGGTGCCATGGAAAACCCAGTTGAGCCTGTTTTGGCTCAGATCACGGAAGAAGCTGTCGCAGAATCGGTTGATGGCGACGTTGAAGCTCCTGCTGAAGCTTAAAAATTCCCGCCTTGGTTTGTGCTGACACAGGCCAAGGCGGACCCAACAAACACTCTACCCTGGAGGCGATTATGGCCGAGATTACGGCTGCCCTCGTTAAGGATCTTCGCGAGAAGACCGGCGTTGGCATGATGGACTGCAAAAAAGCGCTGACCGAAAACAATGGTGATATCGAAGCATCGATTGACTGGTTGCGTGCAAAGGGCCTTTCGAAGGCTGCTAAGAAAGCTGACCGCGCGGCGGCTGAAGGCTTGGTTGGCGTTTATGTCGAAGGCAACACCGGTGTGTTGGTCGAGTTGAACGCTGAAACCGACTTCGTGTCGCGCAACGAGCAGTTCCAAGCAGCCGTCAGCGGCATCACCAAGTTGGCTCATGGCTTTGATGGCCTGGAAGCTCTGGGTGCAGCTGCTTCGCCAGCCGGTGAAGGTACTGTCAACGACTATGTGACCAATCTGATCGCCACGATCGGCGAAAACATGACCTTGCGCCGTATGGCCAAAGTGTCGGTCAACCAAGGCGTTGTGGCTTCTTACATCCATACTGCAACCGGTGAAGGCCTTGGCCGTATCGGCGTGTTGGTCGGTGTTGAAACCGGTGGTGACGCGGCTGTTGCTAATGACATCGGCCGCAAGGTTGCGATGCACATTGCTGCGACCGCTCCTTTGTCGCTGAAGACTGACGATCTCGACCCAGCTGTGGTTGAGCGCGAACGCCAAGTTCTGACCGAGCAAGCCCGCGAAAGCGGTAAGTCAGACGATGTGATCGCACGCATGATCGAAGGCCGGATCCGCAAGTTCTATGAAGAAGTGGTGCTCTTGCAGCAGCCATTCGTCATGAACCCAGATCAGACTGTTGCAGCCTTTGTTGCTGAAACGGCAAAAGCTGCTGGTCTCAGCGCGGAAGTCACCGGCTTTGCGATGTTCAAGCTGGGCGATGGCGTTGAGAAAAAAGAAGACGATTTCGCCGCAGAAGTGGCCGCTTTAAGCGGTACTTAAGCCAAAGAATCTTCCTCTTTTGGCCGTGTTCGCCAAATAGACGGAAATAAGCGAAGTGCAAGATGACACTTTGCTGACAAGAAATAGGGCGGCATGCTTGGCGTGCCGCCCTTGGTCTGTCAGAAGACCTGCCTGCATGCTTTCGGGCGAGTCATGTTAAGGCCTGTCGAGAGCTGGGAGACGCAGCGTTATGAATGAAGTAGCCAAGCCAAAGGACCAGAAACCGCGCCGGATCTTGCTCAAGATCTCGGGCGAGGCCCTCATGGGCGATGGTCAGTTTGGGATCGATCAAGAAACCTGTCTTGGATTTGCGCGCGATGTGAAAGCTGCGCGCGATTCTGGCATTGAACTCTGCTTGGTCATTGGGGGTGGCAACATCTTCCGCGGCATCTCTGGCGCCGCCAAAGGGATGGAGCGCGCAACGGCTGACTATATGGGCATGCTGGCCACCATCATGAACGCGTTGGCCCTACAAGGGGCACTCGAAAGCATCGGTGTTCATACACGCGTGCAATCCGCCATTCCGATGCAGACGGTGTGTGAGCCTTATATCCGTCGCCGGGCAATGCGGCACATGGAAAAGGGTCGGATCGTCATTTTTGCTGCTGGCGTTGGCAGTCCTTTTTTCACGACCGATTCTGGTGCTGCCCTGCGCGCCGCTGAAATGGGCTGCGATGCCTTATTGAAGGGGACGGGCGTAGACGGCGTCTATACAGCTGACCCGAAGGCCGATCCCACAGCGACCCGCTATGACAAGCTGTCCTATACAGATGTCTTGGCAAAGAACCTTAAAGTGATGGATGCGTCTGCCGTATCGATGATGCGCGACAGCAATATTCCCATTATCGTCTTCAATATTCGTCAACCCGGGCGCTTGGCCGAGGTGCTTGCTGGCACCGGAGTCTGCACCGTCATAACGGACAACTGAACTATGCCGACATTTGACATCCAAGATACCAAACGCCGTATGGAAGGCGCGATCACGGCCTTGAAGAACGATTTTCAGGGGCTGCGCACTGGCCGGGCCAACGTCAATCTGTTGGAACCTGTAATGGTGGAATCCTATGGGGCCATGGTGCCCTTGAACCAAGTGGGTGCGATTTCTTCACCAGAGCCGCGTTTGCTGACGGTGACGGTTTGGGAAAAGTCCATGGTGAATGTGGTCGATAAGGCCATTCGCAATGCCGGCATTGGCCTAAACCCTGTGGTGGACGGCATGACCCTACGCGTTCCCATTCCGCCTTTGAACGAAGAGCGCCGCCGCGAACTAGTCAAATTGTCTGGCAAATATGCCGAAGCCGCACGCGTTGCGATCCGCAATGTGCGCCGTGACGCGATGGAGCAGTTGAAGAAATCTGAGAAAGACGGCGACATCAGCGAAGATCAATTGAAGAAGCTCTCTACCCAAGTTCAAGAGGCTACCGACTCCTTCGTCAAGCAGGTCGATCAGACCGTGAAGACGAAGGAAGATGAGATTATGCAAGTCTAGGATGGCCGGGGCGCTCGCCGACTGGGCCGCAAAGGCCGCCAACCATCTCTTGCCGCGTGGCGATGACGGAGAAGGTGCGCGTCCGCGCCATATCGCCATTATCATGGATGGAAATGGCCGCTGGGCAACCGCCCGTGGGATGCCGCGCGCCTTTGGGCATTCAGCAGGCGTTCAAGCCCTGCGCAATACGGTTGAAGCGGTTGGCGATCTCGGCATTGAGGTTTTGACGGTCTATGCCTTCTCGACCGAGAACTGGCGGAGACCACCTGAAGAGATTGAAGCCCTGTTCGGCTTATTGCGTGGCTTTATTCGCTCCGATCTGGCACGCCTTGATCGTGCGGGGGTTCGAATCCGTGTTCTCGGTGAGCGCGAGGGCGTGCCGGCTGATATCCTGACCTTGATGGATCAGGCGGAACAGCAGACCCAAGGCAATACCATCATGACCTTGGTTATCGCTTTCAATTATGGCGGCCAAGCGGAAATCGCGCGCGCAACTCAAGAGATTGCACGCCAAGTGGCGGCAGGGCTGCTTGATCCCGCCACCATTGGTCCTGAGACAATTACACAATTCCTGCCGAGCCGCGACTGGCCGAACCCGGATTTGGTGATCCGCACCAGTGGCGAGCAACGTCTGTCGAATTTCCTCATTTGGCAGTCTGCCTATGCAGAGTTCCTAGTCTTTGACACGCTGTGGCCAGACTTTGGCCGACCGCAAGTAGAAGAAGCTCTTCGCGTCTTTGCCCAGCGAAACCGTCGTTACGGGGGCGTTTAGTTTTGAATTCAGCGCCGGAGCATGACCCTAAACAATCTGCTTTACCCATTGGCTTAGCGGCCGAAAAAGTTGGCGGGGACCTGTGGGTCCGCTTTGTCTCAGCTTTGGTGATGGTTGCGCTTAGCTTGACCGGTGTGTGGTTCGGCGGAATTGGTTGGGCGCTACTTGCGGCAAGCATTATGGCCGCTGTTGCTTTCGAATGGGGGCGAATGATCGCGCCGAAGGCAGTCGATCTGGTGCCGCGTTCGCTGATCGCCGCACTATGTGGGCTTTGCTTTGTGCTTCTGCCCCGCAGTTTTGAAGCCGTGGCAGCTTTGGGCTTTTTCTTGACACTGGTACGTTCACCGCGTGAGTTTGGCTGGCTAGCGATTGCTGGGTCGATCTATCTCGCTTTGTCTGGTTGGGCGCTCGCAGGTTTGCGAGGCCAAGATGATATTGGCCGTAGCTTAATGTTTGGCCTGTTCGCAATCGTCTGGTCGACCGATTCGATGGCCTATCTGGTTGGTCGTGTTGTTGGCGGACCAAAATTATTTCCCCTCATCAGTCCGAATAAGACCTGGTCTGGCTCGCTCGGCGGCACGGCAGCAGGCATTTTGGCGGGCGGTCTGTATGGATTATTCGCAGGTGCCAATCCGATTGCTTGGGCATTGGTGGGCTGGCTATTGGCCGTCGTTTCGCAAGGGGGAGACCTATTGGAATCTTTGGCGAAGCGTCATTATGGGGTGAAGGATGCATCAGGCGTCATCCCAGGTCATGGCGGGGTGCTGGATCGACTAGATGGGCATTTAGCCGCGGCCTTGGGCTTTGTGGCCATTTTGCTGGCGATTCCTGGTTTGCACGCTATGCTGACCGCAACATGACGAAATCTTTGACTATTTTAGGGGCCACGGGCTCTATTGGCTTAGCCACCTTGGATGTGGTGATGGAGGCCAATGCACGGGCGCGTGCCGCTGGGCAGGATGAAGCCTACCGGGTAATCGCGCTGACCGCCAACCGAGATTGGGCAGGCTTAGCCGAACAGGCCATTCTAACCGGTGCGACTTTTGTTGCCTTAAGCGATGGCCGCTTTGGCCCACAGCTCGAAGCCGCCTTGGCAGGACACAAAATCGAAATCGGCCTTGGACCTGAAGCCTTGGTGGAAGCCGCAGCGCGGCCTGCCGATGTGGTGATGGCAGCCATAGTGGGGGCCGCTGGGCTGGCACCGACACTGGCAGCAGCAAAGCGTGGGGCCACCATCGCTTTGGCCAATAAAGAATGTTTGGTCTGTGCGGGATCGGTTTTCCTAAAGGCGGTGCGCGATGGTGGCGGCTCCATCCTGCCCGTAGACAGCGAACATAATGCGATTTTCCAAGTCTTGGACCAATCGGACCGGGTCGAAAAATTGATTCTAACAGCCTCGGGCGGACCTTTCCGGACTTGGAGTGCCGCAGCGATTGCCGCAGCAACGCCAGAGCAGGCTGTCGCTCATCCCAATTGGTCCATGGGACAGAAAATCTCTGTCGATAGTGCCACTTTGATGAACAAGGGCTTGGAACTGATCGAGGCAGCGCTTCTTTTTGGGATGCCTGAAAGCAAGATCGATGTACTGGTCCACCCGCAATCGGTTATCCACAGCTTGGTGGCGTATCAAGATGGCAGTGTTTTAGCGCAATTAGGTGCAGCTGATATGCGCATCCCCATCGCCCACGCATTGGCTTGGCCGGCACGATTGGTAACGTCTGCCCCGAGGTTAGACTTAGCAGCAATTGCGAAACTCGACTTCGAAGTACCTGATTTGGAAAGATTTCCTGCACTTAGTCTTGCGCGCGGCGCGCTGCAGAAAGGGGGGGCAGCCCCTACAATCTTGAACGCAGCCAACGAAGTGGCTGTGCAAGCCTTTCTGGATCGTAATGTTTCCTTTCCAGAAATTGCCGCAATCGTGTCGGAAACCATGGATGAAGCCTGCCGCCTTGGCATGGATGCTGCTTTGGGAGACTTGGATGATGTCTATGCTGCTGATGAAGCGGGCCGTAGCATCGCCGTTCAAAACATTGCGAAACGCAAGTTGGTCTCTGTTTAGGCTGAGACAGGTGCGTATCCTAGGCCGGAGTTCTTGGTGAGATGTTAGAAAATATAAGCGGCATAGCAATCAGTCTCGCGTCCTTTGTGACGGTTCTGAGCCTCGTGGTTTTTGTGCACGAATTTGGTCATTATCAAGTCGCGCGTTGGTTCAAGGTCAAGGTCGAATCATTTTCGATTGGCTTTGGTCCAGAACTTCTCGCTTGGACCGCGAAGACAGGCGTGCGTTGGCGGATCGGGGCTCTGCCTTTGGGCGGCTACGTCAAATTTGAAGGCGATAAGGACGCAGCGTCCCAGCCCGATTTCACCCAAGCCAAGGCCGACAAAAGGAGTGGTTTGTTCCATGCTCAGCCTGTGGGCGTTCGCGCTGCTGTGACGGCTGCGGGCCCTGCTTTCAATTTCGCTTTCTCCATAGCGGTATTTGCGGTTTTCTTTGCGTTGATGGGTGAAACCATTCAACGCCCACTGATTTCAAAGGTGCTGCCTGACGGCGCTGCAGCCGCTGCTGGCATGAAGGCGGGCGACGAGGTTGTGGCCATCAATGGCCGTCGGATCGATGACTTTGTTGAATTGCAAACCGCCATCATGGTCTCTGGCGGCAAGGAAATGCGTCTCCTGCTAATGCGGGATGGGGCCGAAATTCCCATAAACGTCACGCCGAAAGTCGTCGAACGTAAAACCCCGTTTGGCGATACTGAAACGCAAGGCCTGATGGGTATTGAGACCCGCTTCACCAAGGACACAATTGAGCATCGCACCTATAATCCGCTTGAAGCAGTGGTGCGTGGTGGCGAACAAACCGGCGAGATCATCAGCACGCAGGTGAACTTCATAACCGCCTTGTTGCGCGGTGGCATGTCAGCAGGCCATTTGAGTGGGCCATTGGGCATCTATCAGATCGCTGGCAAAGTCACAGAAAATTCGGTCGAGAGTGCCGGCCCTGATGCCGACGCGGTTAAGGTCGCCGAATCAGTCGGCATCGGTTTGGTGCGACTTGCCGCGGTCCTTTCCATTGCCGTTGGCTTCATGAATCTGCTGCCTCTGCCAGTTCTCGACGGTGGACACTTGGTATTTTATGCGGCTGAGGCTATTCGTGGTAAACCGATCCCTGAAAAAGTACAGGCAGTCAGCTTCCAAGTTGGTCTTGTTTGTATCTTGAGTTTATTCGTTTTTGCGACTTTCCAAGATCTCGACAGGGCAGGTTTATTCAATGTGCTGAAAGGCTTTGTCGCCGCGGGCTAGGATTGCTGTGCCAAATTGTCTATCCACCACTTCTGAAACTCGGGCGTGACCTCCATGGCACGCGTGCAACAAGGTTTAACGGGCTCCTGTATGGCATCAATTAAACGTCTGCTGATTGGCGGCGCTGCTGCATTCGCAGCAAGTGCTTGCTATGGCCCGATGGCCTATGCCCAACAGGTTGGAGAGTTCACCGAAGCTGCGGCCTCGCAAATCATCACCAGTTTGGCGGTAGAAGGCAATCAACGCATCGAGACAGCGACAGTGCTCGCCTATGTTGCCATTCAACCCGGCGAAGCCTTTAGCCCAGAGCGGATCGACATCGCCCTTAAAACGCTATTTGCGACTGGCTTTTTTGCCAATGTCGAATTTGAACAGCGCGGCCAAACCTTGGTTGTAAAGGTTGCCGAAAACCCGACTGTCAACCAAGTGCTGTTTGAGGGCAATAGTGCGGTTACCAAGGACAAGCTTGAGAAAGAAGTCCAGATCAAGCCACGCTCTTGGTTTACCCAAAACCGGGTACAGGCCGATATCCGTCGGATGCAGGAAGTCTATCGCCGGTCGGGCAAGTTTGCTGCCAATATCGTGCCCAAGATTAAGGTGCTGCCGTCTAACCGCGTCGATCTGATCTTTGAAATCAATGAAGGCCGCACGACGGGCATCCGTAAGGTCAATTTCATTGGCAATCAGGCTTTTTCGGATTCGCGCCTGAAAAGCGTCGTCGTCACGCAAGAGTCTGAGTGGTGGCGCTTCTTTTCGAGCAAAGACAATTATGATCCAGACAAGCTGGATTATGACCGCGAACAATTGCGCAAGTTTTATCTCAATGAAGGTCACTATGATTTCCGTGTGAAATCAGCGGTGGCTGAATTGACGCCAGACCAAAAGGACTTCTTCGTCACCTATGCGGTGGAAGAGGGCCAGAAATATACGTTTGGCGACATTACGGTAAACACCAAGAATTCAAAGCTCAGCGGCGAAGTTCTTCGCGCCTTTGTGCCGATCCGTTCCGGTGCGATGTTTGAGCGGGACTTGGTGGAAAAGGCGATTGAATCGATTACCTTTGCCGCAGGTTCATCCGGTTATGCGTTCGTGGACGTGCGCCCGCGTGAAACGGCGGACCGCGATAACCGCAAGGTCAATATTGTATTTGACGTCGACGAAGGCCCGCGCGTCTATGTTGAGCGGATCGACGTGATCGGCAACACCGCTACGTTGGATCAGGTCATTCGTCGGGAGCTGCGCTTAGCCGAAGGCGACGCCTTCAACCGCGTCTTGATCGATCGTTCTAAGAATCGCGTGAAAGCTTTGGGCTTCTTCAAAGAGGTCGAGATTGAAGAAAAGCCTGGCTCGCTGCCCGACCGTACGGTTGTGGAAGTCAAGGTTGAAGAGCAAGCAACTGGCGAATTGGCCTTCAGTGTCGGTTATGCCTCGCAAGAAGCCTATAATTTCGCGGTTTCAATCTCACAGCGAAACTTGCGCGGCCGGGGTCAGTTCTTGCGCTTCCGCGTGGAAACCAGCTCGCGGACGAAGAATATCGACATTCGCTTTACCGAGCCGCGCTTTTTGGGCCGCAATATCGCAGCCGGGATCGACATCTTCTCTGTTGAGCAAGATTATCTGCGCGAAGCAGGCTTCTTGACCAACTCCACGGGCTTTGGTGTGCGTGGTGGGTTCCCGCTGGCCGAAGATCGCAGTTTAGGCCTGCGCTATACCTACCGGAATGACACCAATGAAATTCCATCCGTGTCCTGCTTCAATGCCGACGGTACGCCTTTGTTGGACGCGAGTGCGCTGTGTCGTTCGTTAGGTAAAACGACGACCTCACTGGCTGGCTATTCGTTTAACTGGGACCGGCGCAACGATCCCCGCCGGCCTACACGTGGCTTTGACATCTCTCTCAGCCAAGATTTTGCCGGCATCGGCACAGGGGTCAAATACCACCGCAGCGAATTCAACGGCGGTGTCTATCGCGGGCTATTCCCGGGCTGGCGCGCCAGTGCCACCTTGTCTGCCGGCCATATCGCGGGCTGGGACGATGACACGATCCGCGTGAACGATCGCTTCTTTAAAGGTGGTCAAAGCTTCCGTGGCTTCGAAATTGCCGGTATTGGCCCACGCACGGTCTTCTCCGTCCGTGACGCAGATTCAACTCAACCTGACGGCTTATCCCAAACGGTACGGACGGTTTATGGTGACGCATTGGGCGGCAAGACCTATGGTATTGCGTCATTTGAGTTGACCGTTCCAACGCCACTACCAGAATCCTATGGTATCTCTGCAGCCTTGTTCTTGGATGTCGGCACCCTCGGCGGCCTAGATCCAGTCGATAAGGTAAAGGGTGACATTAGCTACGGTACCTACCAAAACACCCGAGATGGCTTGGCCTTGCGCGCTTCTGCTGGCCTGTCCGTCAACTGGGTTTCCCCGTTCGGCCCTGTTCGTTTTGACTTCTCAAATCCATTTATGAAGCAAGACTACGACAAAGCTGAAACCTTCCGCTTCTCAACAGCGACCAACTTCTAGGGCTTTCCGCCCTCAATGTTCCAGGAGAAACTTCTATGAAAGCACACTATTTCATGGCTGGTGTTGCAGCCTTGTTGGCTGCAAGTGCAGCGCAAGCGCAAACCCCGGTCCCAGTTCCAGCACCTGCTGCAGCTCCAGCCGCAGCGCGCCCAGCTGGGTCGCCTGCTGTGTTGAGCCCAGTTGTGGTCTATGACCTCGGCGGCCTTATCCAAGACAGCGTGGCTGGCCAAGACATGGCCAACAAGCTGAAAGCCATCCGCGATCAAATCAATCGCGAGTTGGAGCCAGATCAGCGCCAGCTGGAATCTGAACTGCGCGCGATTTTGACGAGCTCTGTGCAAGAGTCGCAAAGTGCTGCGGGCCGTCAGCGCCAAGAAGCTTTCCAACGCCTCAACAATGAATTCCAACAAAAGCAAGAGCGTTTGAGCCAAGTCATGCAATTGACTGAGCGTAATGCGATCGACGCTTTCAACAAAGCCATTGCACCTGCATTGCAACAAACCCTAGTGGCCCGTAATGGCTTGATCGCCATTTCCGCCAATCAGGTTGAAGCCTTCATTCCCGGCGTCGACATGACCGCTGATTTGATCACGCGCCTCAATGCCACCACCAAGACAATCAGCGTTGTCCGCGCGACATTGCCAACCCAGGGCGGCGCAGCGGCACCTGCAG
>CAMDDL010000025.1 GCA_945891505.1 Maricaulis salignorans | reverse complement strand
TTGGCGAGGCGGTCGGCGAAGTCTTGTAACAATTGATGGGCGGCTTTTTCCATCAGGGCGGGGCCCGGCAAATGAATGCCTTGCACCATTTCCTTGGGCGGGTGACGCAAGTCCCACACGATCCCGAACCACGACAAAACGCGCAGGATTAAGAAGCTCAAATCAAACTCCCACCACTTGAAACCTTGCCGGGCTGCATTGGGGAAAGCATGGTGATTATTGTGCCAACCTTCGCCCATGGTGGCGATGGCCAGCATCCAATTATTGCGCGAGTGGTCACCCGTCACAAAGCGTTGGCGGCCATGCACATGGGCGAGGGAATTGATAAAGAAGGTGGCGTGATAGCAGGCAATCAAGCTCCACACATAGCCAACCAAAATGCCGGACCAACCCGCGAACAGCCAAACTACGACGCCCAAAATCACCGGCGGCAAATAAGGATTGCGTTCCAGCCACACAAGCTCTGGATATTTGGCGAAATCAGCGATGCCATCATAGTCGGTCTCGTGATTCTTCGGGTCGATCACCCAACCAAAATGGGCATACCAAAAGCTGGCTCTGGCCGGAGAGTGGACATCTTGTGCGGTGTCGGAGAAGCGGTGGTGGTTGCGGTGGTGACTAGCCCACCACAGGATGCCGCGCTGGGCCGAGGTTTGGGCAATGAAGGCCAGAATGAATTGGAACACCCGGCTGGTCTTAAAGCTCTTATGCGCGAAATAACGGTGATAGCCTGCCGTCACACCAAACATGCGCAACAGATAGAGACCTAAGCAAAGCCAGAGATCTGCCGCATGAACGCCTGTGAAAATCGCTGCTAAAGCAGAGATATGCAGCAAATAGAACGGGATGGGATTGGGCGTCTCGGTGTCATTATGGCTCTTAATTGTTGCGGTCTCGTGCCGCTTTCCGTCATCATTCATCTCACCGGCGCTCCAAACTATTTGCCTCGGGGCATGAGCCTGCGACAAGCTCCGTGAAGACAAGATTAAAGGCTAGGCTGTGTAGGGGGAAGATGTCAGCGCGGGCAAACGGGGCGTTTCTGCACAGCGCGGCGCAGATGGTGGTTGCACCGCAACCTTATGCATTCTCAAAAATGATTGCGTCGCAATATGGCTTTGTGCTGCCACTTGGTCTAAACCCCGCGCGCATGGGTTCGCGACCTAAATCAAGGAAACGCGGACGATTTGCCAACACTATAGCTTCTTTAAAATACAGGAATCCTCCCCATGGATATCAAGAAAATCCCTCCCGGCCACGATATGCCCAATGATGTGAATGTCGTGATCGAAGTACCGCTGGGTGGTGAGCCGATTAAGTACGAGATTGATAAGGAATCCGGCGCGATGTTCGTCGACCGCTTTCTCTATACGCCCATGCGCTATCCAACCAATTACGGCTTTATCCCCGGCACTCTGTCGGGCGACGGTGACCCGGTTGACGTCTTGTGCATCGGCCGTCGCGCCTTGATCCCGGGCTGTGTGCTGCGCGTGAAGCCAATCGGCGTTTTGCTGATGGAAGATCAGGCCGGTGAAGACGAAAAAATTCTGGCCGTTCCCATCCCCAAGCTGACGGCCTTCTATGATGGCGTTGATAGCTACAAGGATCTACCCGCCATTCAAGTCGCCCAGATTGAGCATTTCTTTGCCCATTATAAGGATCTGGAACCCGGCAAATGGACCAAGCTAAAGGGCTGGCAAGACGCAGACGTGGCCAAAAAAATGATTATGGAGGGCGTCGAGCGCGCCAATGCGGCAGGCTTTGGGTATAAGGGCTCCTAAACCCTTACCTAAAACGACTAATGCAGCACTTTGGGGTGGTCTGATTGGGGTTCAAATACCATATGGGCCACCCCAAGGCGCTTGGCCGCCCCGATTAGCGCCTCCAGCTCTGGCTCCCAGCCATCGGGCTTATCGGCCACAGGCAAGCAAGCTTTAATCGTGATGTCGCACCAGCCGTGACGGCCTAGGGTTTCATCAAGCAGGCGGCCGGCATCGAGGCCATCTTCTGTCTCATAAAGCTCTAGTAGGCCCATGCCTTCCATCCGGTCACAATCGCACACACAGACCATGGCACACCGTGCGCCCTTGGCCACTTTGTGGTTATAGCCTTCGCACACAGCGGTGCCGACTAGAATGATTTGTCCCGAAAAAGTGCTCATGGCTTTGGCAGCGCAAAAACAATGCCAAAACTTTGCCTTGGAGTGGTCTCGAAGCGTCCTTGGATTTGCCTGATTCACTTGTGATTAACCCCAATCAGTCAGGACAATTCTGATAGACTTTACGAAAGGTTACGATCTTGGCAGGGCGCGGGGCAGGCAACGGAAGAAATTCCAATGGTGGCGGTCGTCGCGGCAGCTATCAAGATGGTCCACCACCGCGTCGTCGCGGGCCGTCGCGGTCTAGTGCTGCTAGACCTCGTAAGGGGCGTGGCTTTTTCGGTACCCTGTTTTATTGGGGTGCGGTCATGGTGCTATGGATGGGGGTCTTCGCCGTTGGCGTCTTCATCTGGGTTGCCTCAGACCTGCCAGACCCTGAAGCGCTCTGGAAAAAGACAGACCGTCCTTCGATCACTTATGTGGATATTCGCGGACAAGTCGTGGATCGGCGCGGTGCGCCCGACTCGCCACCTATCGATTTGAAGAGCCTGCCATCCTATGTGCCTCAAGCGGTGCTGGCGATTGAAGACCGGAAATTCTATCGCCATTGGGGCTTTGATTTCGAGGGCTTGGCCCGTGCTTTCTACGTTAACGCTCGCGCTGGCCGTGTGGTGCAGGGTGGTTCGACCCTGACGCAGCAATTGGCCAAAAACTTGTTTTTGTCGTCCGAACAATCATTAAAGCGCAAAGCCCAAGAGCTCTTGCTCTCGGTCTGGCTGGAAAGCCGCTTTACGAAAGACGAGATCCTGGCGCTCTATTTGGCCCGCGTCTATTTTGGGTCGGGCGCCTATGGCATTGATGAGGCAGCCCGGCGCTATTTCGACAAGACGCCGCAAAACCTCACCATCTCGGAAGCCGCTTTGCTAGCAGGCCTCTTGAAAGCTCCGTCGCGCTTCAACCCCGTGTCGAGCGCTCAGCGTGCGTCAGATCGTGCGACCGTCGTCCTAGATGTGATGGAAGCGCAAAACGTCATTACCAAGGAACAGCGCCTACAAGCAGTCAGCCAGCCTTTACGCTTTGTCCCAACCTCACGCGGCGGTGGTGCGGCCTATTTCCTGGATTGGATTGCTGGCGATGTGGGCTCGATCGTCGGGGAACCTGAAGAAGACATTATTGTTGAAACCACCCTCGACCTGTCCGCCCAATTGAATGCGGAAACTGCTCTTGCTGAAGAGCTCAGTCAGAATGGTAAAGCCATGCGGATGGGCCAAGGGGCCTTGGTCGCCTTTGCAGGTGACGGTGGCGTGCGCGCCATGGTTGGTGGACGAAACTATCAGGAGAGCGAGTTTAACCGCGTGACCGACGCTAAGCGCCAGCCTGGGTCTGCGTTCAAACCTTTTGTCTATCTGGCGGCTATGGAGCGGGGCGAGACACCCTATTCCGTGCGGGTCGATGCACCCATCCAAGTCGGCGAATGGGCCCCGCAAAACTATGATGGCAAGTTCCGGGGCGCGATGCCGCTGATCAGCGCTTTTGCCCGCTCGATCAACACCGTTGCCGTCGGTCTGGGCGAAGAAGTTGGCCGTGATTCTGTCATCCGTGCTGCGCGCCGCTTGGGCATCAGGTCGCGCCTTGACCC
Source organism: Maricaulis salignorans (assembly GCA_945891505.1). Taxonomy (GTDB): domain Bacteria; phylum Pseudomonadota; class Alphaproteobacteria; order Caulobacterales; family Aquidulcibacteraceae; genus Aquidulcibacter; species Aquidulcibacter miladensis. The sequence continues at coordinate 31,045 of CAMDDL010000025.1, read as the reverse complement.
ACAACCGACTTTGGCGTTGGGGACAGAAGTTTTGACCCCGCTTGAGTTGACGGCCGCTTATGTTCCCTTCGCCAATGGCGGGATGGCAGTCACGCCCTATGGGTTTAAGCGTATCCGCACCCGTTCTGGTAAAATCTTATGGGAGCGCACACCCCCATCCCCTCGTCGCGCCATCGAAGACGGGCCCTTGCGCAATATGAATGTGATGCTGGCACAAGTGGTTTCAGCTGGTACAGCCCGCACCGCGCAACTTTCTGACCGGCCCGTCGGCGGCAAGACCGGCACGACCAGTGATTATGCTGATGCTTGGTTCATCGGCTTTACCGGTGGCTATGTGGCGGGTGTTTGGGTCGGCAATGATGACTTCACCGTCAAAACCAATCGCGTCACTGGCGGCTCAGCCCCCGCACGTATCTGGCGCGCCTTTATGGTTCCAACCATGAAGGGGGTAGCGCCACGCGGATTTGCCCTGCCGCTCGCCCCAGTACCCGATCCCAATGCCTTGGCAGAACCGACCGACGAGAATGTCGAAACGCTACCCGTCGACCCGCTTGACCTGCCGACTGGCGGGGACGCCATGCCAGTGCCTGCTACCCCAAGCACAGAAGCCCAGCCCACCGCGCCGACGCCTACCCGCACGGCCCCTGAAACCCGCAGCCTCGATGAGATTGTGAAGGACGTGCAGGCCCGTCCAGCAGAAGCAAGTGGGCCACCGCGCTAGCCATCTGTCCCACCCCAGCTAAACATTTTGTAATATGGGATACGGCAGTTCTGGCGTTGGCAGGGCTGGCGTATCGTGCCAATTTGTCGCCGTCTTTCTGGGGTGTGTGTCGCAATGAATTTGAAGTCTTTATTGGCCGCAACGGCGCTGTGTTCTGTCGTGATTGCGCCCGCTTATGCCCAAACAGCCCCCAAAATGCGCGACGTTTTGAAGGCTTGGCAGTTAGATAAGCCCAGCGCGACAACGCAATTTGTAACCAAAAGCGTCTCCGAAGACCGGGTGGTTCTTGAGAATGTCGTTTTCAAGGATAAAGAAACCAACAAGGTTGATATGAGTTTCGGTCAGTTGGTGCTGCAGCGTATGCCGCAAACTGGTGCCCCCTCCGATCAAGCGCGGTTCAGCCTCACCTTCGAAAATGGCACGACGCTAAGTAAAGATGGCGAGAAGACCACGATTGGCAAGATCGAGGCTACGGGGCTGACCCAATCCTCCAATCTTGACACGCTTTCAAAGTGGGTTGGTGGGGGCGCTAGCAGGAATAGTGCGGGCGCGGCACCAAAGATGGCCAATACTGATTTCAACGGTGACATGCGTATTGCTAATGTGGTTTCACAATCAAAAAGCTCAGATGGCACATTCGCCGACAGCAAGATTGGCACTATCAATCTGATTGGTATCAGCCTTACGCCAGACGGTTGGTCCACCACTTCGATGGAGATGTTGAATCTCGAGGTCGTTGATGCTGAAAGTAACCTTAAATTTGGCAAGATTTCTGCAACCCATTTTAAGGGTGCCGGGTGGGCGAAGATAACGGACGGCGAAGCATTTAAGCCGGAAGACTTTGACTTTAAGAAGCTTTCTCTTGGCTCCATGTTGATCGAGAACGTCACCATGGACATTAAATTGCCGGCGGAAAAAGATCAGCCGCAAAACTTCCTATTCGCCATGGACCGGATGGAATTGTCCGATTGGACCGACAAGAAGATTGGAAAATTTGGTTTGTCGGGCATAAAGGGAACGACGGGCGTGGGCGAAAAGCGCGTCGATATGAGCCTTGAGTCCTTCACGCTAGAAGACATCAATGTCGCCTATTTCGCAGCTCTCGGCGGTGCCTTTGCCAAGATCATGCCAAGCTTGGAACAAAAGCCCAGCGGTCGTTCAGCACTCCTCGGCTTTGCCGAACTGGCCTCGGGATCCGCCTTGGCCGCAACGGCTGTGCCAGTAGTTGGGACCACACCCAGCCCAAAACTGAAAGATTTGTTGCCCGGTGGGCCGCTCGATGGCGGCATTGGCGCGATCTCGATGTCGAAGTTTCGCTTTGACGCTATGGGATTCAACTTCACGATCAATCAGATTGCCGCTCGCACTACCCGCAATGGCGACGGCATCATTAGGGCAACGAAGCTTGCGCCTATGACGATGAAGCTGACCATTCCAGAGGCTTTGTTAAATCAGCCTGACAGCCCAATAGCGATGTTTGCGCCATTGGTCGCTGATGGGGTCGAGTTGGTCATTGGTGGCGGTGCAACTTATGACCCGGTTACGGATATCGTCAAACTGGATGACCTGAATTACACGCTCAAGGGCTGGGCTGGCTTTAATCTCGATTTTGCCATGGACGGGCTTGCGAAATTTTATCGCGAACAGACCGTCGATTCGCTCATGGCACCCGTGGCGGCCGATCTCAAGAAGCTGAATGAGCCCAAAGGTAAAGAGGACAAGAAGCCAGACCCTGCAGCAGATTTAAAGCGGACCTTGGCAGTCTATCAGGGCGTGCGCTTCCTCGATGGCGCGCTGGAGCTGCGCGATCAAGGCGGGATCGCAAAAGCTGCAGGTATGTTTGCCTCGATGATGGCTCCACGCACCAAGGGCGCCACCACCCGTTCGGCGACTCAAGACGCCCAAGCGCTCGCCCAAGTTCGTCAATCCTGGGCAGAGCCTTTGCGTCAGTCGGCTGCGGAGAAGAACAAGTCGATTTTGGAGCGGCAGTTCCTGATTTCGCTAGCCCGCTGGATCGAAGTTGGCGGCGCGATGACGGCTGTTATGCAACCTCCTGCGCCTATCGATTTTCCAACTTTGGCAGACCCAAAAGACCTGCCAACAAGGCTAGGCTTGACCTTTACCAATCAGCCGGCTGCTAAAAACTGACGTTCTTTATCCGCACTGAAGTAAGTGCGGATAAACTGCTTCTGGCGAGGGTAAATCTCGCTCTTGAACCGTCGGCCATTAAACACGCCATAGTGGCCGACGCCTTCTTGCACATAATCATATTGCATCTTTTTCGGGATACCGGTGCAGATGTCGTGTGCCGCTTGGGTCTGACCAATACCGGAGATGTCGTCCTTTTCGCCCTCAACCGTCATAAGAGCGACTGTCTTGATCAATTGGGGCTTAACCAGACGGTCGCGGCACATCAAGATGCCACGAGGGAGATGATATTCTTGAAATATCTTCTGGATCGTCTGAAGGTAAAATTCCTCGGACAGATCGAGAACCGCCAAATATTCGTCATAGAATTCGCGGTGCTTCTCAGCTTCGTCGCCATCGCCCGCCACTAAGTGGTTGAAGAAGTCACGGTGGGCGTCGATGTGGCGGTCCATATTCATTTGCATGAAGGAGGCCAATTGCACAAAGCCCGGATAAACGCGTCGGAAGGCACCCGGGAAAATCGGAGGTACCGTCTGGATCATCTTCGATTCAAACCAAGCAAACGGCTTTTCTTCCGCCAGCTTATTGGTCACGGTGGGGGAGCATCGTGCATCAATGGGTGAGCCCATATAGGTCATGGATGCGGGCAGGGCAGGGTCTTTGTCTTCAGCCATCAAGGCGATGGCGGCCAAAACGGGCGGGCCTGGTTGGCATACGGCCACCACATGGGCGTTTGGGCCCACTTGCACCAGCATCTCTCGGATGTGTTCGATATAATCATCCAGATCGAAGCGCCCCATGCCAATTGGCACATCGCGGGCGTCGTGCCAGTCTGTGATATAGACGTCGTGATCTTGGATGAAGGCCTCAACCGTTCCGCGCAGCAAGGTCGCGAAATGGCCCGATAAAGGCGCTGCGATCAGCACGCGCGGTTCGACCCAATCTGGCCCGCGCGCTTGCGTCAAGGCCTGTTTGTCGCGCTTAAAATGGACGAGGCTGCACCAAGCTGATGACCAGACGGTCTCGATTGTCACTGGGACTTTGATCCCATTGATGACGGTGGAGTCGATCCGCCAATCGGGCTTCTCATAGCGGCGAGTCATCGCCTCAAACAGGTCCGAAGCGGCGCTGAGATTGCGGCCAAAGGGCGTCTGAGCGATGGGATTAAGCGGATTAGCAAGCAAGGCGCGCTGGAAATTGACGGCCACGCGCCAAGGCATCAGGGCGGCACGCTGCATCTCAACAATGGAATAAAGCATGGTTGCTCCCCCTGCGCGTGCCACATCTACGGCCAGATCAGCGATGATTGCATGGTATCTATGAAGATTTGGCAACCATATCACGCAGCATATTTGGCTTACTTGCCGCAAGGGAATGTCAAATAAATGATCAAAACCAGATATTTACAAGAATGCTGCAACTGCGTTGCGCAAAATGCACAACCGATAGGCGGACTAGAAATTTGGTTTAAGCAGGCCAAACTCGTGTGTTGGACGAATTATTACAAGCCGTTCTTGGACAAGGCTGCCAAACATTGGCCCATGGCCTTTGGGTCTGGGTCGGCCGAAAAGAAGGTGGCGAGCTTGCCTTGGCGGTCAAGCAAATAAAAGATCGAAGTATGGTCGATCAGATAATCCTTGGCCGAGGAGCCTTCTGGAATGGACTTGCGAAAGCCCACCTTAAAAGCTTTGGCCGCGGCGGCGACTTGTTCGACACTGCCTGTTAGACCTTGCAGCTGTTCGGGGAAGCCACCTGAGGTCACATAGGTTTTCAAAGCAGCAGGATTATCTCGCTCTGGGTCCAGACTGATAAGAATGGGTTGAATGTCGCCTGCTTTAGAGCCTGAAACCGTTTTGGCTTCATCCAAAGCCAGCCGCATGGTTTGTAGGGATAAGGGGCAGATATCGGGGCAATAGGTAAAGCCGAAATAGACCAACGCAGGTTTGCCCGCGAAAGTCTTCTCGGTCACGGTCACATTATCTTGATTGACCAAACTGAAGGGGCCGCCAATTTCGGCAAACGCGCGGGCGTTGCAGCCCTCCGGCAGGGCGGTCTCCACAGGCTTTGGGGCTAAGCCCTTTTGCACAAAGGCCCCACCCAAAACCACCAATCCAAGGCCAAGCGCGCCAAGCGCAATCAGGCGCGGCAGAGGGATGGATGGCTTGGTGGGGGGCGTTTCGGAGGGTTTCGACATGGACCGTGATCCACCACTTATTCCCGGTGCTGGCAAGCACGCTTCGGCAGTATTGCCTGCGACCGTTTGTCCGCCAAGAAAGCGAGCGAGCCTTCTAGTGCTCGTGGGATCATGTTACGACTACAGAACCAGAACCCAACTGCGAGGCCTCATGTTTCATATTGGATTTATTCTTTTTCCAAACGTCACCCAGTTAGACTTTACCGGGCCATTGCAGGTTCTCCACCGTTTACCGGACTCCCACGTCCACATCATCAGCCACACCTTAGAGCCAGTGCCCAGTGATTGTGGTTTGGCTTTGGTCCCAACCACGACGTTTGAAGATTGTCCGCCATTGGATTTGATCTGTGTGCCCGGTGGCTTTGGCGTAGAGCAAGCAATGGCAGACCCCGTCCTCATCGCTTTTCTGAAAGAGCAGGCAGGCCAAGCGCGCTATATCACCAGCGTGTGCACCGGGGCGTTTGTTCTAGGGGCAGCTGGCTTGCTGAAAGACAAACAGGCGACCACCCATTGGGCTTATCATAGCCTGTTGGCGGAAGTCGGTGCGATCCCTACCCAAGGCCGTGTGGTGCGCGATGGGCGTGTTCTCACGGGCGGTGGCGTGACAGCGGGCATCGACTTTGCTTTGACGATCGTTGCCGAAATCGCAGGTCAGACGATCGCTCAACGCATCCAATTGTCGATTGAATATGATCCCGCCCCGCCGTTTGTGGGTGGTTCACCTCAAACAACGCCAAGCGATATTCTGGCGGGGCTTGCAGGCTTTTACGCCAAGCGCAATTTGGATTTTGGGCCGGCAGTTACGAAAGCTTATAGTCAGTTCGGCGGCTAAAGACGCATCGCCCGCACGGCCGCATGGCGCGCAAAGCTTAAGGTCACCGCTTTGCGTCGCGCTGGGGCCAGATCAAACCGGGGTGCCCGGCGCACAATTTCAGCCCCAAACGTATCGGCAACGATTAGGCCCGGCGCTTGTTCTTCTGTTGCGGGGATCAGGTCGATTGGGAAATCTGGCGCGACCGCGAAATAGAACAGGTCGCAATAAGGCGCATATTCTGGCCATTTTATATCGGTCTTGAAATCCTCTACCCCGGACTTGACCTCAACAATCACCAACTCACCCTTGGGGCTCAGGCCGCAAATATCGGCCCGGCGACTATTGGCGAGCTTAAACTCCCAGATAGGTGCATAGCCTGCATGGATCAGGCAACGGGTCGCGCCATTGCGTACGGCCAAAGTGACATCGGGTCGGGCGACCGGCATCACGACCGAACCCACTGTTTCTGTGGTGGTATAAGACAAAAGATCGGGGCTGAGTGGATCAAGCATGATCCATCATGTTCCATCTATGTTCTTTTGTCGAGAGGCCCTATTTCTTTTTTGCTTTAGCGCCGGGCCAAGGTTGCACATCCAGCTTGGTCCAATGGCGGGCCTTCTGGGTGGGTTTTGCATCCGGGCCTAGGCCTTGGAAATAGGCCTTTTGCCACTTGTCCTTCTGGGCTTGGGAACCGGGGATTTCAAGTTCATTGTTGAAATTATTGCGGCTATCCTGCCACTCCTCATAGGAGTCCTTGAGGTTCTCCTCGGTCTCATAGGGCTTGAATTCTGGCTTGATCTGCTCAATCCCCGCCAAATTGACCGGGAAAATATGAGCAAACGGCTCACCCTTTTGGAAGCGTACGGGATGAAATGCCCGGGTCATCACCCAATTCATCGTGAAGGTATAGTGCGACCAATCCGTCTCAATAATGCCAGAAAGGGCTGCGATCCCGTCCTTCGGATTGTTCATCGGCCCCGTGGTCATGAGTTGGGTGCCAGGCTCGGTGCGGAAAATTTGGTTCACGTGAAAGGTCAAAACACCATGACCAAAGTGGCTGGCGGGATGGGGCCAGCCATCTTCCAAAATCTCGACCACCATGGCGTCGGGGCTCGGGCCGCCATCCCAAGTCACCTCAAACGAGCAGGGGCACAACATTTCCCACCCATATTGGTTGGCAATGTTGAGTGGCAGGCACCGGTAAGCAAAGCGGTCGGACGTTGAGTCCATCCAAGGCCGTTGAGCAGGGCCCGGACGCATCTCGGTTGGGGGAAAGCCAAGGGTATAGGAAATCAGTTTCATGGCTTAGCTTCCTCAGTCTTTGGACGCGATTTGTCTAGTCCTGATGGCGCAAACCTCGCACTCTTAAGCCAGCAAAGTGCGGATGGCCCAAAAGATCAAACCCCAGAGGCCGATAGACACAATTAGGGCAAAGATGATTGTCTGCTGCCATGACCACTTTTGCTTTTCTCTGTCGCCGTCCCGATACCCGCGTGCGATAACATGCGGTGCCTGCGGGACAGGCCCGAGTTTATGCGAAAAGGGAGACTCTAACTGGGTCATAGAGCCACTAAAACTGCGAAACCTTATGCATGTGTTAACCAAACCCCATCGAAAGGCATCTTCCTAATCCCTATCTGTATATTTCAGCGCGAAGCTATGCCAAAAGCGGCCCGCGTCTGCCTATGATCAGGCCAGTCAAACCAAGTTGCGGTCGCCATGCCGCCGGAGATCTAAAGATGACTAATCCCGCTCCCATCGTGACCGTCGGTGTTGGCACAGGCGCTGTGCAAGTTGGCAATAGCTTGCCGATCAGCTTCATCTGTGGCCCTTGTGCGATGGAAAGCCGCGAGCATGCGTTGGAAACTGCCCAATGGCTCAAAGAAACCTACGGCAAATTGGGCGCGGGCCTCATTTACAAGTCTAGCTATGACAAAGCCAATCGGTCGAGCCTGACGGGTGCGCGCGGCTTCGGTCTCGATAATGCAATGGCGGTGTTTCAGGAGATTAAGGACAAACTGGGCCTGCCGGTTTTGACCGACGTGCATACCGAAGAGCATTGCCGCATCGTCGGCGAAGTCGTCGATGTGTTGCAGATCCCCGCTTTCTTGTGCCGCCAAACCGATTTGCTGATCGCCGCAGCTAAGACTGGCAAAGTCGTAAATATCAAGAAGGGCCAGTTTTTGGCGCCTTGGGATATGAAGCATGTGATCGCCAAGGTGACAGGCTCTGGCAATCCCAATGTGATGGTGACCGAACGTGGTGCAAGCTTTGGCTATAACACCTTGGTGACTGATTTCCGAGGCTTACCGACGATGGCAGCTTTTGGTGCGCCGGTGGTGTTTGATGCGACCCATTCGGTACAGCAACCCGGTGGGCGCGGGGATTCTTCGGGTGGGGATCGGTCCATGGTGAAATATTTGGCACGGGCCGCAGCAGCGGTAGGTGTCGCCGCCATCTTCATGGAAAGCCATCCAGACCCCGATAAAGCCCCATCAGACGGACCCAACATGGTGCCGTTTGCTGAGTTGGAAGATGTGTTGCAGGGCATTATCGCTCACGACAAAATCACCAAGGGCTACTAGACCTCTGTGGCCTTCGGGCCACAGATCTTCGCCAAGATGGCCAAACCAAGCATCTTTTTGGTAAGGGTGGCTTTACCCACATCAGCACTGCCGTTAACCACGCCAGTACTAGCCTGAGGGAAACACCTAAGCATGATTGAGAACTGACACGGGGCGATTGCTGACGCCGCCCATCCAACGATGGTTTGTCTCATTAGGTTGAGCCGACCCACGCGCGTCGCACTTCTATTCCTTCGTGGCTTTGCCGTTGAGCGGCCTTGCTTAAGCTTATTCAAAAAGCCTGCACCTTGAACCACACCAGACGGTGCTTGGCTGTTTTGCGATTTCGTGTGACCCATGTCCGACTTTTATGATGATGAAGACGACGCCTCGACGCGTCAGCAAAAGGCCCATATCGGCCAAATTATGCGTTACCTCTGGCGGCATTGGTCCAGCCAGCCGGTGAAGTTCACCGCCGTTGTTGTGTTAATGGTGCTGTCTACGGCCTGCGAACTTCTTTTGCCCGCTTTATCAGGCCGGATCGTTGAAACCTTGACGAAGGGCCCACAAGCGGCGGACCAAGCTTTTGACCTATTTTGGCTTTTCGCGGCCATTGCAGCTGGTATGTTTGTCCTGCGCAACATTCTTGTGCGGGTGTGGAACCTGTTTGCGGCGCGCAATATGGCCAATATCACCAGCGCCAGCTTTAAAGATGTCCAACGCTTCTCCAGCCAGTGGCACAGCGACAATTTCGCCGGGGCAACCGTGCGCCGGGTTAGCCGCGCCATGTGGGCCTATGACACGCTGTCAGACAATTTCTTGTGGTTCATCTTGCCAGCGGCCATCGTGTTGTTGGGCTTGACTGGCATGATGTTGGCAACGTGGCCGATGGTTGGGCTTTACGTTGGCGGGTCGATCACGCTGTTCACGCTCGCCAGTATCTTGATTGCTCGCCTCTATATCCAAGAGGCCAATGAGCGTTCTAACTCGGCTGACACGTCGATTGGGGCCTCTCTGGCGGACGCGGTTTCAGCAAACCCAACGGTGAAAGCCTTTGGCGCAGAAGCCCGTGAAGAAGTGCGCTTTGGCGGGGTTGTGGAGAAATGGCGTGGCCTCGTGGCAACCACGTGGATGCGCTATGCAGACGGCTGGGCGGTGTCCAACATCATCCTATGGTCCTTACAAGTTGGGCTTTTGGGTCTGGTTTTGATCGAATGGCGTGAAGGCCGGGCAAGTCCCGGAGACGCAACCTTTGCTCTGACCAGCTATTTCTTGATCGCCAGCTATCTGCGCAATTTGGGCGAGACCGTGCAGCAAGTTCAGCGCGGTTTTGCCGATATTGAAGATGCTGTTGCCTACAGCCTCGAAGTTGAAGATGTCGCCGACGCGCCAAGTGCTGCCCGCTTTGTGCAAGGCAATGGCGAGATCGTGTTTGATGGCGTCACATTCGGCTATCGTGGGCAGAGCGAGCCTTTGTACAATGACTTCTCATTGACCATTCAGCCAGGGGAAACTGTGGCACTGGTGGGACAGACCGGGTCTGGCAAATCGACCTTCGTCAAGCTCTTACAACGCCTCTATGATGTCGATGCGGGTGCCATCCGCATTGATGGCCAAGATGTGCGCCACGTACGGCAAGATAGCTTGCGCGGCTCCATCGCCTTGGTGCCACAGGATCCCGCCTTGTTTCACCGCAGCCTGCGGGAAAACATCGCCTATGCCCGACCAGACGCCAGTCTGGCCGAACTGGAAGCGGCTACCCGGGATGCGCGTGCGTCGGACTTCATTGGCCGCTTGCCGAAGGGTCTTGAGACCCAAGTGGGCGAGCGGGGTGTCAAGCTATCAGGTGGGGAGCGTCAGCGCGTGGCGCTTGCCCGCGCATTTCTAGCCGATGCTCGCATCTTGATCTTGGACGAGGCCACATCCTCACTCGACACTCAGACCGAACGAGACGTTCAAGATGCGATGAAGGCCTTGGCCAAAGACAAGACGACCATCTTGATTGCGCACCGCCTGTCGACGGTGCGTGAAGCTGATCGGATTTTGGTGTTCGTGGCCGGACGCATCGTCGAGCAGGGCACGCATGATACCTTGGTGGCAAAAGGCGGCGCTTATGCCCGCCTCAACGCCCTTTCTGTCGGCGATAAACTCGGTGGCGACTTGGATTTGCATGCAGAGCTGCCCGTTCAGCATGAGGCCACTTAGGGGCCGCCTTAGCCTACAAGTCGACTGATAAGTGTGCAATGCCAGCCGCTTAACTGCCCTTGCCCTCATCGCAATCCCGTGATCATGTGCTTGGCGCAGATCACGGGGCTGTCATAGACGGCCCCAAAAGGGGGTTGATCATGTCTGATCTTTGGGGTGTTATTTGGAACATCGTGTTTGCCGGTGGGCTGTTGGTGACGTTAGGGACAATTTTCCCGGTCGCCAAAGAGATGAAAAATCACCCAAAGGGCTTGCGCGTTTTGTTCTTCGCCGAGATGTGGGAGCGCTTTTCCTATTACGGGATGCGCGGCCTATTGACGGTTTATCTGGTTCAGCATTTCCTGTTTGACCAAGCCGACGCGCAAAAGACCTACTCCTCCTATACGACGCTGGTCTATCTTTTGCCGCTGGTCGGCGGGGTTCTGGCGGACCGCTTTTTGGGTACGCGAAAGGCAATTGCCTTTGGTGCCTTGGCGCTGGTGCTTGGCCACTTTGCAATGGGTTTCGAGGGCAAGCCAACCACCCAGACTTTGACCTATCAGGGCGCGACCTATGAGTTCGTCACCCAAGGCCGCAACGAAGACTATGTAGCGAAGCTGAAAATTGGCGAACAAGCCTATGCTTATAGCGCGTCGGAGAAGGGCATTGAGATTAAGGATCTGCCCGCAACTGCGCCGGTTCCCGCTTTGCTGCCGACGGGAAGCTATGAGTTGAAGAAGGTAAAGTCTGAAGGTCCGTTTGAGATTATCTTCTACATCGCGTTGTCTCTGATCATTTTGGGTGTGGGCTTCCTTAAGCCCAATATCTCGTCCATTGTTGGTCAGCTCTATCCCGATGGCGATCCACGTCGAGATCCCGGCTTCACGCTCTATTATTACGGGATCAATCTAGGGGCATTCTGGGCCGCTATTCTGTGCGGTGCTTTAGGCACTGTCGTGGGATGGTGGGCAGGCTTTGGTCTTGCCGGTGTTGGCATGTTGGCGGGCTATATCGCCTTTGTGCGCGGCAAGGATAGTTTGGAAGGCAAGGGCGAACCCCCCAATCCAGAAGCTCTGAAGAAGAAGATTTTGGGCCCGATCAATCTGGAAATGGCCATCTATATTGGGGCGATTGTCACGGTACCGGCGGTTTGGTTCTTGGTGCAAAATAACCAATTGGTCGGCAATATGTTGGCCTTGGGCTCGGCTGCCGTCTTGATTTACATCGTCTATCACATGGCGACCGCGTGCAGCAAAGAAGAAGCTGGCCGCTTGATCTTGGCATTGGTCTTAATCGCTGCTTCCGTTGTGTTCTTTACGCTGTTTGAGCAAGCTGGCTCATCCCTGTCGCTCTTTACCGCAACCAATGTGGCGTTACCCAATGATGGGTTTGTCAGCATCAGCGCGCCGCAGACCCAAAGCTTCAACTCGGGCTTTATCCTGATTTTTGCGCCTGCTTTTGCGTGGCTTTGGGTAAAGCTTGGGCAGCTCAATTTGGACCCCTCGGCACCGATGAAATTCGCGATTGCTTTGGTGCAAGTGGGTCTAGGCTTTTTGATCTTGGTGTGGGGCGCACAATTTGCCGATGATCAGGCCCGCGTGCCTTTAATCTTCTTGGCGCTTGCCTATCTGCTGCACACAACCGGTGAGCTGTGCTTGAGCCCCGTGGGCCTAAGCTGGATGACCAAATTGTCCACGCCAAAGCTGCTTTCAACCTTGATGGCGACGTGGTTCTTAGCAAGCTCCGGTGCACAATATCTGGGTGGCATCATCGCCCAAATGACCGCTACGGAAACGGTTGCTGGTCAAGTGACTGATCCCGCCAAAGCTTTGGCGAACTCGCTAGAGGTCTTTAACACCATTGGTCTGTGGTCGATTGGGATTGGTATTGTGATGGCCTTGGCCTCACCACTTCTAAAGAAGCTAGCCCACGGCGTGAAATAAGGTTTGGATCTTCTGGTCAGAAGGTGCTTTTGACCAGAAAATACCAGATCCCATCCTTAGATCGTTCGCGATATTGAGTTTGACTAATTACCCCCGACCGTCGGTCGGGGGTAAAGTCTGTGCGGACGCGGTTGAACGTCGCGCCATTTGGATCTTCCACTCCGAGTTCTACGCTCACATTCTTGTAGGCTTTCGTCTCAATCCAAGCGCCCCAGTTTTGGATTGTATCCCAATGAAAGGTCTGACTTGGCCGGAATTCGCGGTTGTTATTGCCCCGCCAATACCAAGCACCCATGCGCAATTTCTTCTTGGGGATTTCATAGGTGATGTTGGTGTTGAAGTTTCTACCGTTCCAACCAGAGAAAGGCCGGGCCTTGTCAGTGATCGGGTCGATCAGTTCAGAATCGCGCCAGCGGTAATTGCCTTCAAGCTCCAAGCCCTCCAAGAGGGCGGATAAAGGGATGGTCCACGACACATTATAGCCCCACCGTTCAGCTTCTGGCACATTGCCCAGCGCTACTCCGCCGTTGCGGGTGGGCACCAACGTCAATTGGTCTTCAAATTTCTCTTGAACAAGTGAGGCATTGATCACGCCGCGCTTGCCCCAGCGTCTTTCAACACCAATCAGGCCAGACCAAACTTGTTCCGGGCGCAGCTCTGGATTGCCACTATTCTGGTTATTGTCGCCAACCGACGCAGAGTCTGCAAAGGCACCAAAGTCCAATTGGCCGACGACCCGCTCCACTTCCACGCGATAGGTCCATCCATCTTGAGGTTTCCAAGCTGCTTTGATGCGGGGCTTTGGATAAAAGAACGACCGCTCCTTGCCCGCAGCGCCACTTTGCTCAATCGTTGACCACTCACCTGTTAAAGTCGATTCAAGCGTTAGCTTGGGCGAGAGCGTCCAAGAATCGCTGATGAAAGCCTCTTTTCGGGTCTCAGAGACTTCAGTGGAAGAAATGTCAGATGGGCGAACCACAAAGATCGTCCCATTGCCTTCGGCATATTGCCCGACGAAATCCAATCTATTGTAGGCAAGCTCGCCACCAGTCTCGATTTGATGGGCACCAAATTTCTTCTTGAAGGTTAGGCGCGCAACGCGCTCTTCATTGGTGGAGTCTGCCACGAAGCGGCCGAAGTTTTTGGCTTGCCCAACGGGATTGAAGCCTGCGAGGTCAGAGTTTTGGTCTTCAGTTGCCTTGGCCAATAGCGCGAGTTTGCCTGTCCAGCCTGCTGCTTCGCGCTCTAGATCGCCGCCGACCTCCCAGCGCTTTGTGGTGCCATCTTCCTTTCCTTCATCAATACGGAAGGGCAAAGTTGTATTTGGCCGATAGGCAACATGCACCCAGTTGCGACGAAACTTACCTTCCATATAGCTGGCATTGGCATTGACTTTGGTTTCGCCAATCTTGCCGTCGAGCGCAAGTGTCGCCTGCGCATATTTAGACCGACGGCGGTCGTCGTTCGGCCCGCGCTCGGTATAGACGTCGGCGGGCGACAGGATGCCCTCAAAGCCGATAAAGTCTTCGACAATCTCAATCTCAGCATGCAGGCCGGTGGTAATATTAAAGCCACCTAGCTTTGAGGTGTAGGAGGTATCGATTTTGGGCTTGATACGGCCGCTGCTGACGCCGGTGGCTTGCACTTCCCACTTGCCGCTCGCTTCATTGTCGGCTTTTCGGATCACATTGACGACGAGGCTTTTGCCCGGCGCTAGCGCCCCAGCTGCAGCTCCTTCTAACAGTTCGACCTTCTCGACATTGCTGGCTGGGATCCGGCCAAGAATGGAGAATAAGTCCTCATTCTTGCTCGTGGGCCGAGAGCCGTCGATCAGCACATTGCCCGCTGCACCGCCAAAGCCACGGACGGATTCGCCGTCGTCGATGTTAAACCCCGGAATCCGCGCAACCATATCGGCGGCCGTCTGCGGCGTGATATCGTTGAAGTACGCGGGCTGGAAAGTACGTTTGCCATCAACCAAGTCTGGCAGCGCGTTGTTAACGCCGGACGCAGGACTGGCGCTAATGGTTGTTTGCGCCCAAGCCGGGGCAAAGCCACTGGTGCCGACAAGTACAAAAGGCGCAAGCGCAAAAGCAAGCGCGCGATAAGAAATCAAAGCCATGGGTGTTCCCCCGCCCAAATCAAACTGACGGCTTCTCTATCTTCGATTTGATCTTTAATTACCCGTGAAAAGGCTGTCATGAAGTTTTTGTAATTGAAGGGCTTATGTGTTTGCGTGCGCTTGGAGGCAATGGGTTACTTTCCCAAATGCCCGCTCCGGTCTAAGTCTTAGTCCATGATGACTGCGCGCTTGCTTGCTTGTTTCTGGATTTCGATGATCGGGCTTGGCTTATCCGGCCTTCAGCCGGTTGGCGCCCAAAGCGTAGGACCCACGCCTGCCGGCCCGACCATTGGGCTGGGCGGTGGATTTGCTGATCTTTCGGCTAGGCTTCAGCCCGCCGTTGTCGCCATCCGGGCCAAACGGTCCTTGGTTGGTGCGCCCCGTGATTCTGTGCATGCAGAGGCTGGTGGCAGCTCAACAGGCTCGGGCTTTGTGATTGATCCACGCGGGGTGGTGGTCACCAATAATCATGTCATCGAAGGCAATGATCGGTTTGAGATCATGTTGGTCGATGGCACGGTTTTGCCGGCTACTTTGGTCGGGCGCGATACAGAGACCGACCTAGCCGTGTTGCGCACCACGGGCACAATGCGCCTATCGAGTGTCACTTGGGGCAATAGTGATGCGGCTCGGGTTGGTGATTGGGCGATTGCGATTGGCAGTCCGTTTGGTCTCGGCAATTCCTTGTCAGTCGGGGTAATCTCGGCCCGGAACCGCGATTTGCAGGCCGGGCGCTATGACGACTTCTTGCAGACCGATGCGGCGATCAATCGTGGCAATTCCGGAGGGCCTTTGTTTAATGCCCGCGGCGAAGTGATCGGTGTCAACACCGCAATTGTTTCTCCCGGCGGCACCCAAGGTGGGTCGGTTGGGGTTGGCTTTGCGGTGCCGTCGAATTTGGCACGCAAGATTGTGGCAGACATCCTGCAAACCGGCAGTGTTCAGCGCGGCTGGATCGGGCTTCGCGCACGTCTTTTGACGCCAGAAGAAGGCGGTACAGGCCAAAATGGCGTCATTGTTGCTGATGTTGCTGCCAACTCACCAGCAGCCAAGGCTGGCCTGCGCATGGGCGACCGGATTTTGAAATGGGCAGGCCAGCCCATAACCGATCCGCGCGCCTTGGCTCGCTATGCCGCAGCAGCACCTGCTGGGGCTAAGGTAAAGGTTGAAGGCTTCCGTGGCCGACAAGCAATTTTTGCCAATCTGGTTATTGGGCGCTCCCCCAGTGAAGTTCGGGCACCCACGCCGCAAGCTATGCCGACGGTCTCTATTATGGGGCTTGTATTGCGTTCGGCTGCACCGTCAGATCGGCCAAAACTGCCACCTGAAGTGCGGGTGGTCGTCTCAGCTCTCGATCCGTTTGGCCCCGGCAAAGACCAAGTCCGCCCGGGCGACGGCCTTTTAGAGGTGCAAGGCCAAGCCATCGCAAGCCCGCAAGAAGCACGCGCGGCGTTACAAGCGGCTGCGCGCAAGCGCGATGGGGTTGTTATTCGTCTATACCGAGATGGACAACCGATTTATCGGGCGCTGCGTCCAACGCGCAGGTAACAGGTAGCAAAGCTAGACCTTTCAGTCCGCCTCGACTATCGGTTGCCGCGAAGCCTCGAAGGCAAAAGAGGCGCGAGCTGAGCGAATGCGGCGCGCGCGATGACAGACTTGGAAACGTGGGGAATCCTTGATGGCAGACGGCCGCGACGATGTGCCTTATGACTGGGATAAGGTGATCAACCCAAATTCCTCGAAGAAGCCCGAAAGACCATCGCCTCGCAAGGCTCCAGCTTTGTCAAAGGTCTCACAATTTAACTTGAAGTTTGGTGTGATTGGCTGGCTGATGGCAGTGACCAGTTTGGTTATTGTTGTTGGTATCATGGTGCTTTTCTACATGTCTTGGCTCTTTCAAGCCGAGGGGCAAGCCGTTGCCGGCCAAGATCAAGGGCAAATTCCAATCACAGAGGACTTCGCAGCCGGGCAGTCTAAGCCTGAAGATGTGCTGTTCCGAATTGGCGGTGCGTCTAGCATGGGCCCCACTGTGATGACGGACCTCGTTTCGGCTTGGATGCGGGTGCGTGGCTTTAGCTCGGTGCGGGTAGATCAAGGCGACACTGTGATTGAAATCACTGGCTCGCGCGGGGGTAAAAATGCCCGCGTTCTGATCGCTCTGGGTTCGTCTCAAGGTGGTTTTGAAGCGCTGACACAGCAGCGCCTCGAGGCGGTTATGTCGTCCCGACAAGTTTTGCCCGGTGAGGCAGACCGTTTGTCGGCCTTGGGCAATTTCACCAATGCATCGAGTGAAAAGATCATTGGGCTGGATGCCAGCTTGGTCGTGGTTAATCGGAACAACCCGATCAATCGGATCGACACAGAAGTCTTAGGTCGGATTTTGAGTGGTGAGTTCACCGATTGGAATCAGGTCTCTAAAGACACGTCGGGGCGCATCTCTATTAAACTTGAGAGCCTTGGCGCTGACTTTCATTCAAGCCCTGCAGGGCGTTTGTTGGGCGACCGCGAGCCGCCTGAGACCGTCACCTTTCTGGATGATCCCGCCGGGGTAGCCGATGCGGTTGGCCGAGATGAAAAGGCAATTGGGATAACCCGACGTGGCACAGGCGGCGTAAAGGCCTTGGCGCTGAATGAGCGGGGTGCCCGTTCGGTCGGGGCCGACGATTTTTCGATTTCGACCGAGACTTATACGTTTGCTGAACGGCTGTTTGTCTATGTTGGTTCGTCCGGCGGCGATCCGACAGCGCGCGATTTTGCCGATTTTGCGACCTCACAAGCAGGCCCAGAATTGGTAGCGCGCATAGGGATTACGCCCCTAAGACTGGGGGCTGTAAAAGTCTTGACGCCACCGGATGCGCCGAACGACTACCGGACTTTTGGGCGTTTTGCCGAGCGGATGAATTTCGACATTCGCTTTTATGATGGGGCTAATCAGCCTGATTCACGGGCCGAAGAAGACCTCAAGCGATTTGTCGCCTTCATCAATAAGAACCAAATTGATAAGCGCCGTATTGCGGTTTTGGGCTTTGCCGACAACGTTGGCGCACGGGTCACCAATATTGGCCTCGGGCAATCGCGGGCAGAAACAGTTGCTTTGGCGCTGCAAGGTCTGGGTGTTACGCCAGGCGTTGTGCGGTCTTATGGCGACTCATTGCCCGTGGGCTCAAACTCCGATGAGCGCGGCCGCATTCGCAATCGGCGGGTGGAGATTTGGTTGTGTGCGCCACCGGCTTGCCCGTTAATTAATCTGGGTGCGGAAGCAGAAGCCACAAACCGGGGTATTCCAGCCGGTGTGCGCCTTGGCCCGCCAAGACCACCTGTGGAAGGTGAGCCGGTGCCCAAGGGCTGAAGACCCTTCCACACCCGACCATACGGTCCGATTAATTGGCCGTTGTCTGCCCTTTTGCGGGCAATGCGCTGATCCAAGCCGCCATTACTTTGGTTAGCTCCGGATTATAGGGCGCTACAGTCACTGGCTTTCCTGCCTGATTGGCCGCTCGCACGTCCTCTCGGCTCGCTTGAATATCAAAGCCATGACCGGTGATAGGCATAAAGCGATAGGTCGCGGTGCCCGGACGATAAAAGTTGACGACATCGACAATTCGCTTGTGGTCGCGCTCATCTATGGCCGCAAAGTCTGCCTCACCATAAATGGCCAGAACCGGCGCCTTGGTATCGCGCCAAGCGGCTACCGTGTCTTGCGCGGCGACCCCACGCCAATAGGCAAGGTTGCGCCCGAGGATTAGGTCGTCGCCATCCCAATCAAAAGCACTACGCAACATGGCCTCATGATTGGGGTTTTCATTCGCAATGGTTTTTAGGCTGACATCTTCATTGAAAATGCGTTGCATCAAAGGCCTAAAGGCCTTCGCCGCTTGTTCAGCCTCGGCGGGGTCGGCTCCAGCGGACAAGAAGCCCTGCATGGCAAACAGCTCTTGCATATAGTCCTGCCAATTGCGCAGGGCCGTGCCATAGACCATCACGCCGCGCGGCGCAGGCCCTTTGGCGGCAATTAGTGGCGCTTGAATCCCACCCATGGAATGGCCGAGGATGATGATGCGATCTGGATTGACACCGCGATCCTTGATCAAGGCTTGGTAAGCGGCCTCAAACCCCTCCATTTCCAAGGCAAAGTCTGTCTTCAGGCAGGGTGTGGATGTGAGGCTGTCACCCATACCGAGCTTTTCAATCCGATACGACCCAATGCCAGCTTCTGCTAAAGTTTTAGCCAAGAGGTGATAGGGATGATTTGGCTGGCCTTCGACACTGCCGCAGCCATAGCCTTGGATCAAATAGACAACAGGGGCTCCCGGTGCCGCAGTCTTCGGGGTCACCAGAATGTCGCGCAATCGACCTTCTTTGAAAGAAACGGTGCCGTAGCGCACATCCGCACCTGGAATGGACTCCAAGGGTCGGGGGGTGGCTTTGGCTATGACGGTCTTGGTGACCGTGCCGCGCTTGAGGGTCAGCACTGTCCTATCACCAGAGCGCAAGAGCCCAGCCGCTGCGACTAGATCTGCATTGGTTTTGGTAACTGTGCCATTGAGGCTGAGAACGATGTCGCCAGGTTCCACTCCTGCCAAGGCCGCCGTCATTTGAGGCGTAACCAAGGTCACCTTTGGCCCTTCGCTGGTGTTTTCAAGCGCGACACCTAGGGCCGCTCGCCGGGTCAATTCTGCGGACGACTGCGTGGCACCACTTTGGTTGGCAAAGGCCGAGCCGCCGATAAAAGTCCCTGACAGCATGGCTGTTGCCACTAAAAAGCTACGCGTCATCGTCTCACCCTCCCTTGGATCCCGCGCTCGTCCTAAGGGGGAATGGGCGGTCAACTCAAATGAATTCGAGGTAAGGTTTTCGTTGGCTTTAGACGGACACGAATGCGCTGCGCGGAATGCCCTGGAAGAAGAGGGCGCTTTCTAACGTTCCATGCTCAATACGTGCAGGGGCTTGGGCAGCCACGATTGGCTTGGCGCGATACGCGATACCAAGGCCTGCCGCTTCAATCATCATCAGATCATTTGCACCATCCCCAATCGCAAGGGTCTGGGAGAGATCGAGGTTCAGCCGCGCCGCATCTTCTTTCAAAGCTGCCAACTTGGCTTCCTTGCCAAGGATCGGTAAGCCGACTTGCCCGGTTAGGCGGGCTCCATCGTCTAACAATTGATTGGCGCGATTGGTATGAAAGCCTGCCCGTGCCGCAACGAGGCTGGTAAAGAAGCTAAAGCCACCCGAGACCAAAGCGCAATGCGCGCCTAAGTGCGCCATAGTTCTCACAAAGACTTCGGCACCCGGATTCAGTTCCACACGTGCTTCGTAACAGGCTTGTAGCGCGGTCAGTTCCAGCCCAGTCAGCATCGCCACCCGCTCAGTTAGGGCGCCTTCAAAATCAAGCTCGCCTGCCATCGCCCGTTCGGTGATCGCCGAGACTGCAGCCTTCTTATTGGCAAAATCAGCCAATTCATCGAGGCATTCGCAGCCAATGATGGTGGAATCCATGTCCGCGACCAAAAGGCCCATGCGCTCTGGTGGCCTTGAGGAAATATCCAGCGGCAGGCCATCCAGCCAGGAAATCGCCTCCTCGGTATCGCCATCGACAGAGCTCAGATGCAAGGCTTCGCCCGGTTCAATCGTCTTCAGCGAAAGCTCACCCCACAAGGCTTCGATTCGCGCCACGGCTTCTTCAAGGACTTTTTCACCAGTTGGGCTCACGAGGATTAGAGGGGGCACTTGAGACTCCATTCAGCTTATTCGCATCAGACTATTGGCGGTATGCCGGAACTTGGGCTAGAGGCAGGCCATGCAAACTGCCCTCCTTATTCTCGGCCCCACGGCTTCGGGCAAGTCCGCCTATGCCATTGATGCTGCTATCAAGCAAAATGGCGAAGTCATCAACATGGACTCGATGCAAGTCTATGCAGACCTCGAAATTTTGACGGCAAGGCCCAGCGTGGCCGAAATGGGCGACGTGCCGCATCATTTGTTCGGCCATATCGATGGCACCATCGCCTACTCAACAGGGGCTTGGCTGGCAGAAGCCGAAGCCGCCATTGCTGATATTCAAGCGCGCGGTCGCAGGCCCATTCTCGTGGGCGGCACAGGCCTTTATGCGCATGCTTTGACGCAAGGGCTCGTACCAACCCCACCTGTACCGCCAGACGTGCGCGCCTCGACCCGCAGACTGGTCGGGGCTGATCCGCGTGCAGCACATGCGCGTTTGCTACAGGTCGATCCTAAAGCTGCCCGGAAGATTGAACCCAAGGACGCGGTGCGCATTGCGCGCGCCTTAGAAGTTTTTGAGGCCACAGGCAGGCCGTTGTCCGACTGGCACCAAGACCCCCAGCCCCCAGTTTTGGCGCAAGGTTCGTGGGAGGGCATTGCGCTGATGCCAGACCGCGAAGTCCTCTACGCCCGTATCGAAGCGCGCTTTGAACGCATGATGGAAGATGGCGGCCTCAATGAAGCCCATGCACTCTACCAGCGCAGACTGGAGCCGGATTTGCCGGTGATGAAGGCTGTTGGCATGCCCGGGCTGATTGATTTCTTT
Organism: Maricaulis salignorans; assembly: GCA_945891505.1. GTDB lineage: Bacteria > Pseudomonadota > Alphaproteobacteria > Caulobacterales > Aquidulcibacteraceae > Aquidulcibacter > Aquidulcibacter miladensis. The sequence continues at coordinate 9,811 of CAMDDL010000025.1, read as the reverse complement.
GAGGAGCAATGTGGCTATGACGAAGCCATATCGCGCTCCATCCTCGATAGCCGCCATTATGCCAAGCGGCAAATGACGTGGATTCGCAACCGCGCGGCGGACTGGAAGGTCATTCCTGTATGAGCGAAGCCAAGACCTTGGATGTCGCCGCGGCCTATGATGTGTGGGCATCCAGCTATGATGGCTATGACAATCCGATGGTCTATGCGGCTGGCCAAGCCCTTAGCCAAGCACCGCTCGCTCTCGCACAGAAGACAATTTTGGAGTTTGGTTGTGGCACGGGGCGCAATCTGGAGGCTTTAGCAGCGAGCGGGGCGTCAAATCTGATCGGCTTTGATTTTTCGTCGGCCATGTTGGCGGAGGCGCGCAAACGTGATGGCGATTGGACCCTATTTCAAGCGGATATGAGCGAGGCAATTCCCCTGCAAGATCAGAGTGTGGATTTCATCTTGTTCTCGTTGACGCTGGAACATGTCGCAGACTTGGTGCCACCCTTACAAGAAGCTAGTCGCCTGTTGCGGAGCGGTGGTGTGATCAAGATTATCGAAATCCATCCTTTTTTGTCTCTAAACGGAGTATCGGCGCATTTCAAAACCGCGGATGGCGAAGAAGTCACCATGCCTGCTTTTGCGCATCCATTTCAGGACTGGTTAGTAGCCTTTGATCATGCAGACCTGCGCGTCACTGGCCTTAAAGAATGGCAACCCCGCGACTTCGGCACAGATGCGCCGGCTAAGATCCTGCGTCGTGGCTTGGATTGGCCGTGGGTGGTCGACTGGACTTTATCCCCTGCCTGAAGTGGGTTTGGCCATTGCGCTTTTCCCCACATTGTCGCAACACGAACGCCAAAGGCTCGTAAAGGGCAGCCAATCAACAGCTCAAGGGGAAAGCCATGTCGGGTCCATTAAGTGGCGTCAAAGTTGTCGAATTTGAAGCAATCGGTCCGGGACCTTTTTGCGGGATGTTGCTATCCGACTTGGGGGCAGACGTCATCCGCATTGATGGCCCACGGTCGCGCTCCGGTGGCGGGGCCAAGGACGTAACGGGGCGTGGTCGTCGATCAATCAGCCTTGATCTTAAAAACCCAGACGATGTTGAAACCTGCCTGAAGCTGTTGGAACAGGCCGATGCCATGCTGGAGGGCTATCGCCCCGGCGTTTTAGAAAAGCTGGGCCTTGGGCCTGATGTCGTCTTGGCGCGCAACCCCAAGCTTGTTTACGGTCGCATGACCGGCTGGGGGCAGTTTGGACCCTTGGCGAAGGCCGCAGGCCACGACCTCAATTATATCGCGTTGACTGGGGCCCTTTGGGCAACCGGGCGGCAAGGGGAGCCGCCCGCGCCCCCGCTAAATCTGATTGGCGATTACGGCGGTGGCGCGCTTTATCTCGCCTTTGGTCTTCTGGCCGGGGTCATTCATGCCCGTACCACTGGTGAAGGCCAAGTGATCGACGTGGCGATGACTGATGGCGCAGCCTCGCTGACGTCTATGTTCTGGGGCATGCGCGCCAGCGGCATGTGGCAGGACACGCGCGATGCAAACCTGCTCGACGGCGGCGCACATTTTTATGATTGCTATGAGACCAGCGACGGCAAATGGGTGTCGATTGGCTCGATCGAACCGCAATTCTATGCGCTTCTTTTGCAGCAGGCGGAGATTACAGATCCCGCCTTCCAAAACCAGTTTGACCGCGCCAACTGGCCGGCTTTGTCGGAAAAGATCGCCGCCATTTTCAAGTCGAAGACACGCGATGAGTGGACGGCTATCATGGAAGGCACCGACGTGTGCTTTGCGCCCGTTTTGAGCTGGGAAGAGGCTGCCCAGCATCCCCACAATGTGGCGCGTCAGACCTTCGTGGAAGTCGAAGGCGTCACCCAACCTGCTCCTGCACCGCGCTTCTCCAAAACGCCGGGCACCATTCGCTCGGTCGCGCCAAAGCCCGGTCAGCATAGCCAAGACATTTTGGCCGACTGGGGCATCTCTTCATGAGTGCTTTGGAAGGAACGACCGGGCGCCGCCGCATTTATCTAATGCGTCACGGCCATGTTGATTATGGCTCACGCGAAGTGGTCAAGTCGCAAGACCCTAAGATTGCGCGCTTGACGCCTCTCGGCAAAGAGCAAGCCAAAGCGGCGGCGGCGGCCTTTGCCCATGTGCCCTTGGATATAGCGATCTGTTCTGGCCTACGCCGCACGCGCGAGACGGCAGAGATTGTGCTGACCCAGCACGTCTCGCCACCCGTGCTGGAAGACGAGCCCGGCCTAACGGAACTCCACTCCGGCAAGTTCATCCCGTTTGCGACGCGCGAAGAATTGAGCGCCTATTTGACCTTCACGTTCGAGCAGGCAGGCCAAGAAGGGGCAACTTTCTTTGAAGGCGGCGAATTGTTCGCCGATGCCTATGCGCGCGCGGTTGCCTCGATTGAAGCCTTGCTGCACCGTCCGGGCTGGAGCAGCGCGCTGGTTGTCGCCCATGAAGGAATCAACCGGCTGTTACTGGGTTGGATGTGCGGGGCAGGGCCATCGGCTTCGCTGCCGTTTGAACAGGATTTGGCCTGCGTCAATGTGCTCGACTTTGATCTCGTACCCGAAGAGGGCGACAACCCAATCAGCCGGATTGAGCGCCGCATCATCAAAGCCACCAATGTCACGCCCTATGGCTGGCTAAAAGCAGGCATGCATCAAACCAGCTTTGAAGCGATCTTTACCGCGCCAGAGCTTGAGGATGAGGTAGAGGGCTAGCGCCCCCTCAATCCCCTGGCGTACGCACTGCAGGCACACCGCGTTCCAGATAGCGAATGGAAGTCATCACGAGGGTTCGGACGCCTATCGGCAAGACGTCTTCATTGGTGTCGAAATTGGGTGCGTGATTGATCGTCCATTCCGATGGTGGCACGCCCGCTTTGCTGACCCCCAAATGATAGAACACGCCGGGAATCACCGCTTGATAATCTGCAAAATCTTCAGCGCCAGTAATGGGCGGACGGTTGATGTTGACCTTGCCTGCTCCGGCTGCTTCTTCCAAAGCAGATAGGGTGGCCCGCGCTAAATTGGGGTCGTTAAAAGTTACATTATTGCCGCCATATGGGTCGCCGCTATTGAAGGCGATTTTGGCCTCAGCGCCATAGGCGGCGGCGAGCGACGCAACCGTTTTTTCCATCTTATTCTTAATGTCTTGGCGTTGTGCATTGTCAAACGTGCGTAACGTTCCGCCCATTTCCAACGCGTCTGGAATGATATTGTAGCGCACGCCACCATGGACCATGGCTGTGGTGATAACGGTCGGCGTTGCCGTCACATCGACGGTGCGTGCGGCTAAGCGGTTGAAGTCTTGGATGATGGCAGCTTGCAGCGACATGATGTCGATCCCGGCCCAAGGTGCGGCACCATGGGTCTGCTTGCCCTTGATGAAGACTTGGAATTTATCCGAGGCCGCCATAAAGCCGCCCGGACGATAATGGATCGTGCCGGGGGCACCGGGGAATACATGCAGACCGAAAATCGCCGAAGGCGCTGGGTTCTGCAGCGCGCCTTCTTCGATCATTAGCGACGCACCGCCCTTTTCGCCCGGAGGTGCACCCTCTTCGGCGGGTTGGAAGATAAAGACGATGGTCCCGGGGATTCGGTCCTTCATTTTGGCGAGGACTTCAGCCGCCCCCATCAGCATGGCGGTATGGGCGTCATGGCCACAGGCATGGGCAACGGGGACCTTATTGCCGAGATATTCGCCCACAGCTTTGGAGGCAAAGGGCAGGCCTGTGGCTTCTAGCACAGGCAAGGCGTCCATATCTGCTCGCAACGCGACGACGGGGCCGGGACGACCACCCCGTAGGACGGCGACAACCCCTGTCTTGGCCACATTTTCCCGCACTTCAAGCCCGAGTGACTTCAGGTGCGCGGCGACCAAGGCGCCCGTACGAAACTCGCGATTAGAAAGCTCTGGATGCTCATGAATATCGCGCCGCCACGCCACCACCTTGGTCGCCATCGCGTCAGAAGCCGCATTGATCTCCGCTGCCGGAATTGGCGCTGGAGCCTTCGCGGCTGAAACCATGGAAAGAGCCAAGAAAAGGCTGGCGATGCGGGTGGGGGTGAGATTTTTCATCACAAGATCGTTAAGTGGAACCAGCATTCTGTCAACCTTATGCTTGGCCCTTGAAACCATCCAAGACAGTGTGATGACTGGTCCATCGCCAAAACTGCGATAGACTGCGTGGAAACACAGAATTTATCGGGGAAATGGCCATGGCGATCGACTTTGCAGAAGCTGCTGACAAAGCCAAAGCAATCAATCCAGCACCGGCACTAAAGGGCGTCCACCATAGCGCTTTTCGGTGTCGTGACGCCGAAGAGACACGCAAATTCTATGAGGACATCTTAGGCCTTCCGCTCAAAGCTGCGCTTGTGTTTGAAGAAGAGCCAGGCTCTGGCCGCCCGATCCCTTACATGCATCTGTTCTTTGAATTGGGTGACGGCAATTATGTCGCGTTCTTCGATGTCCCTGAAGGTGCCCATAGCGGCAAGTTCAAGATGAAATGGGGCATGGACCTGCATTTCGCGATGGAAGCCGAAAGTCACGCCACCATGATGGCATTTAAAGAGCGGCTGGACCAAGCGGGCGTCCCCTGCTTTGGCCCGATTGACCATCATTTTGTCCACTCGATCTATTTTTACGATCCCAATGGCATCAATGTTGAAATCACCTGCCGCGATCCCAAGCATGATGAGATTATGGCCGAAGAATCCGCCAATGCTGCAGAAATCATCGCGGCTTGGACTGCACGGACAGCCGCGCAAAAAGCCCTAAACGCGGCGCAAAAGACTTAATTTCATTTCTGCTGGAGCTATCATGTCCCTAATCTACCTCGTGCGTCATGCAGAGCCTGCCGCGACGTGGGGTGCCCACCCCAATCCGGGCCTCTCAGAGCTCGGCCATAGGCAGGCTGAGGCTGCCGCCATCCGCTTAGAAGAGGTGGGTGCCAAGCATCTCATCACCTCACCCTTGGCACGGTGCCAAGAAACCGCGCAGCCAAGCTCGGCCACCTTGGGGTTCACCCCACACATTGAACCGCGCGTGGCCGAAATCCCGGTCCCGGCCCATGTTACCGATCATCGTGACTGGCTGACGAGGGTCATGAGCGGGTCTTGGCAAGATGACCATGTGGATCAGGGGCTGCGCGATTGGCGCGACCAAATTGGCCAAGCCTTGTTGGAACTCACCAATGACACGTTGGTTTTTTCGCACTTTGTCGCCATCAATGCGGCCGTGGGTCTTGCGACCAAATCTGACACCGTGACCTGCTTTAAACCCGGCCATGCATCGGTCACGATCTTGCGCAGCACGGGAGGTGTCTTGACCGTCGAAAGCCTCGGCGAAGAGGCCCCGATCCGCCTCACCTAAATGTTAGCCCTGTCACAAGGGCGTGAGATCGCGGCAATGTGTCAAGTTTCATTGCCGCAGAGGTCTCTGGCATGCTAACTCCCGCCCCTTGCTGCGGTTTGCCTTGCCATTGGGGTTAGGCGTCCCCACCTACAGAGCACCGTTTAACTGCCTACTCTGTCTTTCTGTCAGAAACTTTGAGGTCCCTATGTTTTCCACCCCCGCTTATGCTCAAGCTGCCGGCGCTGCGGCCCCAGCAGGCCCAGAAGTCATTATGATGCAACTCTTGCCACTCGTGATGATTTTGGTGGTATTTTATTTCCTTCTGATCCGTCCTCAGCAAAAGCGTATGAAGCAGCATACTGAAATGTTGGGCGCGATCCGTCGTGGCGACAGCGTAATCACCTCGGGTGGGATCATCGGTAAAGTGACCAAAGTGGCTGACGACGAATTGACCGTCGAAATCGCGCCAAATGTCGCGGTGCGCGTGGTCAAATCGACGGTGAGCCAAGTGCAAGGCAAGAGCGAGCCTGTCGTCGCCAATGACGCTAAATCCTAATTGAGATCAGTGCGGACCCGTCTTTAAAGGGTCTGCTTCTGCCGAAGGGCTAGATAGACGTGTTACATGTTGCGCGCTGGCGGGTTCTCGCCGTTATCATCGTTTCCCTCCTGGGCTTAATTTTCGCCCTGCCGAATGCCCTTCCGCAGTCGGTGCGAGATTCGATGCCGAGCTTCTTGCCGAGCAAGACCGTCAATCTGGGTCTCGACCTTCAAGGCGGCTCCTATCTGATGTTCGAGGTGGAGAGCCAAGTCGTCTATAAGGCCCGCTTGGAAACCGTCGCCGATGATCTCGTCCGCGAATTACGGGGTCAGAAGCGGCCCGGCGAACTTGGTGCTGCCAAAACACCGATTTTGTTCGCCGGTCGTGGGCTTACGCCAGATGGCCAGGTAGCACGCGTCACGATCCAAAATGCGGCTGACGTTCAAGAAGCGATCAAACGCATCCAAACGCTCGCTTCCCCGGTGATTGGCTTAACCGGACCTACTGGGCGCAACGACCTTGATGTCAAAGCCGCCCCCGGCAATGTCATCGAAATCCGTTTGACGGAAGAAGCCAAAGTGGCGATGACGCGCCGCGCGGTCAGCCAGTCGATCGAAGTGATCCGTCGCCGGATTGATGAAACCGGCACCAAAGAGCCTGCCATAACCCGCCAAGGCGTTGACCGCATCGTTGTGCAAGCCCCGGGCGAAAGCGATCCTGAAAAGCTGAAGCGCTTGGTCGGCCAGACCGCACGTTTAACGTTCCAAATGGTGGATGAATCTGTCCCCCCCGCGGAAGCCGCTGCCGGACGTATCCCGCCAGGGTCTGTGCTTTTGGAACAACCCGGTCAGCCGGGTGAGCCTTTTGTTCTCGTGCGTCGCCGCGCGCTGGTGACCGGCGATAATTTGACCAAGGCAGACCCGGGCTTTGACCAACAATCGGGTGAGCCTGCCGTGACCTTCCAATTTGATGGTGCCGGTGGACGCGCCTTTGCGCGGGCATCGACGGAAAATGTCGGCAAGCGCTTTGCGATTATTCTCGATGATAAGGTTCTGTCCGCACCGTCCATCCGTGAGCCCATCTTGGGCGGCAATGGTCAGATTTCGGGTAGCTTCACGATCGAAAGCGCCAATGAACTGGCGACTTTGTTGCGGGCAGGGGCTTTGCCTGCACCGCTGAAAGTGATGGAGCAACGCACAGTTGGCCCTGAATTGGGTCGAGATTCGATCAATGCTGGCGCGACCGCTGGTGTTATCGCGATGTTACTGGTCGTCGTTTTCATGATCTTGGCCTATGGCATTATCTTTGGCGGCATCGCGATCTTGGCGCTGACGATCAACCTGATCTTGATCTTGGCTGCGATGACTGCAGTGGGCGCGACGTTAACGCTGCCGGGTATTGCTGGTCTGATCCTGACAATTGGTGCTGCAGTCGACGCCAACGTGTTGATCTATGAACGTATGCGTGAAGAAGAACTGGCGGGTCGTTCGACGGCTTTAGCAATTGATGCGGGCTTTAAGCGCGCCATCGTTACCGTGATGGACGCCAACGTCACCGCGCTGTTGACTGCGTTGATCCTCTTCTACTTTGGTGCAGGCCCCGTGCGCGGCTTTGCCTGGACCCTATCTATCGGCGTGATCACGTCGCTCTTTACCGCCATCCTGATGACGCAGGTCTTGGTCGCTGCCTGGTATCGGCAGACCAAACCTAAGCGCCTGCCGATCTGAGGAATACGAACATGAAATGGCCCTTTATCAAGCTCATCCCCAAGAATACTAAGTTTGGGTTTGTTCGCTTTTCGATTCCTGCTGCCGTCGTGTCGGTGGTACTGTGTATTGCCTCACTCGTATCCTGCTTCACCCTCGGCCTCAATTTTGGGATCGACTTTAAGGGCGGCACCGTCGTTGAAGCGGTGTGGGACAAGCCAATCAATTTGGCGCAAGTGCGCGAGCGGGTCGGTAATATGAATTTGCGCGATGTCGGCGTGCAAGACTTCCAAGAGCCCAACCAAGCGATGATCCGCTTTTTGCCACCTGAAGGGGCTGATGCTTCGGCAACAGTAGATTCCGTAAAGGCCGAGCTGCGCGCCATTATGCCGGGCGTGAAATTCCCGCGGGTGGAAGTTGTGGGGCCAAAGGTCTCGGAAGAACTGGGCACCAATGGTGCCTTGGCGCTGGGCATCGCGATTATTCTGGTCGTGCTCTACATCTGGTCGCGCTTTGAATTGCAAATGGGCTTTGGCTCCATTGTGGCCTTGGCGCACGACATCATTCTGACCTTGGGCTTCATGTCGATCACCCAGCTTGATTTCTCGCTCACCACGATTGCCGCGCTTTTGACGATCATCGGCTATTCGATGAACGATACGGTGGTGGTGTTCGACCGCATGCGCGAAAACATGCGCAAATATAAGAAAATGTCCTTCGGCGATATCATCGACTTATCGACCAATGAGACACTTTCGCGCACGATCATTACGGCTTTGACCACCTTCCTAGCACTGTTGGGCCTGACAGTGGTTGGTGGCGAGACGATGCAGGTGTTTACCGTGATCATGCTGTTTGGCGTGTTTATCGGGACCTATTCGTCGATCTATGTCGCGGCACCAGTCTTAATCTTGTGGCCACCGAAGCGCGGCGCAGAGAAAGCAGCCGCCAGAACCGAAGCGGACGCGCGGCCATAGTCACGATGCAATTGGTCCCCGCAACAGGCAAAGGTCGTCCACTTATCACGGCCTATGGTGCGGGCGGGTTCCGCTTTGGTCTGGAGACAGGCGATAAGCGGATTGAAGGCTCCGTACTAATATTGGCCGATACGCCCTCGGCTTGGGGCCCGCTCACGATGGCCGATCTGGCAGGCGCAGCATTAGCCGAACAGGTTGCGCCCATCTTGGCCTTGAAAGGCGAGATTGAGTTCCTCTTATTTGGAACCGGTATGGACATGTTGCCACCGCCTGTTGGCCTGCGCGACATTCTAAAAGGTGCCGGCATCGGCCTCGAGATCATGCCAACGCCAGCGGCCTGTCGCACTTATAATCATTTGGCGACAGAGGGCCGTCACTTTGCAGTGGCAATGTTACCTGTAACGTGACATGGCGCTGAAATAGGCTACATAGAGCTCAATCTAGCCATCCGTACTAAAAGGGGAAACCATGGGCGCGCTTCTTTCTAACTTCAGAAACACTTTCATCGTCAGTACAGTGCTGGCCATCCTTTTGATCGCGGTCTTCGCCGGTCAGCCTAATAACACTTCGGGCAATATGCACGAATTGATGGGCCATGCTGCCATGCGCTGGTTGCACGTGTTCTTTGGCATCTTGTGGATTGGCCTGCTCTATTACTTCAACTTCGTACAAATCCGTACCATGCCGAAAATTCCTGATGAACTGAAGCCAGCCATTGGCAAGTTTATCGCGCCAGAAGCGCTGTTCTGGTTCCGCTGGGCTGCTGTTGGTACTTTGGTGACCGGCATTTTGGTGGCTTGGGCCCGGGGCTATTTGGTCTCTTCGCTGACTTTGAACGCTGCGAATGGCTTTGCCTTGGATGATGGCAGTGTGTTCATCGGCATCGGCATGTGGCTCGCGATCATCATGTTCCTCAATGTGTGGCTGGTGATCTGGCCAAATCAGAAAATTGCTCTGGGCTTGGTAGAAGCCCCAGCAGAAGCTAAGCCAAAGGCTGCGCGGACCGCGATGTTGTTCTCGCGCACCAATATGCTGTTGTCGCTGCCCATGTTGGTAGCCATGACCATGCGCCAGACCATGTGGGGCTAAAGCCCAAACCATCCTCTGAAAGCGGCCCGCCTCCGTGCGGGCCGTTTTTGTATGGGAGCCGCCATGATCACCCTTAGCGCAGACATGATTGAACAAGCCGCCCAAGTCGCACCGGACCAAA
>CAMDDL010000024.1 GCA_945891505.1 Maricaulis salignorans | reverse complement strand
GCGCCTTGAAAAAGCAGCCATCCGCAATGCGACAGGCGGCCAGCCTGTGAGCATCCAGCAGAATAAGCCACGCGGCTTTAAACTGCCCGGCATGTAGGCAAAGCCAACTGGTCAAAATCGCTTCCGATTGCAGGATCATCTGGTCGACTCAGGTCAGAAAGCGCATGGTCGTGCCATGACCATTGCCCGTCTTCCCCCAGATGCCATAAACCAAATTGCCGCTGGTGAAGTGATTGAGCGCCCTGCTGCGGCCGTCAAGGAATTGGTGGAAAATGCGCTGGATGCAGGGGCAACTTCCATTCGCATTCTGGCTGAGGACGGCGGGATCAGCCGCTTGCTGGTTGAAGACGATGGCGGCGGGATCCCCCGCGATCAGTTGAGCTTAGCGGTTGAGCGCCACGCAACCTCCAAACTAGCCCCAGATGCCGATGGCCATCTGGACCTGCTCAACATCGTCACCATGGGGTTTCGCGGCGAAGCCTTGCCGTCCATTGGCGCGATCGCACGCTTAGCCATTACATCGCGCGCCAAAGACGCCGATCAAGCTTGGACCTTGCGGGTTGAAGGCGGTGTTCTGGAAGGCCCGATGCCCGCGCCTTGGCCAAACAATCGCTCTGGCACGCGGGTTGAGGTGCGCGATCTATTTTTCGCAACCCCTGCCCGCCTCAACTTTATGAAATCAGCACGATCTGAAAGCTTGGCTATTTCCGACATGGTCAAGCGCTTGGCCTTGTCGCGACCAGATGTTGCTTTCACGCTCGATCTAGATGGCCGGACCGCCTTGAAAGTTGTGCCGGAAGGATCTGATGCGGCCAGCCAAAGGTCAGCACGGGTTGCGGCCATTTTGGGCCGCGATGCGGCTGCCGATGCTTTGGTTATTGATACAGAACGCGCAGAGGTTCGTTTAACTGGTCTGGCCGGTCTACCCACTGCAGCACGTGGGGATGCGCGCCATCAGCATTTGTTTGTCAATGGCAGACCGGTGAAAGACCCGTTGCTAAAAGGGGCTGCGCGGGCAGCTTATCAAGATGTTCTGGCGCGCGACCGCCATCCGGTTCTTGCGCTCTTCCTCGAAATGGATCCAAAACTGGTGGACGTAAACGTCCATCCAGCTAAAACCGAAGTGCGGTTCCGCGACCCGGCCTTGGTGCGGGGGCTCGTCATAGGGGCCTTGCGCCATGCCTTGGGATCGAGTGGCATTCGAAGCCCGCAAGCGCTGGGTCAGGCTACCTTGGGGGCGCTTGGCGCGCAAACTGGATTTGGCATGCCATGGTCACGCGGTGGCGGCGGACAACTCAGCCCCTATCAACCGAACTTTCCGGCCTATCAACCGCCCGCTGGGGCAATTGAAGCCGGACGCGAAGCGGGCTCGCTACGCGCTGGCTTTGCAGAGCCCATGGCCCGCACAAGCTTTGACGCACAGGCAGACGTCGGTGCGCCTATTGAAGATGAGACTTCCTATCCTTTAGGTGCGGCCAAAGCTCAGCTCCACGCGACCTATGTCATCGCAGAGACTGCCGATGGCCTCGTAATTGTCGATCAACATGCAGCACACGAACGCTTGACCTTAGAGCGTATGAAAGCTGCGATGGAAGGCCAAGGTATCGCACGCCAACCAAGCCTGATCCCCGACATTATCGAGATGGAGGAGGCCGATTGTGAGCGCCTGTTGGCGCGCGCCGACGAGTTTGCACGCTTTGGCCTGGGATTAGAAAACTTTGGGCGCGGAGCCATTGCCGTCACAGAGACACCCGCCATCCTAGGCAAGGTGAACACCCATAAATTGCTGCAGGACTTAGCTGATGATCTGGCGGCCTATGATGAAGGCCTTTCCCTCAAAGAACGGATCGACGAAGTGCTGGCGACCATGGCGTGCCACGGCTCGGTTCGCGCGGGCCGTCATTTAAGTGCAGACGAAATGAACTTCCTGTTGCGCGATATGGAACGCACGCCCCGCTCTGGCCAGTGTAACCATGGTAGGCCCACGTTTGTGAAACTGTCGCTGACCGATATTGAGCGCTTGTTCGGTCGGAAATAGTCCGCAACAGTGCAAGGGTTTCGATGCGACACCCCCTCGACCTATAAGTCAAGCAGGACTAGAGACTATCTATCTGCCGAGGCCGCTTTCCGCTTTTGCAATCCTAGCTTATGAGGCCTTTATGGCGCATTTTTCGATGCAGTTCGGGCGCACCGAACACGGCAAAACCTACAAAGAGCGGCCGAGCGTTTATGGCCTTTGCACCCGCAATGACGAGAAAATTGCCCTCGTCAAAGTCGGGGACTCCCAGAACTTCTATTTTGATTTACCGGGCGGTGGAGTTGAGTCGGGCGAAAGCGATGCCGAGGCGGTCGTGCGGGAATTCGACGAGGAAACGGGGCTAACCGTGTGGCCCGTCCGCCAATTATGTCGATCTGGGCAATTCTGGATCAATGATGGCGTTCCAACCAATTCGCTCTGCTCATTTTTTGAAGTGGAATTGACCTCCACGGAAGGTCGCCCGAGTGAGCCCGATCATGAGTTAGTTTGGGTATCGATCGAAGACGCGATGAAAAAGGTCCGCCATGATGCCCATAGCTGGGCCATTCTCTTATGGTTACGGGAACGCTTAATGGGTGCGCGGGGGCGTCGCTAATATGGTTTTTGGGCTTTATGACCGTTTTGTCCTGCCACGTTTCATCGGCTGTGCCTGTGGCGCTAAGCCAATCGCTAAACAGCGGGCAAAGCTTGTTCCGCGCGCCTATGGCGTGGTGGTCGATATGGGCTTTGGCTCTGGCACCAATCTGCCCTTCTTGGACGCTAGCAAAGTTGAAAAAGTCATCGCAGTTGAACCCTCGGCGAGCATGCTGGCTTGGAAGCGCGAAGACTGGCGCACGGATATTGTGGTTGAAGAAGTTGTCGCTGGCGCAGAAGCCACCGGCCTGCCCGATGCTTGCGCGGATACAATCTTGTTCACTTATGCGCTCTGCACCATTCCCGACTATTTGGGTGCCTTGGCTGAGGCTAAGCGCCTGTTGAAGCCTGATGGCCAAATCCTGTTCTGCGAACATGGCCTTGCGCCCGATGGTGATGTGGTGCGCTGGCAAAAGCGGATTGAGCCTGTGTGGAAGGCGATTGCCGGCGGCTGTCACCTGACCCGCAATACGCAATCCATGTTGGAACAAGGCGGGTTTGTGTGCGCCGAAGTCAACCATATGTATTTGCCGAATACCCCGCGGTTTGCGGGCTATAATGTCTGGGGGCGTGCAACGTCGTGAGTCCCGATAGTCCACCGCCCCGCGCGCCCTTTACCAAGCGCCACCTCTTGCAGATCGGTGACCTGAACCGACTGGAGGCTTTAGAACTTATTGAACGTGCCGAAGTGTTCTTGCCCTTCACCCAAGCGCGCGAAAAGAAGCTGTCGACCTTAAAGGGCCGCACCCTCGTCAATCTCTTCTTTGAGAATTCGACCCGGACACAGGCCTCGTTTGAGCTGGCTGGTAAGCGCATGAGCGCGGACACCGTCAATATGGCGGTCAAAAGCTCGTCGGTCTCCAAGGGCGAGACGCTGTTGGACACAGCCGCGACGTTAAATGCCATGGGTCCAGACATTTTGGTTTTACGACATGCAGCCTCGGGCGCGGCGCAATTGTTGGCCCGCAAAGTAAGCTGTTCGGTTATTAATGCAGGCGATGGCACCCACGAACACCCAACCCAAGCTTTGCTCGACGCGCTGACGCTGAAGCGCTCCTTTGGGCATATTGAAGGCTTGGTCGTGGCTATTTGCGGTGACGTGCTCCACTCGCGTGTCGCGCGCTCCAATGTCATCTTACTATCCATGTTGGGCGCGCGCGTCCGCCTGATTGCGCCGCCAACCTTGATGCCCGCAGACGTGGACCGCTGGGGCTGCGAGATTTATCACAATATGCTGGAAGGGCTCCAAGGTGTTGATGTCGTCATGATGCTGCGCCTGCAGCTAGAGCGGATGGACGGTGCCTATGTGCCGTCAGCGCGGGAATATTTCCGCTTTTATGGCCTCGATGCCCGTAAGCTGGCCGTTGCTGCACCCCATGTCAAAGTCATGCACCCCGGCCCGATGAACCGTGGGGTCGAGATTGACTCTGACATTGCCGATGACCCGCGCGTGTCTCTGATCGTAGATCAGGTTGAATCAGGTGTGGCCGTGCGCATGGCCGTGCTTGAAGCCCTTGCAAGCCACGGTGCCAATGAGGAGGCAGACGATGTCTGAGCCCCTCTATCACTTCATCAACGCGCGTCTGGTGGATCCTGCGACCCAGTTTGATGGTCCAGGTGAAGTCCTTATCCAAGGCGAAGTGATCCTTGCTTCGGGCCCGCAGGTGGCCAGTAGTTCAGAGGCGATCATCATCAATTGTGATGGCCACGCTTTAATGCCCGGTTTGATTGATCTCCACGTCTCAACGGGGGAGCCCGGCGAAGAGCAGCGCGAAAGCTTAAGCACGGCTGGCAAGGCCGCTGTGGCGGGTGGGGTTACCACCATGGTGTTGCAGCCCGATACTCAGACGGTGATCGATGATGCAGCTTTGGTCGACTTCATCACCCGGCGTGGACGTGACCGCTCACTCGCGCGCGTTTTGGCAGCCGGTGCCCTCACGGTTGGCTTAAAGGGTGAGCGCATCGCTGAGCTTGGTCTGATGGCCGACGCTGGGGCTGTCTTGTTCACCAATAGTGACCGCCCGATTGTGAGCACGCGCATCATGCAGCGCTGCATGTCTTATGCTTCTGCCTTTGACGCTTTGGTGGCTTCACGCCCGCAAGACGCCTTCTTAAGCGAGGGCGGCATGATGAATATGGGGGAGCTGGCCTCGCGTTTGGGGCTAGCCGGCATTTCAAGTGCGGCTGAGACCATCGCCGCCAATCGCGACATTCAATTGGCTGAATTGACAGGGGCGAAGCTCTTGCTCGACATGATTTCGTCGGAAGCCACCCTTCCCCGCATCGCTGCGGCAAAAGCCCAAGGCCTAGATGTAACCGCTTCGGTCAGCGTGCATCATCTGACTTTGAATGAAAATGATCTGGGAGACTACCGCACCTTTGCCAAGCTCTCGCCCCCGCTGCGCAGCGAGCAAGACCGCCTCGCTCTGATCGAAGGCGTAAAGTCCGGTATTTTAGACGTGATTGTCTCCGGCCATGACCCGCGCCCTGCCGAAGAAAAACGCCTGCCGTTTGATGAAGCGGCTTTCGGGGCAAGTGCGCTCGAAACGCTTCTGCCAGCCGCGCTTATCCTTTATCATGAGGGCTTGATTGAGTTGTTGGACTTAGTCCGGGCCATGACTTTGGCTCCAGCGCAAATCCTTGGTCTACCGCAGGGCCGGATTGCAGCAGGCGCCCCTGCTGATCTGATCTTGGTCGATTTGGGCTTCCCAATCCGCTTTGATGCCAGCCGCATGATCTCTAAATCGCGCAATTCCCCCTATGATGGGCGAACATTGCAAGGTAAAGTCCTGACGACTTGGGTGGGCGGCAAGAAGGTCTTTAGTGCCCTTGACTAAGCGCACACAGGTTCAACACGTCTTGGGGGGTCCATGGATTATCTGATTGCGATAGTAGGTGGTTATCTATTGGGCTCCATACCATTTGGTCTCCTGTTGACCCGACTGGCGGGGCTTGGTGATATTCGCCAAGTGGGTTCTGGTAATATTGGCGCGACCAATGTGTTGCGCACCGGTCGAAAAGATGTGGCGCTGGCGACTTTGTTCCTAGATGCAGCTAAGGCCGCCCTCGCTTTGGTCCTTGCGCGTGAGTTTTTGTCTCAAGAGGCCGGTTATGTTGCCGGGGCTGCGGCCCTTTTAGGACATTGTTTTCCGGTTTGGCTGAAGTTTAATGGTGGTAAAGGGGTCGCGACCTTCTTTGGCACCTTGTTGATTGGCCTTTGGCCAGTGGGTGCTTTGGCTGCAGCCCTGTGGTTGGCTACAGCTTATGTGTTTCGGTATTCGTCATTAGGTGCGTTGGTGGCGTCTGCTGCCGCGCCACTCGTTGCAGTGGCATTTCATGCCAGCCCTATTGGGGTTGGGGCAACGCTTTTCATGTCTGTATTGGTATGGATCCGGCACCGCGACAATCTCGCCCGCCTGATCAAAGGTGAAGAGCCCAAAATTGGCAAAAAATAGTGATGCAAACCCAGCATGTGCTGAGCGATAAAGAAAGACGGGATTAGGTAAGATTAGCGCGCAGTGAGGGAATAGGCCCGGTTAGTTTTTTCGGCCTCCTCTCACGTTATGGTCACGTCAGCGCCGTATTGTCGGCCCTGCCAGACTTGATCAAGCAGGTGCGCGGCAGGCCGATCCAGATGATCTCTGCCGATCAAGCTGAAGACGAAATCGCGGCGACTCAGGCCATGGGCGGCCAAATCCTTGCCGCCTGTGAGCCTAGCTTCCCCATCGGCCTTGCAACCCTTACCCCTCCGCCGCCGATCATGAGTGTGTGCGGACAGGCTGGCTTGTTACAAAAGCCGATGGTTGGGATTGTCTGTGCCCGAAACGCCTCCGCTGCGGGCTTAAGGCTTGCGCGAGAGTTTGCGACAGGGTTAGGGCAAGCTGGTTTTATCGTCGTCTCAGGATTGGCGCGCGGCATTGACGGCGCCGCTCATAGCGCAAGCCTTGGGACAGGCACGATAGCGGTTTTAGCCGGTGGCCTTGACCATATTTATCCGCCCGAACATGAAAGCCTCTATCACGAGATTGCCGCGCGCGGGCTCTTGGTCTCTGAAAGTCCGCTTTATGCGACGGTCCACGCGCGCGACTTTCCACGGCGCAACCGGATCATTTCAGGCCTAAGCCAAGGTATTGTCGTGATGGAGGCCGAAGCGCGCTCCGGATCCTTAATCACCGCCCGTTTAGCGGCGGAACAAGGCCGCGATGTCATGGCGGTGCCGGGCTCTCCCCTCGACCCGCGTGCGGCAGGGCCAAACAGCCTGATCAAGGATGGCGCGCATCTAGTTACCAGTGTGCAAGACGTTCTGGCCTGTTTGCAGGGTGCGACAGGCCTAAAAGAGAACAAGCCCACTGGCTACAACCACGCTGATCAAGGGGTAAATCTCACACAGAGTGAAATCGAACGCGTGGCAGCACTTTTGTCGCCGGTGCCGGTTAGCTTAGCTGATCTATCGACCGATTCTGGCCTGCCGTGGCGCACGCTGGCCACAATCGTCGTTGAACTTGAACTCGGCGGGCGGGCAATCATCCAGCCCGGCGGCTTGGTTTCAGGCCCAGTTTGACCAATCGGGCACGCTCTTTCGCGCGACGCGCCTCGGCCGCTGCCGCGCGCAAGCAAGCCGCTACGCCCTCTAAGTCGTGATCCTCGCTCAATTGTTCCAGTTCGAGGACGAGATTGCGGATGAAATCAGCCACCTCTAGGCGATCAGCGGAAATTTCGGGCGTGACTGGCGTTGTTACGACGGGCATGGCTCACCCTATAATGGCTTGCGTTGCGTGAATATATTTTTAGTTGCATAACGCAAGGGTCACACGTCAAGATGCATTACACTTAGTTTTGCGGAAAGCCATTGACATTAGCCCCGTTGCGAACACACCTCCGCCCTTGAGGTTCTGCATTTGCAGAGGCCCTTTCTCAGTCTGATAAGTCAAATATGCATCTTGTTGTCGTTGAATCACCCGCTAAGGCAAAAACCATCAATAAGTATTTGGGGGCCAATTATGATGTGGTCGCCAGTTTTGGTCATGTGCGCGATCTCCCTTCCAAAGATGGCTCAGTCCGCCCCGATGATGATTTTGCCATGGTCTGGGAAGCCGACAGCAAAGGCGCGGCGCGCATTCGCGACATTGCTGAGCGGGTCAAGAATGCTGACAGTTTAATCCTTGCCACCGACCCTGATCGCGAAGGTGAAGCCATTTCTTGGCATTTGCTTGAAGCGCTGAAATCACGAAAAGTTCTGAAAGACAAAGCGGTTTCTCGGGTGACCTTCAACGCGATCACCAAGGATTCGGTGTTGGCCGCGATGGCCAATCCGCGCCAGATTGATCAGGAATTGGTCGACGCCTATCTCGCGCGTCGGGCGCTGGACTATCTGGTTGGGTTTAATCTCTCACCAGTCCTGTGGCGGAAATTGCCGGGATCACGCTCTGCCGGGCGGGTTCAGTCTGTGGCGCTGCGCCTTGTTGTTGAGCGCGAAATGGAGATTGAGCGCTTCAGGGCGCGCGAGTATTGGACCGTGTCTGCTCAAGCTAAAGCACAAATCGGCGCCGCTTTTGAGGCCCGCCTTGTTAGCCTAGACGGCAAGAAGCTCGATAAGTTTGATCTGCCAGACGCCCCTTCGGCTGAAGCGGCAAAGGCAGCTGTCATGGCGGGCAGCTATATTGTGGCAAGCCTTGAGGCCAAGCCACTCAAACGCTCGCCTGCGCCCCCCTTCACCACCTCGACCCTGCAACAAGAAGCCAGCCGCAAGTTGGGCTTTAACGCCCAGCGGACCATGCAAGTGGCACAAAGACTTTATGAAGGGGTCGACATTGGCGGCGAAACCGTCGGCCTGATTACCTATATGCGGACTGACGGCGTCGCGATGGATCAGTCCGCGATCATGCAGTGTCGCGCGGTGATCGGCGACCGTTTTGGCAGCGAGTTTGTTCCCGAAAAACCGCGTTATTACAGCTCAAAAGCTAAGAATGCTCAAGAAGCACATGAAGCAATTCGGCCAACTGACCCTAACCGCCATCCGTCTAAAATGCGGCTCGAAGCCGATATGGCAAAGCTCTATGATCTGATCTGGAAGCGCGCCATCGCCAGCCAAATGGAGCAAGCGGTTGTGGAACGCACGACCATTGATTTGGTCGATGCCAATGGCCGCGCTGGCTTGCGGGCGACCGGCCAAGTCGTTCTGTTCGATGGCTTCTTCGCGCTCTATCAAGAAGGCCGCGATGATGAGGAAGATGAAGATAGCCGCCGACTACCTAATCTGAAGGCCGGCGACATTGTGGCGGCTACCGACATCGCCGCGACCCAACATTTCACCGAGCCGCCACCACGATATTCTGAGGCGACCTTGGTCAAGAAAATGGAAGAGTTGGGCATTGGCCGCCCGTCTACCTATGCATCGGTCCTGACCGTGCTGCGCGACCGCGAATATGTGCACATGGACAAGAACCGCTTCATCCCGGACGACAAGGGCCGTCTGGTCACGGCATTCTTGGAAAACTTCTTCGCCAAATATGTCGAATATGATTTCACTGCAGACCTTGAGCAACGCCTCGATTTGGTTTCGTCCGGCGATCTTGGCTGGCGGATTCTGCTGCGAGAGTTCTGGGAGGACTTCTCCAAGGCGATTGCGGACACGGGCGACTTGCGGACTTCCCAAGTGCTTGATGCCATCAATGACTCGCTCGGGCCCCATATCTTCCCAGATAAAGGCGACGGCTCAGACCCCCGCGCCTGCCCATCCTGCGCGGACGGTCGGGTTTCCCTCAAGACCAGTAAGTTTGGGGCCTTTATCGGCTGCTCGAACTATCCTGAATGCCGCTATACCCGCCAATTGACCGTCCCATCGGGCGATTCTGCTGAGGCAGGTGGCGACCGCAATTTGGGCTCTGATCCTGAATCGGGTCTCGATGTCTGGCTCAAAGCCGGCCGCTTTGGCCCTTATGTTCAATTGGGCGATGGCGAGAAGCCTAAGCGCTCCTCCCTGCCCAAAGGCTGGTCAGCGTCGGAACTAGAGCTGGAGCGGGCCCTGCGCCTGTTGTCTTTGCCGCGTACGGTCGGCACCCACCCCGAAGATGGCGAGCCTATTGTTGCCAACTTAGGCCGCTTTGGACCTTATGTGCAGCATGGCAAGACCTATGCGAACGTTGGTACCATCGAAGATGTGTTTGAGATTGGCCTGAACCGCGCTGTCACAGTCTTGGCCGAGAAGCTAGCAGGCGGCGGACGGCCTCAGCGCACGGCGGCAGCGGCCTTGCAAGAATTTGCTGGCCCAGCTGAGGGTGGGCCTGTGATCAAAGTCATGGCAGGTCGTTATGGCCCCTATGTGACAGATGGCACCACCAATGCAACTTTGCCCAAGGGCCAAGACCCTGCCGCTATCACTCGGGAAGCCGCCCTAGCCTTGATCGAAGCCCGCGTTGCCTTGGTCGGTGTTGGCAAGAAGAAGCCTGCCAAAAAGGCAAGTGCCGCAAAGTCTGCTACTTCAAAGCCAGCCGCAAAGAAAGCTACAACAGCTAAAAAGCCTGCGGCGAAAAAGAAAGCCCCCGCTAAAAAACCAGCGGCGAAAAAGGCGACAGGTGAATGAAGACAAAGGGTCGTGGCAACGGCCAAAAAGGCAAGCCACCGAAAAAGCCGGTGACGCGTCCGGCGTTGGGTGTGCCAGACAAAGCCACCTTGCTTGCCTTTTTGAACGAAGCCAAAACCGCGATTGGTCCGCGTGAAATCGCCATCGCCTTCGGAATCAAGGGTGATGAGCGCCGGGCTTTGAAAGCGATCCTGCGTGAATTGGCCGATGAAGGCGCGATTGCCAAAACCGGTCGCAAGGAAGTGGCCAGCCGCACCGTGCCCCCTGAAGGCGGCATGTTCCAATTGATCGAGATTGATAGTCAAGGCGACTTGATGGCCCGCGCACTTGGCCGTGAGGACGAACTCTACGGTCCACTGGTCCGTCTCGCGAGCACGCGGTCGCACGTGCGCCAAGAAGGTCCCCCTCCCGGTGTTGGGGATCGCTTCATTGGTAAGACACGCTTGACCCATGAAGGCGAGTATGAGGTCCAAATCATCAAGCGCCTTGGTCGCGTGATTGAGCGTGTGTTTGGCGTCTTTATGGCAGCAGATGTGCGCCCTGGCCAAGCAGGGTCTGGTGGTGGCAGGCTGGTCCCTGCCGATAAGAAGCAACGCCACGAATTGATGATCCTGCCAGAGCATGCCAAGAGCGCACGCAACGGCGATTTGGTTGCGGCGCGCTTACTGCCCCATCGCGGCTATGGCCCGAAGAAAGCTGAAATCATTGATATTTTTGGCAATAATGAAAACCCGAAAGCGGCCTCTATTCTGGCGATTGCCGCCCATAATATTCCGATGGGCTTTACCTCTGAAGAGGAAGAAGAAGCGGCAGGCGCAGGCCCTGCGCCCTTGAGCGCACGCGAAGATTTACGTCACATCCCCTTGGTGACCATCGACCCAGATGACGCGCGAGACCATGATGACGCGGTCTATGCCGAAGCTTTGCCGGGCGGTGGCCACAAGATTTTGGTCGCCATTGCCGACGTTGCTCACTACGTCACGCCGGGCTCTGCCCTTGATGAAGGCGCGCTGATGCGCGGCAACTCTGTCTATTTCCCAGACCGGGTTGTGCCCATGCTACCAGAGCGTTTGTCGGCTGACTTATGCTCGCTGATGGACGGGGTCGAGCGGCCCTGTTTGGCGTTGGAGATCAAGATTGATGCCGGTGGCCACAAGCAAAGTCATCGGTTCTTGCGCGGCTTGATGAAGAGTGCTGCCAGCCTCACCTATACCCAAGCACAAATGGCCATTGATGGCATGCCGGACGCGATGACAGCTCCCTTGCTCGACACCGTGCTGCAACCCTTGTGGGCCGCCTATCGCGCACTGGAGAAGGCGCGAGATCAGCGAGAGCCTTTGGAAATCAATAGTCCGGAGCGTAAAATCATCCTGTCGCCTGAAGGCAAAGTTCTGTCGATTGGTTTGCGCGAGCGCTTTGATGCCCACCGCCTGATTGAAGAGATGATGATCCTTTCCAACGTCTGTGCCGCTGAGACATTGGAAGACAAGCGTTCGCCGCTGATTTACCGCGTCCATGATCAGCCGAGTGAAACCAAGCTCGCTGCCTTGGGCGATTTTCTAGCAACTGTGAATATGAAATGGGCCAAGGGCCAACCGCCCAGCCCTGCCCGCTTTAATCGCGTGCTGGAATTAGCTGCACCGACTGAGCATGCCGAAATGATCAATGAGATCGTCCTTCGCACGCAGGCCCAAGCGATTTATGACACGGACAATCTGGGCCATTTCGGCCTGAACTTGCGCAAATATGCGCACTTCACCTCGCCCATTCGTCGTTATGCCGATCTGATTGTGCATCGCGCGCTGATCAGCTCTTTGGGTTTCGGCGAAGATGGTTTGAAAAAGACGAGCGCCGAGCAGCTCAAAAAAGTCGCAGAAGCCATCACCGTGACGGAGCGGCGCGGCATGGCGGCGGAACGCGAAGCGACAGACCGCTATGTTGCCGCCTTTTTATCTGAACGGGTTGGTGCCACGTTTGAGGCCCGCATCAACAGCGTCAACCGATTTGGCGTCTTTGTCCGCCTAGAAGAGACCGGCGGCGATGGGCTGGTGCCTGTCATGCGGTTAGGCAGCGAGTACTTCCATCATGATGAGGCTGGACATGCGCTTATCGGCGCAGAAACCGGCGACCGCTGGGAATTGGGCGCTAAGGTGCGGGTGCGGCTGTTAGAAGCGACACCTGTCTCTGGCGGGCTCCTGTTTGAAATTGTAAGCCAGCCGAAAGTTGGTCCTGTGCCGGCACGTCGCGCGATGCGTGGCCCTATGCGCGGCACAACGCCTGTTCGCAAGACCGGAGGTCCGCCGCGCGGTGTCACGAGGCGAAAACGCTAAATTTTAGCTGGGTGTTGCATCCTTGGGATCGCCCAATTTCACCAGAAATGCGCCCATATAATACAGAATGATCAAGGGAATAGCCAAAGAAAACTGGCTGATCACATCCGGTGGTGTAACAATGGCGGCGACGACGAAGATCCCGAAAATGGCGTAGCGCCCATTTTCAAACCAAGTCTGCCCATCCACAATCCCTGCCCTGCCCAGCAGCAATTGCACGACAGGCAATTGGAAACAGGCGCCGAAACCAAGGATCAACGTGGTAATGGTGCCAACATATTCAGAAATCTTACCCTGATAAACCACCCCGACCCCGCCGGTTGCAGGTGCCAGCTCTTGGCGCAGTGAGAATTGCATCACCATGGGCATCACGACGAAATAGGCCATGGCGGCACCCAAGGTGAAGAGCACCGGTGCCATGATCAAAAAAGGCGTAAACGCGCGCTTCTCATGGCTATAAAGCCCCGGGGCGACAAAGCGGTAGAGCTGGAAGGCTATCATTGGAAAGGACAGACAAATCCCACCAAACATGGCGACTTTGATCTGGGTGAGAAACGCTTCCAACGGAGCCGTATAGATAAGCTTCATGTCCGAGTTGAGCGATGCTGCCCCTTTCACCGCAATAACCGCATTCTGATAGGGCAGTAAGAGCCAGTGTAAAATGAACTGCCAAACAGCGAAGCAAATGAAGAAGCCGATGGCGATAGAGCCAACGCTCCACAGCAAGCGGTCGCGCAATTCGACCAGATGCTCCATCAAGGGCGCGCGGGTTGCCTCAATCGCTTCTTCATCGGGCGTCAGCGGCGGATCAACTGGGTTTTGATGTGGGACAAGGTCGGTCACGCCACTTCGGCTCCAGATGCTTTTGTGGTGCGAGGTGCGCGGGTCCGCTTGGGCTTAGCCGCGATTTCTAAGTCGGCCACCACATCGGGGGCGATACCTGCCTCGACCTTGGGCTTGCGGGACCGTTTCGGTTTGGCTTCGACTGGTGCGGGCAACGTTTCCATCACCGGTGCTTGGTCGGTCACCTGATGATGGTGGTCAGACCCGTAGGGGGTGACAGGCGCATAGGGGTCGATCCCGGTTTCAAACGGCTTGGTCAGCTCATCCTTGATGTCTTGCAGCGGGTTATTGTTGCGCAGCGCTTCGACTTCTTTGCGCAACTCATCCAATTCCGCTTGCCGGGCCATTTCGTCGAAATTGGCCCGGAAATCTGCCGCCATGCCGCGCAGCCGTGACGTCCACTGCCCCGCTTTGCGCATCAAAAGCGGCAATTCTTTCGGCCCCACCACAATCAAGGCGATGATGCCGATGATGAACAGCTCTTGAAAGCCGATGGAATCAAACATGCGTGAGGACTCCTGACCTCAAACTTTTAGAGGTCGAAGACCGAATTACGCTTCGGTCTTAGACTTAGCCGAAGGGCTCACGTCAATTGTGTTGCCGTCATTTACCTTGGCAGCTTCAGAAGCCGCAGCGGTAGGTTCATCGGCCAAGCCCTTACGGAAGCCTTTGATGCCTTCTGCAGCGTCTTTCATGATGGAAGACAGCTTACCGCGTCCACCAAACACCAGCAATGCCACGGCTGCTACGACCAACCAGTGCATCAGACTCATACCGCCCATGTTATTCTCCGTTTCGCTGATCGGCCCTGACCACAAGGCTGCTCAGATGCACATAATCTACCAAGGCCCCGCTTGCCAGTCACTTGCTGCAAGCTCTCAGGCAAACGTGATAGCCATGAGAGATTACCAGACGCCTATGACAACAGATTTGCCTCAAGGTTCAAAGAAGTCCTGCGTGAAGGCAATGTCATCGCTATCCAGCGCTTGATAGCTACTATCATCGTCGCCATCTTGGGCGGAAATGGGGCGAGGCACCTCAAAGTCAGGTGGCAAGCGTGCATCAAGCAGTCCTTGCGCTTGCAAATCCGCCTTGCCCGGCAGGTCTTCGAGGCTGGCCAGATTGAAATGGGCTAGGAATTCCCGCGTGGTGCGATAGGTCAACGGCTTGCCGGGCGATTGCCGCCGCGCCCCTGCCCGTACCCAACCAATCTCCATCAGCAAGTCCAATGTGCCCCGCCCGACGCCGACACCGCGCACTTCTTCAATGTCAGAGCGGGTGCAGGGTTGGTGATAGGCGATGATGGCCAAGGTTTCGAGGGCCGCTTTGGACAATTTGCGCGGCTCTTCTCGCCTTTCTTCCATCAGAAAGGCCAGATCGGGCGCAGTCTGAAACCGCCAACCACCCGCCACCTCAGCAAGAACAACACCACGACCAACATACCGGCGCTTCAAACGCGCGAGTGCGCCGCCCACATCAGCCCCTTCGGGCAAACGCGCAGCGATGGCCGACGCGCGCACGGGCTCAGCGCTTGCAAACAAGAGTGCTTCAACCATGCGGTCGACATCAGGGGCTGGATCAACAGAAAGGTCTGCACGGTCCACCAAATCGAGCTCTGGTTTGGCGCGAGCCAAACTGCGCACGGCAGCGGCAATCGCCTCCGGCGAGGTGCGGTCGTCGGTGCTGTCGTCTTCCGATTGCGTCACACCAAAGTCTCCGGCCCGGCCTTCACATAAAGGGGCGCATCATGTTCCAATTGCCGCACGGCGAGCTTGCCCTGTTTGGCAAGTTCAAGGCTGGCTGCCAAGAGGCTGGCATAGCGAGACGCTGCGCTAGGGGGTTCTTTCGAGAACGTCGTTACAGGTGGGGCAAATTCACCTAACGCCTGCCAGTCCTTTGCGCGCGGCATCAAACGCTCTAGCCGTTTGCGCGCATCATCAAGGGAATAAACCGGCCAAGCTTTGACTTCGTGCTTGGTCTCAACGCCGCGCACACGCTGATCTGCATAAGCGCGCAAGAGATCGAGGATGGTCGCCTCCCACAAAGGGATTTCGGTAACGGCGGTCTCCTCTGGCGCGCCTCGGGTGTAGAAGTCCAAGTCTTGCTGAGGACGCTGGTAGAGCGCCTCGGCAGAGGCGCGCATGGCATCCAGGCGCGCGAGCCGCCACGCCAAATGTGCGGCAATGTCTTCAACCGGCTCTTCTCCCGCTGGCCTTTCCTTGCGTGGCAATAAAAGGCGAGACTTCAAATAGGCCAGCCATGAGGCCATGACTAAATAGTCGGCCGCCAGATCAATCCGGGCAGAGCGCGCCGCGGTTACAAATTCTAGATATTGTTCGGCCAATTTAAGGATGGATAGCCGCCGTAAATCGACTTTTTGGTCCCGAGCCAAGCGCAACAAAACGTGCAGCGGGCCTTCATACCCGTCAAGATCGACACTAAAGGCGATATCGCTTTCACCCACGCCGCGCAGGGCGGCTTCGAGGACGTCGTCGCTTGCCATGTTAGGCCCATGCCTTTCGCGTCGGATCGGGAGAAATCGATAGGGTTATCGCTTTCTCCCATCCGGTCAATTCAGTAAACCGTGCCCATAAATGCTCAGAATCTAAGGCGACCTCGGGTTTGTGGGCATAGCTTTCGGCACGCTGGGCCCGCGCTAAACTTGCGCCAGCCAGTTGCGGACACAGTTGTAGAAAGGCGTCACGCTCTTCCAACGTGCCGTGACAGCGCATCGCGATATCAATACCGGCGTCAAACACACGCGCGGCTTTCACCTCATCGGGTTGGTCTAGGGCCTTCATGGTCAAATCATCCGTCATCAAAAGCCCATCAAATCCCATGGCCTCGCGAATCCATGTTTGAACCAAGGGGGCAGATTGACTGGCTGGTGCGACTGGGTCGATGGCTTCGTATACAACATGGCCAATCATCCCCATGGGTGCGGACTGGTTTGCGCGGAACGGCAGCAGGTCTTGTTCCAACACCTCTTTCGAAGCTGCGATCCGCGGCAAAGCTTCATGGCTGTCGAGCGCGGCGCGACCTTGGCCTGGCAGATGCTTTAGAACGCCAGCGACACCAGCAGCCCTAAGACCCGCAAGGCCAGCCTGACCTAAATCTGCCACGCACTGAGGATCAGCTGACAAAGCCCGGTCGCCAATTGCACGGCTCGCCCCTTCCAGCCGCAAGTCCAAGCAAGGTGAGCAATTGGCATTTATCCCAACGCCGATCAGCATCTCGCCCATGATCTGGTGGTGCAAATTACAGGCTTCCAAGGCGTGAGCAGGATTATCTTGCCAAAGTCTGCCATAGTAGGACAAGGCTGGCAGGCGAGGCCACACAGGCGGACCCAAGCGCTGAACCCGCCCACCTTCTTGATCGATAAAGATCAAACACGCTCGCCCCACGCTGTCCCGCAGGTCTTCGCACAAGGCGCGAAGCTGGGCTGGAGTCTCGCAGGACCGACCAAATAGGATAAAGGCCCATGGATCGCGCGCCGCGAACAAGCGTCGTTCTTGCACGGTCAACACCGGCCCTGCCACATCGATGATACAGGCGACAGGCATGCTAGGGTCGCCCAATCCTTACCTTAGCGGGAAGCTGGAATGCACTGAGCACCCGCGTTGCGGGCCTTGCCACAAAAGACCTCCACTTCCGACCGGCTCTCAAAACCCGTCGCGCGGATCCGGTACCACGTACCCTTAGCCCCGAGGTCTGCAGCAACGATCGAAACAGGCCCCGACAAGCCAGAGGCCCGGAAACCTGCCAATGCCTTGTCAGCAGAGGCCTTATCCCTAAACGACCCTAGTTGCGCTGCGAAACCCGCCGAAGCAGCCGCCGATGCGGGCACGGGCACCGACACCGGTTTTGGCGCAGCGGGAGCTGGCGCTTTAGCTGGTGTCGCAACTTTAGTGATAACCGGAACTGGCTTAGGTGCTGGCGCAGGCGCTGCAGGCTTCACAGTTGCAGTCGTTGCAGCTGGCTTGGTTGGCGTTGCGGATGTCACTTGGCGGGGGGGTGGCGTTGGAGCAGGCGCAGGTGTGGGAACCGGTGCAACAGCGGCTGGGGCAGCGCTGCCGTCCGTTAACGCTGGCGCTTCTGCGGGGCTCGTCGGCTGAACTTCTAGCGCAGGAGCCGAAGCACCGCTAGCGGCATCGAACACACCCTTATCGAGATCAGAGCCGACGACTGGAGCCGGCGCTATTGGATCGCTAGGAGCTTTGAATGACCCATTATTCTCTGCGACTTGTGGGGTATCGCCGGGTTCGCGGCTTGAGGAATAAACCTGCCAGAACACAACACCAATCAAAGCCAGCACGGCAACAATGCCAACAATGATTAGTGGGCCGCGACTACGGTCTTCTTCTTCTTCGCGCGCGTCAAAGGTCAAGAACCCATCATCTTGATCATCAGTGTCGTAATCGTCAAAGGAATCACGATCCCGGTTGGCCATGCGAATCTACTCCAGACTTAAAAGAAAGTTTCTTGTAACTCTCAATTAAGTCGGCGCCAGCCCTTTGTTACAAGGTGCGATCTAGATTGAAGAGCCTGCGATGTTCATCAATCGCAAAATCATCAGTCATTCCAGCGATGTAATCACACACAAGCCGTGCTGCCTTCGTGGAGTCTTTACTGTGGAGATGCAACCAAACCGGCGGCAAAGTGTCAGGTTCGGCCAGAAAAACGTCGAATAACTCGCGAACGATTCGCCGCGCTTGGCTGCGCGAGCGGTTCATCCGCCAATGCCGATACATTTTCGCATAGAGAAATTCACGCAAGGTCGCTGCTTTCGCGATCATCCCGTCGGAGAATCCGACCAAGGCTTGCGGTAAAGCACGCACTTCATCCACCGATTGTGGCTGATAAAGCGCAATACGCCTTTGGCTCTCAACGACAAGATCATTCACCCAAATCCCAATCAACCGACGAATGACTTCGCCGCGCATCCGGCCTAAATCGAGATTAGGATAGTCTCTGGCGGCGGCGTCATAGACTTCACGTACCAAGGGCACGCTGTCACACAATTCTGCATCGGTAAAAATCCCGCCGCTAAGGGCATCATCAATATCGTGATTGTTGTAGGCGATGTCGTCAGCGACGGCCGCCACTTGGGCCTCTGCAGAAGCAAATGTTGTCAGCCCCATGTCGAACTCGGCATTCAGGTCCTGCCAAACCGGGGCTAGGCTTTCGATCGCCGCCCCATTCGCCAACATAGGGCCATTGTGCTTGACGGTTCCTTCCAAGGTCTCCCATGTCAGGTTTAGACCGTCAAAATTTGGATAGCGTCGCTCAAGCCGGGTCACTGCGCGTAATGTCTGGGCATTATGATCAAATCCGCCCCATGGCTTCATGCAATCATCCAGCGCATGCTCCCCCGTATGACCAAAGGGCGGATGACCTAGATCATGGGCCAAAGCGCAGGCCTCTGCCAAATCCTCGTTAAGGCCGAGCCTACGCGAGACAGAGCGCGCGATCTGGGCGACTTCCAAAGAATGCGTAAGGCGGGTGCGGAAGTGATCACCTTCATGGGCGACAAAGACTTGCGTCTTGCCCTTTAGGCGACGGAAGGCCGTTGAATGAATAATCCGGTCACGGTCGCGTTCAAAGGGCGAGCGCGTCTGGCTTTCCGCTTCTGGCCAGCGTCTACCACGACTCTGAGCTGGGTCAGCGGCAAATGGTGCCAGAGGAGATAGAACAGGCATCAGGGTCTTCCTCAAAACAGGTTTCTCCCCCATATAGGGATAAAGTTGACGGAAAAGAAAACAGCTTGGTGTTCAAGCTGCCTTTTTGCGCCCTTTAACAAAGATAGGCTTACGCTCATGCAGTCAGGGTTTTCTGTTTCAGATGCCGCAGCGGCAAAAATTGGACACCTCATTGCCACCGAACCAGGTGCGGCTTTATTCCGGGTAGCGGTCAATGGCGGCGGTTGCTCTGGCTTTCAGTATGAGTTTGGTTTTGCTGAAAGCGCGGGCGAGGATGATATCATCATCGAAAAAGGCACGGCCAAAGTAGCGGTCGACCAAGTCTCCCTGCCCTTCTTGGAAGGGGCGGAAATTGATTGGGTTGATGATTTGATTGGATCGTCCTTCAAGATCCGCAATCCGAATGCAAAATCATCCTGCGGCTGTGGCGTTAGTTTTTCTGTCTAAAGAACCGGATGAGACGCGACTTGCTCTCGCATGGCACTTGGGCTTAGTCTTTGAAAAAATACCAGCTCAGGGATAAAGCCATGAATGTCGAAACCGCTGTTAAGCAACGTAAATCTGTGCGCGCATTTAAGCCTGACGCGGTCCCGTTAGACGAGGTTCGCGCGATATTGGACATTGCACGCGCGGCACCTTCTGGCGGCAATCTGCAACCTTGGAAGATGATCGTGGTTGCAGGGGAAGAGCGCGACGCAATTGTTGCCTTGGCGCAAAGATCGCTCAACGAGAACCCGCGCGGCGAAGCGGGCGAGTTCCCAATCTATCCCGCTGAAGTCAAAGAGCCCCATCGCACGCGGCGCTTTAAGGTCGGGGAGGACATGTACCAGATCCTCGGGATCCCCCGCGAAGATAAGCTTGGGCGGCTGGGTCAAATGTCGCGGAATTATCAGTTTTTTGGCGCGCCGGTAGCGATTTTCTTTGTCATCGACCGGTCGATGGGCCATGGGCAATGGGCCCATGTTGGCATGTTGATGCAAACCATCTGCTTAGTAGCGGAAGAGCGTGGCCTCGCCACGTGCATGCAAGAGGCTTGGGGGATGGTACGCCAAAGTTTGGCTGTCCATTTTGGCTTGCCCGACAATGAAGTGATCTATTGCGGGCTGGCACTTGGCTATGAAGACAAGGACGCGCCGATCAATCAGTTGCGGACAGACCGCGCGCCTTTAGACGAAATTGCGGTTTTCAAGGGCTTTTAAGTCCAAAGCTCAATTGGTGGCAAAAATCGCGCCACCCTTATCTGTCGTGTTTTTTACTTGCTCTTGGAAACCACGCGAAATCCGGCGCCATTCATCTGCAGTCCGGCAGGTGCGCAGCGACTTCAGCCGCGTGCCAAGAATGGATTCCTGCTTACAGACCATACGGGCACCACGGCTCTTTGGTTTGGCAACGGACGCTTGTGCTTCCGTTGTTTCGGCGGTGGATGAAGCTGTGCTCGACTGCTGTGTGGTCTCTGAAGGCGCAGTCTGCGCTGGTGTTTGTGCCAAAGCAGCGCTGGCACACACCAACCCACCGACGATAGCGATCAGGCTAGCGGCCAGATAGGAAGGGGCACGAAGGGCAGAATTGGAGCGTGTCATGCAGGAACCTCTAATCAGGACTATCAAACTGGTCGAAATCACCTAAATCATACTGCAGACTTCGAGACTTAGGACCAGACTAATGCGCATCGCGACTTTTAATGTCAACTCTGTCAACGCGCGCCTGCCAAACCTGCTGGAATGGCTGGCCGAGGCCAAGCCCGACGTTGTTTGCATTCAGGAAATCAAGTGCGAGGAGCCAAAGTTTCCGCGCGAGGCGTTGGAAGATGCAGGTTACAATTGCTTCATTTCCGGCCAAAAGAGCTATAATGGCGTCGCCATCTTGACCCGATTGCCTGCAGAAGTGGCACTTAACAGACTGCCGGGCGATGATGAGGATTTACAAGCCCGCTATCTCGAAGTCGAAGTCGCTACGCCGACCGGCGCGGTACGAGTGGCTAATCTGTACTGTCCGAATGGCAATCCCTTGGGCACCGAGAAGTTTGACTACAAGCTGCGCTGGATGGCCCGTCTTCAGAGCCATGTCGCAGGTCTGTTGCAGCTTGAAGAACCCTTGGTTCTAGCTGGTGATTGGAACATCATCCCAAGGCCGGGTGATTGTTATGATCCTGCCGCTTGGATGGGTGACGCTCTATTTCAACCCGAAAGCCGCGCGGCTTGGCGACGGCTCTTAAACCTCGGCCTAACGGACGCCTTTATGGCGGTGAATGGGGCTGAACATGCCTATACATTCTGGGACTATCAGGCAGGGGCTTGGCCCAAGGACCACGGCATCCGTATCGATCATTTTGCCATCAGCCCGCAGGCAGCAGACCGCCTGAAAGAAGTCAAAATCTGGCGCATGGCGCGGGCGCGCGAGAAAGCTTCAGACCATGTTCCGGTAACGGCTGATTTCGATTTTTGATCAAGCCGGTTTTTAAAGCTCGGATGTAGGCGGTGGCAGCGCGCCTTGGCTTTGATGCCAAGCATAAGCACCTATGCACAAGAAGCCGAGATTAAGAACGCCCGATACCATTCCGTAAAACAGGATATAGAACGCCCAGCCCGCAGTCGCAAACTCCTGAGCGCTTGCGGGTAGGCCCGAACCAATCTTGGTTCCCAAGGCCAACGCCCCCATGGTCGCGAGCGCTTGGACGATGGTGCCCAAAATGATCGTTATGACGACCCACAACAGATAAGCACCGAAATAGCGCCAGAATTTACCATTGGTTTGTTCAAAGGACTCTCTAAGCCCCAATTTTCCCGTGACCATGCCCATCACGCCAAACTGGCTCAACCGCAAGCCAAACCAAGCCATCGCCCCAATCGATGCAAGGATCGCAAGGCTGCCGAGCGCTCTGTGGATACTGACCAAAAGGGACGTGATTATCCCCAAAGCAAAAGTCGCCACAAAAATGGCTCCGATAAAAGCCATGGTTGCAAGCAGGTAGCGGGCTTCAATCGGACCAGCCTGAAGCCCCCAAAAGCCTTCTTCGCGATCGTCCACCGTTTTACGCAGGGCCATCCCGGTCAAGGTGGCGCTTAAAATGGCACTTATCAGAAACGAAACGCCGAGCGCTGGCATAGCGGGGCCAAGAATAGCCCGCACCTGTTCTAAAGTCGGCATTTGCTCCGTCTCTGCCAGCGCGGCATAACGCTGGATCGCATCGCCAGCACCCGTGCTCGCCAAGACAAACATGTAAATCGCCATGACCGCCGCTGAAAGCAAAGCATAGCGCATCACAAATTGCGGCTGGCGCTTCATCAATTCAAACACCGAAAAGGCCGCTTCGGAAGGGGAAAAGGTCTTAGTCATCGAAATTCCTCAAGTGGGGAGCGCAATCCAGCACGCCCTCCCATTCGGCTATATCCCGTTGGGGTGCAAGAGGGGGAATCAAACAAGCTTGATCGTCAATCCCAGTTGCCCCTTCTTTAAGAATGGCAGCATCTCGCTGTGGTGACTGAGCCCGCCCCCTCCCCTCAAGGCCATGGCTGCGCTATTTGAAGGCTTATGACTCAGGTAAAACCCATTCACATCATCGGCGGCGGCCTCGCAGGCAGCGAAGCGGCGTGGCAGATCAGCCGTGCAGGCGTGCCCGTCATCCTCCATGAGATGCGCCCGATACGAAAGACCGATGCCCACCATACAGATGGCTTGGCAGAACTGGTTTGTTCCAACTCCTTCCGCTCCGACGATTGGGAGTTCAACGCCGTTGGCTTGATCCATGCTGAAATGCGGCGGGCAGGCTCGCTCATTATGGCCTGTGCTGACGCCCACAAAGTGCCGGCGGGCTCTGCCTTGGCCGTTGATCGAGACGGGTTTTCGGCTGCCGTGACCCAAGCTCTGTCACAAGAACCTTTGATCACGATCTTGCGCGAAGAGGTAACCGGGCTACCACCAGAATCCTGGGACAGCACCATCATCGCGACGGGTCCTTTGACGTCCGACCTGTTGGCCCAAGCTGTGCAATCGGTGACGGGCGAAGATGAGTTGGCCTTCTTTGATGCCATCGCGCCTATTGTCCACCGCGAAAGCATTAATTTCGAGACCGCTTGGTTCCAAAGCCGCTGGGACAAAGTAGGGCCTGAGGGAGATGGGGCCGATTACATCAATTGCCCGATGAACAAAGAAGAATATGAAGCTTTCATCGATGCCTTATTAGCTGGTGATAAGACAAACTTCAAAGAATGGGAAAACACCCCCTATTTTGAAGGCTGCCTGCCGATCGAAGTGATGGCTGAGCGCGGTCGTGAGACGTTGCGTTTTGGTCCGATGAAGCCCGTTGGCCTCGTCGATCCGCGCACAGGCAAACGGCCTTGGGCTGTCGTGCAATTGCGCCAAGACAATGCCTTAGGCACCCTCTTCAATATGGTCGGTTTTCAGACCAAGCTGAAACATGGTGCCCAATCCGACGTCATCCGTATGATCCCAGGCCTCGAACACGCGCAATTTGCGCGATTGGGCGGCATCCATCGCAATACCTTTCTCAATTCGCCAAAATTGCTGGATGGGAGCCTGCGATTGAAGTCGCGCCCGGATATTCGCTTTGCCGGACAAATCACCGGATGCGAGGGCTATGTCGAAAGCGCAGCGATTGGCCTGTTGGCTGGTCGGTTTGCGCGGGCAGAGCGTTTGGGCGGCACACCCAATATTCCCCCCATCACAACAGCATTGGGCGCGCTGCTTAACCATGTCACGGGCGGACATGTTGATGGGGGCAAGGGCAGTTTCCAGCCGATGAATGTCAATTTCGGCTTGTTTCCTGAATTGAGCGAAGATGCAGGCGGCAAAGGCAAAGAGCGCGGGCGCTTACGCAAGAAAGCTTTGGCCGTTCGTGCCTTAGCTGACCTCGACACTTGGCTTGATCCTACTGAAAAAGAGCAAGCTGCTTGACCATCCTCGTCTGGATCGTCCGGCTAGCGCTTGGGCTTGTCGGATTGGCTACTATGGGTTTGTGCAGCCTTGCCTTGGCGGCACCATTTCACTGGATCTTGGCGCTCGTTGGCGCGTGGGACAGGCTAATCATCATCTTTGGACTTGTCGGACTTGGCGCTTTTTGGCTCGGAAAGTGGCGCGTGATGACCGTTTTGCAGGGCGTAGCCGTCCTTGCGCTACTTTTCCTCAATGTGCGTGTCCCGACGGATTACGCCCCACTCTTCCCAAAAAAGAGCGATCCATCCCGCGAGTTCGTGTTGGCTTGGGCGAATATTCACGATAATCGCTTTGCTTTGAGAAGCTTGGCGTTGTTGCCGGAGGTGAAAAAGGCAAAAGCAATCGGGCTGGGTGAAGTCCCTGAATTCAGCAATTTGCAAGAATTGTTCCCGGCCGTTGATCAACCAGAATCGGCAATTCCGTCGAAGGAAACATGGGGCGTTGAGACTTTGGGTTGCCGGGTGGAGAAGCCCAATGGGGACCTATCGGTATGGCAAGGTCGTAATTTTGGCCTAAAGGCACGCTGCGACGGCTTCACCTTGTTCGGGTTACATCTCCAGAACCCAACACGCGGCCGGGGCGGAGGCCTAAGGGTGCGCAATCTAGAATTAGCTGTTCTGGCCGAGACTGTGGCCAAAGAACCCGGCCCGGTTCTCGTGATGGGCGACTTCAACACCACCCCGAGTGCTTTGCCCTTCTTCAAGCTCCTTCAGACCGCCAATCTTAAGCGCGTTTCGTGTGGTGGCCTGGTTGCAGGGACATGGCGGCCGATCGACTGGAGCGGGACTACGATAGACCAGCTTCCAGGCTTTAAAGTGACAATCGACCATATTTTGGTGCGAGATCTAGAGGTGCAGGCCTGTCACGTTGGCCCGGATATCGGATCCGATCATTTCCCGCTGATCGTCACCATCACCCAACCTAATTGAGCACACCCCCATTGCCTTTTCGGTCCTTGCCTGAAACAAAGCCAGCGCAGAACGAAAACGCCTAAGCTCCTAAAGGAAAATCCATGACCCTGACCGTTGAACGTCAAGACGCCATCGCCATCGTGACCTTGAACCGGCCCGAGGCCATGAATGCAATGTCGAAAGCGATGCGTTTGGCGCTTTATGACGCCATTACCGACTTAAATCAGGACGAGGCCATTCGGGTGATTGTTTTGACTGGAGCCGGACGTGCCTTTACGGCAGGCCTTGATCTGAAAGAATTGTCAACGGACCCACTCGCGATGGGCGATGCCACAGCCGAAAAGCCTGAAGCCAATCCCGTGCGCGCGATTGAGACCAGTGCAAAACCCGTTATCGGTGCGATCAATGGGGTTGCGATCACGGGTGGCTTTGAAGTCGCCTTGGCTTGTGACGTGTTGATTGCGTCAACTGGCGCGCGCTTTGCCGACACGCATGGACGGGTCGGCATTATGCCCGGCTGGGGCTTGTCGCAAAAATTGTCGCGCTTGATCGGCATTTATCGGGCGAAAGAGTTATCCTTAACGGGCAATTTCTTGGATGCTGAAACGGCGGAACAATGGGGCTTGGTTAATCGTGTGGTCAGCCCTGAAGATCTCATGCCGACTGCGATGAAACTGGCCGCCGATATGGCTACCATGCCAGCCCAAGCGCAGCAGGAGTATAAAAAGCTGATAAATGATGGCTTTGCCATGACTTTTGGGGCTGGCTTGCAGCATGAAACTGCCTTCTCGACTGAGCGCAATAACCAAGTCACGCCCGATAAAGTCGCAGCCAATCGCGAAGCCGTTCAAGCCCGTGGGCGTGGTCAGGCTTAAGCGCCCAATATAAGGGTTAAAAACTTCTGATCGGACCAGTCGCCAGCGCCACCGCGCAGGGACTGGGCAATGCCGTCGGCTTGGCGCACGATAACCATGTCTTGTTCGGGCAACAAATAAAGACGCTGATTGCCAGCCCCCGCTGCCATATAAAGCTTGCCGAGCCCTGATAGCGAAACGGCTTCTCCAGCCACGCCCGAGCGAGGCCCGGGGCCGATCATGCCCGGTCGCGGCATCCACCACGTCAAGCCATAGCCGGGATTGGCTTTGCTGGCCTCAAAATTTGCCTTCAAGGCTGCCGGATCCACCAATGCCTTTCCTTCATACACCCCGCCAGCCAAAACAAATTGGCCAAACTTTGCCCAATCACGGGCGGTGATCGCCGCGCCAGAAGGCAAGTGTGGCATGCCATCACTGCCGCGCTGCCAACGGATGGGCCGGATACCGAGCGGGGCGAAGAGACGCCGTGTCAAATAGGCGAGCGGGTCTGCATCGCCTGTCTTGGCTGCCACCAATTTACGACGAACCAATTCTCCGAAGATTTGGAAGGGCACCGGGCCATACGAGAATTGGCTGCCCGTCGCCCTATTGGAGGGCGCGGCTAAAGCTTCGGCATAGGTTGGAACATCACCAAAATTGCGTCCACCTTTCCCATCAATACCGCTGACGAGATGCAGCAAGTCGTTCACGCGGATCGCAGACCGATAGCGATCCGACCAAAATTCGGGCAGCGTTTCGGCGCAATATTCATCCAGCTTCAAAAGGCCATCTTGCACCAAGGCGGCGGCCATGACGCCGGAAAAGCTCTTGGTGCCGCTGGCTAGTTCCCAGCCCTTGAAGCGCAGGCCTAGGCCTTGATAATCTTCAAAGAGGACCTGCCCGCGTTGCATCACAAGGAACGAGATCCCGCGCCGGGCGATCGAATAAGTCTTGGCCGCCTCAAAGCGTGTTTGCGCAAAAGCAGGGGCCGCCACCAATGCGGATAGGCCTATCAGGGTGGAGCGGCGGGAGAGAAGCATCTTTGTCATGTTTGCTTGAACGAAGATGACCTTGTTTTCCGTCGCGCTGGTCTCAAAGGTCTCGTTTCAATCCGGAGTTTGGTACTGTCAGCCACCGATAAAGTCGGCCCAGTCCCACCAAGATACAAGTTGACGCGGCTAAAGTTACCAGAAAAGACAAAGGCTCGGGGTGGCTGATCCCAATCACCAAAGGCAACGCCCCTGCTGGCGCATGGAGCACATCAAGGAGGACCATTGCAAAGATAGCTAGCGCGACCGCAAGGCCAATGGCCCAAGGTGTCGGGCTGAATATGGTTAAGACACACAACCCAATCGCTGCGGATACCAAGCTGCCGCCAATAACTGCGCGTGCGCGCGCCAAAGGGCTATTGGGCACCATCCAAACCAAAGTTGCAGATGCCCCTAATGGCGCAATGAGATAGGGAAACAGACCGATTTGCTTCAAACTTGCCAGCAAAGCGATGGCAAGGCCCGCACCCAAGGCTGGTTTCCAAGGTTGTGAGGTCAGGCGGTTTTGAATGAACGAATAAAAGTCCTGCATGTGGGCTGTCTTTCAGAAAACGAAGGACTTTCACATTGGTCAGCCCTAAGATCATTTGAGATAATGCAGTAAACTTTGTTTACTTGGCGCAATAGTTAACAGCAACAGTCGGTTTCAATCAAAATTTTTCCAACAATCTGTAACCCTTTTGAGACAACCCGCCTCTCAAGCCTAAAGCGCTGAAAAACAATAATATTCCAAAATGAATTCACCAAATCAATTGCAATGAAACTTGAATATTTAATTTGCTTTATTCAATAAATACTTGCAAATAATTTAAATGTAGCGATTACATTAGCGCTTGATTAACCAGCTACACTGCCTAAAAATTTAGAAAATAAGTCCAATTCACGCCTCGTCCTGTGTGAATGAGTTAAAATTATGCGTCGTGTCGGGCAATATTGGCAAGAACTGGTGAAGCGGGGCGCGCAGCTAAACAGCGAACGCGGGTCCCTTGCACTCACATTTGCACTATCGGCTACAGTACTCTTGCTTGTGGGCGTTGGCTCTATGCAACTGGCTATGATTTCCAACGGTAAATCAAAGTATCAATCCGCCGCCGATACTGCCGCCTTGGCGGCAATTGCACCAACGACTGCTGACGATAAAATGGCGGAAGTGGCCGAAGAAACTTTCATGGCTAATTTGAACGCGAGCGAGCGAGATGCAGTCGCGAATTTTAACGTCACAATAGAAACTGGGCGCGTGCGTAGTGCGCTAATCTCCTACACAGCCAATCAAGCAACCATGGCACCAGGCCTCGTGGGCGGAGCCTACACGCCAATCTCCGGTACGGCGCGGGCACGCAAGGCCGATTATCGATATGTCGATATTGATCTGTGGCTCGACGGCTCTGCCTCAATGGGTGTGGCCGCCGATGAAGCAGGGCGCGACAAGCTGCGAGACTTGTCGAAGGACGACCCCGAACACAAGAACTGCGCTT
Organism: Maricaulis salignorans; assembly: GCA_945891505.1. Classification (GTDB taxonomy): domain Bacteria; phylum Pseudomonadota; class Alphaproteobacteria; order Caulobacterales; family Aquidulcibacteraceae; genus Aquidulcibacter; species Aquidulcibacter miladensis. The sequence goes on along the minus strand of CAMDDL010000024.1, from coordinate 8,014 downwards.
TCGCTTGCCACATGCCGACTAAGCTGAAGGAAAGCCACCTTTATTCAACGTCAGAGCAGCGCGCCCACGCCAATGGCGTGAAGCTGCGCCATGACATTATGAAGGAAAGCGTGCAGATCCTGATTGATGAGCTGCACGATGCCTACCCGCGCGGCTTACGTGCCCGCTATGGCGTAGCGCGAATGGCTTTGGATTGGGAACGACAACTTGAACTTACTTCGGACATGCAGACCGCGCGTGACTTTGTGGGCACGTTCCAACTGCGTCCCAGCCATGCCCCCTCCCGTCTGACACCATCTATTGATACTGGACGCAAGACGTTGGCCAGCGGCGCAGGCGACGGCTCTCAAGCAAAGCCCGAAAAGTTCGTCGTGATCGTGACCGACGGCATGCAGTTTGACTGGGATCGCATTGCCCCGGGGCCAATTGGCAGCACCCCATGCCAAGACCTCAAATCGCGTGGCTTCCGTGTCGGTGTGGTGCAATTGAAGTATGTTCGCCTAGATGGCGATGGGGCATTTAACAAGTGGGTTATGCCGGTGTATGACCAACTCACCCCCGCCCTCAAGGCCTGTGCATCGGCCGGTTATTACTTCCATGCTGACAATCCAGATGAAGTACGTGCTGCCTTCCGGCAATTGGCGAAGACCTTGGAAGAATCCCTGCGCCTCACTGAATGAGTTAGCGCAGGCCCCTCGGGCCGGCGCAACTGGATTAGTCACAGCAATGTGGGTTTATTGTGATGGCAGATCAGGTCAAAAGCATGGCATGAAACATGCCCTCACCTCCATGCTCCTCACTGCCTCCCTCGCTTTAAGTGCGTGCGGCCAAGCCCCCAATGATGCCGCCGCTACGATGAAGGAGCTCAAGAGCTCTGCTGTTAGTGTCGCTGGAGATGCTGCCAAAGCGGTGGGCGAGGTACTCGATACCAAGCTCGTCTGCCAATTAGCGGGGCAGTCTGAGAGCTTTTGTGGCTGCTTGCAAAGTGAGCTCGGCGCGAAATTAAAGGCCGAGCATATTGATGCGGTGACAGCGATTGTGAAAACCTCCATCGACGGGTCGATCCAATCTGCGGTAGAAACGACCACCTCTCTGGACCCCAAGACCCGCAACGGCCTTGTTTCTTGCGCCGCGAAGAGCGCCATTTCGGACGCCATTAGCGGGCAGTAGTCTGAAGTAAGCCGAGGCGGCACCCAAAATCATAAAAAAGCAACCTGGGCTCCGTCTGATGAAGATAGAGCCAGTGCCGCTTGGCCAGAATTGAGCGTGAGTCAAACCTGCGACGCCACGTTATTGATTGGCCCTAAGCGCTAAAACCTGTCGCAATCCGATGATAAAATCGCAAACAGGCCATAGATAGGCTTGTCAAACGCAGACCAGTATGTTCTTTTTATGTTCTAATCATGGGCAGGTAATTAGGAATAAGTGACATGACGACACAAGAAGTTGCAGAAGCCTTCACTGCACTTTGCAAGGCAGGCCAAATGGATGAGGCTGGGCTCAAATATTGGGCTGAGAACGTGCGCAGCATTGAAAATATGGAAGGCCCTAATAGCGTAGCTGAAGGCGTGCCTGCGCTCATTGCTAAGGGTGAGTGGTGGTATGGGGCCCATGAGGTCCACAGTGTCGAGACACATGGCCCCTATGTGAATGGCAATCAATTCGCCGTGCGCTTTGTCATGGATATCACCAATAAAGAAAGTGGTGAGCGGGTCGCGATGGATGAAGTTGCTCTTTACACCGTGGAAAATGGCAAAATTAGCGAAGAGCGCTTCTACTATTAAACCAAGGGGTTAAGCGCGCCATCGCATCTTCGATTTGCGGCGTCGAAACCGCGAAGCTGAACCGAAGGTGCCTATGGCCCGCCACTGGATCGAAGTCGACACCCGGCGCAATGGCGACGCCCGTGTCAGTGAGCATCTGATGGGCAAACGCCATACTGTCCTCGGTCAGATGGCTGACATCGGCATAGATGTAAAAGGCCCCGTCCGGTGGGGCGATCCGGGTGACGCCCATGGCCGGCAAGGCACGCAAGACGATCTCGCGGTTTGCGCGATAGGTCGCGACATTGGCCTCCAATTCATCGATGCAGTCCATGGCCGCAAGGCCTGCATGTTGGGCCAGTGACGGGGCTGTCAGAAACAAATTGCCCATGCGGGCGCGTGCTGCATCCACCAAATCACCAGAAGCTACCAGCCAGCCAAGACGCCAACCTGCCATCGAAAAATACTTCGAGAAGGAATTGACCACCAAGGCGTTTGGGGCAAATTCCAGCATCGAATGGGTTCGGCCAACATAACTCAGACCATGATAGATTTCGTCTGAAATGATGCGGATGTTTCGCCGGGCGCACACGTCGGCAATTGCCTTAAGCTCTCCTGCGGGAATAATGGTGCCAGTGGGATTGGCAGGGCTTGCCAAGATCAGCCCCTTGGGTGCCCGCTCCAAGGCTTCGATCTGGGCGGCGGAGATTTGAAACCGCGTTGCCTCAACGCACACAATCTCCACCGGCTCTAAGTGCAGGGCCTTGACCGTATTGCGATAAGCCACATAACCAGGGCTAGCAAAGGCGATTTGATCGCCCGGTCCAAAAGCAGAGCTCAACGCCATCACCAGCGCTGGCGAAGCTCCACACGTCAATACAATCCGCTCCGGGTCAACCGTAACGCCGTACAAGTCCTGATACCGACCCGCTAAGGCTTCTTTTAGCGGGCTGCTTTCCCAATAGCCCATGCCATCTGTATCCAGCACCTGATGAGCGGCGGCAATTGCTTTAGAAGGTGCCCCGGTTGAGGGTTGCCCGAATTCCATATGGATCACCTTCTCACCCCGCGCTTTCATCGCATGGGCTAAGCGGCTGATAGAAATGGCGCGGAAAGGTTCGATCAAGGCAGTCATAGAGGCTGGCATAAACAGGTTAGGGGCCAAGTGTCGAGCCCTTGGCAGACCCTGATTGAGCATCGCGCCACAGCGCTCACGAGTAAAAATAGATTTTCTGATCGTTGTATTGCCTGCTTTCTGTCATTAGACTTTCTCTATGAGCACTGCCTACCCCCCCTTGAACGCGCTTCGCGCCTTTGAAGCCGCCGCGCGGCGTCTGTCCTTTACCAAAGCGGCGGAGGATCTCGACGTCACGCCGGGGGCCATCAGCCAACAAGTCAAGATCTTAGAGGACTTTGTCGGCCAGCCCCTGTTCCGCCGCTTAGGTCGGGCGGTTGAGCTAACCGATTCCGCACGCGCCTCCATGCCTTTGTTACGGGAAGCTTTTGAGCGGATTGACGACGCCGTACGCCAGATGCGCCTGCCCCTGCGGCGGGAGCGGGTTTCGGTCTCTGCTGCCCCGTCGTTTGCTTCTAAATGGCTCGTGCCCCGCATCGATCGGTTTCAAGCCGCGAACCCCGACGTTCAGGTCTGGGTCGCCGCCGACATGAATTTGGTCGACTTTGCCTATGCAGATGTTGATCTGGCCGTGCGTTATGGTCCAGGCTTTTATGAAGGCGTGACATCAGAAATGCTGATGGGCGAAGAAGTACTGCCGGTGTGTAGCCCTGCGTTATTGGAAGGGGGCAAGCCCTTGCGTACCCCGCAAGACTTGGCAGGCCATACGCTTTTGCACGATGTCAGCCCCGATAATGACCCGTCCTGCCCCGATTGGTCGATGTGGCTGACCGCGCGCGGGGTGCAACGCGCTGATGGCAATCAGGGTCTGCGCTTCAATCAATCCGCCATGGTGATTGATGCCGCTGCTTCTGGCCGCGGAGTCGCATTGGCCAAACGCGCGATCGCTGCGGCAGACCTACAATCTGGCCGTTTGGTTGCGCCTTTCTCGGGCGAAGGCGACAAAGTCGGCTTTGCCTATTGGCTGGTGCGCCCCAAGGGCCGGACGATGACCCCTGCCCTCAAATCCTTCCTCGACTGGATTAAGTCAGAGGCAACTGGCGATGATTGGGTGATTTAGTGATTGAGGCTTTGCGTCGGCACGCAGTCTAGTCTATCTGCGCGCCCATGACTGATCGTAACCTTGAAAGCCGCAACACGGCTGCCACCTGCCAGACCATGGCCGACGTGCGCCATGAGATTGACCGCTTAGACCAAATTCTGGTGGCGCTGATCGCAGAACGCCAAGGCTTTATGGATGCAGCGGCCCGTATCAAAGGCCATCGCGGCCTTGTGCGTGATGAAGCCCGCATTGCTGATGTGATCGCCAAAGTCGCCATCAGCGCAGAGCAACACGGCCTCTCCATGTCCATTGCAGATCCGGTGTGGCGCACCATGATGGACCGCTGCATTGCGTATGAATTCAAGTCCTTTGATGCCCTAGCGTTAAAAGCCCAGCCGACAAGCGAAGACTAAGGCAGAGCTAGCGTAGGGAAGCCAGCGCGTATTGATGCTCTATCACGGCGATCTCGCCGATCACGGACTGCATCTCTGTGGTGATCGCTTCATAGAAGGCCCGCTTGTCATCGCGGCTTAAAGGGTGAACCTTGCTGGCCTCTTCGGCTTGGCCACATACTTCACCCAATTGCCAAGCACCAATCCCACGCGCCGCGCCTTTGACGGTATGGGCCGCATTTCCCCAATCTTCGGTGTCGGTGGTGGGCTGTAACAGCTTACTCCACAGCTCAACCTGCTCGCGAAATAGGCCCAGCACTTCGAGCGCGAGCTCGTGATCGCCGCCGGTCATACGCTCCAGATGGGCTTTGTCGACAGCGGGGCCTTGCTGATGAAGAGGTACGCTAACATCCATGCGACCTCTATAGCCATTCAAGGTTAAAGCGGCATTTACAGGCTGTAATCACGCCGGTGTGCGGAGTGTGAAGACTTCATTCATGCTGGTTTCAGGGAGAGGCTGGCAAAGTGGCTTTCAGGGACATCTGAATCAAGGAGAGTTCACAATGCGTCAGCTTCTCACCAGCGCCCTCGTGCTAGCCGGTCTGGCCGTCACAGCCCCCGCACAGGCGCAAAGCATTTCGGTTCATATTGGCTCGCCGGGCCCGGTCCATGTTGACCGTCGTGGTGCCGATTATTGGGGCCCCCATGGCCAATGGCAAAGCTGGGACACCCGTTGGGGCAATCCTGCTGTTTATGCCAATCGCTGGGGCTTTGACGAATATCACCCAAGCCGCGGCTGGCGGCGAGACAAGCAATGGTACGCCCACCCGTCTGCTTGGTCAGACTGGGGTGGCTGGAACTGGTCGTTCCAAGTGCGCGGCGGCGATGATTATGGCCGGGGTCGGGGCTGGGATCGCGACCGCGACGACTACCGTGATCGCCATCGCGACCGCTATGAGGATCGCTACAGCTATAGAGCGCCCGTCGTGCACTGCTATCGCCAGCAAAGCCATGACTGGATCCGCGGCCGCAAAGCCCTCGTCAGCTATGTGCTGTGCACCGATCCGCGCGGGCGAACTTACGAACAGCAAGGGTCCCGCCGGATTGATGCTTGGCGCTGGTAGGCCCGTGAAAAAGCGCGCCTAAACACACCTCAATTGCAATCAAAAGCGGCGCAGGGCTTGAACCCTGCGCCCATTTGCGCCATACGCCCTTTCCCTTGTTTCTCGCGCCCCTCGGGGCGGCTCGCGCAAACCAAACGCCAGCGGCAACAGCCCAGATAAACAAGCCGGTCGGGTGATTAGCTCAGTTGGTAGAGCAGCTGACTCTTAATCAGCGGGTCGCAGGTTCGAACCCTGCATCACCCACCAATGTTTTCAGTAGATCGGATTGAATAGTTAAGCGCGATTTTCTCAGCGTTGGTTGGGCCACAATTGTCCGCTCACCTTCGCTCAACAGACTCGCGCGCGCGGAAAAAGTCAGAAACAACGCGCTCCCGAGCCACTGAAATTCCCTCTGTAGACGTTCTTACACTGAGCAAACGTTTACGCAGCAGAAATGCGACCTAAACTGCTGAAAAAATGGCGACTCCAACCTCAACAACTCACAACGACATACCCCATTCTTCAGGCTGCAAGGCCCCATAGCGTAAATGACTTTGTCTAGATAAGAATGCTGTTGCATATTGGTCAAATAGTTGGGCCGCCAAGAATTGGCACCATGTGCATAAGTGTTTCAGAATTGGGTTGGGCAAAATACTATGGCCGAAGAAAAAGATGAAGATGTCTGGGCTCGGGTTCGCGATGAAGCGCAAATCAGTGAGTCTGCCAAACGCATCGCCAAAGCCGCCCAACGCATGAAAGAGTTTGAAACCGAGGAAGAAATTAGCCGCCTTGCGCCTATCGAAATCGCAGAAGCTGCAGGCGGGGCGCTTGAAACCAGCCCGCCAAAAGAGCCTATGGATACAAGCGCTAAGATGAAGTGGGAAACCGCGACGGAAGAGCCTGATGGCTCTGCCCCAATCAAGCGTCGCCCGAAGAGCAAGCAGGCCCCTACCCTGCTTTATGGTTCAATCGGCCTCGCCCTCATCTGGGTGGCAGGCGTTGGGGCCTATATCTTTGAGAATATCGCGACCTTGGGGGCGAGTGACGCCACCCTTCTGCTCAGTCTGGCTGTGTTGCTATTTGGCCCGGCCTTTTCGCTGCTCGCCGGTCTGATGGGGGAAAGCATCGCCAAGTCCAATCGGGAATCGCGGCAATTGATGGCGGCTGTCCGTCGCCTTTTATTGCCCAGTAACTTGGCCGAAGGCGCGATCCGCACGACGGCTCAAGCGGTGGAGGGCGAGATCAATCGATTGGAAGGCGCGCTTGGCCAAGTGGCAGAGCGCTTGGCCCAAATCGAAGGCCAAGTGGAACGGCGAACCTTGGCGCTCAATGAAGCCGGCCAAGCCGCGCGCGGCAGTGCCGATAGCCTCGCCCAAACCATGGAACAAGAGCGGCAACGCTTGGACAGCCTGCTCGCTGCCCTCGCAGAAATGACGGCCAATGCCGCCACTACTACTCAAACGGCGACCGACGGGCTGGATCTGCGCGCCAACCGCTTGACCGAGGCCGCACAAGGTCTCGCGACCCAATCGACGCAAGCGTCGGAACTGGCCATTGGCGCGGCGGAACGCTTGGATCAGGCGGCCCAGCGTGCAGCTTCGGCGATCACAGAATTGGATCAAGCCGCCGCTAAGGGCGAATCCGCCCTCGCCCGTGCCCATGATCTGATGGTGCTGGCGCGGCTTCGGGCAGATGAAGCTGTCGGCAGTTTCGATGGTGCCGTACAATCCTTAAACAGTGCAGCACAGACGGCCAGTGATTCCGCGATGCACGCGGCTAATACGATTACCGGGAAGACCCAAGAAGCTCGCGACATGAGCCTTGCGACCTTGGAAGATGTGCGTGCAGCTGCTGAAGCCAATGCGCGTCTGGCGGCAGAATCCTTGCGCGCCGAAGCCGCTGCCGCCCGCCTTGCTGGGGAAGAAACCATAGCGGCGTTGCGCGCCAGCAGCGAGGCCATCCGCCAAGCCGCCGAGGAGGCGCGTCGCCGCGCTTCTGAACAGGAAACCGAAAACCAGCATCGCTTGGATTCCGCCCGGCAGACTGCCTTTGAAGTCAGCAAAGAGGCCGATCAATTCATGTCCGGCCGCTTGAAAGACGCGCAAGCCATGATTGAGCAATCGGCTGGATTGCTGGATCAAACCGGGGCCCGCATTCAAGAGCGCTTCTCGGCACTTGCTGCTGCTTGTGGCGATCAAGCACGCTCGGTGGAAGACATACTCGACGGCCTCGACCGTCGCTTGTCGAACTTGCCGCAAGAAGCCGATACACGTGCCCGTGCAATCGAAGACGCGCTGAACGAAACCTTGAGCCGCCTAAATGCCGCCGGACGCCGCGCCGCAGAAGAAACCGCCGCATTGGACGAGGCTTTCCAAGTTCGCCTGCGTGATTCCTATTCTGCACTTGGCGAAGTGGTGCAACGCTTGGGTGGCCTGTCAGGCGTCCTAGCTCCTATCCCAGTTGCCCCTATTCTGGCCCAACCGGTTGCTGTAGCGCCACCGCCACCGCCGCCGCCTCCACCTCCGCCGCCGCTTCCACCTCCGCCTCCGCCGCCGCTTCCACCTCCGCCTCCACCTCCG
>CAMDDL010000023.1 GCA_945891505.1 Maricaulis salignorans | reverse complement strand
CTCTCTGTCCGCCAGTTCGACTGATTTCCCTGACCCGGTCCCGAAACTTCCGCTATCAATTCAGAGAGTTTGCTCGCTCTTGAGTGGCAGCTTTCGCCGCTCATCCCCTCCACAACCACAATGGGCCACGAACGCCGAGCCCAGCACATTTTTGCCGATGGCAGAGCCGCTCGTGACTTGCCAGTTGTCTCTTCCATGTGGCCTAGGCAGGACTTCGCCGTTTTGTGCACGTTAGCCAGTATCTTTGACTTACGCGCCGCTGCCCCAAGTCGCGCTGGCGCAATCTTCTTTTTCGCGCGGTATCGGGTCCCATGATTACCGGCGCAGCCGTCAGCGCGGTCAGCTTTTAAGGCCTGTTTAACGAGATCGTCGCACCACCTTCATCGACAGCGCAAAAGATGGCGTCATTGTCAGTCGTGGAATGCTCAAGGCGAAGAAGGTCACGACGACTTGCGGGCCCGCATCATGCCTACAAGCTGCCAGAGCCAGGCGGTCACGATGGTGAGCCAGGCCAGGCCGTGAACGGAGTACTTGATCGTGTCACAGAGGGGGATCAGCCAGTAGAGCGTCGACAAAGCAAGGCCGTCCTGCGCCGGATAGTTAAGGATAATCACCGGCATCAAGCTATTGGCGATGAGCACGGAGACGAGATAGACGAACGCCATCCCATCACAAAGGGTCCGAACGACCTGTGACCGAACCGTTGAGCGGTAGACGCACATCAGGAAACAGCAGAAGCCGGGAGGGGCCAACGTGTCGGCGCCAAGCTGGAATTGGGCATACATCTTGCGGCCGCCCTCATTCAGGGCCTGAGCGAACTGGACGATTTCGGGCTGGTGATAGCCGAATTGCACGTCCAGCGGCGCGATACCGCCTGTAAGCGCCGTCAGCACCTTGATCTGAGACGTCACCGCCCAGAGCGAGGGAAACAGCGCGGCTGCGGCGATAACAATCCCCAGCGGGTTGGACAGCAACCTCTGCCCCACTGGCGAGAACATCAGAAAGAGCGTCAGTAGGGTCCAGGCCAGTCCAATCAGCGAAATAGCTGAGTAGAGCGAAGGATCGAACAATACGGTCATTTGCGCGCCTTTGCTCCGCTTGGATCAATGCAGATCACTTCTGTTTCATTGCCTTCCAGTGCCGCATTCAGGATCGGACTATTTGTCGTACAGGCCCACCCGGACGCCGTGAAGGTGAAGTCACGCGTGAAGGTGCCGCGTAGTGGCATGGGGTAAACGATGAACCGCTTTTCTTTCGGCAGGAAACGATAGACACGGTCCGTCAAGGTCTCGTTGATCCAAACCTCCTGCGTGGCGGGATGAATCGCAAGGGCATAGGGGGCCGGGCGATAGCCTGCGGCAAACTCCGGCATGGGATAGACCTCGCTCTTCATGCTCTGCGTATCAACCTTGGCGATCATGCCGTCGTTGTAGCCCGTTACCCAAAGCTTACCCTCAGCGTCGAAGCGAAGACGACGCGGCCCTTCGACCGGCGAGTCAAACTCTGTCACCGCAAACGTCGCGGGATCGATGGCACCAAGCTTGTCACCCCAAAGGCGCGCATACCAGATGCGCCCATCTACAGGGCTGATATCGATGCCATAGGGCACGGTGCCAGCGGATCCCCCGAGTGGCTTGAGCTTTGGCAGGTAGATCAGCTTGATGTCCCCGCTGACCGGATCAAGTCGGCCCACCTGCGTCGAGGCCGCCAGCGTGAACCAGACGATGCCGTCGCGGCCAATGCGGATTGTATGGGGGTAGCGTGCAGGCTCAGGAAGTACGAATGAAGCTTTCCACGTCCGGGTCTTTGGATCGAAAACGCCGATCTCGTCGGACCCGGCATTGGTTGTGTACCAATACCCGTTCTTGCCCAACGCCAAGGAATGCGGACCCGGCTCCTTGGAGCGTGCGGAATAGCTGTCCCCTTTGCCAACGGCGGGACGCATCGACGGAGGCTGATCGAAAAAGACAGACTTTCCCGAAACAAGGTCCGTCACCGCCATCTGGCTTGCCGTTCGGTCGACAGTATATACTAGGCCGTCGGCAGGATTGATGTCCGCGTCATGGGGGAAGATGGTGTTTTCCAGTCTGTACTCATGGATGACGGCCTGCTGGGTTTCGGCGTCGACTGGAAACACCGGACGTACCGTTGGTGCCTGTCCGTTGAACCCGGCATATAGCAACGCGGCGCGGCTCTTGATCAGCTTAGGATCTGGATTGCCAAGATAGCTCTGCATGATCGTGACCATATCCACCCACTGATCAAGCGGACGGGGTGCACGCGTGACGCTATTGCCCAAGGCATGGCAGCCCGCGCAATCGCGCTGCAGGTGTTGGTAGCTGTTGATCGACTTTGGATCCTTGTCAAAGGCAAGGTTCCCGAAGTGATAGGCCGATGGCAGGCTTTCGGAAATCTCAGCCAAGTCGGTCATCGGCTTCAGAACCGCCTTCTGCTCGACAGACTTCCCAGCGGTGAGCATCAGCTTACTCGTCTCGTCTCGGTAATAGGGTAGGCGGAACCTGACCGTGACGTCCCCAGTCAAACCCGTCGATAGTTCGTATCGACCCTGTTCATCGGTGAATACGCTTTGCGAGATACCGGATGTTTCGTTTGTCACCCGCACCATGACACCGTTGAGCGGTTTGCTCTGACCGTCGTTCACGACCCCCGTCAACAGCCCCGGGGTCACACCCTGCACAGATTTGGAAGACTCCTTTGCCGAACAGGCTACGAGTGCCAAACTCATGAAAATAATCAAAGACAACTTCTTCATGCGCTTTTCCTCGTGATCGAACCAATTATGAAATTCCAGCATTGCAATTCTGTACCGATCAGTCAATAATTAAGTATGGCACGCCCTATAGAGTTCGACATCATGACTGCGAGGGAGAGCGCAATGAAGCTCTTCTGGCGCAACGGCTACCAGGCGTCATCCCTTTCGGACCTCCTGGATGAAATGAAGATTGGCCGCGGCAGTTTCTACGCCGTGTTCGGTGACAAGCGGCACCTGTTCCTTGAGTGCCTCAACCTTTTCGCGGAGCGAACCGGTGCCATTGTCCAGAGGATCAGGGACAAACACCCGCCGATGGATGCCATAAGGTATTTCCTGCAACACAGCTTGAACCATGGTGAAGGATCGAAAGCTGGCTTTGGGTGCATGGCGGTCAACACCGTCATCGAACTCGCAGGAATAGACGACGAACTGGCCGTGGCGGCGAGCGCATGGCTGTCGAAATTGCAGACCCTATTCGAAGAGTGCCTGTGCGAAGCTGGCTATTCTCCGGCACGCGCTGCCGAATATGGGGCCTACCTCATGCTGGTGAATGAAGGCGTCCGGGTGGCAAGCCGCCGCAAACTCCCGCGCCGTCAAAGCCTCGAGGCAATCGATACCGCGCTGCGTCTGCTGCAAGCCGCACCCCCCTGAACAGACTAGCTACCATGGACGCTGAACCTACAATTGGCGGGACAGTTGGTAGAGCGGGGGGGACTCAACAGCTCTGGGCTTTGGTCCGCTTGGCACATGAGCCGTCGCCTAGTCCTGCTGAGCGTGTAGGGGCAACGACCAGAGGAAGCTGGTCCTTAGGCGGTCGGGTGCGAGAGCTGGATCCTCGCGCAGATTGGGTGCGCCGCGTGTGACGGGCAGGAAGGGCGCGGCTGGATAGCTGGCGCGCTGGTGGCAGGACAGGCAGTTGCTGACCGTTCCACCGCCCTGTCCATGGTCGGGGAACCGAGCCTCTAGCCAAGGGTTGAAACAGATATGAGCGCTTCCGTCAGACGCCCTTGGCGTCTCGGCGTCAAAAGCCACTTGCATGAGGTAGTTGCGCCATGGGCCACGCAGATCGGATGGACGGTCTGCGGCAAAGGGGCCGACCCCAGGCCGGTCATGCCACCAGAAAGCTGCCCAAACCCAGTCCTGCTGCTCATGGGTCATCATATTGATCCCGACCAGGGCCAGTCGGTCATTGACTGCGATGGGACGACCCAGCGCAATGATGGCTGTGCGGTTGCTCTCGGGATCGAGGGCGAACTGCTTGGCCATTGCCGCATCCACGGCCACATGATGGAACGCCTCAAGCTGGACACGCCGCGCCCCGGGAAAGGATCGGCCTATGAATTGGACAGCCGCAGTTTTGTCAGGGGAGTTGTTCGCGGGATCGACCGCCACGACCCGCGCCCAGCCTAGATGGGGATTGCCGTTGGGGTCCGGCGGGTTGAGTTCGGGATCCCAGACGGGCATAGCGGTCAGGCCCTCTGGCGCGACCGGCCACCAAGCGGTCTTGATCACGATCGCTGCGGCAGGGAAGGGCGGCACAGATCCGGTCTTGCCGGTGAGCTGCAGGCGATCCAACGTCGCTTTGCGATAGAGGCCCTGTGCGCGGATGTGAGCGAAGGCTGCGGGATTGAAAAGGTTATAGGCAATTATCGGCGCGCCGATTAAATGCGGGTCGCCGCCGATGCTCTTGGGCCTTAAGAAGCCTTGGATGCCTCCGGGTCTCTTTGCCGCCGCTTCGGCATCAAAGACACCGCCTTCTCCTTGCCAGTGAACGAAGGCCGGTTCCTTGCCAGAGACCATCTCCGCAAAAGCCGTCCACATGTGTCGCCGCTGCGCCACCAAGTCACCGCCGAGGCGCAGGCTTTCAACGCTGGCCGCTAACAGAGTTTCGGACCTTGGGCTGGCAGCAGGTGGCTCGCCCTGTAAGAGGACCGCGGCCCCCAAGGCCAGTGCCGCTAACGTGCCTTGCGCAAGATGCAGTCGGCTTGGACCCATAGTTTTTGCCTCGTTGAGCCTGCGCGCTTGGTCATGCGCACAAGGGTGTAGCCGGGTTTGGCGCAGCCGATTACGACCGGCTTGGGCGAAGGGTCGGCAGGAACATAGCCGACATATCTTCCTGCCTCGTCGCTTGTGAAGACATAGGCGTGCTTTACCAAGATGGCGACGCCTTTTAGGGCCTGGCCGCTCTCATCCTTCACAGAGCCAAAATAGCGGATATTTGACCCCTGCTCGTCGGGATTGTTCGGGTTATAGGTGTACTGCGCCCAAGCGCCGCCAGCACAGGCTAGGGTGCAGAGGCTCACGAGGACGGTTACTATAGCGCGTCGTCTCATCCAAAGAAGGTCCTCATCAGGAAGGTGCAGATTAGCATGGCCGCCACAGGGACAGTCCAAAGGACGTTTTGCATACGATTGGCAAACCAGCGATCTGGAACAATGATAGCGAGGATAGATGCGATCAGCGCGGCCTCGGCCATGATCCCGTACCAAGCCATCGCTGGTCCCTGACCCTTTACGACCTCAGGGCCCCAACTCAATTGGCCGTGCAGGGGATAGTAGAGGAACGCAGGCAGGTCCCACAGCAAGGCCGCGATATAGATCAGGCAATAAGCCAGCATGAAGATGATGGGCGAGAAGCGCAATCTCATGGCAGACCCCGGATATTGTTGAGCACGTGGCCAACTAGGAAGTCCCACCACACGATAAAGGCAAGGATCACGGTGATTGCAAGCCGGTCGCGGGCGTGGCTCTGCGTTTGCTGCGGTTGCCAGAGCCAAACATAGAGAGGCAGAAGGCATAGCCCAAGGCCGCCGAAATGCTCCTTCAGCTCAAAAAGGCCCACTGCCCAACCTAGCGACATCTCCTCGAATGGGACGCGCACATTCAACCGGTAAGACGGATAGATGATCGCCCCCGAGAGGGTCGTCGTCGCGTACAGCATCACAACCGCCCATGTGAACACCCGCTGGTTCACGCTCGTGTAGCGGTCGACGAAGGACAGGGTGCGGGCAGGCTTGGCTCGGAGTGCCGATACACACTGGTGTGTGATTGCACCGAGCAGGGTAACTGCAAGCAGGCCGTGCACGATCAAGACTGCGATCATCATATTCATCCCCAAGCGCCAGTCGATGATCCAATTCGTGATCACACCAATTACAAGATTCCAGCATTGCAATTCTGTACTGATCAGTCAATAATTATGTAAGGCACGCACTATAGAGTTCGACGTCATGACTGCGAGGGAGAGCGCAATGAAGCTCTTCTGGCGCAATGGCTAACGGGCGTCATCCCTTTAGGATCTCCTAGATGAAATGAAGATTGGCCGGGGTAGTTTCTACGCCGCGTTCAGAGACAATCGGCACCTGTTCCTTGAGTGCCTCAACCCGCTAAATTTATGTCGCCGTCATTCAGTATGTTGGCTAATCCGTACCCTTTAGCAGTTTAAGCCCAGTCCCCTGTCACGCAGTTTCGCATTTGTTGAAGTCAAAACCCTGTGCAAGACTGGCCAAAACAAAATGTGATTTGCTGGGAGTGGAAGTCAGGACACATGGATGAACTTTATACAATTTGGGGCACACCCCATTCACTTTATACGGGAAAAATCCGCTCTTATCTGATCAAGAAGGGGATAGCCTATGAAGAGATCATGGCGTCTGACCCCAATTTTGTTGGCGACATCATTCGCCAAGTTGGTCTCAAAGTGATTCCTGTCATGCGGGCACCTGACGGCGAGATTATTCAAGATACCACGGCCATGATTGATCATATCGAAAGCCGTGTTGCCGCGCCCAGTTTTGTCCCGAGCGGGCCAGTCCAGCGGATTGTTGCAGACTTGATTGATGCCTTTGGGTCCAATTATCTGATGGCGATAGCCATGCATTATCGCTGGTCTTATCGGGAACAGCAGGAACACTTCCTGTGCAATGAGTTTTCGCGCGCGGTACCTGCGCCAACCTATATCGATCGGATGGAGAAGGCTGGCAAACTCATGTCCCGCTTTGCGGACTTTTTGCCGAACCTTGGTGTGACGCCAGAAGTTATCCCGGCAATGGAGGCCAGCTACAAAGAGCTATTGGCTTTGCTGGAGATCCATTTTCAGAACTACCCCTATTTTCTCGGTGGCTGTCCCAGTGCTGCTGACTTTGGGATGATGGCACCTTTATATGCGCATCTTGCCCGCGATCCTGTCCCGGCATTTCTCATGAAAACGACGGCACCTTCGGTTTATCGTTGGACAGAGCGGATGAATATGCCGGGCCTAAAGGACGGCGACTTTAAGGACCTCGCGATAGGATTTCCTGAAGATGATGCGCTTCCAGAAACCCTTGAACCCATCTTGGCATTCCTGTTTTCCCAATGGGGTCCCGGTCTAAAGGCCGATGTCGCATGCTTTGACGCTTGGGTGGATGGTCTTGAGGCCCCCGACCCTGGAACACTTGTATCCCATGATGGTCGACGACAAGTGCATCCCCATGTCGGGCGTGTCAGTTATGCGTGGCGTGACGTGGTGATGCAGCGGGCCAGCCAGCCCCATGCGCTATGGCATTTTGAGCGAGCCCGCACGGCGGCACCGGCCTTGACTGGCGTCGACCGTGAGCGGCTGGACGCCCTACTTGAACGCACCGGTGGAAATGCCATGATGGCGCTAACAACAAAGCGCAAAATAGCGCGGAACGACAATGTTTTGGTGCTGGCCTAGATGCCACTAGAAATAAACGCGACATGACGCCGAATAATGGCGTGGGACTTTAGGGGGAAACAGATGAGCAAATGGCGGATCGCAGCGGGAAGTGCTGCCGTGCTTTTGATAGGCGCGTTTGTCGCAGTCAAATTTTTCCCGATACAAATTGCGGCAGCAATCGATAAGGTTCGAAACCCGATTGCACCGACCCAGACTGTCACATGGGAAAAGGGGCCGAACACTCCTCCGGCAGGCGAGCGTCCTCCTAATATCATTTTGATCGTGGCCGATGATTTGGGGATCAATGATCTGACCGCAACCGGAACAGGGGTTGCAAACGGTCTTGTGCCGACGCCCAATATTGATGCGCTTGCCAAAGAAGGCGCGCAGTTCAGTACAGGCTATGCTGGCAATGCGACATGCTCCCCCTCGCGAGCGGCTTTGATGACAGGGCGCTATCCCGCCCGGTTCGGCTTTGAGTTTACCGCGGTTCCAAAGGCCTTTGCCCGTAATTTAGGGGCCCCAGTTGAAGGGCGCTTGCATCAGCCGATCTATCACGCAGACCGCGAAGCCGAGATGCCGCCCATGGAGAACATGGGCGTGCCCGAGGATCAGATTACAATCGCAGAGCTTTTGAAGGGCAAGGGCTATAGAACCCTGCATGTCGGCAAATGGCATCTTGGTGAAGCGGCCAAGATGCGGCCGGAAGCACAAGGCTTTGATGAGAGTTTGGGGATCATGTTTGGGGCAGGGAAGTTTCTGCCAGACAATCATCCAGACGTCGTCAATGCCAAGCTTGAGTTTGACCCAATCGACCGCTTCCTTTGGATTTATGGCACCGACGCCGTTCAGAAGAATGGCGGTCAAAGATTTCATGTCGGCGAATATATGACCGACTATTACACCCATCAGGCGGTTGCGGCGATTGAGGCCAATGCCAACCGGCCTTTCTTCCTCTATCTGGCTTACAATGCGCCCCATACGCCGTTGCAGGCCAAGCGTGAGGATTTTGACGCCCTTTCCGGGATCAAGGATCACAATACACGCGTCTATGGTGCCATGATCCGTGCCTTGGATAGAGGTGTTGGCGAAGTTGTTGCGGCGCTCAAGAAAAATGGCTTGGATGAAAATACGATTATCGTGTTCACCAGCGATAATGGTGGGGCTTGGTATGTTGGCCTTCCGGGCATCAATCAGCCGTATCGGGGTTGGAAAGCCACTTTCTTTGAAGGCGGGATTCGGGTGCCATATCTGATGCGATGGCCGAGCAAGATCAGCGCGGGACAAAAAATAACAATGCCCGCACACCATCTTGATTTCTATGGGACGGCCGCGGCAATTGCTGGGGCGAAGGTTCCAGGTGATCGCGCGATGGACACGGTGAATCTCTTGCCATTTGTCACCGGCACCCCCCAATTGGCCTCGCGCACTTTGTTTTGGCGTTCAGGTGCCTACCGCGTTGTGCGCCAGGGAGATTGGAAGCTGCAAGTTGCTGGCAATCCAAACAAAGCTTGGCTCTATAATTTAGCGACCGACCCGACTGAGAAGAAGAATTTAGCCGAGGCGGAGCCTGATCGGGTGGCCGCTATGAAGGCGATGCTGCAGGCCCACGACGCTGAAATGCCCAAGCCCTTGTGGCCAGCCTTGGTAGAGGATGCCATCCGGATCGATGTGCCCTTGAATGCGCCTTGGACGCCGGATCAAGAATATGTCTATTGGGCGAACTGACAACGTTTAGCCCGTAAAGGAGTCCACGGGACTAGGCGAAGTAAAACACTTGCTCCGCCCGTTGTGTCGGCTTGCATCGTATG
Source organism: Maricaulis salignorans (assembly GCA_945891505.1). Lineage (GTDB taxonomy): Bacteria > Pseudomonadota > Alphaproteobacteria > Caulobacterales > Aquidulcibacteraceae > Aquidulcibacter > Aquidulcibacter miladensis. Next base: position 28,640 of record CAMDDL010000023.1, on the reverse strand, counting down.
CAGAACAGCGACCCCTTTTAGAGAAGTTTGATCCAAACAAACATGGCTTTACGACTGTGGATCAATTGTCTGCGGCAAAGTAAGTGCGATTTGTGAACGTTTCAACATGACTTATGCCGACTTACATGCCACGACACACTGCAAGTCATGACCCCATCAACATGACTTACAATAACATCAATCAAAACAGAGCACTGAAAGCTCATGCAAGTCGCCCTCTTATATCTTGCAAACCTCCCCCTAATCCAACTCATTCTGTCCCGCTCTGCCCAAGCCGACGCAGAAAAGCTCTTGGCTAGATTTTAATGGGCTATGTCAGCTCATTTCCGATAAGGCCGTTCTACTACGGGAACTCTTGAGCTCATAAAAATTGCTGCTCATCACCTAAGCTTTTGTGAAGGCTTTGATTCTGATGAAATACTGGGCACGCGGGCTTACTTGTTTAGGAGCGAGGCCTTGCAGCACTCGAGAAATGCTTTGGCGAGCCGTGAAGGTGTCGGATCGGCGGTTACAAAGGCATAGTCTTGCCGAATGTCAGGCACGAATGGGCGGAGGATTATTTGATCCCGAACATAGGCACTGGCTAGGGCGTGGTTGACGATTGCGATGCCAACGCCACGAGCGGCCAAAGCGCACGCGCTACCGATTGTGTGCGTTTCGACGAGGACTGTTGGGACGACGCCGGCAGTCGCGAAGGCGGCTTCGACTTGGGCTCTGGAACTGCTTCCTAACCCCAATAGAATGAGCGGAACATTGCGTAAAGCGACCGCATCAACGCTCTTGGCTTGTGCAAGTTCGTGCTGTGCCGGGATCACGCAGGTTGTCCCGCATTCCAAGATGGACTCGGCTGTTAAATCGGTTCTTTCCAAGGGAAGTTTGACAAAGCCAGCATCGACAGCACGCGATGCAATCATGGCCTTCACCGTATCAACCCCGCCAGACTCAAGTGTCAGGCGAACTTTGGGATATAGCTTCAGAAAGTCCGCTGCGATCTCTGACAAAAATCCTTCAAGCAAGCTGGGCGGTGCCACAATGCGCAATTGACCGGATCGAAATTCGGCAATGTCGCTGGCTAAAATCCTGACACGGGCGATATTGTCGAGGGCTCTTACAACTTCATCATAGAGCAAGAGTCCATCCGGACTGAGTGTGAGGCGACCTTTGTCACGATGAAAGAGCTCAAAGCCAACATCCTGTTCGAACTGGGCGATCAAGCGACTTGCGGCTGGCTGACCAAGCCCTGCCTTCTTTGCGGCGGATGTGACAGAGCCCATTCGAACGACTTCGCGGAATATCTCCATTGCCCGCGGATTGAAGTTCTTGAGTGTTCGGGTGGCAGTTGCCTTGCCCATTTAGTTTTCTTCGCCGTGAACGAAAGGCAGGATAATGCAGGATGGCGTTAGAGGGCCAAAGTGCACCGTGTTCGTTGCCACGACTGGTTCTGGACCCAAAAGGCCTGCGGGGTGGCCAGTATTGGGGTTCACATCAAAGTGGGGGAAATTGCTGCTCGACACATCAAGCCGGATACGGTGGCCACGCGCAAACAAATTACTTGTCGGAAAAATTGTCACTTCAATTGGATAAACTTCCATCGGCGTCATGAGTTCAGCTTTTTCACACGAGTTGCGAAACCTCAGCCTCAGAATGCCATGACTTAGATTCATTGCATAGCCGTCTGGATAGTCCGGGTTAGGTGGATATACATCCATGAGCTTGAGGCAAACATCGGTGTCGACAGCGCTAGAAGATATCCAAAGCTTGGCCATGATTGGACCAGTGACTTCAAGGTCATGGTCCAGGGTTGCTGTTTGAAATGAAGCAATTGACTGACTTGGAAAATGACCTTGATCGAAGGCACCCGCCTCCATGACCGGCGCTCCTGATGCAATAGCGCCGCCGCGTGTGGTAACGGGGTTCTTGGGATCATGAACCCAATTGATCGATCCGCTCTGTTCGCTCGCCTCAAGACTTAACGCGTTTTCCTGTGTGAGATAAAGCGGTGTGGCAATGGCATTGGGGATAGGCCAAGTTCGCTCATGTCGCCATCTGCCGCCATGGTCCATTTTCCCAGCACTTGTTTTTAGCCCTGAACCGCCGCCCATAACAAAAAGCTGGACCAAATTGCCCGTTGATCGTGCATCAAGCGGCACTGAAAGATTCTGGTCGAACCAGTCCAGCCGCAATTCGTCATAGCCAATTGCGATGTTGCCATCCAATGGGGCTGCTAGGCCAAAATCAACATCGCCAGCATGGGTTACCGAGCGCTGCCCATGCGTCCAAGGACCCAAGATCATTCGATACGGCCCATCTTTGAGCTTTGATAAGCCTTCGAAGTTCTCGATCGTGGTCAAAGCGTAGGGGTCGTACCAACTGCAGATGAACATCGTTGGCGCATTGGAGAATCCTGCATAATTGCCCGCGGCATAAAGGCCCTGCCGGCGCCAAAATTCGGAAAAGGTCTCATTACGCCAAAGCTCCAACACATAGCTCTCGTATTCTGGAGCAAGGGCAAGAGGGGATTGGCCTTCCGACCACGGATTGATGCCAATCCAATCTCTGATGCTCTGGGCTTCCAGATAAGCGCGGCGCACCGGATCGTTTAAAGTTGCCGGTGATAGGCGCGCGTGGGTCATTGCCCAAGTGAGTTGTTTAAGCTCAAACGCGCCACCCTGGCGAATGCCACTCTTCCAAGCATTAGAGAATCCGCCCGAATCCCAAACCATCGCCTCCAACCCTTTTGGGTTAAGGGAGGCGAGGGCTGCTTGAACATGGGCACCGTAAGACAAACCCAATGTCGCGACTTTTCCGTTGCACCAATCTTGCGCCAAAAGCCATTTCAGCGTGTCCTCGCCATCATCGCCTTCATTTACATATTTCGAGAAAACCCCTTCCGAGCCGTTTCGTCCCCGGCAGTCCTGCAGCACAAAGGCATAGCCCTTGTTCGCGAACCAACGAGCAATTTCAGGTCTAGATTTTGGGACGGGATTTTGGAAGGTACGGTCGCCATGATTGCTGCTTTGCTTGCCATAAGGGGTTCGCTCTAGCACCACTGGTCGCTTGGCCTTTCCGTCTATTGGCAGATAGACATCTGTCGCAAGCCGGATACCATCGCGCATCGCGATCATAACATTCTGAACGACTTTGACGCGCTCAACCACTGCGGTGTCGCCGGTTGGTTTATCCTCCGTGCTTTCAAGCTCCTTGACCATTAACGGACGCTCCCTAAAGCTACCGAATAGGTCGCCGGAGCATGGGGCCCGACTGGCAAATCAAACCCGACCCAGATCATAACAAGGCTTAGACCGGCCAACATAAAAGCAATCGAAAAGGGTATCATCATCGCGATTAAGGAGCCGATGCCAAAGTTAGGCACCCAGCGTCGGCACATAATCAGCACCAACGGAAAGTTGGACGCCAAAGGCGTAACGATGTTGAAAATCGAATCGCCCATTCGATAGGCCGCGGTTGTCATTTCAGGTGAAATGCCAAGTAGCATGAGCATCGGAACAACGATTGGTGCCAAAGCACTCCATTTGGCAGACGCTGATCCGATCACAATATCTAGGCCCGAAGACATCAATAATAGCCCGGTTAGCATCGCGGGCTTAGGCAAGTTTAAGCCTTGTAAAAGCTCTGCTCCCTTGATCGCCAGAACGGGCCCCAGACCGGACCATGAAAACATTGCGATGAAATGGGCGGCGGCGAAAATCAGGACCAGGTAAGGCGCCATATCGCGCATGCCATGGCCCATCATTGTGATCGCATCATGGTGTGTCTTGATTGTCCCAGTCGCGCGTCCAAACGCCCAGCCGGTTGCAAGAAATAGCAAGAAGAACCCGGCAATGAGCGCCTTGTAAAACGGCGTCATTTGCGCCGGCCCCACAGCCTCTGTGTCAATTAGCGGGGAGAATCCCGGCCAGAAGGTAAGGCTTGCAAACAGACCGACCACCAACAAAAATGCGATGCCTGCATGCCGCAGGCCCCTTTTTTGTTCCGGTGTTAATTGACCAAGGCTTGCTTCGTCTTCGCCGATGGGGGAGTTCGATCCGGTCCATTTCCCAAGCCTCGGCTCAACGACTTTGTCGGCGACCCACCAAGCAATCGGCGTGAAGACAATCCCGATTGAAAGGGTAAACCACCAGTTTCCCAAGGGGTTCATTACAAAGTTTGGGTCAATAATCTTGGCGGCGGCTTCGGTAATACCCAGCATGAGGACGTCAAACTGGCCGGGAATATAATTGCCTGCAAAGGCTCCCGATATGCCCGCATAGGCTATCGCTATGCCCAAAAGAGGGTGCCGGCCAGCTTGGGCGTAGACCAATGCTGTCAACGGTAGCATAACGACATAAGCAGCGTCGGAAGCATGATGAGATAAGACACCAAGGACAAAGATACAGGGTGTCAAGGCAGCCCGGGGGACGCGCCTAACCGCGCCGCCCAGCAAGGCAGAAAATAGGCCAGAGCGTTCTGCCACAGCAGCACCCAACATGACTACAAGCACAAGTCCAAGTGGGGGAAATGCTGTCATGGTTGCTGGCATTTCAACCAGCAGTCGCCTGATATTCTCAAGAGAAAGCAGACTTTCTGCCTGAACCGTCGCACCGCTAAGCGGATTAACGGCAGACCATCCTGCACCTTCCGCCCAAGCCGAAAGGATCATCAGGACGATGATCAAAAAGACAAAAATCAGTACTGGATCTGGTAGGCGATCACCGACGCGCGCAATCGTATCGAGCAGGCTGGACTTAGCTGGTTTTTTCTCAAGTGATAGACCGGTCAAATCCATGCACTCCTTCTGCTGCCATGCTTAGGTAATAGGTGGTTCAGGTGTTAGCCTAGAACTGCATTCCCAATCGCAAGGCATACGAACGGCCCCGGACATCATAGGTGTAGATGTCAAAGTTGATTGGCGCGTTAGCATAGGAAAGCGGCGGCATTTGATCGGAGATATTGTTGATAGCAAAACTGATGGTGGTATTCTTCCAGGGCAATTCATAGCCAAACTCAATATCTTGATAGAAGACCGCTTTCGTCTGGCTATTTTTGACGGTGTTCACAACATCTGTCGTCTCACCAATGTAACGGCCGCGCAAAATCGCATTCCAAGCGTCCTTGTTCCACCGCAAGGAAGCTTGACCCTTCCAGTTGGGATAGGTCGAACGGGGCCGGTCTCCCAATCCGGCGCGCTCATCAAGAATGGGTGCGCCACCTGTTGGATTTGGGCTCGTGGTCAGGAAGCTATCCAGATAAGACGCGTCGACTACCGCCGCAAATCGGCCAATTGACGTATTGAAGTCGTAGCGGAGCGTCGCGTCATATCCGCTAGTTTGAATTTCACTCAGATTTTGTGCGCCAACCAAAACATTGCGGATCGAGCCCGTTGAAACATCGCGATTGACGAGAGAACAGAAAACGCCGCCTTGGGCCGCACATAAGCCGAGAATTTGGGTCACAGCTTGGGTGGCGATTGCGTCAGTAATCGTGATGTCAAACCAATCAACTGTGAAGGAAAGTCCGGGCAGGAAGCTCGGCTTAATCGCAAAACCATAGCTATACGTATCAGCAGTCTCGGGAGTTAGCCCCAAGTTCCCGGCCAATGTTCCAGGAATTAGGCCATTGAGGTTGAAGTTTTGCTGATTATAGCCAACGGGAATTCCGGCACAGCCCGGACGGCTTGGATTTGCGGCGGCTCCGCCGTTACAAGGATCAATCCCCTGAAAGCTTGTTTCTCGTCCACCCTGATAGAGTTCCAGAATTGAGGGCGCACGGAAGCCTTGTGAGAAGGTGCCGCGGAGAAGAATATCATCAATTACGCGCCAGCCAAGACCGACCTTCATGGTCGTAGCCTCTCCTACCGTGTCATAGTCTGAGTATCGGGCTGCAACACTGAGATCTAAGCTCTTGGCAAGTGGCGCATCTCGCAGCAGGGGTGCAGATACTTCTACATAGGCTTCATGCAAGGAATATTCGCCCGTCGTTGGCGTCCTCGTTTGAGCCGAGGTCGTCGTGTAGATGGTAGGAATAAACCTCGGCGTCGCATTCACTTCCGCGTCTGGAATATCGACCGCTTTATTCTTGCGGTACTCGTAACCAGCAGCGATGGATAAAGGTCCAGCCGGCAATTCAAATAAGTCGCCCGTGACGTTGAAAGCAATATTTGTCAGCTCGTTTGAGTTATATTCTCTGGCGGTAAAGCGAATGTAGTCCGCAGCGGCACTCGACATGGGTCCAAACAGATTGACTGGAGCGCAACCTGCTACCGCTGCGCAGTTTGCTGGATTGCCTAAAGCCAGGAATAGGCGGTCATATTGGATGCCATTTTCCGCTGAAGAATCGATTGAGTTCTTGGAATAGCTCATGAAGGCATCCCAATTCCAATCACGTGTGCCCAACTTAAATTTGCCCTCAAGGCCTGCAGCAAGGCGATCGGTAGTCACTTCTTGGATGTTATTCCGATTGCCAACGTCATACATCACCCGCCTTATCCGCCAAGCCTGCGTCGACGCGAATGCAAGTGCATTGGCCGTCGGTACGCCATTTGCGGAACCAAATGGATTGAAAGCTTGCGAATTCGCAATGCCAAAACCCCGGATGGTACCCGACGTTCCGCCAATATCGAGGTTGACTGGCGAGAATAATTGATTGGATTGGCGGGTGCTTCGCAGGGCTTCAACCTTTAGATTCAGGTTTTCTGAAAGTTCAAAACCAAGTCGTGCGTAGAGACCGAACCGTTCGCTTGGCCCCACAGAGTATATGCCCTGTGCTTGGGTATTAAAGGCATCATCTGGCAAAACGGCCGTCCGGAAACTATCGTCCGCCAAGGCACCAGCGCCAAAGCCGCCAAGCGCCCGCGCCGTGATCGGGGCGGTTGATGAAGCAAAGCCCGTAGGGGTTCCGAAGTAGGCATTTGCAGACAGGCCGGGAAGAATGAACAAACCCCGCTCGCTGGTACGTGGGCCCGTTTGGGGCACCAAAGTATTGACGGTGAGGTCTCTATCGGCCGTGCCAATTGGATCTTCTTTGATATAGCTTGCTGAAATAACTAACGAAGCGCGATCAAAGGTCTTGCCCCAATTGACGACAGCAGAAAACTGTTCGCCGTCATTTTCGGAAGTTGTTGCTGTTTTAAGGTTTAGCCGCAGGCCGTCGAAGTCCCTTAGCGTCTTGATATTGACGACACCAGCGATTGCATCTGCACCATAAATGGCTGAAGCACCGTCCTTCAGCACCTCGATACCTTCAATCATGCCAAAAGGCATTGTGTTGAGGTCAACAAAGTCGCGGAAGCCGCGCTGGCCTACGCCATCCACCCAACGATGCCCGTCAACCAGAACCAAGACGCGATTACCACTGCCCTCAGCCCCACCGAGATAGCGCAAGTTGATGGAACTGGCCCCGTAAGATGTGCCTTGTGTTCCGTTGCTATTCAGGCTGACGCCAGCTGCCGGAAGCCTTTGAAGCACATCACCGATCGAAGCTGCCCCTGAATTTCGTAAGTCAGCTCCAGTGATTGTCAGAACCGGACCAACCGAATCCGCGTCGCGGCGCTGGATCCGCGATCCTGTAACAATGATCGTCTCGACAGCTTTTTCTGGCTCGGCCGAAGTTTGGCTTTGGGCATGGGCTGACATTGGAAGTGCGGCAGCCAGCATAGCAAAGGACAAAGCCGGATAGGCGACGCCTGACTTCAGTTTTCCCATTTTTGATTGGATGATGTTTAGCATGGTTCGCCCCCCGATTGCTTTTCCGCTGTTCCTACCGCCAGAAACAATAAGCCAATCTAAACGATACATGCCTTCTTTGAGGCCATGCAATACTATCACTTTTTTACATCTTCATATGCGCATTTAGCATGGAATAGATTTCAAGATGGATTTGCCCTAACGAAATTGCAGGAGGATGTTCTCGATGGATAGGCGCGTTTTGCTTGGCGGCATGGTTGGCGGTACCTCCATGGGCATTTTTCCAAGTGCTGCCATGGCTCGGCAGAACAAGGTAACACTGGCTTTCTTGGGTCAATGCCTGATCGAACATGCACCGACACCATTGGAGTGGCCCGGTCGAGAAGGCGTATTGAAGGCACTACGCCAGTCGGATCTGGCTGTTTCAAATTTTGAATCCGTCATCCTTGGGCCTCGTGCGGGGGCTCCTACGCGTGATCTGGAGACGCTTCATACCGCAAAGCCAGATGTTTTGGATATTCTTTATCGCGCCAACATCCGCCTTGTAGGTTTTGCCAATAATCATGCCTTTGATCTTGGGACTGGCGGAATCCTCGACACCTTGGATGCGCTAGACGCCGCGCGCATGACTGTGGCCGGTGCAGGGATCAATGAATCTCTGGCAGCAAAAGCCAGCTTTAGGTCCGCTCGCAATCAAGAAATCGGCTTGGTTGCCTATGCCACAGGAAAAGTGCGCCCAGGCGGCGCTGCAACTTCTGAGCGCGCCGGGGTAAATGAAGTGCGTGTTAGCGAGGCTGGCGTCATCGTTGAAGAAGATGCCAATAAAGTACTCAGTGCCATAGCCGACGCCAAGCGCAAGAGCCCCAATATTGTTGTTTGTCACCACAATCATTTGTGGGAACCCATCCAAATCCAGGTTCCTGCTTGGCAACGGGAATTCGCAAAACGCTGTGTCGACGCAGGAGCCTCGATATTCATCGGCCATGGTGTGCCAATGGTTCAAGGTATGGAGACTTATCGGGGTGTCCCTCTCCTGTACGGGTTGGGCAATTTCGTATTCCAGACTGAAAAGCCGGTAGGTGCTTACCCGCCGCAAGCTTGGCAAAGTGTCATCGCGACCGGAAGCTTTAAAGACGGAAGATGTGCCCAGCTGTCCCTTGCGTGTATCATGCTTAATGAAATCGGTTTGGCTGGTCCAAGCGATACCCAGACCCGCGGGTTTCCTCGAATGGCCACGCTGGCGGAGAGCAACAAATTCTTCGAGGGTCTGAAGCAACTGAGCCAGCCATTTGGGACGCGCTTCGTAACTCAAAAATCTGGAGCAATCGAATTCGCTCTCTGAGCGGTTCCACATCCTTCCAGCCTAGCCCGAGCCAATTTCTGGTTTGTGAAACGGCAACGACCCCACTACCCAAAACAATCGTCCGTCGATTCAAGAATTGGGTCGCCTTCCAACTTACTCAATTCGCGATTGCTCCGCGTCGAGGCGTTTTGCTTCATTTTGATCTTGCTTGCTTGACATTTGGGGGTGACGACTTTCCAATCCGACCTTAATCAAAATTGAAGCGAGAGTCACAAGCATATGGATGAACGAACCCACCACATGCTGACGTCTCCGCCTGCGCCGTTGCTTTTGAAGATGGCGACGCCAAATGCGCTTGCATTTGCCATCCAATCATCTGTGAGCCTTGCCGAAGTTTGGATTATCGGACAGCTTGGAACCAGCGCACTAGCAAGCATCGCCTTAGCTTTCCCTTTGCTCATGTTAATCCAGACAATGTCGGGTGGGGCACTGGGTGGGGCTGTTACATCTGCTATCGCGCGCGCATTGGGCCGGGGGGACCGCGAGCGTGCTCAGAAGCTCATTTGGCATGGTCTGGCCATTTCAGCGATCGGGGCAGGGCTCTTTCTGTTGCTTTTTTTGATCTTTGGGCGTGCCTTGATCGCATTTTTGGGTGGGCGTGGCGAAATTCTGGAGCAAGCCTTCGACTATTGCGCAGTAATCTTCTGGGGTGGCCTGTTCCTCTGGCTCGTTAGCGTTGTTGGCGCTATCTTTCGCGGCATGGGTGATATGAAATTTCCGGCCATTTTGATGGTTGCCAGCGCGTTTCTCCAAGTTCCACTCACGGCTATTTTGGTGCTTGGTCTCTTTGGTGCGCCCCAGTTGGGCATTGTTGGGGCCGCTTATTCGGCGGTGATTAGCGGTCTTCTAGTCAGCGCAATCATGCTGATCATTCTTGCTCGACCCGGGCGGGTCATTCAGTTGAGCCGCAAGTATTTCTTGTTTTCCAAGGCGCTGTTTGACGACATTTTCAAAGTTGCCTTGCCGGGTTGCATGTCGCCAATCTTCACCATCTTCATCATCTTGAGCTTAACGGCCATGGTCGCAACTTTCGGGGAAGCAGCACTGGCGGGTTATGGCATCGGATCGCGCATTGAGTTTTTGGTGATCCCGCTCGTCTTTGGCATTGGGGCGGCCATGACCTCTCTTGTGGGCTTGAGTATTGGTTCGGGAAATGTTGAACGGGCCGAAAAGATTGGCTGGCTTGGCAGCGCATCTGCAGCTGCTCTGACCGGTGTGATCGGGCTGGTTCTGGCGCTCTTTCCGCATATTTGGGTCCCCGCCTTCACCAAAGATCAAGCGACCTTTGAAGCTGCCCGTAGCTACATTCAAATTGTTGGGCCGTTCTTTGCCTTCCAAGGATTAGGATTGTCGCTCTATTTCGCGAGCCAAGGGGCAGGGGCCATGCGTTGGCCAGTTATCGCGATATTGGTGCGCGTTGTGGTGGCTGTCGGCGTTGGCTGGTTACTGGCGTTTTGGTTCGACCTAGGCCTTCAAGGCGTGTTTGTCGGGGCAGCTGCCGCGATGACCACCTTTGGTCTGATCATCGCGGCTTCCTTGAAACTGGGCGCATGGCGCAGCCTAAGATAACCAAACCTCGCCATTTGTTCCGCTCGGACTGGTTAGCCCTTTAAGGTCACTTCTCTATCTCAAACAGGTCGCGCACGGCCCCAGATTGGTCGTGCATCGTGAGCTGCATCTCATCGTCAAAAATCTGGACCATCAGATAGCCAAAGCCCTGATAGGTGCGCGCAATCCGGGTGTCGGGCGTGAGGGGACGTGGGCTGATATTGCCCCCACCATTTCCCAATTGAACATGCAACGGCCCGCCCGAAACGTCAGGCATATTGGCCTTCAAGGGCCATGACCGCAGATAATGGTGGTGATGACCCGTCAGCACCAGGTCTACGCCATGGGTTTCTATGAGGGTCAGAAAATCTGACGACGGCTTTGGGTTACGCTCTGGCCAAGCGGAGTGGTGGAAGGCAACAATTTTCCATTTGGCTGTCGATGCCTTGAGTGCTGCCTCAAACCAAGCGCGCTGGCGGGCACGGAAGTTAGGGTCTGCGCGATCGCGCACTTCCAAGTTTGAATCGAGCACGAACATTTCAAGATCGCCATGGCGATGCGCGTAATAGCTTGTCTCCGGGGCGGCATAGGCGTGATAGCGGTCGAACCAGACAAAGTCGTCCTCGCCATTGCCCATGACCGGCAAAACAGGCGTGCTGGCCATAAAGTCGCCCATGGCAGCCAGATATTCGTGCGTCCACTCCGCCCGCTGGTTTAGTTTGCCCCCGTCGGTCAGATCGCCGACATTGATCAAGAATTGCGGTGTTTCAGCGTGGATTTTGCGTGCAAGATGGGCGTTGATATGGGGCCGTGCTTCCGTGTCGGAAATGGCCGCAAATACGATGGGCGCACCCGCAGGCGGGGCAGCGTTGAACGCAAAGGGCCCGTATTGTTTCTTTTGGTCCGGCCCAGTCGATACAGACACAGTGTAAAAGTAACGCTGGCCGGGCTCAAGGTCGGTCATCACGGCTTCTTTTAGCCGGCTGGTGCCCGTTGGCAGGGTGATGCTTCGAGCGTCCTTCATGTCGGCCGTGCGTGCCCAAGACAGCGCGGCGGCAAGAGGTCTGTCCGTTTCCCAGAGCACGCCGGCGCTGGTCCCCGTCACTTGCTGCAACAAGGGGCCATGGCTGGTCATGTGCGGCTGTCCGGGCTGTGGAACCCCGCGGCTCAAGGCGGTCGCGCGGCTTTCAAAGCGGGCGGCGATTTCTTTTTGCGTCAGGACCCGGTTGTGCAGGGAGACAGCCTTAACCACGTCGGGAAGTGCCATTAGTGGTTCGCGCGAGAATTGACCGACTAGGTCAAGCGACGTGCCTGCAAGGCGTCGAACATTGCCCCCTGCGGCTTGGCGCGCAACCTCCACACCATTGTGGAAAAGGATCAGCGCGCGGCCATCGTAAACTGCCGTAATTTGATGCCAGTAGCGTGACGCCCCGCGCCGATAGGTGCCCGCTTTGGCATTGGCTTGCCAGCGTGAGCCTTTAACCTCCATCACGGGCCGCGCCAAGGACGCACCTCCTGCCTCAAATAGGACAGTTCCTTCGTTGAAACCAAAACGCCACACCGGAACTTTACCGGGCGCAGCGGCCACAAGGGCGGCACCCACTGGCTTGTCTCCATGATAAGATAACCAAATTTCAGCCGTAAATGGCCCGCTGGGCAGGCTGCGCCCTTCCATAAGATCGTGGATCTGATGGCTCGCGGGTGCCCCCATCCATTGCCGCGTTGGTGGTAAAGCATCGCCATCGCGAAGGCCGCGCGGAGGCACGCCATTGCCGGACAAGGGCGTCTGGCCATCGGCCTCAATGCTTGGAACTAGGCCCCAATCTGGCACGAATACACGGCTCAGGACCTCGCCAGGCAAAACCGGGAGAGGATCTGCCGACATCTCAGCATTGTCGGGTAAAGCTGCGCGCAGCGGCGGTGGACTTGTTTGGGCGAGGGCGGCTGATGCTAGTGTCAGACAGGCGACTAGCCCGATCAGTGCGCTACGTGTTGCTGTTTGAAGAATCATATCGCTTCGCCTCCCAATGCCGATAGAGCGTTTTGTCAGAGAAACGTAACACTCCTTCGGGGGAGGGGGTCGGCATTGCTACACAACCGCGTGAAAAGTAGGCTCTCGCAGTGTTTGCCTCGACAAATTGGAGAGCGCTTTCTTGCACTGGCGCCAACGAATTCGTCCAGTAGCGAAATCATCACTGGTTCGCTGTTTGAAAGGCCGGTCTGCGATAAGGAGTTGGACCTAACACGAGCGGGTCCTAGCAGGCGAGAAATAGTGTGATTTTGGCGAGGAAGCTTTGACCTATCCGCCAACCGGCTTGATCTAGGTGGATGATAACCTCGCTAACGGCCAAAACTCACAATTGGCAATTCGCCAAACCTTGCCGAAACAAGTTGATCACCAATGAAGCAACCTCTTGTTCTCTCTGCCTTGAATTTCTGTTGACAGGTTGCAGCTGGCACATGATACTTTGCCTCAACTGAACGACGATATGAGGTCAAGTGCTGTTATGCCAAAGCGAACTTTGGAGAAACGGGATATTCCCGCCGCTTTGTTGGCAGGCTTTCGTTGGTTGAGAAATCCCGTTTCACAGGGCGGGGCCAAGCAAGTGCCGCGTATCCAAATGCTTGCGAGTGGGCCCGAGATACTGGCTGATGTTGAGCGTATGCGAGCCCATCCATCGGGCAAAAAACTATTGGCTGAACGCCCTGACCTTGGCGTTTTTCTTTGCGACACGGCTGCTCTCAAAGCGATGCCACCGGCCAGTCTGGGCCGGGCAGTTTATGATGCGATGGATAATCCAGTTGGCGTGCCCGGCTATCTACTGGCAGGACTGATCTACAAGGACGGTTTCTTCGATTCATTTGATATGAGTGATGACGCGCGTTTCTATTTAGAGCGGATACGCTGGCTTCATGATATGTTTCATGTCGTCAGTGGTTATGCCACCGATTTAGCGGGCGAAGGCATGCTCATCTATTTCCAGCACGCTTATATTTATGGGCTGAACTTTAACACATTGGCACGATCTCCATTTGGCATTGGGCCGCGATACTTTCTCCGTCCCGATTGCGGACCGGCGCGTTGGCAAGCGTATTTGCGCGATGCCAATGCACGGGGACTAAACGCCTATAGCGTTTGCCCGGCGGTATTTGCGCCATGGGAGGAGTTGCTGCCCCAACCGCTTATCGACGTCAGAAAACAACTCGGGATCGTGGCGTTTCAAGAGGATAGCTCGCGCTGGCTCGACAAGAGTATGCTGGGCAAAAGGGCATCCACTGGCTTTGGTGCGCAGTCACGCGAGGCAAAGCAAGCACAATTGGCGCGCAAGGTGGTTGAAGCTGGGGTCGATTACCGCGATCTTTACCGGTTCAGTGATGAAAAAGCGCGAAGCTTGCGCGTTTTAGCCGCCAACGGCGCATCGGACGCGCAAATCCGCGAGGCTGCCGCTAACTGAGGCGCTAGACTTGGGGGAGATGGCAGCAACGCTACACAACCCTGCGAAAAGTATGCTCTCGCCGAGTTTGCTTAGACAAATTGGAGCGCCCCAAAGTAAGACCAAGAAATCCTAAATTCTAGGACCTTTATATATCGATTGACGGCCCAAGTTCTGACTGGTCATGGTGCTTACTTGGACTTGCTTTGAATCCAGAGAGAGGCGAATGATCTGGAAAGCTAGGTGTCTTGCGCCGCCCCTAAGATTTGAGAGACGGGCCAGGCCCGAGTTCGCGGCACCTGAGGAACTATGACGTCAACCCGAGATGTTCGTCACGTTGGTCCGCCAAGAGTGCAACTCTGGTGCAACATCGGCAAAAGTTGCCGTTCTCAAATGCGCCGGTTGTTGCAGTTTAAGGCAGGTTCCGGCGTGTTGGGTGCGGTCCTGCAAGACTTCAACATATCGTTAGCAGTGGTCGTAGTGATGCCTCTGCTCACAGAGACAGCTTTTGCCGCAGGCTATGTCGCCGGCGTTGGGCTATTACTGGCCAAGAATTTCGCCACTGTTGAACTCGATTGGGTACCGTTTTTCAAGTTCGCTGCCTTTGTTATGTCGGCAATTGGGACGTTGGGTATAGCCGCTTTGGCATTCTAGTTCGCCAACCGCCTTGGAACGGTTTCAGCAAACAGCTCCAGCAAAGTTTCGATCACATAGCGACGCTAGTTGCACCCATCATCTAAACTGAGCTTTTAGGGTGCTGAACGACCAAACCAACCAAACTGCTCTTGCAGGCCACCATGAGCGCGTCGATAGGCGACTTTGCCTTCGATGATCGTGTAGTCCACCTTGATGGTTTCCAGCTGTTCAGGATCGATCTGGCGCGGATCGGCAGACAGAATGACGATATCGCCTTTCTTGCCCACTTTGATTGAGCCGTGGGTATCCTCTTCAAACTGCAAGGTTGCGCTGCCGAGTGTGTAGGTTTGTAGGGCTTGCTCCACTGAAATACGTTGGCTTGGACCATAGACTTGGCCATTGCTGCGCGCCCGGCGCGTAACTAGGCTTTCAATCCGCTGCATCACGATGGGTGGGCTGACGGAGTGGTCAGAATTCCCTCCCACTGGGATACCAAGCTCCAAAGCCGAGCGATTCGGCTCAATATGGTCCCATCTCGCGGCCCCGAAATCCTTGAGTTTTTCGCCATGATTGAGAATGTAAGAGTGTGGCGCTAACCCAACTTCCAGTGAGCGCATCCGCTTTAGAATCGGCAAAGGCGCAACGCTGCCATGTTCGATCCGGTGGCGATGATCGGCGCGCGGATTGGCTTTAAGCGCAGCCTCGATGGCATCCAACGTCATGTCGATCTCGCGATCACCATTGGAGTGGATCGCGGCTTGAAGCCCTGCATCGTGCACCCGCCGAACCAAGGCCGTGATTTCCTCTTGGCGTAGCCGCGGCGGGATACCGAAATAATGCGAGTCATGGGCGTAGGGCTCATAAAGCAACGCTGTCCTCCCAGACAGGGAATTGCCATGGAACAGCTTTACCGCATTTAAGGTCAGCCCCGGAACCTGCCATTCTGGTTTTGTTCGATTGGCGATAAGCCAATCGATTGAGCTTGACGAGATCATTGCATAGAGCCGCACTGGAAGTCCTTCGCGCAAGAGCGTGCGGTAGATTTCAACCTTCTCAGGCGAAGCGCCTGCATCGCCGATTCCAACTATGCCATGGGACAAAAACATTCGAAACTCGCGGCGGAAAGCTTCTAGTTCGTCGGTGGCGTTGGGTTGGGGCAACGTATCGTAAAGCGGCTGAAATCCCGGGACTGACTCTAGGATAATGCCTGTCGCCTTGCCGGTCGCATCACGCTCGATTGCACCACCCGCCGGGTTAGGCGTCGCGTCGGTGATGCCCGCCGCTTTGAGCGCCAAACTGTTAACGGAGCGGCGGTGCCCGCTCGAATGCACGAGGATCACAGGGTGATTAGGCGCGATGGCGTCAAGTTCTGCGGCGGTTGGATGGCCGCCAATCAAGTCGTCTTGATAGCGAGTGCCAACAATCAATCGCCCAGGTGGCGTCACAGCGATCTTAGCGCGCAGCTTGGCGTAAAGATCCGCCCGTGTGACAACCCCAGCCTCCGGCGTGAGATCCAGTCGGCCATAAGGGCCCAATTCATCAAACTGCGCACGAGGATGCATATGACTATCGATGAAGCCCGGCACGATCATGCGGCCCGCGGCGTTGATCACTTGCGTTTTAGGGCCGATCATTGCCTGGACGCTGCGCGTGCTTCCAACATGGGTAATCACTCCGCCTTCCACCGCGATAGCGGCAGCGCGCGGTTGGTTCGGCTCCATCGTAAGGACAGACCCGTTGATAATCACCAGATCAGGGGCCGCCTTCGCGCTGTTTGCTGTTCCAAACGCGACAATCATCGTCAGTGCGACCACGATAGCCCCCCAACGATTAGCTGAGCGCTGATTGCGGGCAAGTCCTGATAAATTGTTCACAATAATTGAGCCTTAAAATGTGCGGGAATCTCCGAAAACCTTCAGTCGCCGACTGCATGGCTTATTACCCATTTCGAGTGACACTTGGTTGTCATTTAGGCCCGCTTGCAACAGACAAGATAATAGAAAGCTCCGCAAATCTAATCGACGCGACCTTGCTACATCCCCACGCGCTATCAACGTTTTAGAACACTTTGGCGAACATAAGCTTGTTCCCGGAACAATTGTCCATAGCTGTTGCGGTTTTACTCCAGATGGCATAACGCCACCAGTAAATGCCCCCTTGGGAAACAAGTGGCTCCGCACGCAATGCTATTAGCCGGAGCAAGCCTGACCGACAGCATACGGCAAATATTGGGTGGTGTTGATGCCCTTCCTCTCCCTGATCAGAGGAGAGAAAGGGCCAACAATTTAATCAACCATTGCAGCAGGAACTTTGCCGCCATTAGCAGCGAGTTGGCGCATGGTGGCCTTGTGCAGCCAGATGTTCATTTCGGCGGAACCATCAAGGTCTCCAGTGTAACCCAGTTCCGTCGCCAGTTCCTTGCGGTTGGCAAGACTGGAATCGATGCCCAGCAGTTTCATCAGATCAACGATAGATGTTTTCCAGTTAAGATCCTTGCCCGCACCCATCGCGGTCAGGTTCGCTTCAACATCTACTTCGCTGATCGCAGCCGGTTCAGCCGGTGCGACGGGGATGGCGGCTGGCGCTGTCGAAGCGGCAGGAGGCGCGGCAGCGGCGGGTGGCGTTGCGGCTTTTGCTTTGTGACCGAAAATAGCATTTTTTATTGAACTGAAAATCGACATAGTGAACTCTCCTTGTTTAACGATTGCTTGCCCTGTTGCACCACAATATTAGCAATGCTAAAGTATTAATGCGAGGGACAAGCTAGAGCATACTGTGTTTTCTTTGCGCAGATGTGACAGCGCACATGCGAGGAAATTTTATGGATTTGATGGATATTTTGCGCCAAACTGGCGGCGTTAATGCGATTGCTAACCAACTTGGCATTTCCCCTGAAACAGCAGAGGCTGGAGCCAATTCGCTTCTGCCCGCCATTATCGGCGGCTTTACCAAACATAGCGATGCCAACGGCGGCGGTGATACTGGCCTTGGCAGTTTGGTGGGCATGTTGCAGGGGTTGGGCGGCGGTGCATTGGCGACCAATGTCATTGGCCCTGAACCGACCAATGTTGAAAATGGCAATACTATCCTCGGCCAGATTTTCGGATCGAAGGACGTGAGCCGAACGGTGGCGGGTCATTCTGCGGCGCAGACCGGGATTGATCCTAAATTGCTGAAACAGATGCTGCCAATTCTGTCGATGTTAGTGGGCGGTTATCTATCTCAGCAAGCCAGCAGCGGAGCTATCACAAAAGACGCCACGATAGCTCAGAATAACAGTGAAGGTGGTTTAGGCGGGATGCTTGGCTCGATATTGGGTTCTGTGTTGGGCGGTGCACAGTCCTCCCATGCCAACAGTTCAGGCGGAATGGGCAGCCTTGGCGGCCTCGCTTCGATGCTCGACATGAACAAAGATGGCAATCCACTGGATGACATCATAAGCATAGCTGGCAAGTTAGCGCGCTAAATTGCGATATATACCTTACTGCAGATCCTTGTCCGCGCGGGTACACCTTCGGCTCTTGGTTCCATAGCAGGATGGCTCCTATTAGAATCGCGGAAGCAGGTTGTCCCGCTTACCCCAGTTTCCACCACGCCAGATATGGGTAGCTATCTACGCTCAAATCAATTGACTGAGGCGGTTATCCAGCTGGAACAAAGGTGTTAGTTCCTGCAGCCATCACAAGGCAAAGGTTTTAGTGTTTCCCCCGATGCAGCGCTCCCAGTGACTCTTTGAGACATACAAAAGTTCACTTGGCTGGTTGCTGGGTACGCAAGTTAGTTATCAAGGGTGCCACCGCAGCAAGGCAGCAAGTCGAGGTCATACTTAACCCAGTCAAGTGCAGTCCCACTTCGGACTATTTAGTAATTCACCTGTAGCCATCAGAGCGCAAGCACCCTGCCGCGACTTGGGTGTTAGTTTAACTCGTTGCGCGTCATTGCTTGACCTGACTTGCACCAAGTTCCATAAAGCTTCTGAAGTGAAGGAACGGCCACGTTGGCGGCCTTGCATTTTGAAGGTCGCTTGCCATGTGGGGGTGATGATTTTCCAATCTGAACTCACTCAAAGCTAAAGCGAAAGACACCCTGACTTCGTCTCGAAGCTTCCGCCATCAGTTCAGAGAATTTGCTTGCCCTTGATTGGCGGCTTTCGACACGCGGGTTACCCATCCCATCCCCGTTCGGCCAATTGTCGCCAATTTTGCATGTTTAGGCAGGCTGCGCTGCGCGCTGAACCATTCAACCTAAAAATCCCCAACCCAAGCACGACGAATTCGTCTTTTGTGCCCTCGCTTTGTTGGGGTGGGTTACAGATACGTCACCCAGTTTTCGTAGGGTCGTTACACGCGCTCTGTAGCCAGACCCAGCAATAATCAGTGCTGGGGAAAAACGATGACTCATTCTGTGCGCCGGTCGGCTCGCTTGTTCGATTCTGCTGCTGTGGCAGCCATCTTGAGCCTTGGCTGGGTACCCGCTGCCACGGCCCAACAAGCCAGTGAGCAGCCTGCTCGTGAAGTTGAAACCGTCATTGTCACAGGCTCCAACATTCGCCGTTCGAACCTTGAGACAACGGTTCCAATCACGGTATTGGATCAGCGCGCGATTGAATTGCGCGGTGCGCTTCTGCCGTCTGAATTGCTGACTTCTCTGCCATCGGTAAGCAATTTGCCCGAGAACGAAACTCGTTTGGGCTCTTCTGGTGCGCGGGGCGATAATGCCAATTTGAACCTTCGCAACATGGGTGCAACGGCAACTCTGGTCCTGATCAATGGTCGCCGCATGGCCATCAATCCGTTTACCGCTGGTTTGTCGCAAGCAGTCAACATCAACCACTTGCCGACACAAGGTATCGCGCGGATTGAAGTGCTGCGCGATGGCGCATCCTCTGTTTACGGTTCGGATGCTGTTGGTGGCGTGATCAACTACGTGTTGCGACGCGACTTTGAGGGTGTTGAGGCACTGTTGCGCTTTAGCCAGCCTGAAGCTGGCGGTGGCGAGAGTCTGCAGGGCGCTGTAACGTTCGGAACCCGCTTCGCAGACGACCGGGGGCGTCTGTTTGGCACATTCGAAGGGCTGTCCCGCGATGCCACGCTTCTGACCGAACGCGACTTCAGCCGCACATCCTTGAACGTGGACCGTGCGCCAGCGCCATTTAACGCCTTGGGCGGACCCTTTGATGCACGTTCCGCGCGTGGCTTCTGGCCTACCTTTCGGATTGGAACATCAACGGCCAACAATTACTTCCGGCCTGTGAACGGCACACCTGCGCTGACGACGGCGGCACCTAGCCGCGCAACCAACCCAGAATTCTTCTTGGACCTCAATCAGTTTGGCTTTGCTTCACCCAAGACAACTCGTGCCAATGCCTTTGTGACGGCCGAGTATGACATTAGCTCGCGGCTCACTGCCTTTGGTGAGTTTGGTTATTACGGCTCGTCGTCCACCATGCGTCGCCAGCCTCTGGCACTCAACGCGCCGACGTCAGATCAGCTGATGGTGATGCCGATTGATAGCCCGTTCAACCCTTATGGCTCGCGCTTCTACCACGTCACCGGCGCACCAAACACCGACGGCACGGCGCGCGTGGTTGGTGCACCGCGTACCGTCAGTTTCACCCAGCTAACCATTCGCGACTTGGCCGCCGAAAGTGTCGAAACCAAAGCGGACGTCTTCCGGATCGTTGGCGGCGTGCGTGGCAAGTTTGGCAAGACTTGGGAGTGGGAGAGCTCGCTATTCTACAACGAAGTCAGCGGCACTGATGACGCGTTCCCGGACATTCGTGAAAGCAAGCTCCAAGCCGCCATCGCGCGAACCGATAGCGGCGCCTATAATCCATTTGGCTACACGTTCCGCGTCGCAAATGGTGCCGTCGTAGCTGACCAGCCTTTTACCAATCCGCAGTCGGTTGTAGATTCCTTCTCGGAAGTCTATTCGCGCAGCGCAGAAAGCTCTATCGCGAGCGCCGACTTTAGGACTTCGGGCACCTTGTTCTCCTTTTGGGATAATGAGGTGAAAGCCGCCTTTGGTGTGGAGTTTCGTCGGGAAGAGTTAAGCGATGTGCGTCCGCCGTTTAGCGGTGAAAACCCTGCCGCCTCGGGGCTAGACCCTCAGAACAACGACTTTTTGTTGCACCCACCCCGACCCGATGTGTTTGGGGAGCGCGAAGTCACCAGTGCTTATGCCGAAACAGTCGTGCCATTGGTTTCGCCCGAACGCGAAATACCGCTGGTGAATAGCCTTGAGTTGACCGCCTCGGCACGGTTCGAAAGCTATAGCGACTTTGGTGAGACCACAAAGCCGAAAATTGGCGTAAACTGGCGGCCGACGTCTTGGTTGATGGTACGTGGCTCCTATAATGAGGGCTTCATGGCACCAAGCCTGGCAGCTCTTTATACCAGTTCGCGTTGGTCCATCACGGCGGGTGCCGGTGATCTCGATGCTTATCGCAATCCGTTCTTGAACGAAGGTCCTTACGTTAAGCGTACCTATTTTGGCGGCAACCCTGATCTAAAACCGCAGGAATCCGAGGGCACTACCTATGGCATCGTGTTCGACGTTCCGGGTATCAAGGGGCTGAGCCTCACCGCTGATCTGTGGAGCATCGACCGCACCAATTTGCTTGGCCAACGCAGTACCGCACAGATTGATGCGAGCGATACGGCGCTGTTGCGCGCCTATACGCAGGCACAGATTGCGGCCGGTGTCGCCGTCAACCAAATCGATATTGGCAGTGGCGCAACCTATCGCGGCGATCCAGATGTCCAGCGTTACGCGCTGACACCTGAAGATCGTGCTGCATTTGCCGCTTATAATGCCGCTAACCCAACCAACCCGGCAGCTCCAGCCGGTCGTATCTTCGCGCGCTACCAGCCGTTCTTGAACCTATCGAGCAGCCAACACGAGGGCGTGGATTTTGGATTCCGCTATGCGATGCCACGCCAGTCTTGGGGCCGGATTCTCGTTACTTCAGACTGGAGCTATTTGGATCGCTCGCTCACTACGCTTGCACCCGTCAATGTCGCACCAACCGAGAATAATGGCCTTTATGCCAATGGTGCCGCAAAGTGGCGTAGCACGACCAATATCAACTGGGATAAAGGCGCATGGAACGCGGGCCTTGGGATTTATCATGTCGGCAAAACCCATGATTCAGGGGCCACAACGACGCAGGCGATTTACGACAGTCTCGGCAAGCCTTCTTATATCGAGCCGTTCTTCACCGCCGGAAGAACACTCTATCGCTTGGTAATCGATCCAGTTGTGACGTACAATTTATCGGTAGGCTACAAGTTTGAAACTGCATCGCCAAAATGGCTCGCCAATACGCGGGTACGGCTGTCTATCGCCAATGTTACCGATGAGCCGCCGCCATTAACGTCAGGTGCTTTCGGTTATGATGCAGGTGTCAGCCAAGCCCTCCTCAGTGGCCGCAGTTGGAGCCTCGAAGTTGTGAGGAAATTCTGATGAACGAAACGTGGTCCAGAAGATCTTTCCTCGAATGTGCTGCCTTGGCGGCACCGATGGTTCTACCTTTAGGGGCCGGTGCCAAAGCTGCTTCTGGCGATGCAATAACGTCACCAGCCAGCTTGGTGGCAACGGAGCTGCGTCGGTGGCAAGTACCAGAAGCCAACCAAGCCGCTGCTGTCGACGCCGATTATTTCTACGGGATCGGCAATCGCACGTTGGTCAAACACCGCAAATCCGACGGCGTGCGGGTCGCAGAATGGCGGGATGGGGCTGATGGTGCGATCGTGCATTTCAATGCAGGCTATGTCGCCAAAAACCGCCTGATTTTGGCGCATTCGAACTTCCCCAACTTACCGATGGCAAGCTCGCTGGAGACGTTCGACACCACCACCATGCAACCCGTCGAGACTTATAGTTTCGGGATACGGCTCGGGTCATTGACCTGGGCGGTTCGTCATGGTGGCTTTTGGTGGGCCTGTTTTGCCAATTATAATGACAAGGGAACGACGCCAGGGTTTGATCAGCGTTGGACCTATCTGGGCCAGTTCGATGACGCGTGGCAGATGCGTCAATCGTGGATTTTCCCTCCAGAGGTCGTGGCAACTTGGGGCGTAAGCTCCAGTTCAGGCGGTGATTGGGGCGACGATGGCTTGCTCTATGTAACTGGCCATGATGCGCCAGAGCTTTATGTTCTGAGGCTTCCAAAACAAGGGGTAGTGCTAGACTATGTCACCAAGATCGCTGTGCCGTTTGAAGGGCAAGGCTGGGCTTGGGACCGAAGCGTGGGCAAGGATCGCGTCATCTATGGAATAAGCCGGAAGCGGAAAGAGGTCGTCGTTGCCCGCATTCCTCAGGTTCCTAAGGCCTTGATACTGTGACAGATATCACCTGGCACCAATCGCGCTGTCGCGTCAGAGTCTAGAGCGCCCTAAAAGGACCCTTGTTGACGCCGGCATGATTGGGGTTCCGCCATGCCGTGGATTGCAAAAGCGGGCTTTTGCCGCTTGGCGACGTACATGGCAGCATCCGCCATTTTGACAACAGTTGGACCGTCATAATGGTGCATTGGACACAGTGCCACGCCTACACTGGCCCCCACCCGCACGGTTCCTGCATCAATCTCAACAGGCTCTAAGATTGCACGAATGAGCCTGTCTGTGAAGGTTTCAACGGCATCGAGTTCGCCACTGGGATAGAGAATTGTGAATTCATCTCCTCCCATACGGGCGACAAAGTCTTGCGGACGCAAAAGACTACTGATCCGTTCTGCAATCGTGACCAGCAATTGATCGCCAGCGTGGTGCCCGTATTCATCGTTGATCGCCTTAAAGCCATCCAAATCAATCACCATAACGGCAAATGGTTGGCTGGCAGCAGATTCGGTCATGGACTTAAGTTGGACCTGAAATGCTGTCCGATTTCCAACGCTTGTAAGCACATCCTTATAAGCAAGTTGTGACAAGGCACGCTCTCGTTGACGTGATTCAGTGACATCTTTGAGACTGGCAATTGCAATCGAGCTTGTAATGGAACGGACCCAACGTACGCTGGCTTCGAACTCCTGATTGCCCTGCTTGAATTGCATATCGATATGGCCCGTCGCTTGTTCGGCTTCAGGTAGAGCCAATAAATGCTCGGCCGAAAGGAACAGCGCGTCCAAGTGGTTGGGCAAAGTACCAGCCTCATCACTTGTCAGCTGGGCGCTTCTAAGTGCCTTGAACGCCTCGTTTGCGCCCAGCAATATACCCGAGCTATTGAAGACAATTGCTGGCTCTGCAATAACTTCTGCCGCTGCGAGAAGGGCATTCTGCCCGACGCCAAAAAGTCTCTTGCGGATTCGCAAAGCTAACTTGCCTAGAAAACTCTCATCAAGCTTTAGAATCTGCCACGTGAGCAAGAAGCCAAAAGCTGGCGTTAGAATTGGAACCTGAACTTTCTGGGTAATCCAAAGATACTGGGCTATGGGGAACCAGCACACGACAAGCACAATGGTTGCGAGCAGTCCTTGTCCCCAGTTCAAGCGATAAATGATCAAGGTAGCCAGTAGGGATGCCGCGAGCACCAACCCCACTTGTCCAATTAGTGACCACTTGTGTCTCGCAAAGTCGGTATTGGTTGTTTCAGTTGCCAAAGCAATCGCCTCTGTACGAACAATTGGCCCCTGGTTTGGCGCAATGAGGGTGAATTGTGGGGTCTTAAGTGCCAGACCGATAATCACTTTCTTGCCACGCAGGGCGCTGGGATTGATTCGGCCTGCGGCAACATCCAAAAAAGCGTAGCGCTTAAATTTTGGCACCGAAATTTGGAAATTAAGCGGCAACTCACCGGCGCGAAGGTCGGGGCGACGGTTCAGCCAGTCGGACGAGAGCGCAAGGCTCTCATCTGGCAAGCCACTGGCAGAGCGTATTTTTTGTTGAGCATCAATCGCGAATATGGACGTGACCAATCTTGCATGACTACTAAACCGTGCAATCGGTTGAATGAGTCGATAAGTGCCATCTGGATTCTCTATCTGCGAAACCGGCAGGGCTATCTTTTCGGGCCCGAGAGCGGCGATGGCGTTCTCTAGCTGTAAATCGTCCACTTCTGAGTCTGGAATGCTCAGGCCAGCGTCAATGTAAATACGATCTACATTGGCTTGTTTTAGTATCGTTAGAGCATTCGCCATCAAGCGGCGATCAAAGGGATAAAATCCCATTGTCTGCACAGCCTCTTCATCAATAAAGATGATGATTGTATCTTCTGACGGTGCGACGGTGTCTCTAAACTGCCAATGATCAGCAAGTGCAGTTTCAACGCGTTGGGGTGTTTCAGTCTTTGAAAGGCCAAGTGCCACGATTGCGGCAAAGCTACAGGCAAATAAAACCCGTATTAGACCAGTTGGCAAAGCCTTAAGAAAACTCATTCTAAACCTGCCAGTTCTCCGAATTCCCTGTTTCCCCTAAAGTCATGAATATAACGATAAGTCTGGCACCTAAGCTGTGGGGCGAAGGGTTACGATTGAGTCTGAAGCTTTGGAGCCATCCCTATTGATATGGGCGCTCTGCGGCGGGAGGTGGCTCTGTTTCCCCATTAGCCAGAATTGCGTCAGCAGTCGCCACGAAGGAAGTGGCCAAATTATTGCCGAGTGAGGACGATCCCGTGATCAGAGAGACGGCCACGAGCGACGCAATCAAGCCATACTCCAGAGAGACCGTTCCGGCCTCGTCTGCAATTAGGCTTTTTATTTTGCTATGCGCATTGAGCTTCAACACGAACACACTCCAAACCAGATCAATCAGCTTTGGGTGTTAGCACGATCGAGTTAAGCGAGTACGCTTCCCAGTGGGGCATTTTTACAAAAATTTGGTTCAAATTGTGGGTAGTTAGTTTAGCTTGGTGTTTCAGTTCATGCCGGCCTGCAACAAAGCATCGCAGCACTTGCCGTTTGAAGGGCAAGGCTGGGCTTGGGACCGAAGCGTAGGCAAGGACCGCGTCATCTATGGAATAAGCAGGAAGCGGAAAGAGATCGTGGTTGCCCGTATTCCACAGGTGCCTGAGGCCTGATGTTGGGTCGGATTTGATCTGAAGCCTAATCGCGCTGTCGCTTTATTGTCGATAGATTCTCTTCAGCGCTACAAGTTTTGACCTGACTGGCTCTTAAGTAGCTTAAGCGCTGAAGGGCCCTTGGTTTTCGTCAGCGCTCGGCTTGTTGATGCCGTTTTGTCTGGGATTTACCCACATAGTGAATTGAGGCGGCGGGTTGTGGCTTGCGCCAATAGCCCAGAGCGCAGCTTTGATCCGTGTGCATCAAAGCTGCGCTCAAAGTCGATCTTGGTACTCCGTGAGAAAGAGCAGGGGGCTTTAGTAACGCACCCGTACCCCAAACATGAACCGGCGGCCAAAATACTCCAGCTCATAAGGCTGCGCTAACGTACCTTGATAACGCAAGCCACGTTCATCAGTGAGATTGTTGATGTCTGCGTAGAGAGTCACATGATCAGTCAACTGATACCGACCTGAGAATTCAACGCGTTGTTGAGCATCCCAAGTTAAGTCACCCGCTGCTGCACCTGGCGAGATTTCATCGAGCCATTCCGTGCGGTGCTGCCAAGCCAAGCGCAGGGAGAAGCCATACTTTTCATAAAAGATCGCGGCTTGAGTAATCCGATCCGAAGTGCCGGTGAACGCGCTCTTGCGGCCGCTGCCAATATCGAATTCACCATCAAGAAACGCGACACTGGCCTGAACACCTAAGCCAGACAAGGCACCTGGCAAGAAGGTGAAGGGATGGTTGTAAGCAAACTCCACGCCTTGCAGATACCCGTCACCACCATTCAATGTTGTGTTGTAGGTGTAGCCGGACCGATCCACGCCATTGGAGTTGAACCGGCCGTCACCGACTAATTCTGAGGCGTCAAACAAAACATCTTTCACGTTGCGATAAAAGTAAGACGCAGACAGAAGTGAGGCGGGCGCAAAGTACCATTCCGCACTTAAGTCGCCGCCAATCGCGCTCTCTGGCTTCAAGTTTGGATTACCGCCTGTGATAGATTGGACACCCACGACATCGGTAATCGACACAGTGGCGCGTTGATCGGTAAAGCTTGGACGGGCTGCACCACTAATAAGCGCGGCGCGCAGCTTTACGTCATCCGAGAAGTCGTACGTATAATGCAAGCTTGGCATATATTGCGTATCATCGCTGGATAGGGAGAGGGGGACTAAGGACGTCCCTACTTGAGCCAGACCTTTTGCGGTGACTTCTGATTTCTCGATCCGCAAACCAGCAAGCAAGGTGTGGCGATCCCATTTCCACGTGTTCTGCACATAAAGCGCAGTGATATCTTCATCCACAGTATTGGCTAAGGCCGGATTACGGCGTGGCACTGGGAAGGTGCCTCCAGCGCTTGCATTAGCACGTTCGGCTGCAGCAATCACAGCCTCCAATTGTTGGTTGAGGGCTACGTTGTCGATGAAGAATGACTGGAAGCCAACATTGATGCTGCCGATCGCGGACTCTTGGGTGACAAACGCATAGGGCGTCCAAGGCACGCCTAATTGCTGTGCCGTTGTCCCCAAAATGAGCGTGCCGGCCGTGCCATTGGGGCGCAATACTGCCCAATTGCCTGGGTCTTCAAAGCTACGAGTATTGTATTGAAAGCCGACCTTAAACTTCGCGTCAGCGCCAAGGCTTGACCACTCACGGGTTAAGTCGCCTTTAGCAAACGTGTCGGTTTGCTCGTTCAGCACGCGGAAGAGCGCAAAGACTTCGGTGTTAAATGCGGTTTGGTCCAAAGTGGCGCGAGCTGTTGTTCCGCGACTCAACACACCCGTCGGGCTGCGCAATGTGTCATAGAGGGTGATGCGCGGCGTCCCAGCTTCGCCAGCGGTAAATGTCAGAGAGGGACGCAAGGCTGAATTTGACTGGGAGGTTGCTGTCAGCGGTAGATTGGAAACAGATTCTGCTTCAGATGTTCCCAAATCCCACGAGAAGTTCCATCCGCCGATATCATGCTCGCCATGCAGGATATAGAGCAGGTTCTTGGTTGCGTAATCACCATCTTCAAACAGACCAGCCACAGGTACGGCAATCAGATCGCCGCTGGTAGCCGTCCGCGAACCTGCAATATTTCCATTGGCGGCGTTACGGAAGTTGAATGTATATTGGTTGCGCTCTTCAAAATCGAGGAATTCGCTATAAAGTGCGGTAAAGCGGAGCAGGTTTTGCTCGTTTGGCCGCCACTCAAATTTTCCATTGAGCGCGTTGGTTTCGCGCTTAATGCGGTACTTTGCAAAGCGAACTTCACGCATCGCCCCAGGATTTGGTTGGGAGGCGCTGACAGGATCAAACCGCGGCTCATAATTATCGGTATCTTGGATGAAGGTGAAGGAGGATGCACCCAGCATCACCCCAAACGTGTCGTTCGCCCACGATAAGCGCAAACCGTAATTGGCGGCTTCTTTTCCAAGGTCGACATAGCCTTGGCCAATATCCAAATTGGCATGAAGCCCTTTGTTCGACAAAGGCGAGAAGGTGCGGATGTTTACTCGGCCAGCCAAAGCTTCTGCAGGCATGTCTGGGGTCAGCGTTTTATTGAGTTCGAGTTGCGAAATCACGGTTGAAGGAACGCTGTCAAATCGGAAAATACGATCTTCCGCACCAAGAATGTTCACGCCATCAAAGGCAACTGTCGTCCAGCGGGCAGGGGCGCCGCGTACCTGAATGTACCGCTCCTGACCTTGGTCACGCTGGACACCCGTGGCGGGCAGACGGGACAAAGCCGCAGCTGCGGTTTGGTCAGGAAAGCGCCCGATGGTATCGGCTGCAATCACATTTACAATGTTGTCTGCTGCGCGCTGAACTTGAAGCGACTTGGCAATTGAATCTCTGATCGGCGTCGCGGTCACAACGATTGTCTCAACCGCCTCTTCGGGCTCAGGTTGTGTGGGGCTAGATTGTGCCAAAGCCACATCTGCAAGAAAAAGCGGCAAGATACTTGCGCTCACAAGCCAAAGGAAGCGTTGGTT
>CAMDDL010000022.1 GCA_945891505.1 Maricaulis salignorans | reverse complement strand
GCCAAATGCCAGAGCGTTTGGGCGCGTCAAGGTAACCTTCTTGAAGGGGGCTCTGCCCACCTTGACCCGCCCATTACGTTCTGGCGCACCATTAGGTGTCGGGACGCGGGGCGCGTCCCGTCATCACCTCTAAACCTCGACTCTGGCAGGTCGAACACGGGGCGGGGGGAAAGGAGTGGGATTGCGGCTACCACCTTACCGGCAAAATCTTAGATTTGTCGGTAATGACTGCTATGGCTAGATTTCCGATTGCTTTGCAAATCCGATGGGGCAGCTCGCCAAGTCAGTTCCTCATTTGGGCGCTTGAGTGACGAGGCCTTTGCTTGGCCAATCATCAAAGATATTTTGTTTTTTGGACGCTCAATTCATACTCATCATATGAATTCATCATAAAATATGAAATTCGATGACGTCGGTTTCCAATCCAAACTGGGTATTTGAGGCCGTCAAATAACTGCCTTAAGCCGCGACTTGCTCATAGGACAGACGCAGGAGCGAAGAGATTGGCAATGTCGGCATTGAAAAAGTCGCGCCATCTCGGTCACAGAACTCGACGAGTGCAAAGTCGTCATCCAACAACTCCACCACGGTTCCAACCTGACCCTGAACGAGGCCCAGCTCATTTTGATCGCTTAAAAGCGCGACGGCGTCTAGTAAGTTGGGTTGCACTTTAGTCATGGTTTTTGTCCTCAGATCCGGCTCGCCTGTCAGTCACAACAAAGGCCGAAACAAACTTTGCGACGTCGTCTCCAGTCCGTATCACCCACAATGATCGCACAAAAGCTGACTTCGTTCCATAGGTAAGTTTAAAGACAATCGCGTAATGCTGGCCGAACTTGTCCTGGCGGATGAAGTTGGGAGTTTGTGTGCGGGCTGCGTCAAGCAAAGCGGATCGCAAGACAGCGACATCCGCAAGCCCTATGCCCAACGCCGATTTGAACACTCTTGCTTTGTTGGCACCAATTCGATGGGTCGGAGACAGAACATAGTCCGTCAATTTGGCCTCAGAGATTGATGCTTTATCACCAAATGGTTGCATCACTCCCGCCCTATGGCAAAACGCTCGGCCACCTTCTCGGCAATAATCCGTGCGGCAGTATCGCCGGGGTGCGCATAGCGCTCGGTTGAAGAGGCGTTCGCATGGCCTAAAGCACGACCTACGAGATAGAGCGATGCACCATCTTCGACCGCGAATGTTGCAAAGCTATGGCGTAGGTCATGGAGCCGAACATCTGAGAGCCCCGCGAGCTCGCGTACTTTCAGCCACGCCTTATTGACTCCCAAAACCGGCTTGCCGGAGATTTGAGACATAAAGACATAAGGCCCCAATCGCGGCAGGTATTCGAGGATTGCGCGAGCTTGCTCGGACAGAATGATCGTGCGGGATTTATTCTGACTACCCATCTTTGTTCGGATCGGCGGTAGAACGAGACGCGAGCGCTCTATGTCAACTTCAGACCAGTTGAGCTCGGTGATTTCGTTACGGCGCGCGCCTGTCAGCATAATCAGGCGAATGATGTTGGCATAATGAGGCGCGATGACCCATGCGGCTTGCGCCTCATCGAGGACCGTCCAAAGCTTCTTTGCCTCTTCCGTGGTGATGGATCGTTCCCGCCGGTTGTCGCGCAGCTTCTGGACTTTGGAGCAGGGATTGGTTTCCAAGATCTCCCGCCAAATCGCCCACGAGAACATCGCGGACAAACACCTCATGCCACGTGAGGCAGCACTAGGCCCGCCCTTAACAATGGAGCGCCCTCTTGGGCCAGTCTTGATATCGTGTGAGGTCTTGCCCGCAGCGACGTCTCTTTGCCAAGCGGCAAGATCACTAGGCCGAACGTCCTTTGCAACGACATCATCCAGAAGGGGCTTTATATGGCGCTTATAGGACGTGGCATCGACCGACCAAGACGACTCCCGCTTAAGCGGCTTGTCACTGGGTCCATCGCGGAAATACATCTCAAACAATTGGCCGATGGTGGCGTCGCGCATGGCTTTCGCTATGACCAGCCCACCTTTTCCGGCCAAAGCTTTTACCCGTTCACTCGGGCTCTCAGATAAGTCGACGCCCTTGGTTGCCTCAGTGATGACTTCGCGCGCGCGGTTGCGCGCTGCTTCAGGAGTCCAAGGCAAACCATGTTCGCCAATCGTCATCCATCGTTGTTGACGGTTGACACGATACTTCACGCAATAGGTTTTTCGGCCGCTCGACGAGATCCGGAGCATGAAACCACGTAGCTCAATATCCCAAATCCGCGTGTCCCCAGTCTCCGGCGGCATCGCGGAATCGACAAATCGCTTATTGATTTTTGCCTTCAAAACGTCTGACATTGTCAACTTCCTATGCCATTTTTGTGCTATCAATCGACCCCATCACGCGACACCATCATCTCAAAAATGGCGAAGTTTGGACCCATTTTCAGCTTTTTTTGCTACCAATTTGCTACCAAATGGGAAAAATTCAGTAACAAGCTGTCCCATAATATTACAAGAAAATCTATGTTGTGCAATATATTACGAAAAATCGTGACAAGCCGTGAAAACGCGAAAAAACGAGGGGTTCACTTTTCGTAATGATGGGGTCGCAGGTTCGAATCCTGTTTGCGGCACCAGTTTTTTCTTCATTTAAAGAAACAACGGGCACAAGCATTGAAACACGGTGTGCACTCAAAAATTAGTCCGTAGTTAGACCGTGCACGAGTTCAATTGGGCGCAATGTTTGGCTTGAAGCCCTCAATTTCTGAAACTGAGCACATACATTTTGCACGCCTTTAGCTTGCATTCACTTCATCTTACAGCGTCTGGCGAATGCGACATTGGAGAGGCCCATATCCACGCTCAACGGGCTCTGGGCGGCCGACCGATCAGCATGGCCTGAAAATACTAGGGCATGTCAGCCGGACGGATATGCTAGGCGCGTTTGCGCAATAGAATCACCAACGCGACAAGTGCGAGTAACAGAGCGATGACGCCGCCCAAGTTAACTGCCGCCCACGGCTCCCTGAGGCGTAACACCGTCGCGTAGAGATCGTTGCGTAGAGCGACATTGTTTTGCTCGCCGGCTGACTCCAGTGCGCCATAGACGCCTCCGATAGCTGCAACAACAGACGCGTCGCCAAAATTCGCAAGTACAATGAGGCCTACGCCTAGAAGCGCAAGCAACGTCAACAAAACGAAAAGGAAATGCTTCGTTTCTCGCATGCTTCCCCCAGAATGTCCTCGACAAGCCAACATCCAACCATGGGCCCGAAGCGCGGGCAATGGCAGCTTTTAGACCAGCTCCTGTATATAGCAGAACAAGGGACAACCGAAACCCGCAGCGCTAATTGCTACCCGCCAAGCACGAGCTTGCTTTGCTGGCTAATTTGGTAATAAGGGCAGGCGCAAAGCGCACCGCGCGAAGAGGCCCCAAAACCTTACTTCGCCGCCGACTTGGTGGCAGTCATCGCGGCGCAGACTTCAAGCATTTTAGATACGCTACCGGCCTTCAGGCTTCTGCCTTCGAGACCCGAATAAGAGGCATTGTCTTGGCAAGACTCAGCAAAGCCAGTCCAACGGGTGGTGAGGTCTGCGCGGTAGGTGTCGCAATGAGCACGCATAGCGCGGTTGCGGAGGGCGACCTTGTCAGCCGCTTCGCCAACTAGAAGGTCGAAATTGAGGCCGTCAAACTTAGCGTCGGCTGCTTGCAAGCAGCTGCGATAGGTTGCGTCCCGCTCTGGGGTGCTGGCCTGACCTTGTGTGGTTTGGACGCCTGCGAAAGCAAAACCCGCTGCCAAAGCAGCAGCGGCGATAGCTGTAGCGACGATGACTGGTTTTCGCATTCTCTTCACTCCAAATTGGGTCCCAGACCAAGCCAACGGCGTTTGTATCTGTTTGGGACAAGCCTAACTGGAGAAGCGATTCTCGTGCCACGCGAGTTTTAGAAGGCCTTAGTGCTCGGGCGTTGCCTTTGCCTGACGACACGTCTCAAAGGTAGAATCGCGAGGATTCCGAAACCTATAGCCACGGAGGCCAATGCGCTGGTGGGATCCTATGTAAATGCAGAATCATTGAAGCCCTGGCTTCTGGTGCGAAGGGCTCGCCCTAATTCTTAAAGCCCCGGATCAAATCGATTAGCGGCTGTTGGCTGACTTTGATGGTGCCAGTTGCCGGGCGGTCGAGATCAAAGATGGTAACGAGCGACAGGGTAAGCAACAGAAACAGCAAGCCATTGCCAATGCGCTGAACCAAGCTCGGCATCAGTTGCGAATAGCCCAGAACAAAGGCTGCAATGAAGGCATAACCGATCAACATCGCCTCAACGCTGGTTGGCACTTTAGCCAGATTGATCGCTTCGCGGGCACTGCCGACGTCGATGACCTCGTTGACGCTGGCCATGACAGCAGGGCCCATCGGGGCTGAAGCAACGCTCTGGGTAGCGGCGATGCCGATGGTTGCAAGCTGGGTGCGTTGACGCTCAGCCTCAGCAGCCAAGGGTGGCTTGTCATGGAAGGCAGCTTGGCCATAAGCCAAGCGCGTCTTGGCATAGGCCTCTAACTGTTCCCGCAATTGGGTACGCACAGGCTCGGCGGCAAAGGCGGTGCGGATGTGCGCGGTGCCGATTGCGTTGGCTTCTTGGACCACCAGATCCCGACGCGTCTCATAACGGTCCAAGGCCATGCCGAAGGTAAAAGCAATTAAAAGGCCTAAGAGGGAAAAGACGCTGGAGAGAAGATAATCGACCCCTTCCGGCCCGTGATCAGAGACGGCGCCAGCGCGGCGACGCAAAAGCTGGCGCAGCTTCCGACCCAAGAATTCGAAAACGACCAGACTGACCAGCAAGATCAGGCACCATTGCCACAGCGGTTGATCTGCAATCAAGGATTCGAGCATTTCTAACATCTTCCCCAGCCTCTGACGGGCGTTGGCGGATAACCTAGGCAAGTATCCGTTGAAGTTTGGAACCAGGTCAAGCCTTGCGAGGGCGGAAATGCCGTGGCCTGTACACGCTGTGAAAACTCACGCTTCAATGGTTGTCGAACGACAGTGGTCACTTTAGCGTGATCGGACGGTTGCGCAGATAACCCGTCACATCTGGGGGAAGAGACATGGACACGCTACAAGCATCGATGACGAGCTTGGACTGGATCATCGTCATCGGCTATATGGTGGGTATCATCCTATTAGGCTTGGTCGCCTCGCGTGGGCAGACAGACGCCAAGGACTATTTCCTCGCCTCCCGTTCTGCGACTTGGCCAACCATTGGTCTTGCCCTCATCGGTTCCAATATCTCTGCCACAACGCTGATTGGTCTTGCAGGGGCTGCCTATACGATTGGCATTTCAGTGTTCAATTATGAGTGGATGGCCACCGTCATTCTGGCAATCTATTGTGTGTTTGTGCTACCTGCCGTGCTGCGCAGCCAAGTCTACACGATGCCGGAGTTCCTCGAGCGGCGTTATTCCAGTTCCATCCGGCTCTATTTTTCAGGCTTGACGATTTTCCTCAATATTGTCGTAGATACCGCAGCGACTTTGTTCGGTGGTGCCATCCTGTTCAAACTCCTCTTCCCAGGTCTCCAATTGTGGGAGATTGCGGCCATTCTGGCGGTGACCGCAGGGCTTTACACAGCTTTGGGGGGACTGCGCGCCGTGATGGTGACCGAAGTGGTTCAAACCATTTTGTTGCTCGGTGCATCTGTTTTCATCGCCTATTTCTCGTTTGAAAAGGCTGGCGGCTGGCACAGTGTGATGAGCCAAGTTGATCCGGAGAAACTCAGCCTAATTCGCCCCAATGACGACCAAGGCGTGCCGTGGTTTGGCTTAATCACGGGTGTGCCGCTTCTGGGCTTTTACTTCTGGTGCACCAACCAATTCATGGCCCAACGGGTGATGAGCGCCAAAACCCTTGATCATGGACGTTGGGGTAGCTTGTTTGCCGGCGTCTTGAAGCTGCCGATCCTTTTCTTGATGGTACTGCCAGGCACGGCGGCGATCCTGATTTATCCAAACTTGGCCAAAGGCGATATGGTCTATCCGACCCTGATCTTTGATCTTTTGCCGGTCGGGATTGTTGGGATCGTGATTGCAGGCTTCTTGGCCGCCATCATGTCGTCCATCGCCTCGACCTTCAATTCGGCCTCAACCCTTGTCACGATGGACTTCGCTCGCAAGATTGCGCCAAACTTAAGCCAGACAGTCTTGGTACGGATCGGTCGGATAACCACCCTAGTCTTAATGGTGTTGGCGATTGCTTGGATCCCCGTCATCGAAAAGCACGCAGACTCGCTCTGGCAATATATCCAAGCCGTGCTGGCCTATGCGGTGCCGCCGATCGTTGCGCTTTTTGTTTTAGGCCTGTTCTGGAAACGGGCAAACGCAACCGGGGCCAAGATTGGACTGACGTTGGGCACGCTATGTGGCATCTATTTGTTCATCGCCATTGCGATGGAGAAATCCATCAACATGCACTTCTTGATTGCTGCCGTGGTGATTTTCGCGGTGGCTTTGGTGGCAACGGTCTTAGGCTCGCTCCTCGCCCCAGCCCCAGAGCTTGCCCGGATTGAAACCCTGATGTGGCGTAAGGCCGACTATGATGCAGAGACCGAGCATCTGCGGACCCGCCCGCTCTGGCAGAATTATCGCATCCAAGCGGTCATATTGATTGGAATTACCGCAATATTGGTCTGGATCTGGCGCTAGTGGATCGTTGGGGTATCACGGCCAAGCCTACCCCCCAGCACATCCTCCAAAACAGAGCGCAAGCCCCGCCAAGCATCAGCCACAATGGGTGAGCCTTCGCTTTCCAGCTCGCTTATTGTGCGATCAGCAACGCCGAGGGCTTCATCGCCATGGGCGTCGACCAATGCCCATGCAATACGGGTCAGACTGTCGACGGGAATTAGATTGAGACGCATGTGGGACCATCCTGTTCGATGGTCCCACTTCAAGATGCGTGCCAGCCAAATCCTTGATTAATTCGGCTATTTTGGTGGTAAACTATGGAAGTGGTAGGCAATTCGTGCCGCTTGCGCGGCACGAATGGTCACTTATACGGGCTTAGAGCGCGTCCTCGGACGAGCGCTTTTGCAGCATGCGATCAAACATCGACCACACACCCTCTTCCCCGTGCCAATCGCCCTTAGTTGCACCCTTTGAGTATTCGGTGGCACGGGCTTCAAAGAAGTTGGCGTGCTCTACCCCATTCAACATAGGGCTGAGCCAAGGCAATGGGTGCTCCGTCACGCCATAAACGGTTGGCAGTTCGAGCTGCGATAAACGCCAATCGGCAATGTAGCGGATATAGGCTTTGATATCTTCTGGAACCATGCCTTGAACCGGACCCATGTCGAAGGCCAAGTCGATAAACTTGTCTTCCAGCTTCACCACGGTTTTGCAGCAATCGACGATATCGTCCTTGACCGAAGGCGACAGCTTGCCGGTTTCGCGGGCATAGGTGTGGAACAATTTGACCATGCCTTCGCAATGCAGGCTTTCATCGCGAACCGACCACGAAACGATCTGGCCCATGCCCTTCATCTTGTTGAAGCGCGGGAAGTTCATCAGCATGGCAAAAGACGCAAATAATTGGAGGCCTTCGGTGAAGCCACCAAACATCGCCAAGGTGCGCAGGACGTCTTCTTCGGTGTCGACCCCAAAGTCCTGCATATAGGTGTGCTTGTCCCGCATCGCTTCATAATCCATGAAGGCCGAGAATTCGGAATCGGGCATACCGATCGTCTCAAGCAGAAGCGCATAAGCGGCGATATGGACAGTCTCGATATTCGAGAAGGCCGACAGCATCATTTTGACTTCAGTCGGCTTAAAGACGCGAGCGTAACGCTCCATATAATTGTCGTTCACTTCCACATCCGATTGGGTGAAGAAGCGGAATATCTGGGTCAGCAAATTGCGCTCATTATCGTTCAGACGGGTCGCCCAGTCTTTGCAATCTTCGCCCAGCGGCACTTCTTCAGGCAACCAGTGAACTTGTTGCTGGCGCTTCCAGAACTCATAGGCCCAAGGATAACGGAATGGCTTGTAACTATGAGATGGTGTGACCAACCCGACGCCCGTACCATTATCACCAAATGCCATTGATCGCCCCTATATTGTGTGTGTTTCGTGCTGTACGCCCCTATATTTAGATCGGAGCTTGGTTAAAACCAGCTTAACAACATCGCGCAAACACGAAACAATGATTCCCCGTTTCTGGCGACTTGTTCACAGACTTTTCTGCAAAATCACGACATCGAGGTAACGGCCAAATTTGTGGCCGACATCGCGGAGAACGCCGACATCCTCAAACCCCATTGCCCGATGCAGACCGATGGAAGCCAAATTGCCGCTGTCGCCAATGACGGCCAGCATTTGAGTATAGCCAGATTGGGTACAGCGCGCGATCAATTCGGCCAAAAGCGCTCGACCGACGCCGTAACCTACTGCTGCTGGTGCAAGGTATATGGAGTCTTCCACCGTGCAGTCATAGGCTGGCCGCTCCCGGAATGCCCCGGCATAGGCGTAGCCAATAGCGTGTCCTTCGTCGTTACAGGCCATCAGCCAAGGGCTGCCCCGTTTTGAGATTTTTGTCATACGACTTTGGATTTCAGCTAGATCCGGCGGCTCCAGTTCAAAAGTTCCAGTGCCAGTTTTGACATGGTGAGCATAGATTGCTTGAATAGAGGTTGCATCCTCTAACGTGGCAGGTCGAATTGAATAGCGCATTACAAGAGACTGCCACAAACAAGCCCGTGGGTGCAATCACGGCGCGACGTGGCAAACTCATTCTATTGACACTCCTAGCCTGCTTGACTTGGGTTCTCTTAAACCTTGGCCTTGTCGTGGCGGCATGGATGCGGTCTTACTACGCCCCGATTGAGCCTGTGCCACAGGCTACTTCAATCGATCTTCGTTCCGACAATACAGCACCTGGGCGCACCATCACAATCATTGCCACGAAGCCAACCCCGTCGAAGGGCGATTTTATTGGCCACTTATGGCTAGAATGGCCGGAGACTCCGCCGTTGGCAAAGCCTGGCACACGTGAAGCTGGTTATTATGCCAATGACCAGATCCAAGCCATCAAGGCGATGGCGGCGGCCCTGATTCTGCCTTGGGGCACGGTGACGGGACAAGATTTTGTGCCGGGCCTGATGAAGGTCGATGATGGCTGGTGGCGGCATTTGCAAGTCCATGTACGCGTCGATGAAGCACGCTATCAGGCTGCACTCGCGGTAGATCGACGCTGGCGCACAGAGAATCGCTATCGCCTGCGGCCCAGCATGATCGGGCCGCATAACGGCAAGACTTTCGCCTGTCAGGATTATGTGTTTGATGTTGCCGCCGCTTTGGGCCTTGATACCGCCCACCGCAGCTGGACCGAGTTCCCCATGGGGGCGTTCTTACGTTTTGCCCGGATCAACAAGATCGCAATTGCTGGAAAAGCAAACGGGCCCGCCCGATAAAGGCAGACCCGCTTTAGAGACCTGTAGGGCTAGCCTTCTATTGGCAGGCCAGACACTCATCATAATTGGTCGGGGCGCTGCTTTCCATATCGACAACGTCCTCGCCCTTATTGGCTGAGCCCGCAATCTGGGCGCGCTGAATGGACTTGGAGCGGCAGTAATACAGGCTCTTGATACCCTTTTCCCAAGCCGACCAATGCAGCATGTGCAGGTCCCACTTATCAACATCGCCTGGAATAAAGACGTTGAGGCTTTGGCCTTGGCAGATAAAGGGCGTGCGATCTGCTGCCAGTTCAATCACCCAGCGTTGATCAAGTTCAAAGGCGGTCTTGTAGACTGACTTCTCCAGCTCCGTCAGGCACTCGAGATGCTGAACCGAGCCTTCATTCTCCAGGATCGACGTCCAAGTCGCGTCATTATTGAAACCTTTGGTGTCCAAGAGCTTTTCCAGATATGGATTCTTCACCGAGAACGAGCCCGACAGGGTCTTATGGGTGTATATATTGGCGGGGATCGGCTCAATGCCGGCGCTGGTGCCACCGCAAATGATCGAGATTGAAGCGGTCGGGGCAATCGCCAGCTTATGGGTGAAGCGGGCCATCACGCCTTGTTCGGCCGCGTCTGGGCAGGGCCCACGCTCTTGTGCCAATTTCACCGAAGCCGCGTCTGCTGCTTGGCGGACTTGCTTGAAGATCCGCATATTCCAGCTCTTCGCCATGGCGCTTTCAAACGGAACACCTTGGGCTTGCAAGAAGGAGTGTAGGCCCATGATACCCAAACCGACCGACCGCTCGCGGAAGGCCGAATAGGTTGCGCGTTCCATCTCATCGGGCGCGCGCTGGATGAAGTCTTCCAAAACATTGTCGAGGAAACGGAAAATATCCTCGATGAAGTTTGGATCGTCTTTCCACTCCATATAAGTCTCAGCATTCAGCGAAGACAGACAGCAGACGGCTGTGCGGTCTTTGCCCAAATGGTCTTTGCCGGTGTGCAGCATGATTTCGCTGCAGAGGTTCGATTGACGGACCTTGAAGCCAAGTTTGCGCTGGTGGGCTGGCATGGCTTTGTTGACGGTGTCGACGAACAGCAAATAAGGCTCGCCCGTTTGCAGGCGCAGATCCAAGATTTTCTGCCAGATTTTGCGTGCCTTAACCGTGCGCACAACATCATTAGTCTTGGGGCTGATCAGGTCGAAGTCACCATCGCTGCGCACGGCTTCCATGAAGTCGTCGGTGATGTTGATGCCATGATGCAGGTTCAAGCTCTTGCGGTTGAAATCGCCCGAGGGCTTGCGGATTTCAAGGAATTCTTCGATCTCCGGATGGTGAACATCGAGATAAACAGCTGCCGAGCCGCGACGCAACGAACCTTGCGAGATCGCCAAGGTCAAGGAATCCATCACGCGAATGAAGGGGATAATGCCGCTGGTGTGGCCATTGGCCCCAATCTTTTCACCGATGGAGCGCACGCCGCCCCAATAGGTACCGATACCGCCGCCATTAGAGGCCAGCCAAACATTTTCGTTCCAGGACTGCACGATGCCATCAAGGCTGTCGTCCACCGAATTCAAGAAGCACGAGATGGGCAAGCCACGCTCTGCTCCGCCGTTTGACAGGACAGGTGTTGCCGGCATGAACCACAATCGCGAGATATAATCATAAAGGCGCTGGGCGTGTGCGATATCGTCAGCATAGGCGGTCGCGACGCGGGCAAACATGTCCTGATAGCTTTCGCCTTGCAGCAAATAACGATCTTCCAAGGTGGTTTTTCCGAAATCGGTCAATAGCGCATCACGCGACCGGTCAACTTTAACGCTTTCTACGATCCGAAGCTGAACGGCTTTGGGCTTGCCACGATGGACTGCACGGCGCGCAATTGCCGGTGCTGCGCTGGCGACAGCTTCAATGGCATTAGCGGTGGCTGCATCATTCCCGTTCATTCTTCCTGCTCCCAAATTGTTACGCGGCCCGTCAGCCGTTCAGAACACCCGATTCCCCAGCCTTTGAACAGCCCCTAATGTGGCGGTGCACACAAGTTCGTTCGCGCGACCCACATGTTTGCGCAGAGTGGGATGATTCGGCATTCTGCCTAGAAGTTGCGCCCGCCCCCTGAGCAAGACACCATATATAGTGGATGCGGCTTAGTGCGGTGGTCAATGGGGTATTTTACGCAAAATGTATTTTTCAGTTAAAGAGTGATTAACGCAGCCGGACAGCCGGTAGGGATTCTTCATGAAGATGAAGAGGATTCTTGCGACTCTAGTCGCTTTATTGGGGTGTCACCGGCCCTTAGGGCTGGGTGACGGAGGGAAACGCATCCACAATTGGTTGCAGCCACGCATCCAGGGTTTCCCAGCCTGATTCGTCGGTCATCAGTCCCAAGCGGACAATCACCAAATCCTTTGAGGGAATCACCCCGATCCATTGACCCTGGAAGCCATGTGCCTCAAACGAATCATACGGGCCATTCTTCAAGGTGCCCTGCTTATTGGGCAGGCTCAGCCACCAATGCGCGCCATAGCCGGGTGTTCCCTCTGCGGTGGTTGGCGTCCGCAAGAAATCGACATAGCCCTCTGGCAAAATGCGTTTGCCGTCCCAGACCCCGTCCCGCAGATGAAGCAGGCCATAGCGAGCCCAGTCTTGCGCGGTCGCATGCATCAAGGAGGATGCATAGAAATTGCCTGCTAAATCAAATT
The DNA here is from genome assembly GCA_945891505.1 of Maricaulis salignorans. Classification (GTDB taxonomy): domain Bacteria; phylum Pseudomonadota; class Alphaproteobacteria; order Caulobacterales; family Aquidulcibacteraceae; genus Aquidulcibacter; species Aquidulcibacter miladensis. The sequence goes on along the minus strand of CAMDDL010000022.1, from coordinate 27,097 downwards.
CTGCGGCCACATTGTTCATGCCAATGGGTCGGAACAGGCGATCATACATGAAGTTGCGATAGCCCTCGGCCCCAGTTGGATCCTTCAGGTTCCGCGGTGACACTGCACGGGCGACCGCAGCTGAAATCAAATTCGTGGTGCCAGAGGAATAGCGCCATTTCTCGCCAGGCTTAAATTCTGTCGGACGATCGGCCACATAAGCCACGATGTTCTCTCGACCCGGGCCAAACAACATTTTAGCCGCATCATTAGAAACAGGATCCGCATAGCCATCTTCCCGCCAGCGCAGCCCATCACTCATATGCAAGGCCTGACGGATCGTGATGTCGCGGCGGGGATCGCCATCATCCCACAAAGGGTCATTCAAAGGTTGGTCGAGTTTGAGCTTACCATCCAGCATGGCGATGCCGACAAGACTGGAGGTAACGCTTTTGGCCATGGACCAAGAAACCAGCTTCGATTTCTCATCAAAGCCCTTGCCATATTGTTCTGCGACAATGCGGCCGCCTTGGATAATAATCACCGCCCGGGTTTCACCCATCGGGGAGTTTGCGTTACCAAACGCTTGGTCGAACTGGGTCTTGATGACACGGGCTGCCGCTTCAGGCGCTTGCCCCTTCGGCCAAGCTTCGGTTGGGAAGGGCACGCCTTTTGGCTGGGGCGGTAAAGCCACCAAGGGGGCCTTGGCATAGGCGGCCATTTGCGCCTTCTGAGTGTCTTGGGCGACCACATAAGTGCCAACCCCTGTCGCGATGGCTGCACAAAGTGCCAAGCCAAACCAAACGGGGCGGGACAGCGCGGGTAAATTTCTGCTGGGACGCATGGCGCGGCGCATCATAAGCCTCTAGATGAATTGGACAGACCGGATTAGGCTGGTCTCTAACGACTCTCTTTATAAGGTTCTATGGCCTGTGCGCAAACTGCCTTCTTTTTCCACGATCATTGGCATCGTCCTTGTTGCCATATTCGTCATCGTGTTGGCTGTTGGCTACCAAGCCCGCAAATATGGCGAGATCGGTGCCGGCTTTGTCGCGCGCCAGATGTGCAGCTGCCTCTATGTCCAAAACCGGGATGAGAATTCCTGTCGCGCCGAAATCGGCTCCCAGATCGACGGCGCGCAAATTGTTTATATGGACGAGCGGGTGATCGTGAATTTTTCCGGCCTCAACCAAGCCGAAGCGCGCCTTAAGCCCGGCTATGGCTGTAATGTGCAGGAATTTGTCGGCAGCATGCCAGCTGCGGTCCTGAAAGACCCTGAAAGCAACTAGGTTCGCTAAAGCGGTGTTGTCGAAATTGATAATCGAAGGAGAGTCAGATGATCGTAACCACGACTGATTTTGTTGAAGGCCGGAAAGTCACCCATTATCTGGGCGTCGTCGCGGGCGAAGCCGTGATTGGGGCCAATGTATTTCGCGATTTGTTTGCCGGTATTCGCGACGTCATCGGTGGTCGCAGTGGTGCTTACGAGAAAACCCTACGCGAAGCGCGCCAAGTCGCGGTTGATGAATTGATGCTTGAGGCGCAAGCTTTGGGCGCTGACGCTGTTGTCGGGGTGTCGATCGACTTTGAAGGCGGCGTCCATCAAGGAACGATGATGATGGTGGCAGCCAGCGGCACTGCCGTCCGCCTTGGATAAAGGATGTGACATCGCCCCCCTATCTGGTCGCGATTAGCGGCGGTTCCGGCTCAGGCAAAACAACAACGGCTGCGCAATTGGTCGGGCTATTGCGGCCATTGAAAGCGCAGATTGTCTCGCAAGACGACTATTATAAAGACAGTCGCTCTTTGCCGGGATTTGATCCCGCCACCTATGACTTTGACTCGCCTGATGCGCGCGATCACGTCTTGCTGGAACAACATTTAAAGGCGATCAGAGCAGGCGGGGCCGTGGATGTGCCCATTTACGATTTCACCATTCACGGACGGCGCGACGCCACCCACCTACTACCTGCCTGCGATGTGGTGATCTTAGAAGGCACGCACGCCTTATGCGACAGTGCCATCTATAATTTGTGCGATCTGAAGGTCTTCGTAGATACACCCTCAGATATCCGTTTGTTGCGGCGGCTCTTACGCGACATTCACGAGCGGGGGCGGACCCCTGAAACGGTTGCCGCCCAATATCTCTCTACTGTCCGTCCAGCCTATGAGCGCTGGACAGGGCCTAGCCGCATGAATGCAGACTTGATCGTCTCAGGCGGCACCGGGGTACAAGGCGCGCAATCTGAAACCGCCTTTGGTGCGGCCGCCCAAATTGCAGCAGCTATCCGTAAGGCGATGGGTTTACCGGCTCTTTGATCGGCAATTCGCCCCTTGGCCTATAGGTTTCAACTGACGCCAGACTTGGAAGTCGGCCAAGCTTGAATCAAGGCGATAATGATCCGCCATCCAGCGATCAGCTGTGGGGTCCTCGCGTAGAAATGTCATACCTTCGGTCTGGATTGGCTTCTGGCCTTTGAATTGCTCGCTTTGAGAAATCAAAATCGTGGGCGCGAAACATTGAATATCTTCTAAATACTCTCTACGGACGCGGGCCAGTTGTTCTTTGGCTGCTTTGGCAGTCTTTGGGTTCTGTCCTTGGACCAGAAGGCCCGGGACCATCCACATCGAATAATGGCGCGCGCCAAAGCTGCGCCCTTCCCGTACCAAAGCATAAAAGCTGTTCTGCGGCACGGTCGACAGGATCAAAATGCGGTTTAAGGGCGGCTCGGATTGGATCAAGCGACGTAAATTCTCTGAAACCGGTGTCGTGCCTTCTTTAATGACAGTTTGCAGAGGACTGACGACCATAGAGAAAAAGAAGCCGACGAGTCCAAGCCGAACCAACAGGCTGTCCAGCTTAGGCATCGGCTCATCCCGCGCGACCCACAATGTCAAGATGAGCACACAGACACCTTTTAAGGCGATGTAGTGGTAGAAAAAGCCCTTCATCTGGCCGGCAATGATCATTAAAAAGAGGAAGCATAGCCCAAACAGACCCAGAATGATCGGCCTCTTATCCTTTAGTCTAACTGCAAGGACCAAAGGAGCCAACAGAAATTGGGCTGGCCCGAGGATCATAAGGATGGCGTACCATGTCGTTTTCCCAGTCCAAGCATTGAACGCGTCATACGAAAGCGCTGCCATTGGTACGATTTGCGTCAAAAAGTCGGGCGCAAAGAAGAGAACGAGTAAGGCATATCCAAGTGCTAAAGCCGCCAAAACAAGATTCTCTGGCCGCAAAGGTCGCCACTTCCTCCCAAGGCGCAGCGCAAGCGCGACTTCGACCGCAAGGGGAATAAGGACGAAATAGTGCTTCAGCGCAAAGCCATAGGCGCTATAGCAGGCAATGCTGACGGCAAGACCGAGTGATACGGGTAATTGGGCATCACGCCGGAGCGCCAAAAGCAGCCACAAGACACTTGCAATCAAGGCCGATTGCTCGCGTTGGCCGACATCAGCCACCGCCACCCACAAGATGGCAATCAGAAACCCCACCAAAGCAACGCTACGCTCTGATTTGGATAGAATGCCGTCAATGCCCTTTGCAAACATCCCTAAGGCAAGCAGGCTGCTTAGATGTGCGACTGTCATGGCCGTTGTGTGGGCCCCGACGCCCAAAGCCTCGCCAACCCACACACTGGGAATGGCCGCCCAGAACCAAAGCGGGGGGTTGAGGTCAACGAGGTCTCGGTAAAGCGCCTTGCCTTCCAAAATACCGCCCGCGATAAAGTAACGCCAAGCAATATCGGTTGTGGGTTCCAGGGCCACCGCAAAAGCCAAACTACCAAGCCAAACCAGCGCAAGGCATCCCCCAAGAACAATTGGCTTGGCGAGGTAATCTGAAATCTTCTGTCGCGCCATCGGGGTCTCAAATGCGCTCAAACGAGCCTAGAAACCCCGTTAGTAAAGTGATCAGTTTAATAATTCACTGATCACAAGAACTTCACGATCGCTTCGGTCATCTTCTTGGCGTCGGCGAACAACATCATGGTGTTGTCGCGGAAGAAGAGTTCGTTCTCAACGCCCGCATAGCCTGAGCCCATACCGCGCTTAATGAACAAAACCGTCTTCGCCCTTTCGACGTCCAAGATCGGCATCCCAAAGATAGGGCTTTGAGGGTCGGTCTTGGCGGACGGATTGGTGACATCATTGGCACCGATGACATAAGCAACATCGGCCTGACCGAATTCCGAATTGATGTCTTCGAGTTCAAAGACTTCATCATAAGGCACTTGGGCTTCTGCCAATAGCACGTTCATATGGCCCGGCATGCGGCCTGCGACTGGATGGATAGCATATTTAACTTCCACCCCTTCAGCTTTCAATTTATCGGCCATTTCTTTCAAAGCGTGCTGGGCTTGCGCGACCGCCATGCCATAGCCTGGCACGATGATCACACGCTCGGCATTCTTCATAATGAAGGCCGCATCCTCCGCGCTACCCTGTTTAATGGGACGCGTTTCGACCTTACCGCCACCAGCCGCAGCACCATCGGCTGCGCCAAAGCCGCCCAAGATCACCGAGATGAAGCTGCGGTTCATGCCCTTACACATGATGTAGGACAGGATCGCCCCTGACGAGCCCACCAAAGCCCCCGTGATGATCAGGGCATTATTCTCTAGCGTGAAGCCCAATGCCGCTGCTGCCCAACCGGAATAAGAGTTGAGCATGGAGACCACGACCGGCATATCCGCGCCGCCGATGGGGATAATCAAAGTCACGCCCAACAGGAAGGACAGAGCAACCAGCGCCCAGAAGGCCCACAGCGCTGCGCCTTGGGTTGCAATCAATACCCCGATCAGGGCGATAATGCCGACCAGAATCAGGATATTCAGAAGGTGGCGGGCTGGCAGAATGATGGGTGCGCCGCTCATATTGCCGTTAAGTTTCGCAAATGCGATCAGTGACCCCGTAAAGGTGATCGAGCCAATCGCAATGCCGAGGCCCATTTCGATCAAGGAAGCGGTTTTGATGCCGCCGCCTTCAGCGGCAATATGGAAAGCCTCCGGGCTATACATGGCTGCGCCAGCAATCAACACGGCGGCCAGACCGACGAGCGAGTGGAAGGCTGCTACCAATTGGGGCATGCTGGTCATAGCGATCTTGCGCGCAAGCACCGCCCCCACACCGCCACCGATGGCGGTTGCTGCGAGGATTAGGCCAATGGTCGTAACATCGAGTTTGACGGCGAGCAGGGTCGTAACTACCGAAATTGCCATGCCGACCATACCATAAGTATTGCCTTGACGGCTGGTTTCAGGGCTGGAGAGACCGCGCAGGGCCAGAATGAACAAGACGCCCGAGACAAGATAAAGAAGGGCTGCAATCGATGGGGTCATCTTAGTGGCCGCCCTTTCCAGGAGCAGAACGCTCCTTCTTCTTATACATAGCCAACATCCGCTGGGTCACGAGGAACCCACCAAAGATGTTAACGGCGGCCAAGGCCACGGCGAGCGCACCCATGCCACGCGACACCCAAGTTGCGCCATCAGCCCCGCCATCTGGCAGCGTCGCTGCAGCTGCGATCAAAGCGCCGACAACAACGACCGAGGAAATGGCGTTGGTAACGGCCATCAAAGGCGTGTGCAGGGCGGGAGTCACGCTCCACACCACATAATAACCAACAAAAATCGCCAACACGAAAATGGCGAGGCGGAAAACGGTGGGATCAACGGCTTCCATGTTCAATCCTCATGCTGCTGTCAGGGAAGGGTGCACGACCGCGCCATCGCGGGTGAGCAGCATGCCCTGAATGATATCGTCGTCAAAATGGGGGGCGAAGGCCTTGGTTTCCGCATCGGTCAACAAGGGCAGAAGGTTGAGCAAATTCTTCGCATAAAGCGCGCTAGAATCCGCCGCCAAGCGACCGGGCAGATTGGCAAAGCCGGCAATGGTCACGCCATTTTCAGTAATCACCAATTCATCCGCTTTGGACAGCGGGCAATTACCGCCTTGCTCCACCGCCAAATCGACAATCACGCTACCAGGCTTCATGGCGGCAACCATTTCTGGCGTCACCAAAACCGGGGCCGGACGGCCGGGGATTAGAGCCGTGGTGATGACCACATCTTGCTTGGCAATATGTTCGCCGACAAGAATTGCCTGCTTGGCCTGATATTCCGCACTCATGGGCTTTGCATAGCCAGCCGCGGTTTCTGCAGCTTTGAACTCTTCGTCCTCGACGGCAATAAACTTGGCACCGAGTGAGGCGACTTGTTCTTTCGCGGCAGGCCGAACATCGGTCGAGGTCACGATGGCACCAAGGCGACGCGCGGTTGCAATCGCCTGCAGGCCGGCCACGCCAGCACCCATGACAAAGCACTTAGCTGCAGCGACAGTTCCAGCCGCCGTCATCATCATCGGGAAGCCACGGCCATACAGCGCCGCACCTTCGATCACAGCGCGATAACCTGCCAAGTTAGCTTGGGATGACAAAGCATCCATCGCTTGGGCGCGGGTAATGCGGGGGGTGAATTCCATCGACAAAGCGACCACGCCAGCTTTAGCGGCAGCATCAATCAGCGCCTTGTCGCTATGCGGGCTCCAGAAGGCTACCACGCCAGCGCCCTTTGGGACCAGCTTCAACTCGGCGGCACTGGGACGGCGGACTTTCAATAGAAGGTCCGCGCCTTTCAGCGTTGTCTTGGCATCTGCCGCGATTTCAGCGCCTGCCTCAACGAACAGGCGGTCAGGCGAGGATGCGTGATCACCGGCACCGGTTTCGATAATTATTTGATGGCCCGCCGCCGTGAGTTTTTTAATCGTTTCTGGCGAGGCCGCCACCCGGGTTTCCCCGTCGCGCGTTTCCTTCAGTATTGCTATTCGCATGAAGCTTAATCTCCCCTGAGCCCCTGCTTATGGTTGGTTAGCACGATGGCTGACCTACCGCTCTGACGCAAGCCCATTCAACGCCCGTGCTTGAATTCAACTTCGCCACTTCAAGCTTTGAGGGCGTATGGGATTAGAGAAAGGCCGCCCCTCGGCCCGACTTTGCGCCCATTCCCGCTTGAGTTTGGTGTACCACTTAGCTTGCACGTCGATATCGTCAATCCAAAGCATACCTTTTGTAAAAGGCAGTCCTTTATTCTGAAGGTCCACCATGCGGCCATCTTGGTCTAGGAATTCGCGGGCTGCGGGGATCAGGATCGGCTTTATCAAATCCAGCAATGGCGCGGCCGTCCAATAGCTGATCTGAGTAATGAGGGTCGAATTGCCGTCAATCGGCGTCAGGCAGGTCAGCGTGAAGAACTGGCTCTTGTCATTCTCGACCACTTCCCAGCGGAAGCCCGGCACCATGAAGACAATCTCGGTCGTCACACCCTCACCGAACAACAGGCGATAGGCCAGAGAATTAGACGACGGCGCATGGCGGGCAATGGCCCAGCCGTAAAGTCGAGGCTCAAATTGCTTCTCTTTGAGCTTTAGCCCAACCGACGGCGGACGCCACCACCATTGATTATGGACAAAGGGCACATGGGCGGGGTCCATCAGGCCAACCACCGCATTGTCCATATGGGCTTCAAATACCCGACTGACGACAAATTTGGGTCGATCGGCTTTGATGCCAAAGTCAGGCGGCGGCAGATCGGGCGTGCCGTCAAACCGGGGGTCAGATGAGATATAGATAAAGACGAGGCCATTGCGCTCCGCATGGGGGAAACGACGAACCTTTACCTTGGCCGGGTCATAGGGCTGTCCCTCGACCAAGGATGGCATCAACTTGCACACCCCATCGCCACCAAAGCGCCAGCCGTGATAGGGGCATTCGATTGTGGCTTGCCCGTTGGTTTCAACTTGACGCCCTGCCGACAAAGGAACCGCCCGATGCGGGCAGACGTCGCGCATGGCCAACACCTCACCCTTGGCGGTGCGGCCCAAGAGGATCGGCTCCCCCAAAATCATGCGACGGAATTGTTTACCTGCCTTCAGCTCTGCCGAGGTCGCGGCAAAATACCAACAATCCAGCAACAGCCCATCTGAAGAAATGGATTGCGCGGTCGCGGGAGGGAAAATGTCATCAGCCATAGCCAACCCTATAGCCTAGTTTTGCCAACACGAAAAATATCAGCGGGTGTGGAATACTGCTGCATCCAAAACCCGCAGCAGTGGCGTCTTATCTGTATCCAACCAACAACAAGGATACCAAGATGAAAACCCTCCCCCTGATCCTCGCCGCCGGCCAAATTTGCTTAAGCTTAGGGCTTGCGAGCCCTGTGTTTGCGGCCATTCCGCAGCAAAAAGCCAATCCCCAAAAGGCCCTAGCCCCACTCAAGCCAGAGCAAATGGCCTGGGCCAAAGATCTGGCCCATCTCGTCAGCCGCCATACGCTGTGCCAACCCCAAGGCCGCCAAGCCTTTAGTGCCAAGACATGCTCTATTCTGAGTCAGCTTGCAGCGAAGCCAACTACCGAAGGCCAAGCTTTCCAGATCAAAGCGCTAAAAGCCAATCGTGCCTTGTGGCTGTCCCTGCCCTTGAGCGTACGCGATAGGCTGGAAACCTATGATGTGCTCGTTATTGCCACCGAAAGGCCCCCCGCCCCGCCCCGTCTTGCTCGTTAGTCACAAAGAATGCAGCTTGGCTGCATCCAAAATCAGATGCGGCGGCGTCATTAGTTTTTGCCATCGCCGAACATGAGAAAAGGAAAAGAAAATGAATATGATGGAAGGGCTTGTCCCAATTGCCTTGTTCTTGTGCATTACCACGGGTGTGTTGGCTACACTCTATATGAATGCCAAAGTCAGAGCGGACCAACAAGAGACGCTTCGACAAGTGATTTCCTCCGGCCAGAAACTGGATGAAACCACTTTGAAGTTGATGGTTAAATCGCCCAACTCGCCAGAAATGGACCTTCGGTCGGGCCTCGTGAGCTTGATGATGGGATTAGGATTTTGCGCCGCGGGCGGGCTTGCCTATCTCAATGGCTTTGACCAACACTTCGGTACCATCCTCGGACTTATTGGCATAGTCGTAGGCTTTACAGGTACAGGCCAAATTCTAAGCTGGCGCTTGCGTCGCCCTGCTCCCCCGTCCCAACCGCAATAAGACTGGGTGAAACGCGAACTGAGGTTATGAAAGTGCACACCAGTCAAACGCTAATCAGCGATGTTGATGAAGCCTTGGTCAAACGCGCCCGCACGGGTTCCTCCAACGCGTTTGATCAGCTGGTGCGCCGTCATCAAGCCGCCGTTCGTGGCTTCCTGTGCCGGATTGTCTCTGAGCCCAGCTTGGCAGATGATCTGGCACAGGAGACTTTTCTAAAGGCTTGGAAGAACTTGTCGCGCTGGCGCGGGGCCGACCAAGCCGGAGGCAGCTTTCGCGGTTGGCTATTTTCCATCGCTGTGAACGCCGCCCATGACCAACGTCGCAGCCACGCCCGCGCGCAAAAGCGCGATCATGATTGGCTGGCCGATCAAGACCAAGTCGCCTCTCAAGAAACGGGTCTAGCCGCCAAACTTGATCTCGACAAAGTGCTCCTCGCCCTTTCCCCCGATCAACGCCTTGTCGTGGCCCTATGTTTTGGGGCCGGGCTGTCGCATAGCGAAGCCGCCCAAGCCCTGTCCATGCCGCTTGGAACCGTCAAAAGCCATGCTCAGCGCGGGCGGGACCGCGCAATCGAAGTCATGCGGGACTTGCGCCCCGCGGCCCTTGGGGCCAAAATCGACCTACCAGAAAGCAAACAGCCATGAACCAAGACGATCTTGCTCTCAAATCCCTATTTTATGAGGGCTCAACTCTGAAAGACTCCGCGTCTGACGACGCCTTTGTCGCGGGCGTCATGCGGGAAGTTCAAGCTGACATCGCGCGCAAGCAGATTTGGCGCGAAGCGGCGCGGATCACCTTAGCAGTCATCTTCTTCAGCTTGATCGCGTTCTTAGCACCTAGCGGCTTACGAGAAATCGAAACAGCCGTCTTGGCCAGCGCGGCTATGTATGGCCTAAGCCAGCAAGCTGTGATGTTGACGCTGCTTCTCAGCCTCAGCTTTGGCGGCTGGTGGCTGGCGACCAAAAACTAGATCGCTTCGCCGACCAGATCATAATCGCCAGCATCGACAATGCGTGCCCGCACGATATCGCCGGGTTTGGCCCGCTTAAAGCCGTGCAGCTCGATGGCACCATCCACTTCAGGTGCATCCCAAACCGTGCGGCCAATCGGGCCTTCGTCATCGACCTCATCAATAATGACGTCTACTTCCTTGCCGATCTTAGTCGCAAGCCGCTGTTCAGACACCTCGCGCGCGACTTCCATGAACCGGTGCCAACGCTCTTCCTTCACTTCCTCTGGCACATGGCCTTCGAGGTCGCGGGAAGGCGCGTGGACGACATTCTCATATTTGAAACAGCCAACCCGGTCGATTTGGCCTTCGCGCATGAAGTCCAGCAATTGGGTGAAGTCTTCCTCTGTCTCGCCGGGGAAGCCGACGATAAAGGTCGAGCGGATCGCAAGATCAGGGCATTCTGACCGCCACTTTGCAATGCGGGCGGCCTGCTTGTCCTGATTGGCGGGGCGGCGCATGGCCTTCAACACGCGCGGGCTCGCATGTTGAAAAGGAATGTCCAGATAGGGCAGGATTTTACCCTCTGCCATCAGATGGATGGCCTCATCAACATGAGGATAGGGGTAAACATAGTGCAGGCGCACCCAAGCACCTAAACTGCCCAAATCCTTGCACAAATCATAGAATTTCGCGCGATACTCGCGGTCTTTCCAGGTGCTTGTGGCATAGCCAATATCGAGGCCATAGGCGGAGGTGTCTTGGCTGATCACCAAAAGCTCTTTCACGCCAGCACCGACCAGCTTTTCCGCCTCTGCCATCACATGGGCCGCCGGGCGCGAGACGAGGTCGCCGCGCAGCTTCGGGATGATGCAGAAGGAGCAGCGGTTGTTGCAGCCCTCAGAAATTTTCAAATAGGCGTAGTGGCGCGGCGTCAGTTTCACGCCGCCTTCTGGCACCAGATCCAGGAACGGATCATGGCTGGGCGGTAGAGCCGCATGAACCGCTGACATGACGCTCTCATATTGCTGCGGCCCGGTAATCGCCAAGACTTTGGGATGGCGCTCCCGGATCACATCCGGCTCGGCCCCCAAGCAGCCCGTGACGATGACCTTGCCATGTTCGGCAATGGCCTCACCAATCGCATCCAAGCTTTCTTCGCGCGCACTATCGAGAAAGCCGCAGGTGTTGACGAGCACGAGGTCCGCCCCGCTATAGTCTGGGGCTATCTGATACCCCTCGGCCCGCAAGCGCGTGATAATCCGCTCGCTATCCACCAGCGCCTTCGGGCAGCCGAGCGATACGATACCAACTTTAGGAATGGTTTTTTCAAGTGCGTCTGTCATCGGCTGGCTTTAGCGCGCGGGGCCGTGTGGGGCAAGGCGCGGGGTTGGCCTCGTGACAACAAGAGCGATCTCATCCCGCACGGCGAAGCCGAGCCGGGACCTTGTGCCGCGAGGTCTTTGGAGGTCCCCGCTCTGCGCTAACGCTCCGGCGGGGCTGAGAGCGTCGGAATAGGGATTTTATCTGGACGCGCTTTGGTGATCCCTGTGGTCCACCAAACCGCTTAAATAGCATGCCCGGGCTATTTGCCGCGTCAAGTCGCACACCAACAATTAACTGAGGCTTTTGGTGTAGGCAGAGCCTGCACCAAAGCCTTCCAGACAAAAAACTCTGAGCACCCACAAAAGCTGCCCACAAACCAAAACGGCGACCCCCGAAGGGATCGCCGCTGGTAATTTAAATGGAAGAGAGAAAGCCTTAGTCGCGGCGGCGACGGGGGCGTTCGCTGCGCTCGCGGGGTTGTTCGACTTCTTCAACCTCGCCACGCTCAGCGCGTTCGGCCTTCAGCTTTTCTTCGATGTCTTCGCCGGTGGCTTGGTCGACGACTTTCATCGACAAGCGGGTCTTGCCGCGATCATCAAAGCCCATCAGCTTCACCTTCACGGTGTCGCCTTCTTTGACGATTTCACCGACGGTCGCGACTTTGCGGTTTGCGAGTTGCGAGATGTGGACCAAGCCGTCCTTGGCACCGAAGAAGTTCACAAAGGCACCAAATTCCATGACTTTGACGACCTTGCCTTCATAGACTTTGCCGACTTCGGCTTCGTCTGTGATGCTCTTCACCCACTTCACAGCGGCATCGATCTTGTCTTGATCGGCTGCGGCAACTTTCACGCTGCCATCATCTTCGATCGAGATCTTCGCACCAGTCTTTTCCACGATTTCGCGGATGACCTTACCACCGGTGCCGATCACTTCACGGATCTTGTCGGTTGGGATCATGAAGGACACGATCTTTGGCGCAAAGGCGTTCAACTCGCCACGGGCACCGGTCAAAGACTTCGCCATTTCGCCCAAGATGTGCATGCGGCCAGCGTGGGCACGTGTGAGGGCGACCTTCATGATCTCCTCCGTGATGCCTGCAACCTTGATGTCCATTTGAAGCGAGGTGATGCCGTTCTCGGTACCAGCGACCTTAAAGTCCATGTCGCCCAGATGATCTTCATCACCCAGAATGTCGGTCAGAACTTCGAAGCTTCCGTCATCTTGCAGCACGAGGCCCATCGCAACACCAGCAACTGGCGAGCTGATTGGCGCGCCTGCATCCATCAGAGCCAAAGAGGCACCGCAAACCGACGCCATCGAGGACGAGCCGTTGGATTCAGTGATCTCTGACACCAAACGGATGGTGTAGGGGAATTGCTCTGGGGTCGGCAGAACTGCCTGCATCGCACGCCAAGCCAGCTTGCCGTGACCGATTTCGCGACGACCAGCGCCACCCATGCGGCCAACTTCACCCACCGAATATGGAGGGAAGTTATAATGCAGCATGAAGCGCTCTTTATAGGTGCCTTCTAAGCTGTCGATGAATTGCTCATCATCGGCCGTGCCTAAAGTGGCAACCACGAGCGCTTGGGTTTCACCACGGGTGAACAAGGCCGAGCCGTGTGCACGTGGCAGAACGCCCGCTTCAGAAACAATCGCACGAACCTTGTCGACCGCACGACCGTCGATGCGACGGCCTTCCTTCACGATGGCGCTGCGCACGATGTCGCTTTCGACTTCTTTACAGACCGTCTTGAACAGCGAGCCGTCCATCCCGTCTGGGTTGGTTTCGGAAGCCACCAAGGCGGCTTCAGCACGCTTCTTCGCGGCACCAACAGCGTCTTGACGCGCACCCTTGTCGGCGATGCGGTACGCGGCATCGATATCTGCGCCGATCATGTCCTTCACGGCCTTGCTTTCGGCGCTGTGATCTTCGGCTTGGAAGTCCCAAGGATCTTTTGCGGCTTGCTCTGCCAGCGCGATGATCAAGTCGATCACAGGCTGCATTTGCTTGTGCGCGAAGGAAACCCCGCCCAACACCACTTCTTCAGACAATTCGTAGATTTCTGATTCAACCATCATCACGGCGTCAGCGGTCCCTGCGACCACCAAATCCATGTCGCTTTCTTTCAGCTGATCGACGGTTGGGTTCAGTACGTATTCGCCGTTGATATAGCCAACGCGTGCGGCCGAGATTGGGCCCATGAATGGCAAACCAGACAGAACCAAAGCAGCCGAAGAAGCCACCAAAGCCACGATATCGGGATCATTTTCCTGATCATGCGACAAGGTGGTGATCACCACTTGGGTTTCGTTCTTAAAGCCTTTGGCGAACAAGGGCCGGATTGGGCGGTCGATCAAGCGGGAAACCAGGGTTTCCTTCTCGGTCGGACGACCTTCGCGCTTGAAATAGCCACCTGGGATGCGGCCGGCTGCATAGAATTTTTCTTGATAATTCACGGTCAGCGGGAAGAAATCGATCCCCGGCTTGGCCGAACGCGCACCAACAGCGGTCGCGAGAACTTGTGTGTCGCCATAGGTGGCCAGAACGGCCCCATCGGCTTGGCGCGCCATGCGGCCAGTTTCCAGTGTCAGCGTACGTCCGCCCCATTCGAGCGAAACAGTCTTTATGTCAAACATCATCATTCCTTCTGGCAGATCATGGGGCCTTCCCCATGCTGCCGCCTACAAAACTTGGAACAGGCCTTCCTGAACCAAGGGGTCCGGCGTCCTTGCCGGAGAAAGCCCTCACCCTATGCGAGAGCCCTCTTTCATCTTACCCCGCTTGCCGAATTTGGCCTCGATTCCGAGTGAGGGGCAAATAGCAAAAGGGCGGCGCATCTCGCACCGCCCTGATTGGTTTTGTCACGACGCCTTAGCGACGCAGACCATGCTTGGTCAAAATGGCTTGATAACGGGCCACATCGCGGGACTTTACATAGTCCAGCAAACGGCGACGCAACGACACCATGGCCAACAGGCCGCGACGGGAGTGATTGTCCTTCTTGTGCATTTTGAAATGCTCAGTCAGGTTCACGATACGCTCAGTCAGGATCGCGATTTGTACTTCTGGGCTGCCCGTATCATTTGGGGCGAGGCCATGTTCTTTCATGATTTCGAGCTTACGCTCTGGTGCTACCGACATCGTGGTTCCCTTTGGGTTGGCGGCGGGTTCAATCGCTCGCACTGAGTTGAAACACACGGACCGGTTCAAACCGTCCCGCGCGTGCGTCTCCTATAGCGACGGCTTGGCCTTGTAGGGTTGCCAGTGCTGCTCGGCTCATGTCTTCGCCGGATACAACACGGGGTCTGCGCTTAGAGCGCAGCTCTTCAACCTGGTGGGGGAGAAGAACAATCCCGCGGCCTTGCCGCAACCTGAAAGCCTCTTCCACTGTTACGGCCAGCGCCGGGATGTCGTCCAGCGCGGTCTCAACTGGCAAAAGGCTGTCGGACGCGGCGTCGCTATTGCACACTTCCTGCAGCTTTTCCAGTGTTATTGCTGCGCTCTCGTGGAATGGACCGACCGACGTGCGACGCAACGCGCTCACATGACCCTCAGCACCCAGGGCGGTTGCGAGGTCGCGAGCCAAGGCGCGGACATAAAATCCCTTGCCACAGCGGCATTCAATCGTGGCGTGATCGGTATCAGGCACATCAACCAAACGCGCTTCAATCAGCAAAACCGTGCGCGCTTTGAGTTCAGGCACTTCGCCATCACGCGCCAGATCGTAAGACCGCTCGCCCGCCACTTTAATGGCGCTATAGATGGGCGGGACTTGTTGGATTTCACCGATAAAGCCAACCAGAGCTGCCTCGATTGCCTCTTTGCTGGGACGTATATCGGATGTGGCGATTATCTTGCCTTCGCGGTCTTGGGTATCGGTTGAAGCACCCCATTCGACTGTAAAGCGATAGGATTTCTCAGCTTCCATCAGCCAAGCCACGGTTTTGGTGGCTTCGCCAAGCGCGATTGGCAAAATGCCCGTCGCCAAGGGGTCCAACGTGCCTGCATGACCGGCCTTCTTGGCGTCAAACGCCCGACGCACGCGGGTTACTGCATCGGTAGAGGTTAAATGCAGGCTTTTATCTAAAACGATCCAGCCGTGGATGTCTTGGCCCTTTTTGCGGCGCGACATCAGGCCTCATCCGCCGGCTTGATCAAATCGGCGCGAACCTTGGGATCGTTGAAAAGATCATTCATCTTCAAAGCCGCATCATAGGACGTATCAGCCAAGAAGCGCAGGTCTGGGGTAAACTTGCTTTCTAGCGCGCGCCCACACTCGCCGCGCAGGAACTTGGACGCGCGATTGAGCGCCTTAGCAATCTCCTCGCCATCTTCGAGGCCGAGGGCTGCGACAAAAATATTGGCGTGCTTAAGGTCTGGGCTCATGCGGACTTCGCCGACCGTGATGCTTTTGTCGACCAAAGCCGGATCACGAATGTCGCCGCGGCGCAGAATCTCAACCAGCACGTGACGGATATTTTCACCCGCCCGCAATTGCCGCTGGGTCGGGCCGGATGAATTATCGAAACGTTTTGCCATGAGTTTCACCTGATGCGCACATGCTGGCTTCGTCCAGTCAAGGCGGAGGGATGGAGAGCGTGTGGCAAGACATATTCCGCTTTGCCACACGCATTTTTCTAATAGGTAGGTCGCTTAGAGCGAGCGCTTAATGATCTGCACGTCGAAGCACTCAATGAGATCGCCTTCGCGTAGGTCTTGATAGCCTTCAAATGCCATACCGCATTCTTGGCCAGCCAAAACTTCGCTGACTTCGTCCTTAAAGCGCTTCAGAGTGGAGAGCTTGCCTTCATGGATGACGACATCATCGCGCAGCAAGCGAACACCGCAACCGCGTTTGATATTGCCTTCATTGATCTTACAGCCAGCAATTTTGCCAACCTTGGTGATGTTGAACACCTGCAAGATTTGGGCATAGCCCAAGAAGGTTTCTTTGCGCTCTGGCTCCAACATGCCGGAGAGAATGTCTTTCACATCATCCAAAAGATTGTAGATGATGGAATAATAACGGATCTCAACCCCTTCATGTTCAGCCAAGTCGCGCACTTGCTTGGGTGCACGCGTGTTGAACGCGAGGATGGGTGCGCCGGAAGACTTCGCCAATAGCACGTCGCTTTCGGTGATCCCGCCAACGGCCTGATGGATGACTTTGGCGCGCACTTCGTCGGTCGACAATTTTTCAAGCGCCGCGGTAATGGCTTCGGCAGACCCGCCCACATCGGCTTTGACGATGAGCGGGAATTCCTTGACTTCGGCATCCTTGATGCGGGCCAACATGGCTTCCAGACCCGAACGCGCGGTTTGGCGTACGACGACCTTTTCCCGCTTCATGCGGATCCGATAGTCGGTAACTTCACGGGCGCGGGCTTCATTTTCCACGACCACAACCACGTCGCCGGGTTCTGGCGTGCCATCGAGACCCAGAATTTCAACGGGCTGGGAAGGCCCTGCAGACTGTACGGTTTGGCCGCGCTCGTCATTAAGGGCGCGCACGCGACCCCATTGCGTTCCAGCAACCACCAAATCGCCACGCTTGAGTGTGCCGCGCTGTACCAGAACGGTCGCGACCGAGCCACGACCCTTATCGAGCTTGGCTTCGATAACCGTACCTTCTGCGGCGCGATCCGGATTGGCTTTGAGGTCCAATACTTCTGACTGCAGCAGGATGGTTTCAAGCAACGTGTCCAGATTGGTGCGCTCTTTAGCCGAAACAGGCACCCATAAGGTGTCACCGCCCACGGCTTCGGTCAGAACTTCATATTGCAGAAGTTCGTTCAAAACCTTTTGCGGATTGGCTTCTGGCTTGTCGATTTTGTTGACGGCCACAATGATTGGCACACCAGCCGCTTTTGCGTGGCTAATGGCTTCCACGGTTTGAGGCATGACACCGTCATCGGCCGCAACCACCAGAACCACCACGTCGGTGATACCGGCACCACGAGCGCGCATGCTGGAGAAGGCAGCGTGGCCCGGCGTGTCCAAGAAGGTTACGCGCTCGCCGCTGCCCAAACGAACCTGATAGGCCCCAATGTGCTGGGTAATGCCACCGGCTTCGCCTTTAACCGTATCGGCAGAGCGGATTGCATCGAGAAGCGAGGTTTTACCATGGTCAACGTGACCCATGATCGTAACGACAGGCGGGCGTGGCACTTGGTTGGCGTCGGTATCAGCCTCACCTTCCAGACCAATTTCAACGTCAGATTCTGCCACGCGCTTCACGCTGTGACCAAAGTCCGTGACGATTAATTCGGCGGTATCGGCGTCGAGATTATCGGCGCCTTTCATCATCTGACCTTGCTTCATCAAATATTTGATGACGTCGGTCAGACGCTCAGCCATCCGGTTGGCCAATTCGGCCACGGTGATGACTTCCGGCACAACAACTTCGCGCACTTGCTTGGTCTGCTCTTGACCCTTCAACATGCGCAAACGACGGTCGCGTTCCTTTTCGCGGGCACGGCGGACCGACGCAAGCGAACGCTGACGGTCAGAATCGTCACCCAAGGCAGAAGTAATGGTCAGCTTGCCCGACCGGCGCTGTTGCGCGCCCTTGGCACGAGAAACTGGTGGCGCACGCACGACGGCAACCTTTTGTCGTTTTACACGACCGCCGAGTTCAGACAGCAAGTCACCGTCTTCACCTTCTTCACCTGCAGGGGCTTCGCCTGCATCCTCATCACCAGCGGCACCAGAAACAGGGGCCTCAGGCTCATAGGCCGCCGGAGCGGTTTCTTCGCGGCCACGCGCAGGGCCACCGGATTGCACGTCGGCTGTGGCTTGCGCGGCAGTGCGACGGGCCTCAACAGCCTGTTGCTCTTCGTCTAGTTGACGCTTGCGTTGCGCTTCGGCTTCAGCAACCTGACGCTCTTCGTCCGCGCGACGGCGGTCGGCATCTTCGCGACGTTGACGCAACTCAGCTTCAGCCAATTGCTGCTGGCGGCGGGCTTGTTCTTGTTCGCGGGCCCGCTCGAGCGCAACCATGCGCGCCTTCATTTCACTATCGGACAGCCCAAGTGTTTTGGTCATGCGCGCGGGTGCTTGCCGGGACTCTTCAACAGGTGCGGGTGCAGCAGGCTTGGGCGCAGGTGCTGCGGCCACAGGCGCAGGTGCAGGACGGGTCGGCGGCGAGAACGCAGGCTTAGGGACAGTTCCGGGAGCGCCGGCTGCGGGTGCTTCCCCTGGACCGATAGTCCGCTTCTTCTTGACCTCTACCACAACTTGGTTGGTGCGCCCATGCGAGAAGCTCTGGCGAACCGTGCCAGCGCCCACATTGCGGGAAAGGGTTAGAGGCTTGCGCCCCGATTGGTTTTCGTTGTCGTTACCGTCGCTCATGCTCATCCTTGCGCACTCATTGGCGCGTCGTAAAAATTCAACCGACCTTTGGCCCCAATATTAGGTCCAGCAAGCACAAAAGCCGCCGTTCGAGCAGGATTACCGCCCGGGCGTTCTGTGCCGGTCAAGATCGGCTTCGTCCAGTTCCAAACGGTCCTGCACCCTATATATAGGTGCCGTCCCTTGGCCAATCATCGGGCACTAATGGAATAAAACCCGCTAAGCGCCTGATGTCCGTCGTCCAGCTGTCTGCTAAACGCCCTGGCATTAAGATAGCATGTATCACAACATCGCGTCCTAACGCCATGCCCATTTCCACCCCGGTGAAACAGCCTGCAGTTGGCACCCCACCCCAAGCCAGCGAAAGTCCATCTAATTTGCCGCGGCCGTCGGACGATCCGTCAACGGCCTCAATGCGCCAAGCAGGCTTGGCCGTGCGCAAAGCAGACGCCACCTGATCATTGCCAAGGACAATTTCACCCGCTTTTCGAGCGATAGAGAGCTGGCTCAAGCAGCGTTGTCTCAAACCCTCGACGATCTTGTCCATCAAATCTTCGCGTGGCTTGGCCTCGCGCTTTAGGCCGCGAGAGAACGCGCCCTTCTTAACCGCTAGACTAACTGCTTCCCGCGTTGCGGTGACCCAAACGCCTCGCCCGGGTGCGCGTGCAGCTGGGTCTGGAAAGACCCAGCCATCGGGATCAGCCACAAATCGGATGAGGCCAGCTTCAGGCTGGACCTCTCCGGTTGCTACACAGCGCCGGACACGTCCAGCGCCCTCACGTCGCTCACTCTTGTCCATCGGCGGCAACTTCCGCCTCTGCTTCGGCTTCCTGAACCACAGGAGCTTCGACCCAGCCCATAGCGACCCGCGCAGCCATGATCAAAGCGTCGGCATCTTCCGCGCTCATGCTCATGCCTTCGAGCAAGCCTGGGAAGCGGGTCTTTTCGCCATTTTTGACTTCAAACCAGCCGCGAAGATCGTCAGAGACAAGGCCAGCCACATCTTCAACATTCTTCACGCCGCCTTCGCCCAATTTAATGGCGACTTCCAAGGTAACGCCGGGCAGACCCAGAACTTCGTCTTCCACGCCCAAGCTTGCGCGTTTGGTATTGAGTTCGTTTTGAGCGCGTTCGATAAAGTCACGGGCGCGGGCTTGCAGTTCTGCCGAGACGTCTTCGTCAAAGCCTTCAATCTGAAGCAGGTCGCCTAATTCAACATAGGCCAATTCCTCGATGGTTTCAAAGCCTTCAGAAACCAAGAGACGCGCCATCATTTCGTCGACGTCAATTGCACCCATAAACAATTCAGTGCGGCTATTGGCTTCCTTCTCGCGGCGCGAACGCTCTTCTTCTTCGGTCAGGATATCGATTGACCAGCCCGTCAATTGGCTGGCGAGGCGGACGTTTTGACCGCGACGGCCGATAGCCAAGCTCAATTGCTCATCAGGAACGACCACTTCAACGCGGTTCTCGTCTTCATCGAGAACCACTTTGGTCACTTCAGCAGGCTGAAGCGCGTTCACGATGAAGGTTGCAGGATCGGGCGACCAAGGAATGATGTCGATCTTCTCGCCACCTAATTCACCAACCACAGCCTGAACCCGCGAACCACGCATACCGACGCAGGCGCCCACAGGGTCAATCGAATTGTCGTGGCTGAACACGGCAATCTTTGCGCGCGAGGATGGATCGCGTGCTACGGCCTTGATTTCAATCACGCCATCGTAAACTTCAGGCACTTCGGCTTCAAACAATTTGGCCATAAAGCCAGGATGGGCGCGCGACAGGAAGATTTGCGGGCCTTTTGGTTCGCGGCGCACATCGTAGATATAGCAACGGACGCGGTCGCCCATGTTCAAATTTTCGCGGGGCAAAGTTTGGTCACGGCGGATCACGCCTTCACCACGGCCCAGATCGACGATCACATTGCCATATTCAACACGCTTGACGATACCATTGATGATATCGGCCACGCGGTCTTTGTATTCTTCAAACTGCTTGTCGCGCTCGGCTTCGCGAACACGTTGCGTGATCACTTGTTTACCGGTCAAGGACATGACGCGGCCAAAGTCGAACAAAGGTAGGTCTTCTTCAAAGACATGGCCGACTTCCGCGCTGGGGTCGATGCGCTTGGCAACCGACAGCGGGATTTGCTGGCTGGGGTTTTCGACTTCGTCTTGCGTGGCAACCACGGTCTGCTTGCGCTTCAAAGTCAGCTCGCCGGACTTTGGATTGATGCGGGCATCGATCTGGTGATCCGCACCATAGCGGGCCCGGGCAGCCTTGCTGATCGCCTCTTCAATCGCTTCGACCACGATCGACTCGTCGATATTCTTTTCATAGGCGACCGAGCGGGCGATGGACAAAAGTTCAAGCCGATTGGCGGAAATGGCCATAGATATCTTCCTTCTGAAACGGAATGGGCTGATTAGGTTAGGTCTGGGTCTGCATCTGGCAGGACATCATCGGTGACAAATTCCACCTGATCATCATCCAGAGCTTTCTCCAGTTGTTCGAGTTCGTCTTCGTCCGCCCCGCGACGGCGCAGGGATTCACGGATCAGATCGTCCGTCAGCACTAAACGCGCGCTGGCGATCCATTCAAAGGGGATGAGGGCTGTGTCTTCTTCACCTTCGAGATTGATGCAGATATTGGTGTCTTCGGTGCCCGCCAGTTCGCCCGAAAAACGCTTACGGCCTTCGATGCCCCGATCAAGCTCCAGCTTGGCTTCCCAACCGATCCAACGGTCAAAGTCGACAAAGCGGGTCAAAGGACGATCAATACCGGGCGACGAGACTTCCAGCGCATATTCCGTCTCAATCGGGTCTTCGGCTTCCAAAAGCGGGCTCAAGCCCCGCGACAGTTTTTCACAATCGCCTGACGACATGCGGCCGTCTGGGCGCTCTGCCATGATTTGAAAGGTTTTGCGGCGCGACCCCATCAACCGCACGCGCACAATCTCATAGCCCAGATCCCGGGCAGCAGGCTCAATCAAGGCCAAGAGTTTGTCTTCATGAGGCGACGTTGTGCGCACGTGTATCTCGATCTATTGCGCCAGCCTCAAAGCAAGGTCGGCAGGTTTCAGAACAAACAAAAAGCGGCCCCGGTGACCCGGAGCCGCTTTGACCGCCTCAAGCGATCAAAGTCGATCTGTTGACCCCTTATAGGCTGAGGAAGCTGTCTTGTCACCAGCTTTGGCGCAGGCTTGCTCAGCGATGCAACAATGCGCCCTCAAAAATCAGCGCGTCGCACCCTTCTCAGCTTTAATACCGGCATCAGACTCCGGACCGCCGACGATTTTTTCCAGCTTCATCCGGAAGATCAAGAGGGAATTTGGCGGGATGGGACCACCGCCCTCAGCTCCATAGCCAATGGCGGGTGGGACCCAAATCGTCCATTCATCGCCAGGGCGCATCATTTGCAACGCTTCTACCCAAGCCGGGATCAAGCGGCCGACCTCAAACTCTGCCGCTTCGCCCCGGGCGAACGAGCTATCAAAGACCTCGCCATTGAGAAGCTTGCCCTCATAATTCACCTGCACCATGGAATCGACGGCAGGCTTTGGACCGGTCTCAGGGCCTTTCGAAATGACGGCATATTGTAGACCCGAAGCGGTAGTCACAACGCCAGGGGCGCTCTTATTCTTTTCAAGAAATTCCTTGGCAGCTTGCCCATTGGCATCCAGAGGCGCTTCTGCGGCCTTCCCATCGACGCCATCCATCAAAGACTTGTCTTGGTTAGCGCCCGCAGGTTGGCACGCCATGAGGGCGGCGCAGGAAATCAGCATCAGTGACATCAGTCGCTTTTTGAACATGGGGTCAGCCTTTGTTTTTAGGGGATGAAGAACGCAGTAAGCACCACTATTTCTTTGGGGCCAATCTATCATGAATCCTCAAGCGGGATACCATAAAGCTCTAGCCGGTGATCTACCAAACGATAGCCCAAACGGCGGGCAATTTCTTGTTGCAGACGTTCGATCTCGGGGTCGACAAATTCCAGCACCCGGCCCGTCTTCATATCGATGAGATGATCATGGTGATCCGCACCTGCCTCTTCATAACGAGAGCGACCATCGCGGAAATCGTGACGCTCTAAGATGCCGCTTTCTTCAAACAAGCGAACGGTACGGTATACGGTGGCGATGGAAATGCCCTTATCGACCGCGGCGGCGCGGCGGTGCAATTCCTCCACGTCGGGGTGGTCTTTTGCTTCTGACAAAGTGCGCGCAATAATCCGGCGCTGCTCTGTCATTCGCAGTCCTTTTTGCACGCAAAGGGCTTCAATGCGATCAGGCATGTTGGTTCCGTCCGTCATCTTGAAGATATGCGAGGTTTGCGCTGTTTCGTCTAGCGCTTTGACATCAAAGTGCAGCAGGCAACGCACAAGAAAAGAGCTTAGCGTCCATATTTGGACCCGCATCGCGACGATAATAGCCTTTCCGCACGCCAATCGGTAGAAAGCCCTGCCGTTCGTAAAGCGCTAAAGCAGGTAAATTATCGGCGGCAACTTCCAAGAAGAGACGTGAGACGCCGGTCTTTGCTAGGTCTTGTTTTGCCGCGTCCACAAGCGCCGCAGCATGGCCAGCACGCCGATGCGCTAGCTCTACGGCGAGCGTCAAAATCTCTGCCTCATCACCCACGGCGCGGATTAGAAGAAAACCTGCAAGTGGCTCGCCGCTCACCCACACAAGGTCGGACGCCAAATAGGCGGAAAAATCAGACTCTGTCCAAGGATGATCAAAAGCGGCCCGATGGATCCTTGCAAGGGCAGACACATCCCCCACCTCCCCCCGCCGCAAAGTCATTGGAGATCAACTTCCAAAGATAGCCCGCCCGGCAGTTTTGCTTCGTGACCTCGCAAATAAAGCGGGGTCGGGGGATTTAGGGCAGGGTCAAGGTGCTGTGCCAATTGCGCCAAGACGACAGGGTCTGGCAGTTCATGTAAGACTAAGGGCCAATCTGGGCGAAGCCGCGCGAGTGCTTGCGCACCCGGCCCAGTCAAGGTCCAATCTCCACTCAGTTTCCCAAGCGCATCCTCAGCACTAAGCCGGCTGGGCTCAAGTACGCAGACGCGCCCTTCCCAAGCTCCGACGAACAAGCTGCCTGCCACTTCAATCGCCGCCAAAGCCCGCTGGGCACTGGCGGCATGTGCCAGCACCTCCAATGTTGAAATCCCAACACATGGGCGATCCAAGGCTACTGCAAGGCCACGGGCAAAGGCGAGGCCGATCCGAAGGCCGGTGAACGCGCCGGGCCCGCGCGTTACGGCAATCCGATCAAGTGCCGATGGCGCTATCCCTGCTTCCGCCAGTACCTCCTGCGCCATGGGGGCCAGCCGCTCAGCCTGTCCTTTCGCCATGGGTTCGACGCGGGATAGCAATAACTCGCCCGACTGCAGGATTGCCACAGAACAGGCGTTAAGCGCTGTATCTACTGCCAGTATGAGCATCGACACCCCAACTCCGCGCTGCGGCCGATAAAGGCCTTAAACAATGGTCAGGAGCGCGGCGTTCGGACGGCCCAAAACAGCCTTTTCGCCATTAATGCCAATCGGACGTTGGATTAGCTTGGGGTTCTTCGCCATGGCAGCAAAAACGTCTGCGTCACTGGCGTCAGCTGCAAGACCTGCATCCGCAGCATCCTTATCGCGCATGAAAGCACGCGGGGATACATCGCCCATCTTGCGGGCAATCTCCTTGAGTTCATCCACGCTCAAGCGTTCTGCAACCAGCATATAGCGCCGAATTTCCGGTTGAACGCCAGCAGCCTCCAGAACTTCTAAGCCCTTTTTCGATGAGCCGCAGCCCGGATTATGAATTAACACATAGCTCATCGCTGTAGCCCCCGAAACGATTGTGGATAGTGCCGGCAAAATGGCGGGGGGGCCGGCCAAAGTAAAGGGCGGCAAAAGAAAGAGATGGGTGCCATTATCCATGTAAGAGGCTCCCCTTTACCGTGTGGCTTAAGCAGGACATGATACGCGACGCCAATGGATAAGGCGGGTCGCCAGTAGGGCGCTAAAGGATTCTCCTGTGACTGAGACAACCAGCCCCTTAACCACTTCTGCCCCGCAACCCGCCGAAAAGCTCGACCGGTCCAGCCTGTCTTGGGCTTGGTTCGAGGCTGGACGGAACCCCTATGTGATTTTGTGCACGATCTATATTTTAGCGCCCTATATTGCGACGACCGTGTTTTCTGATCCCGTGGTGGGCCAGGCGACGATTGCCAGTTGGCACACATTAGCCGGCATCATGGTCGCACTAACAGGGCCTTTCCTCGGAGCCATTGCTGACCGTTTTGGTAATCGCAAGCCGATTTTAGGCGCCGTGACATTTGCTATGGTGCTAGCCATTTTTAGCTTGTGGTGGGCACTGCCAGCAGGCCAAGGCGGGCTGTCGATTGTCATGATCGGCGCACTTACCACGGCGTTGGGGGTCCTGTTTGCCTATAGCGAAGTCCTTCACAATGCGATGCTGCCAACCGCCTCTACTCCTGCCACTTTGCCCCATGCCTCAGGTCTTGGGCTGGCGCTGGGTAATTTGGCGTCGGTTGTTTTTCTGATTTTTGTACTCTGGGGCTTGGCGTTTCCGGGGCGGGTTGATTGGAGCTTTGTGCCAAGCCAACCCTTATTCGGCTTGAACCCTGAAACCCATGAGACAAGCCGGATCGTGGCCCCCATGACAGCGGTTTGGTTTGCCATCGCCGCCCTGCCTTTGTTTTTCTTTTCGCGCGACAAACAACCCTCTGGCATTAAGCCCTCGAAAGCAGCGATCGACGGGGTGGTCGGCATGTTTAAGGCTATTGGCAGACTGTTCCGGGTCGACCGGAATGCAGGCCTCTATTTGATTGCACGTATGCTCTATGTCGATGGCAAAACCGCGATCCTGATTGTCGCCGGGGTGACGGCGGCAGGTGTTTTTGGTTGGGACTTGTTAGAGATGTCGGCCTATGGCGTGATCTTGTCGATCTTCGCAGTGTTTGGTGGCTTGTTTGCTGGCCGGCTCGATACACGCATTGGTGCCAAATGGTCGATCATCCTAGAAATCGGCGTAACTTTGATCTGCCTGTTGATTCTGACTGCTCAATCCAAAACCCATGTGTTTGGTCTTAATGTCGTTCCCGACACGCCGATCTGGAACGCACCCATGTTTACCACCCTTCCTGAAGTGGTTTTCCTGTCTGGGGCCATTATCATCGCCATTTCAATCACGGCTGCTTACGCTTCGTCGCGCACTTTGATGGCCCGCCTTGCTCCGAAGGGCATGGAGGGAGAATTCTTTGGCCTTTATTCTTTAGCCGGGTCTGCAACTGTCTGGATGGGCCCACTTCTGGTCGGCGTTTTCACGAAAGCATTTCAAAGCCAACAGATTGGCTTGGCGTCAACCGGATTTTTGCTCGTTGGCGGGCTGGTTTTGATGTTTTTTGTGAAACAACCACCTCGCCTTGAAAGCGGTACATACTAAGTTGCGGCTAGATTTCGGGCTAGGTTTCAGACAGCCAACCTTATTTGAGTTAAAGACGCCTGCGTGACGCATCCCTTTGTTCGCCCCCTTTCTTGGCAACCTCCCCTGCAGGCGCTGGCCTGTTTCGGCCAAGAAGAGGGCTGTCTTGGCTTTATCGGAGGGGGCGCACATGCCTTATCCCGCTGGTCCTATGTCATGGCAAAGCCTCTCCGCGCCCATATCTGGCACCGCAGCTCAAAGAGTGACCCATTTGCCGGTCTGCAAGAAGCTTTGACGGTGTCGGCACTGACGCTGCATCCGGACTTGGGTCCATTTCAGGGGGGATGGGCGGGCCTATTGGGCTATGAGCTTGGCCATGCCTTTGAGCGCTTGCCTGAAACGGGTCATTCTGTTTGGCCCGATGATTGGCCGGACGTGTGGCTGGGGCTGTACGATACACTAGCGGTCTTTGATGCGGAAACCCAGCAGGCGTGGGTATTATCTTGGGGCATCACAGACAGCGGGCAATTAGACCAAACACTTGCTGAGAGGCGCGCTTCAAGCCTTTCAGATCAGATTGAAGCGGCAAAACCCTTGCGCGCCCGGGCGGTTGAGCCCCCGACGGAATTGGCGTTGCACCCAAGCCGACCGCGGGCGCAGGTGGAAAGTCAAATCGCGCGAGCCATCGACTATATTCAGGCAGGAGACATCTTTCAGGCTAACATCTCCGCACGATTTTCAGGTCAGCTGGAGCACGGCGATACGCCCTTTGCCTTGTTTAGCCGCCTAATGTGCCGTCACCCTTCGCCGTTTGCTGCCTATTTGAGTTTGGGGGACAAAATTATCGCCTCGCACTCGCCTGAGCGTTTCATATCCCGAACAGCTTCCGGCCTTTTGGAGACACGACCCATAAAAGGGACCGCCTCGCGTCACAAAGATCCGATCCAAGATGCGCGCAACGCGAAAATGCTGCTAGCCAGCCAGAAAGATCGGGCAGAAA
>CAMDDL010000021.1 GCA_945891505.1 Maricaulis salignorans | reverse complement strand
CGAATGTCGACATAATCGGGATAACGCGTCGTATCAAACCAGAATTTCTGCCGCAGTGACCCAGACAAAGCCCGCCGCAAGGTCCGGTCAAATGCCGGTATCACGGCAAGGCGTTCCCGCTCTGGCAATTTGGCCTGCTTCTGAAGGGCGACCGAGAGGCGTAAGTCTGCCCGCGCATAATTGGTAATGGCTGCTAGATTTTCAGGCGTTGGATTATCGGCATAAAGTTGGGTGACGAGGGCAACATCGCCCGCTGCCCCTTCACTCAAGCGCCTGCTGACCTGTTCCCAATGCAAATCAAAGAACAAGTAGGTCACGACGATTTGCATAATCGCCACCGGTAAGACGATGATAAGGAGCGAGCGGGCAAAAAGCCCGCGCGGGATCAGCGCCTTTAGGTCCATCGTAAAAGGCCTTGCCGCAAAACAGTCTTACGCATCATGCATCAACCGATATCCAAGCCCACGAACCGTCTGCAGATAATGCGGCTCTGCTGGGTCATCTTCCAATTTGCGCCGCAGGCGGGTGACTTGCACATCAATCGATCGCTCGACCGTCACACCTGCTTTGCGCGCCAATTCTTCCCGCGTGATGGTGGCACCTGGTCTGGCTGCTAAGACTGCCAGCAAATCCCGTTCAGCATCGGTCAAACGCACCAAAACCCCATCGCGGCGCAACTCACCCTTGGTGGTGTTCCAAGTGACAGACCCTAACAGCAGCATGTCGGCTGCAGGGGCAGGGCGGGCGCGCTTTAGGATTGCGGCAACGCGCAAAGCCAATTCCTCTGGCTCAAAGGGCTTGCCGAGGTAATCGTCCGCTCCCGCCGTGAGGCCCTCAATTCGGTGGCTGGGATCGCCTAGGGCCGTCAAAAGAATGATGGGCGTATCGCGCTCACCCCTAACGGAACGGGTCAGCGAAACGCCATCCTCGCCCGGCATCATCACATCCAAGATAACCAGATCAAACATCAAGGCATCCATTAGCTTCCGGGCGCTGGCGGCATCCGACGCTTCCGTTACCGAATAGCCAAGGCCACTGAGATAGCGCTTCAAGAGGCTGCGGATGCGATCATCATCATCGACGACAAGTAAATGGGCTGGAAAGTTGGCTTGGGCAGGAGGGGCCATTAGAGGGCTCTATTGGGTTTGGGGGCTAAAGCGGCACCAGAAGGCGCTGATGCGGCGGGCCCGGCGGACGATTCTGTGAGGGTTGAGAGGACTTTGTCACACCCGGCCACTGCTTCACTGCCTGCAATACGGTAAGCACCAGCCAAACGCGTGCGCATGGCTAAAGCCAATTCTGTTGCGACGGCCGCACCTTCCGCTGTCAGATGAACAATCTTGCGCCGTCCATCGCGCGAATCTTCCGCGCGGTTCAACCAAGCGCGTGATTCCAACCCATCCAGCGTCTTCAGCATCGCTTGCTTGCTCAGTCCTAGTTCTGCGGCAAGTTTCAAAACGGGCAGGGGATTGCCTATGAGCTCACACAGACATCGCACGTCTGCCCAAGACACGTGATACTGTTGCCGCTGCTCTTGCGTAGCCGCCTTCAGCAAATCACCCGCCTTGAAAATCAAGGAAACCCCGAGGTCGAGCTCATCCTCGCGCAAATAGAGGCGCGGCCCGCCTGCGGCAGGGCTGCTTGATCTGGCAAAAGCATTCGGTAAGGTGTTGACAGTCATGGCTGGTCCAAGAGATTGCGTCTCATCCCATTTGGGTTCAAGCCCACCGACTGTGAAGCTTTGATAAACCTATACACTGAACTAGGCGCAAGACACATGACTTTCATTCCTTACGACGATCGCGACGGCTGGATCTGGATGGACGGCGAATTTAAGCCATGGCGCGAGGCGAAAGTGCATGTGTTGACCCATGGTCTGCATTACGGCTCCTCGATCTTTGAGGGCGAGCGCGCCTATGACGGCCAGATTTTCGAAAGCCTACTGCATACGGAGCGACTGTTCCGGTCGGCAGAGATTTTGGGGATGAAACCCGCGTTCACAGTGGCAGATATTGAGTCGGCTAAAGCCGAAGCCATGGCCCGCAACGGCTTTGAGAATTGTTACATCCGCCCGGTCA
This sequence comes from Maricaulis salignorans, assembly GCA_945891505.1. Taxonomy (GTDB): domain Bacteria; phylum Pseudomonadota; class Alphaproteobacteria; order Caulobacterales; family Aquidulcibacteraceae; genus Aquidulcibacter; species Aquidulcibacter miladensis. The sequence goes on along the minus strand of CAMDDL010000021.1, from coordinate 38,945 downwards.
TGTGGCGCGGCAGCGAAATGATGGGCGTGTCAGCGCAACAAAGCACGATCCGCGCCGCGGTCGCGGTTTGGGAATGGGGCAATTACTTTGCCGACAAAATGAGCGGGATCCGTATGACCCACGCCAAATGGCGCAGACCCGACCCAAAGACGGCTCCCTGTGAAGCCAAAGCGGCTGGCCTTTATATGATTTGTACGGATTCAAAGCATGCCGCAGAAGCAGAAGGCTATGCAGATGCCTTGATGCTCGATTGGCGCGGCCATGTGGCCGAAGCCACAGGTGCGAATGTCTTTTTCATCCAAGACGGGGCTATCCATACCCCCGTGCCCGATTGCTTCCTCAATGGCATCACGCGGCAGACCGTGATCCGGCTTGCGCGCGACAAGGGCTATGAAGTGGTTGAGCGGACGATCATGCCTGAGGAACTCGGCAATTTCTCTGAATGCTTCATCACAGGCACCGCAGCAGAAGTAACGCCAGTCAAAGAGATTGCTGGCATCCACTACCAGCCAGGCCGCGTGTGTGAAGATATGGTCCACACCTATGATGCGCTGGTGCGCGGCAAACACGCATAGGAGCGTTCATGAAAAAAGGTTTCTTGGCCCCAGTTCTAGGGATCGCTGCGCTCATTTTGGTTGGTGCGGGTGCGTTTGCTTTCAATGGCTTGGACAAAGAGACCAAAGGCGTTCTGGCGCAATTGCCGACCAATAGGGATGTTTTGTTCTGGTCTATTCCCCAGCGCGATGCCGCGTTTCGGGCGATGGATCGGTTGGATTTTTTGGCTAAAAGCCATGTGGTCGAGGCAGGGCCTAAGGCGTCAGACCTGCCCGTTGGCGCACCCTTAGCGATCCCGAATATCGACGGTTATATGCAGGCACAGCGTTCGTCTGGCATTGTCATCATCCAAGACGGGAAGGTCCGGTTTGAGAAATATGGCCTCGGCTTTGACGCCGCTGGTCGCTGGACAAGCTTCTCTGTTGCCAAATCCTACACTTCCACTTTGGTGGGCGCCGCCATTCATGACGGCTATATCAAGAGCCTGTCTGATAAAGTCTCAACCTATATTCCTAGCCTCAAAGGCTCTGCCTATGACGATGTGACGGTGGAGCAATTGCTCACCATGTCGTCGGGTGTTGCGTGGAATGAGGATTATGAAAACCCAAACTCGGATGTAGCGAAGTTCAACACTGCAAAGGCTGATGATGGCGTTGATGCCACGACCAGCTATATGCGCAAACTACCTCGTGCCCACGCGCCGGGTACGTTCTGGAATTATAACACTGGCGAGACCAATTTAGTTGGCATTTTGGTCAGTGCTGCCACCAAGAAGCCACTTGCGACCTATCTGTCTGAGAAGATTTGGAAGCCGTTCGGCATGGAACAAAAGGCAACTTGGATCCTCAACAGCACGGGTCAGGAGATTGCGGGCTGCTGTTTGCAGATGGCAATCCGCGACTATGCGCGCATGGGGCAATTTGTGTTAGCTGGCGGTAAGATTGGGGACACCCAAGTGGTCCCCGCCGACTGGTTTGCCAAAGCGACCACCAAGAAAATGGATTATGGCGAGCCGGGGCGTGGCTATGGCTATCAATGGTGGACTTATGATGACGGCAGCGTGTCGGCCCAGGGCATTTTCGGGCAAGGCATCTTTATCGATCCCAAGCGCAAGTTGGTGATTGCCTCCAACGCCAATTGGACTCGCGCGACTGATGGGCCCGAGGGGGCCGCGCGGGAAGTCTTTTACAAGCAAGTCCAAGATTTGATCGATGCAGAGGCCGCAGCAAAATCCCCAACAGCCTCTACCAAGTCGGCGAACTAAGCCCGTCTTTTGCTTCTGAAAGGCGACGGTGGGTGCTTGCGGTTGTGCCAATTGGCAAATCGCTCAGCGAGAAAAAGCCATGCTCTGCGATCTCATGGGCGCGGTCGGTTGGCTGGGTTGTCCAAGCGTCGGCCCGATAGAGTAAGATATGGTCGCCTTTGAAATAAGCGAAATTGGTATGAATGGAGATCAGGCGTAAGTCTTCAGGTCGAATAATCAGGCCTGCTTCCTCGCGCGCTTCTTTGATGGCCGCATCTAGCGCGTGTTCTCCACGTTCCACCCCGCCGCCAGGTAGGTGCCAGCCGGGCAAATAGGTGTGGCGCACCAAGCAAACACGGTCTTGGGCGTCAATCGCCAGAATCCGCACACCCAAGGTCGCCCCGCGCGACAGTCGGAACCACGTATGTATCACAGCTTTACGCAAAAACTTTAGCATGCGGCCTTGTATAGGGTGACTTGGCGGCGCGTGCCAATGCCGCTAGAGAGACAAGTAACGACATAAGGAGTTTCCACAATGTATGCCATTCTCGCACTCGTTTTGGCCGCTGGTGCCATGGCTCTCTTGAACCTGATTGAGTTCAAGCGCCTAGACTAGTACAGTGGCCCCTGCCGATTTACCCACGCTGTGCTGTGGGTTCTTCGGCTAAGGCTGCGGCAATTGGGGCTAAAGCCTCATAAAGTTCTGGAATTGAGATCGGCTTATTCAAAAAGCCTGTCATGCCCGCCGCAAAGGCGGCTTCGCGCGTCTCCGGCCGCGCATCTGCGGTCAAAGCAATGATCGGCATCGCTGGAAAATCAACCGCCTGCAAGTCTGCCTCTATAGCCCGGATCTGGCGTGTGGCCTGATAGCCATCCATGTTGGGCATATGCAAATCCATCAAAATGGCATCGAAGCGGGCTTTCTGGATTGTCTCCAGACACATAACACCGTCAGCAACAATCACGCAGGAATGGCCTAATTGTTCAAGGATTACGGCGATGATCCTTTGATTGATCAAATTATCTTCTACAACCAAAATGCATAAAGCGCCGGTATGATTGATCGACCCAATCGGCTCATCCAGATTACTCGCCACCCGTTCAAGCGGCAGATAAAATTGGATCGAACCATTGCGGGTGCCGCGCTTGGCAATCGTGACGTCGCCGCCCATAGCCCGCGCTAGTTTTCGCGCCAAAGGCAGATCAATCCCATTGCTTTGCGTGATGGGATTATCGGGTGTTTGAATGCTGGAGAAAGGCTCAAACAGGCTTCGAGCTTCAAGACTAGAATAGGGCGCACCCACATCTTGGAGAACGACCAAGGCACCATGGCCATTCTCGCCCGAACTAAGGCGAGTCTTCATGACACCGGGCCCACTGCGCTCAATCGCATGGCGCAACATGGCTTGTAGAGTCCGCAGGAACAGCTTCTCGTCGCCGAGGAAATTGGCCTGCGCGGCTGGGTCTATATCGAGTTGAAGGTCAATCCGACGCGCCGCGGTCCGCGAATTCATGGTCTCACAGGCTGTCATGCACGTCTTGGCGAGCGGAAACGGGTTAGTGCGGACATCCATCGTGCCGGAGTCTATCCCCGAAAGGTCTAGCGCTGAATCAACCAGCGACAATAAGTGTTCACCGGCTAATTCAGAAGCCTCAACCAAGTCTGTTAGTTCGGGCCGGTTTGCTTGTTCCTTGAGTAGTCGCGGTAGGGCCATAAGCGCATGAATGGGGGTACGAAACTCATGACTGAGGCCTGATACAAAGCGGTTTTTGGCCTCAAGCCCTGCTTGGGCAGTTTTTCGCGCTTCGATCAATTCGCGCTCTTTGTGCTTCTGGTCGCTGATGTCCACGATTGTACCGGCAAAGCGCAATACAAGGCCGTCGCTGTCATGGATGCTTGTGCCACTCACCGACACCCATCGTATCTCACCCGTTGGCCGCATAATTCGAAATTGCGCAGCATAGGGGATCCGTTCGCCAAATGCCTTTGCACAAGCTGCGCGCACCAAAGGCCGATCTTCAGGATAAATCAGGTCTTCAAATACAGACTGAAATGTGCGTGAGTCTGCCTGGGGAAGGCCCAAAATGTCGCGGCAGGATGGTGAAAGATAATGGGAGTTGGCGACACGGTCGTGATCCCAAACGCCAAGCTTAACGTGACGCAGGGCCAACGCATAACGCTCCACCAAGGTTTGTGTATTTGACAAATCTTCAGTCGACTGAAGCGGCGTATTGAGTGTAATTTGCACCGCTTGCTGGCCTCGAAAATCGATCACCCGCTCGGTCACATCGGCAAAAAACAAATCGCCGTCCTTGTTTGAGAAGTAAGCAAACCGCTGCTCTGGGTTTGTTTGCGGCTGTACGAACGTGCCAATGAGTGCGTTGACGGCGCGATAATCCATCAACTCACGAACATTGTTAAATCCAAAGACCCGTGCAGCAGCTTTGTTTGCAAATAGAATTTCGTCTTTGCGTCGAACAAGAATGCCCTGCGGCAGGTTGCTCAAGATATCATCAAGGGTTCGCAAGTAATCCACGGCGGCAACCAGATTGTAAAAGAACATTTAAGATAATAACTTTGCTTATATAGGCCTTAAATCTTTATCGAAGAATAGGAAAGTCGGACTTACAGTGGGGAACTTGTCCACTGGTTTCAGGCTCTTGAACAGGGCTGGCCCTACAAGCGTCTGTGCCCTAGTTTGTCTGCCATGACACTCAACCCCAAAATCATTCTGGTAACTGGTGCGGGCCAACGCCTTGGCCTTGCCACCGCAGAAAAGCTGGCAGAGGCAGGTCACACCTTGATCCTTCATGCCAGCACCTCGATTGCCCAAGCTGAGTCGGCCGCCTCACGACTGCGGGCAGCAGGGGCAAATGCTTTTGCGCTGCAGGCGGACCTGTTGGTGGAGGCCGATGTCGCCAGCCTGATCACGCGGGCCAGCAGTCTGGCCGGTGCCCCCATTACCGGGCTGGTCAATAATGCGTCGATCTTTGAAGGCGATGAGGCATCGGATTTTACCCGCGCCAGCTGGGATCGCCACTTCGATGTCCATGTCCGCGTGCCCTGCGAATTGGCGCGCAATTTGGCCGCTGATTTGCCAGAGGGACAGACCGGGTCCATCGTCAATCTGATTGATCAACGCATCTTCAAGCTAACGCCGCAGTTTTTTACCTACACCTTATCCAAAGCAGCCTTGGCCACAGCGACGCATACGCTGGCGCAAGCCCTAGCGCCGCACGTGCGCGTCAATGGCGTGGCACCGGGCCCGACGGCGCGCAACATCCGTCAAGCTGAGGAGGATTTTCAAAAACAGGTTGATGCAACGCTGTTGGGCACGGGCAGTCCTGTCGCAAGTGTGGTAGATGCGGTTTGCTTTCTGTTAAATGCCGAGGCCATAACGGGCCAAATCATGGCCGTTGATGGCGGGCAAAGCCTGATTTGGCGTACACCTGATGTGGATGGGATCAACGAATGAAATCTTCAGGCCCCTCTGAACTGGGCGTTGTGATGCGCCAAGGCGGCATGATCCGCCGCCCTGCCAAGCCACCTGCCAAGCCGTTTTCTGAGCAATCGAACGGCGAAGACGCCGCGCTGACGCGCGCCGTCTCGACCAAGATTTTTGTCAAAGGTCTGATGGTTGAGGCTGAATGCGGTGTCTATGCGCATGAAAAGGGACGGCGGCGGCCTTTGGTGGTCGATTTGGAGGTCCAAGTCGGTTCATCGGTTCGTGCTGGCAGTGATGAGCTGGCCGAAACCGTCGATTATGACAGCCTTGTCGCTCATGTACGCAACGTTGCAGCCGGTGAGCATTTACATCTGATTGAAACTTTTGCCGAAAAAGTCTGCGAAGCCGTATTGACGGACAACCGGATTTTGAGTGTCCGGCTACGGGTTGAAAAGCCCGGCGCGGTGCCAGGCGCTGCTTGTTCCGGCGTTGAGCTTGAGCGGACGCGTTAGCGGATGTTTGGCGCGCCTCCCTCAGAAACGGTGGCGTGAATGACAGAGTTCTTGATCCGTATCGAGCAAGCCCGCGCCATTCCGTGGCCAAGCGCACAATCGCATAAGCATAGCCGCGGCCGGCTCGCCGTCATTTGTGGCAGTAGGCTGCAAACCGGCGCCGCGCGCCTAGCTGCCGCTGCAGGTCATCGCATCGGGGCAGGGTGGGTCAGCCTGATCGCTTCCCCTGAAGCGGCGACCATTCTGGCTTATCATGAGACCGAGCGTTTGATTGTCGAGCGCTTGCCTGAGCAAAGCCTATCGAGCCTGTGTGCGGATTTTGATGCGGTTGTGTTGGGCCCGGCATTTGGGTTGGCCGACGGCCAAGCTGGCGATTTGTTGGATATGGTGCAGGGCTTTCCGAAACCCTTGGTGCTCGACGCCGATGCCTTGACCCTGATTGCCCAAAGCGGCCGCGACGGTCCTTTGTGGCAAGCTGTACAAGCCCGCACCGCCCCAACCATCTTAACCCCGCACAGCGGCGAATTTACCCGGCTTGCAGGGCCGTTTGATCCGGACAAGAAGGGGGAGGCGAGTTTGGCGCTCGCTCAGGATTTGGGCGCTATCGTGGTGCATAAAGGCGCGGAGACTTGGGTCGCAGCACCCGACGGCCGTTCGGCATCGTCCAATTTGGCTACCCCCTTTTGTGCCAGCGCCGGAACTGGCGATGTGCTGGCTGGCCTGATTGGTGGTTTATTGGCGCAGTCTATGCCCGTATTTGAAGCGGCGTGCGCCGCGGTTTGGATCCATGCGACGGCGGCTAATCGGGTTGGACCGGGCTTGATTGCGGGTGATTTGATTGCAGCGCTACCAGCGGTGTTGAATGATCTTGCGCCAAAGGGTTTGCGGGCAGCTTGAGGGGATTTGTCCTCCCCTGCGGAGCGGGGGAGGGGGACCATGCGAAGCATGGTGGAGGGGGCATTTGGAGATGCTGACTTGCGGAAGTCCCCCCTCCGTCAGCTTCGCTGCCACCTCCCCCGCACGCGGGGGAGGACAAGGTTTCACACTTTAAGTACGCCCCCCTCAATCCGCCAAGCGCCCATCCTTAATGGCCTTAGCCGTGAACTTAAACAAAAGGTCACTCGAGGCTTCTGGAACTTGTTTCTCCAGTTTGGGGCAGGCCAGTTGGTGCAGGACGTGTCGGATGATGGCGAGGCGGGCATGTTTTTTGGAGTCGGCGCGCACGCAGAACCAAGGGGTGCGGGCGGTGTGGGTGGCTTTGAGCATTTCGTCGCGCGCAGCGGTGTAGTCGTCCCATTTTTCTTGCGCGACGGCATCGAGTGGGCTGATCTTCAGGCGGGCTAGGGGGTCTGTGCGCCGCTCTTCCAGACGTCGGGCCTGTTCCTCGCGGCTGATGTCTAGCCAGAGCTTAATGATATGGGTACCGGACTCACTCAACATGGTTTCAAACGGCACTACATCGCGCAAGAAATCGGCATGCTCTTCAGGCGTGCAAAAGCCCATGACAGGCTCTACGCCGCCGCGATTATACCAAGAGCGGTTAAATATCACGACTTCACCCGCCGCTGGCAGATGGGCGGCGTAGCGCTGGAAATGCCACTGGGTTTTTTCGCGGTCCGAAGGCTTGGGTAGAGCGACCACGCGGGTTGAGCGCGCACTCATATGCTCAATCATGCGCTTGATTGTGCCATCCTTGCCCGCTGCATCGCGGCCTTCAAAGATGATCAACACTTTTGCCCCGGTCTCCATCAACCATTGCTGGGTTGTGACAAGCGCGACTTGCAGAGGCTCTAACTGCTCCAGAAATGCGGCATCGGTCATCTTGGATTTGGCAGCATCGCTTGCAGCTTTTGTGGACTTCTTGTCGTTGGCCATCTTGCTTCCTCCGGCATAAGTCTGAAGTGTGCACGCTACTTTACGCCCCGCGCAAGGGGGCTAGCCAAATGAGTGAATGATGAAGCCCAGCCAACGCCTCTATATCGCCTCTGAATTGGGCCAAGATCGGCCCGTGGCGCTCGACGCAGGGCAGGCGCATTACCTAGCCCATGTGTTACGTTTGCCTGTGGGCGCGGCGGTCTTGTTGTTCAATGGCCGCGATGGCGAATGGCTGGCTCATTTAACGCAAGTTGGGAAGAAGGGGGCAGAAGCGCTTTGTGCCGAACAGACACGGACACAAACCCCCGTCTGCGATCTCGATCTCTTGTTTGCCCCGGTAAAGGGCGACCGCACCGATACGATTGTTGAAAAAGCCACGGAACTGGGCGTAGCGCGCATCCGCCCTGTGCTGACCGAACGTACCATCGTCCGCAAGCTCAACCTTGAGCGGCTGCGAAGTCGCGCGGCAGAAGCGTCTGAGCAGTGCGGCACCTTGTTTGTACCCGAGGTTTTCGATGCGGTAAGTCTCATGAACCTGCTTGATCCCAAGGCAGAACAGCGACTGATCCTGTTTGCTGATGAAGCAGGCGATGCCATATCGGTGGCAGAAGCCTTGGCCGATAAGCCTGCCCGCGTGGCGCTTTTGACTGGGCCAGAAGGCGGCTTTACGCCTGCAGAGCGGGAAAAGTTGCGCGCCAGTCCTATGGTTCGCCCCGTCAATCTGGGCCCACGTATTTTGCGCGCCGATACGGCAACTTTTGCGGGGCTAACCTTGATCCAAAGCGCTTGGGGCGATTGGATTTAAGGGGCAAAAGTGGGGGCGACATTGCGTCGCATTTTCGAAGGGGCACCTAATCACCATCTGTTGCTTGGACCTAAGGGCAATCATTTGCGATAGGTGCCCAAAGGCAGGAGACAGTCATGAGTACGGCGTCGGGTTATCCTTTTGAAACGGCGAACCCTTTGGAGTTTCATCAATCCCCGCAAGATCTCTCGGACCGAGTGGCTTTAGGCATGACACGCGCGCTGCGCTTCTTTGCAGACCGCTTTTTTGCCAAGCGCTATGGTCACCGCGCTGTGGTGCTGGAAACCGTAGCAGCTGTGCCCGGAATGGTCGCCGGAATGTTGGTCCATATGCGCAGCATCCGCCGCATGGAAGATGATCACGGCTGGATCCAGACCTTGCTGGATGAATCCCAAAATGAGCGCATGCACCTGATGACATTCGTGACCATTGCCCAGCCAAACTGGCTAGAGCGGATGTTGATCCTGTTGGCGCAGGGTGTGTTCTTCAATGCCTTCTTTGTGCTCTATCTTTTCTTCCCCCGTACGGCCCATCGTATGGTTGGCTATTTTGAGGAAGAAGCGGTGATTAGCTATACCTCTTACTTGGCTGAGATCGATGCGGGTCGGCTGGAGAATGTGGCCGCGCCAGCCATCGCCATTGATTATTGGAAGCTTGCCCCTGATGCGCGACTGCGTGATGTGGTGTTGGCGGTGCGGGCGGACGAAGCCAAGCACCGCCACGTCAACCATCAATTTGCGCATGCCCTGACAGTATAAAAACGGCAAAATCTAAGGGGCCTTCTTGCGCCTGTCATAAACGCGCCCTAACTCACACCCGCGTGAACCTCGCGTCGTATGAGACATTGTGCATGGCTGATTCAGAAGACCTCTCCCGCCCCCTCGAGACATTTGAGGACTTGTTGCCCTATTTTGATGCGGGGCCAAAGCCGAAGTCGGATTGGAAAATCGGGACCGAGCACGAGAAGTTTGGCTTCTACAAAGGCACCCACGCGCCTGTTCCCTATTCAGGCGACACGGGCGTGCGCGCTCTTCTGGATGGAATGAAGACCCTTTCGGGCTGGGACGGCATATATGAAGGTGATGATATCATTGGCCTAAAGCAGGGCATGGCGTCGATCACGCTGGAGCCCGGCGGTCAGTTTGAATTGTCAGGCGCACCGTTAGAGCATTTGCACCAGACCTGTAGCGAAGTGGGCGCCCATTTGGCAGACGTGCGTACCGTCACCGACAAGCTGGGGATTGGCTTTTTAGGGCTGGGCTTCAACCCTTTGCACAGTTTGGAAGAAATTCCATTGATGCCAAAGGGCCGCTATAAGATCATGCGGGATTACATGCCCAAGGTTGGCCGTCTTGGTCGCCAAATGATGTTCCGCTCTTGCACGGTACAAACCAATCTAGACTTCGGCTCTGAAGCCGACATGGTGAAGAAGTTCCGTGCGTCGCTGGCGCTGCAACCCATTGCCACGGCTTTGTTTGCCAATTCGCCCTTTGCAGAGGGTCGCACCAATGGCTTCTTGAGCTATCGCGCCCATGTGTGGAGCGATACCGACCCCGATCGCACCGGCATGCTGCCCTTTGTGTTTGAGCCGGGTATGAGTTTTGCCCGCTATGCAGAATGGGCGCTCGACGTGCCAATGTATTTTGCTAAGCGCAATGGCGAGTATCTCAATCTCGCTGGGCGTTCGTTCCGGGACTTCATGGCAGGCAGATTGCCCGAATTGCCCGGCGAAAAGCCGACGATGAAGGATTGGGAAGATCATTTGACGACCTGCTTCCCAGAAGTGCGTCTGAAGACTTTCTTGGAAATGCGCGGCGCAGATGCGGGTCCGTGGTCGCGGCTCTGTGCTTTACCCGCGCTGTTTGTCGGTTTGCTATATGATGATGCGGCTACCGAGGCAGCGTTGGAGCTCGTCAAGGATTGGACGGCGGAAGACCGCGAGAGTCTGCGCCGCACCGTTCCCTTCTTGGGTCTCAAGGCGCCCATTCGCGGTCGCAGTGCCCAAGATGTCGCCAAGGATGTGCTGACGATTGCCCGCCAAGGCTTGCGCGCGCGTGCGAAACTCAATGCTTCAGGTGATGATGAGACAGGCTTCTTAAGTGAGCTTGACGAAATCGCGGCCAGCGGCATGACCCCAGCCCAACGCTTGCTCGAACGCTATCACGGGGAATGGGGCGGCAATATCCACAAGATCTATGAGACCCACGCTTATTAAAGGTTGATTTCGGTGACGTAACCTAGTAGTAATAACTTTTAAATATTCCGTGGTCGGTGTTCTGGTTAGGTCTTACAATGAATTTTTTGTCGCTCGCTGGATTTTTGATCTTCGCCATTGGGGGGCTTTGGGGTTCGATCGCTTCATTTGGGTTTCTAGCGGATAAAATTGGGTTCTTCTGGGCGCTAGTGTCGATGATTCTGGCACCAGTCTCGCTCACAATTTCAGCAATTTGGGCAGGAGCCAGTGAGGGAAATTGGTCAATCTTAGCTATAGGCGTGACAAGCACCGTCGTTGGCCTCGGCCTCGTTGGAATCGGCAGCAGAAATTCGGGGCAATAGGCCCATGATGAGGAATTTCTTGGCTGTGGTGATGGGGTTGTTTTGTTGGGCCATATTGCCATTACCATTAATGCTATCTTTTGAAGCCTTAAATTCGCTTTTGCAGGCCTCGAGAACAGGTGGACCTTTGGTGGTGGGTTCAATCTTCTTTGGTGCTTTCGTCCTGATAGGGTACGCGAGTTTCAGAATGACCGCGAAACTCGTAAAGCCCAAAAATCTAATACTATGCGCCAAAATCACTATTTGGATTATCTTCGTATACTACTTGATCACTGGAATTTTGAATTGGTCTGACACATCGTTCCCTTTATTGGCGCCTTTGTGCAATTTTCTGGGCGTTTTACTTGGAGGTTTTCTTGCTTTCGAGAAAACAAAGCATGAAATCGCTTCCAAAATGGTTGCCTAACTGAATGGTTCTGCGTTGCAAGGTGCAAATTTGGCAGCATTGCGCCGGTAGCAATATTTTGATTTTAATTGATTAAGTCAATTGAAAGTCAAAAATTGCGATCTAAAAGGATGGGTTGAGATTTCATTTTGCAGGTCGGTTGCGCTTACTAGGTCCTCAACACCTAGAGCCGATAGCCCAGCCGCAGCGTGATTTTGTCGACATCTACCAAGGTGTTGATGGTCGTGCCGCGGGTGTAACGCGTCTCCAGCGAGATATTGGACCCTGCCGAGGGTCGTAGGCCCGCGCCGACGGAGAAAATCCCGCCAGAGGCTTTGCGGCTCGTGATGTCATAGCGGCCATTATAGCTGCTCGAGATGGTGATGACGCCAAAGCCAAAAGCCTGCTCAGCACTCAAGCCCAAGTTCATCCCGCCCCGCAAATAGGCGTCGAGTTCGGCGAGCTTTTGGCTGTCGCCTGGGTCTTGAACGTCGGCATAGTCGACTACGATCGATAGATTGCAGCGCATGGCCCAACCTAGTGCGTCGCGACGGGTGCAGGGTCGCACGCGCGGGAAGTCAATCAGAGCGTCACCAACCCACACGGCAGCTTTTGCAGCATCATCGGTTTGAAACGCCAATGAACCAAAGCCAATCGCGCGACCTGGTTGAGTGGGATTGCGGAAGATAAAGCTATTGCCGAGCGTTAAATCATTGACCTCTTCCCGCCCGGAGCGCGCCGCATGGCGATTATATTGCACGAAGGGCGTCCAGCGTACTTCAGTTGCCTCAGAGGGCTTGGCAAATAAGATGGGCTCAATGGCGAGCGCCAAACTGGCGTTCAAAAGACGGGTATCGGCCGCTTTATCTTCTTCAAAGCCGAGGGTTGCAAAGCCACGTTCGCGTGCAGGTTTGATGAAGTCATTCTTGCTGTCAGCGAGGATCAAGCCGCGTTGCTTGGCGGTTGGTTCCTTTTGCGGCACGATGACAGCCGGGGTTGGCGGCGGCGGTGGCGAGGCGGCTTTGCACGCCAAGCTGATGCCATCTGTATCGCCATTGAGGAAAGCAATCGCGCGAGCCCGCGCATCGGGTTTGGCTTGGCTGGTCAGTAAGAAGCGAGCCTCAGCTAGCACTGGCGTTGATAGCACTGCGATAGTCGATGCGAGCAGACCCGATAGGGCGGTGTCTTTGCTCGTCGCTGCAAGCTGGCCCAAGCTACGCGATTCAATCGCACTCAACAGCTCACCCGTCATGGTCAGGCCAGCTTGGCCAATCAGGCGCTGACGCAAATCTGCGCCAGTAAAGCTTTGGCCAGCTGTTTCGCAGGCGACCTTCTCGTACAGGCGCTCCAGAGCAGCAGGGGCCGTTGCTTGAGCCAGTATAGGTGTGACGAAAACAGGGGTGGAGAGGCCCAGCAGGAGGGGCAAAGGACGGCAGATCATGGCGGCGCTTTAGCCTGAAACGTTAAAGCCCGCCAAGTCTTGAGCAAAAGTGGCTACAGTTTAACCAGCTTCTGGTGAGATAATTAAGGCCACTTTACGACTGGTGGCATAGACGAGAGGATGCTCTCTACATTGCCGCCGGTCTTGAGGCCAAAGGTCGTGCCCCGGTCATAGAGCAGATTATATTCCACATAACGACCGCGCTGGATTAGCTGAGCTTCCCGCTCATCCTCGGTCCAAGTCTCGTTCATGCGGCCACGCACGATCTCTGGATAAACAGACAAGAAGGCGCGTCCGACGTCTTGGGTGAAGGCAAAATCTTTCTCCCAATTGCCAGTATTATGATGGTCATAGAAAATGCCACCGATTCCACGAGGTTCGTCGCGGTGGGGCAAATGGAAATAGGTGTCGCACCAGTCTTTGAACTTCGCATAATAGGCTGGGTCGTGCGCATCGCACGCTTGCTTCATCCCCGTATGGAAGGTCAGAGTGTCGGGGTAGTCCTGTGTGCGCTGGTAGGCCATCAGGGGCGTCAAATCGGCGCCACCGCCAAACCAGCTTTCAGTGGTTGCGATCATGCGCGTGTTCATATGCACCGCTGGAACGCGCGGATTGGTCATATGCGCGATCAGGCTGACCCCGGATGCCCAAAAGCGGGGATCCTCAGAGGCACCTGGAATGGTTTTGGCATAATCGGCTGGAAACGTGCCCATGACTGTGGAGACATGCACGCCAACTTTCTCAAACAGGCGGCCCTTCATGATTCCCATCACGCCGCCGCCGCCAGCTTCTTCTTTGCGGTTCCAAGGCGTGCGGACAAATCGGCCGGGACTTCCGGGGTAAAGGGCAGGGTCTGCTTCGTCTTCGAGGGTTTCAAAAGCTTGCATGATTTGGTCGCGCAGGGCTTCAAACCATGCTCTCGCCTGTGCTTTACGGTCGTCTTGCTCGCTCATTCTGCCCTCGTTTGTCGTTCTTGCGCCGGGAAAGTGGTCCCGGTTTCCTCCCTACAACGCTAATCCAACGTCGCCCACCCGCCAGTTTGTCGCATGGCTTCAGTTAAGGCGATAGCTCCCGCTGTCACCACATTGAGAGAGCGCAGTCCCGGTGCCATGGGAATGCGCACACAGGCCTGACAAGCCGCGATGACGTCAGGGGGTGTCCCCTCGGTTTCCCGCCCCAGCATCAAAACATCGCTGGGCTCAAAGACGAAATCGGTCAAACGCGTGCTTCCCTCCGTCTCGATCAACACAATCCTGCTATTTCTTAGCATTGTGGCTGTTGCAAATGCAGCAAAGCTATCGTGACGCTGCCAGTCACACTTGTTGCCATAATCCAAGGACGCACGCTTTAAGGTCTTGTCTGATAAGGGAAAACCGCAGGGTTCAATGACATCTAACCCAACGCCAAGGCACGCGGTAAGACGAATGGCCGCACCAAGATTTGGCGCGATATCTGGTTGAAAGAGAGCTAGGCGCACGTTATGCAATCTCATCTTTGGAGGGGGTGCCGCGAGATGCGGCGTTCCGTCGCACGTTCAATAGGCGTTACTGCCCTACGTTTAGCGGTAAACGACTTTTAGACGTGTGTGAATGCGGGAGTAGCAAGGTGTCAGCCACCAATCATGAAGTAGCCGGCGAAGCCGGAGAACCAACACGGCGTGACATGATCCATGTCGCGACAGGGGCCGTAGCAGCGGGCGGTGCCGCCATGCTGGCTTGGCCGCTCATCAATCAAATGAATCCAGCAGCCGATACGCGCGCTTTGGCATCAATTGAGTTTGATGTGTCGAAAGTCGCGCAAGGCTCGCAGACCAAGATCATGTGGCGCGGTAAGCCGCTATTCGTTCGTCACCGCACCGCTGAGGAAATCGCGCAAGGTAAAAAAGACGACGGCGCAGAGCTGAAGGATCCGCAAACGGACGATCAGCGCACCATGCAGTCCAATGAACAGCCCGGTAAGCCCGAGTATCTGATCATGGAAGCAAACTGCACGCACTTGGGTTGTATCCCTGTCGGTCTTGCTGAGCCCGGCTATATTGGTGAGTTCGGTGGCTGGTTCTGCCCTTGCCATGGCTCGCACTACGATACCGCTGGCCGCATTCGCAAGGGCCCAGCTCCGAAAAACCTTTATATTCCGCCCTACGTCTATACCGGCGGCACAGTCGTAAAGATTGGATGATACGAACATGAGTGGACCTTCAAGCTATGTGCCTAAGTCCGACCTCGAAAAGTGGTTGGATACGCGGCTTCCGATCGTGCGTTTTATGAATGACACGCTGGTCGATTTTCCAACCCCAAAGAACTTGAACTATTGGTACACGTTCGGCGGCATTTTGGCGGTCTGCTTGGTCAGCCAAATCATCACCGGGATCATCTTGGCGATGCATTATGTGCCCCAGATCGATATGGCCTTTAACTCTGTCGAACGCATCATGCGGGACGTGAATTACGGCTGGTTGGTGCGCTTCATGCACTCCAACGGGGCCAGCATGTTCTTCTTGGCCGTTTACATCCATATTTTCCGTGGTCTTTATTACGGATCGTACAAAGCACCTCGCGAAATTCTTTGGGGCTTGGGCGTCATTATCTTCTTGCTGATGATCATCACCGCCTTCATGGGCTACGTTTTGCCTTGGGGTCAGATGTCCTTGTGGGGCGCAACCGTGATCACCAACATCGTGGGTGCGGTTCCTTTCATCGGTGACTCGATCAAGACGTGGTTGCTCGGTGGCTTTGCCGTCGACAATGCGACGTTGAACCGCTTCTTCTCGCTGCACTATCTCCTGCCGTTCGTGATTGCAGGTGTCGTGGTGTTGCACATCTGGGCGCTGCATGTGCCTGGCAACAACAACCCAACCGGTGTTGAAGTGCAAGATGTGAAGAAAGAAACCCTTCCATTCCATCCTTACTACACAATCAAGGATGCGTTTGCGATTTGCGTCTTCTTGCTGATCTTTGCTGGCTTTGTCTTCTTTGGCCCCAACACTTTGGGTCACCCAGACAACTATATCCCTGCCAACAACCAAGTGACGCCAGCGCACATCGTGCCTGAATGGTATCTGTTGCCCTTCTATGCGATCTTGCGGGCCATCACGTTCGATATCTTGATCATCGATGCCAAGTTCGGCGGCGTGATTGCGATGGGTGGCGCGATCCTGATCTTGTTCGCTTTGCCTTGGCTCGACTCGTCCAAGATCAAGTCCATGCGCTATCGCCCTGTGGCCCGCATGTGGTGGTTTGCCTTCGTGATCAACTTCCTGATGTTGGCCGTGTGTGGCGCGATGCCTGCTGAACCACCCTGGACGTTGATCTCGCTGATCTGCACGGTGTTCTACTTCGCTTATTTCTTGGTCGTCTTGCCAGTTCTAGGCGTCATTGAGAAACCCCAAACCCCGCCTGCTTCGATTGCGGACTCGATCCTGCAATCCCACAAGAAGTCGGCAGGCGTGTCTGCTGCTGCTGTACCGGCGGAATGAGGAACTTTGTAATGAAACCAGCTTTCGCACGCCGATTTATCGCCGGGGTCTTGGGCCTCGTCTCTGTCGTGGCGTTCACCAGCAGCGCGCAAGCTGCTGGGGACGTCAAGCATCCACGGGAAGTCAATGGCTCGTGGGAAGGCCCATTTGGTCGCTTTGACCGGGCCCAGCTACAACGCGGCTTCCAAGTCTATAAGGAAGTCTGCTCGGGCTGCCATTCCATGAACTTGCTACATTACCGTAACCTCGGTGATGAACATGGCCCGTTCTATGATCCTAAATATCCAAACCCGAACGAAAACCCAGTCATCAAAGCCATTGCCGCCACCTACACCTTGAAAGCAGTGGATCCAGACGGCAATGAGGAAGAACGTCCAGGCCTGCCAGCAGACAAGTTTGTGTCACCGTTCGAAAACCCATCCCAAGCAAAAGCGGCAAATGGTGGGGCGATGCCTCCCGATATGTCGGCTCTGGTGAAGGCACGTCACCTCGGCGGTGATTATATCTACTCGCTCTTGACCGGCTATGATCAAACCCCGCCCAAGGGTAAGTCCATTCCAGAGGGCAAGTACTATAATCCGTACATGCCTGGTGGCGTGATCGCCATGGGTCCTCCAATCGTCGATGAACAAGTGACCTATGCTGATACTGAAGCCAATAAAGGCGTTAAGCCAACTGTTGACCAAATGTCCCGTGACGTTGTGGCCTTCTTGAGCTGGGCTTCTGAACCCCATCAGACCCAACGCAAGATTACTGGTTTTGGCGTCATGGCCTTCCTGTTGCTCTTGACCACCCTGTTGTGGTTCTCGTACCGCCAAGTGTGGCGCAACGTTGAGCACTGAGGCCGTCGAGGCTTCTACAATGACAAAGGCCGCCCCTCGGGGCGGCCTTTTTGCTGTGTGGCGGGCGAGGGGTGAGGGCCTTACACCCACATTGTCTAAATGCGTGATATGAGTTTAACGAATGTGCGGAGCTGCGCGCTATTGCGCAAACAACCCCTCACCCCCGACCCCTCTCCCCTGTAGGGGCGAGGGGAGAGGTGCTAGCTCAAGTCGTACGATCAAGCCCGACGATCAAGGGCAACGGCGCTGGTATCGCGGAAGGCTTGGGCGCCGGGGCCGTAAGCCACAGGTGTCGGGCGGGCTGCCACCGCTTCTTCGGCGATGGCGCGCACCAAACCCTCAGCCAAGGCCCGCTGCCTTCCCAAGGCCCGCTCATGGGCTTCCATGGCAGCCTTAAAGCGTTCTGTCTCCACCGTCAGGGTCGCCTTCAGAACGGAGGGTACGCCTTCAAGGATTGATGGGTTTTGGGCAATCCGACGGCTCTCCAGCGCATAGACATTGGCCAGCCGGGCAGATTCCTCATTCAAGGATTGTGCTTCCAAGAAACGACTGCCCTCAAACAAGGCCGCCTGTCTCTCGGCCAAATCAGCGAGCCGACGCGTCAACAGGATCAATTGGTCCAGTAAATCGCTGGGGTCGTTGGCCATTAGGGTCATGATCTATACTCCCGCTGCTTGTGCACGTTCTTGGATTTTGAGCATTTCTCGTTTCACGGCGGTGGCAATGCCGATCCCGCCTTGTTCGCTGAAGCCCTTGGCATATTCCTCAGTCAAGAAGGGACGAAATGCGCGCTCTGCCGCACCACCGCCAAACATGGAGTCCGAGATGTCCGTGTCTGTTTCCATGAGCGACAACATCTGCGCCAAGGCCATGCGTTCGAATTCCCGCGCGGTTTTGTCCATCTCGGCGTTTGACTTCAGCGTTTTTGCGCGTGCACCCAACACCTCAACCGAGGTCGACTGGGTTTGGGGAAAGGGCATTACGGGGGCGATACTATCCATATTCTGTGGGTCCCTTACATCACTTCGATGTCAGCTTGCAGCGCACCAGAGGCTTTCAGCGCCTGGAGAATTTGAATGAGGTCACGTGGGTTGACGCCCAGAGAATTGAGGCCCTCGACCAGATCGCGCAACGGCACGCCGCCACGAATAACGGTGAGGTCGCCCTTATCTTCTTCAACTGTGACGCTGGAACGTGGCACGACGGTGGTTTCGCCTTGGCTCAGCGGGTTTGGTTGGCTGACGAGGGGGGTCTCTTGCACTGAGACGGTAAGATTGCCCTGTGCCACAGCGACAGTAGACACCCGCACATTATCGCCCATCACCACAATGCCAGAGGCTTCATCAACCACAATCTTAGCAACCTGATCGGGTGTTACATTCAGGCGCTCTACCCGGCTAATCAGGCTAACCATATCGCCTGGATAACCAATGGGCTTTGAGAGAACGACCGTTGAAGGGTTTTCTACCGAGGCAGCTGCGACACCCAAATTGGTGTTGATGGCGTTGGCGATGCGGCGAGCGGTCGTGAAATCTGGGTTGCGCAAGGCAAGGCGAAGTTCGGTTTGACCGGCAAGGTCAAAATGAAGCTCGCGCTCAATCAGGGCACCATTGGCAATGCGGCCATTGGTGCTGACGCCGCGGCTAACACTCGTTCCAGAATTGCCGGTCGCGGTAAAACCACCGACCGTCAGCTGGCCTTGGGCAACAGCATAAACTTGACCATCAGCGCCCATCATTGGGGTTACCAGCAACGTTCCGCCCTCTAAGCTTTTGGCATCCCCAAAGGCTGAGACCGAAATATCCAGCCGGGTGCCTTGGGTAGCGAAAGGGGGTAGGCTCGCTGTTACCATGACGGCGGCAACGTTTTTGGTTTGCAGATTTTGTTCGCGGGTGTTGACGCCCATCCGCTCCAGCATGGCTTCCAAGCTTTGCTTGGTGAAGGGCGAATTGCGTAGACCGTCGCCAGTCCCAGGCAGACCAACAACTATGCCATAGCCGATCAATTGGTTGTCACGTACCCCTTCGATCTGCACTAAATCCTTGATGCGCGACTGGGCAAAAGCTTGCGCAGGCCAAGCACACATTAGGCTGATCAGCCCGAGCATGAGAGCTGCAGAAACAAGACGGAATACGGGCGTAATTATCTGTGTCATTGGTTTTGACCATGCTAAATCCATGCCGCAATCTGGCGAATGAAAATCATTTTAAAACAATGCTTTCGTAAATACGCGCTCGCGTGAGCTGCTGAGTGTATCGGCAAGGTTTGCCTAGGGCTGGTGGCATTCTGCCGTCTTCCCGCCATCTTGTGTCACACATTAATCAGGTCTTAACCGGGGCGGCCCATGAGTCGTGCTCATGAAAGTTAATGCGCCCACGTCCACATCTTCTGTTTCCGGGGCACGTCGTGCCACCGGCGGTGCGGCACCTGAATTTGTGCTGCCCGGGCAGGTCGAAGGCGGGCCAGCGCAAGTCAATCGCGCGATGTCCGCAACTTCCATCGCCAATGTGGGCGCGCTTTTGGCCTTGCAGGGCGAAGATGATGTGGTTGAGCGCCGCCGTCGCGCGACCCGCCGCTCATCCACCCTGCTAGACCAACTGGACGAGATACGCGTCGCCATTTTGGGCGGGGGCGTCAATCGCGAACAAGTGGCGCGCCTCTCTCAAACCTTGCGTGATCACCGCGACGCTGTGGATGATCCAGCCTTGAACGCACTTCTCGATGATGTGGAACTGCGCGCTGAAGTCGAACTCGCTAAGCTCGAGCGCGCACTTTAGGGGTTTCGGGCAGCCGAGTTTCAGAACCCTTCTGGGTGTTGCGGCCAGTAGCTTGCTGTTTTAGCAGTAGAGGGCCCAGCCCAATGTTTCTTGCGCCTTGCGAGCCGTCTCGGGCTTCACTATAGCGCGAGGACATCGTGCGATGCCTTCATCGATCACATGCAGAAGCAGGGGTACGTCATGACGACGATAGTTATGCCAAACACCGATGTGACAAGTGACTATGTGCCTTCCGACGACGAAGAGTTCATGAATGATCGCCAGCGCGAGTATTTCCGCAAAAAGCTGCAGGATTGGAAGGGCTCACTGCTCGCCGACTCCAAGGATACCTTGTCGCATCTACAAACCGAGACCGTATCTCTGCCAGATGTAGCAGACCGTGCCTCTGCTGAGACCGATAAAAATATTGAGTTGCGGGCACGTGACCGTCAACGCAAGCTGATTTCCAAGATCGACTCGGCGTTGCGCCGGATTGAGGATGGCTCTTACGGCTATTGCGATGAAACCGGCGAGCCTATCTCTTTAGGCCGCTTGATGGCCCGGCCGGTGGCGACCTTGAGCTTGGAAGCCCAAGAACGCCACGAGCGCTCAGAACGCATTCACCGCGACGACTAAGCCGAGACGATCAGCCCGCGTTTAAAACGGACTGATCGCACCCAAGACTTGCTGCCCTTTAGGCGGCTGTTGATAGGCTGTAATCTGGCCACGCCCACCGTAAGAGATTCGGGCTTCTGCCATTTGTGTGTGGCGGACCTGATTGGCCGATGTGATATCTTGTGGCCGCACAATCCCCGAGACCAAAAGCTCGCGTAATTCATTGTTGATACGCACTTCTTGGCGACCCGCTACAACCAAATTGCCATTGGGCAGGACTTGGGTAACGATAGCTGCAACGGTCATATCGACCTTTTCATTGCGCGCCACTTGGCCTTGGCCTGCGAAAGCGCCGTTAGAACTCGCCCCAACCATGGTGGAGGGATCAAATGCCTCTGGGAGGACTTTGCCCGGCAATTGCTCCAAGCCAAAGAAACTGGTTACGCCGCCATCCATGGTGGATTTTCGCGTACGGCCAGTTGAGTTGTTCAATTGCGCCTGATCATTGATCTGGATCATGACGGTCAGGATATCGCCGATGTTGGAGGCGCGGGGATCATTAAAGAATTGCCGAGAACCCGCTTTCCACAATGAGTTTGACGAGGCTTGGCTCATCTGTTGGGCCGGCATTGGCATCACAACTTGGCGACGCCCCGTGGCCGCATAGGCGGGATTTTCAATCGGCGTCACCTCAGGCGGCTTCCCCACGGTG
Source organism: Maricaulis salignorans (assembly GCA_945891505.1). Taxonomy (GTDB): domain Bacteria; phylum Pseudomonadota; class Alphaproteobacteria; order Caulobacterales; family Aquidulcibacteraceae; genus Aquidulcibacter; species Aquidulcibacter miladensis. Next base: position 17,727 of record CAMDDL010000021.1, on the reverse strand, counting down.
CGCACTTCTTCGATTGTGGAGGCGCAGCCTGTCAGGGTCAGAGCCGCTAAAATCACCATGCTGAACTTTTGCATCAATTGACTCCATTCTGATTAGGCACCCGAGCTGAGAGCTGGCTTAGCATCACGCGGGCCGTGCCCGGGCCATCGACAATGGCTTCCAGCACTTTGTTGGATTTTGGGTTTAGAACTTTCACATTGGCCCCAATGGCTGCATCGCCCAAGGCTTTGCCGCGAACCGATAATCTGAGACCATCGGCTTCATAAATCAGGGTCACAGGCTCATTGCGACGCACGGATGGCGTGTCCATTACATCCATCGCACGCAGGGGGGTGTTGGCGAGCAAAACGCGCTTGGCGGTCTTGCCGATCAAAGCCTCTGGATCTGCCAGCGCATCGCGAGGGGCGGTCGAGGGTGTATCGATCCACACCACATCCTCTGCCTGAATAGCTTCACCGCGCTGGATCGTGCGACCAAGGACTGCGAGGGCTTCTGGACGGGTAGGGGCTGCTGCCGCGCTGGCTCTTTGCCGGATGTCGGGCACACTGGGTGGTGAGGCTGTTGGTTGGAATGGGATCAGGGGATCGGTGCGGCCGGGGCCATTGACGACAATCTGGCGGACGCCTTCGCGGTTTGGCCAATTTAGGCCCGCTGCCCGCGCACGCGCTTGTAAGGGTTCCGCGCCAAAGACGACCATTTGACCAGGACCGGGAGAACGCGCAATCGGTGCATTGGCAGAAGCCCCCGCGTTGTCGAACACATCGCCAAAGGTAATTTGGGACTTGTCTGAACGCGGATTGGCCTTGAGCGACAAGACAGAGCCTTTCTGGGCAACTTGGGCATAGCTAGTGCCAGTCTGTACGACAGGAGCGGCCAGCACCAAGAGCGCGAGGCAAGCAGCCCAGTTAATCAGTGGCGAAGGGCGGGGATTAGTCATCTATGGCCTACCGGAGGACTTGAGATGTGGCTTGCATCATCTCATCGGTCGCATTGATGACCTTCGAATTCATTTCATAAGCCCGCTGCGCGATGATGAGGGCTGAAATCTCAAACACCGGATTGACGTTAGAGGCTTCCACATAGTTTTGGTTGATCGAGCCAAGGCCGGGGCCGGTTGGGTTGCCGATAGTGGCAGGCCCTGATGCAGCGGTTTCAACCAGCAGATTGTCGCCCAAAGCTTCAAGGCCCGCTGGGTTCACAAAGCCCGCCAACGTAATCTGACCCAGATCCTGCGGCGCGGTTTGGCCGGAGATGATGGCTTGCACTTGACCAGAAGGCGAAATGGAGAAGTCGAGCGCCCCGTCGGGGATCTGGATTTCAGGTTGCACGATATAACCCTCGCCCGTCACGATTTGCCCGGTTGCTGAGGAAGAGAAATTGCCAGCGCGCGTATAAGCTGTCCGCCCATCTGGCATCAGCACTTGGAAATAGCCCCGACCATTGATGGCCATATCATATTTATTGTCGGTTCGGGTCAGGCTGCCCTGTTCGGCAATGCGATAGACCGAGCCTGTTTTTACCCCATACCCGACTTGAACCCCCGTTGGGTCAATCGTGCCGGAGTCAGAGGTTGTCGCACCTGGGCGTTCAAGGTTCTGATAAATCAAATCCTGAAATTCAGCCCGTTGGCGCTTAAAGCCTGTTGTGTTCATGTTGGCGATGTTGTTCGAAATGACTTCAACATTGAGCTGTTGGGCCAACATGCCGGTAGCTGCGATATTCATAGAGCGCATGTGCTTGGTCCTTTAGTCAGATTAGGATTGAACCCGGGCGAGACGTTCGATCGCTCGGCCGCGCAAGTCCTCAGTTTGTTTCTGCAGACGGGTTGCGCTTTCAAAAGCGCGACTGATTTCCATGATGCGGGTAAGCTCTGTCACCGCGACGACATTGGAACCTTCGATCATGCCTTGGACGACTTGCGGGTCGGCTGCCGCTTGGGCCGCTTCATCGGTAGGCCTCCAGAGATTGTCACCGACTTTGTCGAGGGCACCGGGTCGGTCAAACCGCGCGATGCCAAGTTGGGCCACTGTCACGCCGTTTTGCTGGATAGATCCATTCTTCGCGACCAGAGGCTCGCCTTGGGTAATGTCTAAGGTAATGGGCTGGCCAGTCGTATCAAGAATGGCGCGGCCATCGCCTGTTACGATGCGGCCTTGCGTATCCATTTGGAAGCGGCCGTCGCGGGTATAGGCATTGCCTTGCGGCGTCTGGACGGTGAAATAGCCTTCGCCAGCCAAAGCAAAATCAAGTGGATTGTCTGTGCGCTGCAGGGCACCGGGGCGGAAGTCGCGCGCGATCGTATAATCGCGGACAAACTCAACCGTCTTCGGTCTTTCAGCAATGGAGGCGGGCCGGCGAATGACCGGCTCAAACAAGACCGATTCTGACTTAAAGCCAGCGGTGGAGACGTTCGCCATGTTGTTTGCCGCGACATCCATTTGTCGCCGCAAGGCATTTTGGGCCGAAAGAGTAATGAGAAGTGTATTGTCCATCTCTAAATTTACCTTCTAGGTGAGCTCACGATGCGCTTTGGCACCAACTTCTCTGAGCCAGGCCCTACACCTTGCAAGCGCCGGGCCAAGAATTAATCATTAAAATTCAATAGTATAAAATGGTTGGCGCTCGAGTTCGGCAGATGATGCCGTGAAGAATTGGCCGCATTGGGCGTTTTTGGTCTGTCTCTGGGCAGTTTTTGCCGCATGGTTAAGATTTGGTGACATTTCATTAACCACGATTGGCTTAATTCTGGGGACTAGAAACGCCCATGCGTGCCCGCTGAGTCGGTGCTCGTTCACGCCAATGAGAGACTCTAATGGCCGGAAAAAAAGAGAAAAAGGGTGACGCCCCTCCTGAAGGCGCAGATGGTGCTGAAGGGGAAGAAGGCGCGGGTGGCAAGAAGAAGCTTGCCGGCAAACAGCTGATCTTATTCATCGTTCTACCTGCCATTTTGCTTTTAGGTGGCGGTGGTGCTGCAGCCTATTTTCTAGTCTTCGCTAAGAAGCCTGCTGCCGTTGCCGATGCGAACGGTGAAAAGGGCAAGGAAGAGGACAAGAAGAAAAAGGACGAAAAGAAAAAGGAAAAAGGCAAAGAGGGCAAAGAAGGCAAGGGCGGTGAAAAGAAAGAAGGCGGTATAAAACTGGCTGAAGGTCCTAACGGGGAAGGGTTCGTCACGCTCCCAGACCTGATCGTCAACATTGCCACCGCTGACTCGCGCCCTGCTTATTTGAAACTTCGTCTGACATTGCAAGCCAAGGACATGGAAACTGCAGCGACGATTGAGCCGCTTCTGCCCCGCATTCTTGATCAATATACAGGCTTCCTTCGTGAACTGCGCATGGAAGATATTGCGGGCTCTGCTGGCTATTCCCGGTTGCAGCTTGAGCTTTTGAAGCGGGTCAATTTGGCAATTGCGCCAGCCCAAGTCGATGCGGTTCTCATCGAAGAAATGTTGGTTCAATAATGGCGGATGATCTTGATCAAGATGCAATGGCGGCCGCTTGGGAAGCAGAGACCGCGGGCGATGCCACGGGTGGCGGCGGCGATGATGCCTTTGCCGCCGAATGGGAAGCCATGGTCGGTGGTGAAACCGGCAAAACCATTTCTGCCTCTGCTATTGGTGCCGAACGGGTTCTGAATCAAGACGAAATCGACTCGCTCTTAGGTTTTGACCTAGGTGATGATGACGGCGATGAAAAGAACGGCATCCGCGGGATCATTAACTCCGCCCTCGTTTCTTACGAACGCTTGCCGATGTTGGAAATCGTCTTTGACCGCTTGGTGCGGTTGATGACGACCAGCTTGCGTAACTTTACGTCCGACAACGTTGAAGTATCCCTCGATCACATCTCGTCGATCCGGTTTGGCGATTATCTGAACTCCATCCCTTTGCCAGCTATTTTGGCCGTTTTCCGTGCTGAGCAATTGGACAATTACGGCCTGATGACCGTTGATTCCAATTTGATTTACTCAATCGTGGACGTGTTGTTGGGAGGCCGACGTGGCACGACCGCCATGCGGATCGAAGGCCGCCCTTATACGACGATTGAGCGCATGCTTGTGACGCGGATGATCGAAGTGATCTTGCAAGATATGCAGGCCGCGTTTGAGCCCCTGAAGCAAGTGGACTTCTCGCTGGACCGGATTGAAACCAACCCGCGCTTTGCCGCCATCGCGCGGCCTGCCAACGCTGCCATCATGATCAAGATGCGGATCGATATGGAAGACCGCGGCGGTCGGGTCGAGCTCTTGCTTCCTTACGCAACCCTTGAACCAATCCGTAAAATGCTCATCCAGCAATTCATGGGTGAGAAATTTGGTCGGGATAATATCTGGGAAGGTCACTTGGCTACCGAACTTTGGTCCACGGATATGCAGGTTGAAGCTGTCCTTGACGAACTGCCGGTGCCACTCGGCCGCTTGCTTAACTTAAAGGTCGGTGAAACCGTGTTCTTGAACCAGCCCCCAGACGGCAGCGTGGAATTGCGCTGCGGGCAGATAGCTTTGACCAAAGGCCGCATGGGCAAGATAGGCCGTGCGATCGCTTTGTCTCTGGATGGGCCAATAACAAACTCAGCAAGACGAGAACTCTTGAGCCAATGACCGACCTCTATATCCCTATTGCGCAGATCATTTTGGCGGTTGCGATGTTGGCTGTCGCGGTTTTGTGCATCCGTCTGGACCGCAAAATCACCGCCCTTCGTGAAGGCAAGGACGGTGTGGCGGCGGCGGCGACAGAACTCGCTTTGGCTGTCGGTCGGGCTGAGGCCTCTGTCGCGGCATTAAAGTCTGTCTCCGAGGCCGCTGGGGAGGACCTTCAACGCAACATTGAAGAGGCCCGCGCGGCGGCTGAGGCCTTGAAGTTTCTGGTAACAACCGCGCGCGCCGTCGAGCTGAAGCCAGCGCCAGCGCCTGAACCTGCACCAACTCGGCAAAAGCGCGACCTGCGTTGGGATGAAGAAGAAGTAGAAGAAGATTTCCGGCTGGCGCGGCGCGGTCGCCCGTTGGCTGAAACGTGGGGTGGATTAAGATGAGTTTTAAGCTTCGGCCTTTAACGGCTTTGGCTATAGGTTTGGGCGTGGTCGGCTTGGCACAAGTCGGCCGCGTTGCATTTGACGCGACCAATGCAATGGCCGCAGGCGAAGCCCCGAAAAAAGAAGCTGCCGCACCTGCTGATGCTGGGGCACCAGCTGCCGGGGCTGCCGCCCCTAAAGCAGGGCCACCGATGTGCTTGCCTGTCGATTTGGCTAAGGAAGCGGGCATTAGCGCCGCTGAGTTCCGGCTGCTGCAAACCTTGCAAGAGCGTCGTCAAACCCTCGACACGCGCGAGCGCGATATTGTCACGCGGGAAAACCTGCTCGCCACGACAGACGCGAAGATTCAAGAGCGCATGAGCGCCTTAAAGGCCGTAGAAGGTAATCTTCAGAAGCTGTTGGGCCAAGTTGATGATTTGGAATCCCAGCGAATTACTTCGCTCGTCCGCGTCTATGAGAAAATGAAGCCCAAGGATGCGGCGGCGGTCTGGGAAGGTTTGGACACCGAGGTCTTGTTGAAAATCGCGCAGAAAATGAAGGAGCAGTCGCTCTCGCTCATTCTGGCTAAAATGTCGCCAGAGCGTGCACGCGAAGTCACCCGTCGTTTGGCTGAAATTGATGCGCCAACCTTGCCTGTTATGGCAGCTAGCCCGCCACCTGCACCCCAAAATGCAACAGCACCTGCAACCCCACCTGCAGCTAAAGCCCCGCCTGCGAAAGCGCCTGGCCAGCAAGCCGCGCTGAATAACCAAGCCAAAGGTGGTCCTGCGCCAAAAGGTTCGGCTGCGGCCAATGCTGCGTTAGATGCCAAAGGGGCAGGTCCAGCCGGGGCCGGGCCAACAGCGCCGCGCGCGCCGACGCCAAAAGCGCCAAACAACCCGTCAACACCACAGCCAGCTGCAAAAGCGGCAACAGGGCAGGCACCGGCAGACCCCGCCCAGCGGCCAAAAGCTTAAGTTAATCGCAGTTCTGCCTCTTTCAGTCGGTCTTCACTGGTAAGGGGAGCTTAACCGGATTCAGGCATAAGCAGATTTCTCCAGAAACTGGGCCAGACGTGGTCCGGCAGTGAGAACAAGAGATCTGACTTAGAGACCAGATGGCTAAATTGCGCCGATTACTTGCTTATGTTGTCTGTGTGGCACTTGCGTTGCCACCGATGGCGTATGGCCAAAATGCTGCCCCTGCGGCCGGTGCGGCACCTTCGGCCCAACCAGGCCTCAAAGGGGTTACGCTCTCGGCCAGCCAAGATGCAACCTATGCACGCCTCTTGATCGCTTGGCCTGCAGGTACCAATCTTGCCGCCACGGCTGTTGCAACACCCAATAATGGCCTTGCAATGATCCGTCTGCCGCGCGCCATTGAAGCTGATCCGACAAACTTTGTTAAAGGCGCGCCAGACTTTGTTGCTTCGGCGGCTTTAAGCACTGACAAGCGAACCATTCGCGTCGCCCTGTTACAGCCAACCCGTGTGGTGACAAGCCGCGCCGGTAACGTGCAAGCTTTTGACTTCGTTACGGCAAATGCAGAAGCACCACCGCCCTTTGAAGGCGAGGCCAAAGCCTTGGCGGCAGCGGACCCAGCAGGAAAAGCGGGTGAAGGCCCAGCCGATGATGAGTCTGGCCCACCCAAAAAAATGATCAATGGGGCTGCGCCGGTCGGGGCACCGAAAGTTCAAGTGGATGTATTTGAGGCCAAGGAGTTCACCCGCCTGCGTTTGTCGCGGGTAGGTAATCAGTTTCCTTTGCCTGCCCATGGCTATGCCCGCCGGGGCGACCGCTTAGCGATTGCGATACCCGGCAAATTTGCCTTTGATACCGCAGCAATTCGCAATCGACCTCCGGCACGGGTCGAGGATGCCGCGCGCTATAATTCAGATACAGATTCTTCCTTCCTGCTCGATGTCGCACCCAATAGTGTTGTGCGTCACAGCCGCGACGGCAACAACGCGATCCTGATCGACATTCTGCCCGAAGGGGCAAACGCCGATACGATTCAAGCATTGCAAGACGAAGCTAGCGGCAAGATTGGCTCGCCCGCTCCCAAATCTGTTGCTGGTAAGCAAGCTTCCAAAGAAGGCGCTAAAGCAGGTGAGGCGAAGGAAACAGCGCCAGATCCAGATGCCATGAGCGAAGAAGCGAAAGCCAGCAAGCTTGATGCCGAAGCCTTAATCGTTCAGCGGCCAGATCCAGCGCCGACGGGGCGTGTCCGCATGAGCAGCGCAATGGTCGGTAAGGAGATGCAGCTGGAGTTTGACTTTGAAACCCCAGCCGCAGCCGCCGTGTACCGCCGGGGTGATTCAATTTACGTGCTGTTTGCGACCGCGGCAGAAGTGGATGTCGGCCGCGTGCCAAGTGGCAAGTTTGTCAGCCGAATTGAGAAAGTTCGCGGTGAGGGGGTTTCAGGTGTTCGCATTGTCGCGCCGCCTGAGGTTCAAGCGACTCCGACACCGATCGGTCCAAAGTGGAAAGTTGTTTTATCGCCAGAAAAACAAGTTTCCGGCCGCTCAATTGGTTTGGTGCGCGAACAAGCTTTGGACGGCACCTCCCGGGTAAAAGCCTTGGTGCCCGATGGTGCAGCAACTGGCATGATCACGGACCCTGCGGTGGGTGACACCCTTTTGGTCGGGCTGGCCTTAGGCCCAATCAGCAATTTGGGCGCGCAAAGATCTTATTTGGAAGCCGTTCTGCCAGAAACCTTTCACGGCTTAGTGGTTGTGCCGAGGACTGATGATTTCGAATTGCGGCGCGATGTCGATGGCTTTGTGCTCGTACGCCCACAGGGGATGGCCCTGTCAGGCTTGGCTGGGGAAGATGAGTCCAGTGCAGGTCCCGCCGCAGCGCCAGGCTTTATCGACTTTAAGTCTTGGCAAGTGGGACCAAAGGCGGATTTCACCAATAACCTCAATAAATTGCGTCGCAAAGCCGCGCTTGAATTGGGTGATACCAATAATAAGATCACCTCCCGATTGGATCTCGCTAGGTTCCTTATTGCGTGGGATTTGGGGGCGGAGGCCTCTGGCGTTATCCGGCAATTACGCGCTGACGTTCCAGCCCTTGAGCGGTCTCCCGAGTTGTTGGCTCTAGAAGGTATCGCCACCCTGATGGGCGGGCATGGGAAAGCGGCGCTGGATTTGTTGAGCGAACCCGAAGTTGCCGAAGATCCTGCCGCACAATTATGGGCCGGTTTGGCTGCGCAGATGAGCGGCAATGCCAGCGAAGCTCGCGTCCGGTTTGAACGTGGCAAAACAGCGCTTCAGAATTTTGAGCCGGAATACCGTGCCCGCTTTAACATCGCCAATGGAAATGCCGCCTTAGAATTGGGTGATGGCGCGTTAGCCTCCATGACCTCAAGTAGCGCACAGCGCGAAGCCCAAAACCCCCTGACGCAATTGCAAGCAGCACTACTGGCTGCCCGCGCTATGGGGGCCACTGGCCGCGTCAACGAGGCGCTGGTTGCCTTGACCAAGCTTGCGACGGCACCCGATCGCGAGATTGCCGCGCGGGCGGCCTTTGAAAAGGCAAACCTTGGAGAATCGAGCGGCAAAATTCCGCCGATTGAATCGATCAAGGCACTAGATGCCCTTCGTTACACGTGGCGCGGTGACGACTTAGAATTGGACATTCTGCGTCGTTTGGGGGGCCTTTATATCCAAGCTGGCGATATTCGCTCTGGCCTGACGACGATGGCTAGCGCCTCGACTCTGCGTCCTGATCTGCCAGCTGCTCGTCGTCTTCGCGATGAATTGTTCAAACAGTTCAAGTTCTTGTTCCTCGAAGGCGGCGCGGATGGTATGGACCCAATCCAAGCCTTGGCGCTTTTCTATGACTTCCGTACTTTGGCTCCGATTGGGCCAGATGGGGACCGCATGGTGCGCGGCTTGGCAGAGCGCTTAGTGGCGCTGGATCTGCTACCCCAAGCCACGCAATTGTTGCAGCACCAAGTCGATAAGCGCCTCGAAGGCTTCTCTAAAGCCCAAGTCGCGACCGATCTTGCCGCACTTTATTTGATGGACCGCCGTCCTGAAGAGGCCTTGCGGGCGATCTGGAATAGCCGCGTGTCGCTCTTGCCAGAACCATTGAATGAACAGCGCCGTTTGATCGAAGCGGCAAGCTTGGCCGAACTGGGTCGCAAGGATCACGCGCTGGAGACCATTGAATTTGACGACTCCCCCGATGCAGCACGGGTGCGGACCGAGATTTACATGCGGGCAGGCGACTGGCCCAATGCGGCAGCCAATGCGCGCGGTTCTTTGCCGCCTGCACGGCCAACTTTGTCTCCAGAAGATGCAGGCGAAGTGCTGCGGGTTGCGGTTGCGCAAGCTATGGCGCGCGAAGACGGGTTTAATCGCGGGCTTGTTCGCACGCACGGCCAAGCGATGAGCAAAAGCGCCTATGCCGAAGCCTTCAAAGTGGTAACGGACAGTGCCATTCCGTCGAGTGCTTCGCTACAATCGGCTGTAAAAATCGCCACCGGCGGCTCCCCCTATGACGGTCTGATGCGCCGCTTGCGGGATCGCTTGAACCGTATCGAGACCCCAACAGAAGCCGAGACCAGCCAAGCTGCGCGGGCGATTGGGCCAACCGATGGCAATCCGAATGGACGTTTGACCTCTGCTTTGCTTTCGGTCTTGCCAAAGGCGCTTCAGCCTGAGGGAGCCCAAAAGGAAGCGGCACCCCTGTTGCCAGACGCGCGTCCAAGCTTGCCGCCACAACGCTCTCCCGCTGTCGCGTCTGGTCCTCAGCGTGCTCCACAGCGATCAGCGAGCACCGCACCGAAGACGGCACAAAATCAAGCAGCCCCCAAAAGTCTTGCTGCACGTGCCGGTGTGCAAGCTCCGCGTGATCCCCCGCAAGGGCCTGTGGTCGGTCGCTAACCGGGGGGAACGGCCCTAAAGCTCTGCACAAGGCTTTCCGCAACCAAGCGCCAGCCATCAACGAGCACAAAGAAAATCAGCTTAAACGGCAGCGACACCACAACCGGTGGCAGCATCATCATGCCCATCGCCATCAAGAGCGACGCAACTACAAGGTCGATCACTAGAAACGGCACGAACAATAAGAAGCCGATCTCAAAAGCGCGCCGCAATTCTGAAATCATGAAAGCAGGGGTAACCACGCGCATCGGCAACGCTTGGGCATTTTGTGGCGTTGGGATGCGGGCGAGGCGAATAAATAGCTCCAAATCTCTTTCTCGTGTCTGGGCCAGCATGAATTGTTTCAGTGGCTCTGTGGTCCGCGGCCAAGCTTGTTCCATCGTCAATTCCTGTTTGGTCAAAGGGGCGATGCCCTCATTCCAGGAACGCTCGAAAGTCGGCTGCATAACAAAGGCCGTCAGGAATAAAGCCAGAGAAACCATCACTGCATTGGGTGGCGCTTGTTGAAGGCCAATGGCGGTCCGTAAGAGCGACAAGACCACTACAATCCGCACAAAACTGGTCGTCATGATCACGACAGAGGGCGCTAGCGACAGGATGGTGATCAGCGCAACAGTCTGAACCACCCGCTCAGTCAGTCCAGTCCCACTACCCAAGTCCAAATTGATCGATTGGGCCACGGCGGTGGCAACCCCCAACATGGAAGCGCCCATGGCACAGACAAAAATGATCAGCCAGCGCTTGAGAAGGCGTTTGAGGTCGGCCCGTGATTGGCCTTTGGCGCGGGAGGCTTTGTTTGAGGCTTTTGACGTCATGAAGGGGTGCCTGTAGCAGATGGGACAGCGAGCGAAGGGGGCTTTGAAGCTAATGGGTCGATGGCTTTGGAACTGAGCGTGCTCGCCCCTGTGGGGGAGACCAAGACCAAATGCTCTTGATCATCGCACTGAATGAGAATGGCACGAGTCCGCCCGGCATCCAGCCATAGCTGCTCAACCAATTTCAGTCGGCCTTTGGCGAGGCCGGGCATTTGGCCCTGCATCAGACCATAACGACGGGCCAGCCAAGCGGCACCGAGCAAGAGGCCAAGCGTGACGGCCAAAGCAGCGGTCGCCCGAATGAGGTCAAAAAAGTCCATTGGTCAGCCCTCTATCCTAGATGCCATCCCACCCAGATCGCGCGTGCTTCTGCACGCCTGATCCCCGCGTCGCCCGCTCCGGTTAATCAAAAGTTAACAAAAGGCCCTCAGGGATATTAATCAGTGCTTAACCACGATCACTTCATCATTACAGATGCGAAGAATCGCAAGGATCATGTCATGGGCATCACCGACACGCCATTTTTTAACGTTCTGCGCGAACGTATGGGGTTTCTGAACGAACGTCAGAAGCTCTTGGCAGAGAATGTCGCCAATGCGTCCACACCTAAATATGTGCCGCGCGATTTGGATAACCGCGCCTTTGCCGACGCAATCGCGCGGCAAATGCCGCAAGCACGCAGCGGCCTCGCAGGGGCGGCGCCTTTGTCGCCAGTAAAAATGGCGGCGACGCGGTCTGGGCACTTGGATGGCGGTGCGCCCGCAGCAGGTTCTGGTCGCGCGATTAAGACGCCAGACAGCGAAGTGACGCTCGATGGCAATGCAGTCGTCTTGGAAGAACAAATGATCAAAGTGGCCGATACGCGCATGAATTATGACGCGGCTTTGGGCCTCTATCAAAAAGGTTTGCAATTGATGCGCTTGGCATCGCGCAAACCGCAATAGGAAGATAAGCCATGTCAGATATGAATGCTGCGCTCAATGTTGCTGCTTCCGGCCTTCGCGCTCAAACGGCGCGGATGAAGGTGATTGCGGAAAACATCGCCAACGCCAATTCCACCGCACCCAATCCCGATGCCGACCCCTATCAGCGCAAAGTCAGCGTATTTGGCCAAGTTCTGAACCGCGAGAATGGCACAACGGAAGTCAAAATGACCAAGGTCCAGAAGGACACATCAGAGTTTCGCTTACGCTATGACCCGACCCACCCCGGTGCCAATGCGGAAGGCTATGTGAAAATGCCAAACGTCAACACGCTGATCGAAAGCCTCGATATGCGTGAAGCCCAACGTGCCTATGAAGCTAACCTAAATGTCGTTGAAAGCGCGCGGGCCATGATGTCTCGCACGCTTGATTTGTTGCGCCGCTAAGCGCGTACTTTCAGGAGAAACCTGAGTTATGAATTCAGCCGCCCTTTTAGCAGCCAAAGCCTATGGTGCCGCCGCCGGTGGTGCCGCCCCCAGCACGGGGCCAGTGATTGCCGATACCAACTTCAATTTCTCGTCCATGTTGGCCCAACAAGTTTCGTCCACGGTCGAAGCCACAAAGGCTGCAGAAACCCAGGCCGCTCAAGCGGTCACTGGCAAGGCTGAAATGATCGACGTCGTCACGGCTGTCGCCGCTGCCGAAGTGCAGATGGAAACCATGTTGGCCTTCCGCGATCAGGCCATCCAAGCCTATCAGGAAATCATGCGGATGCCCATCTAATATCAGCGCGCAACTTTGCTTCTTTGGATCAAAGTTGCGCGCTGTTGTTTAAGAGTCATGCTGCCCAGCCGAACTTGTATCTGAACGCAATCTAGCTCAGATCAGCCTCATGAGCAGAAGTTTGATCTATGGCGATATTCCGGCCGGCTTAGTCGAGGTGCCACACGACGGGGTGCAGGTTTCCCCGCTGCACCCGGGCGCTGTTACTTTGGATGCGTTGGAAGAAGGGGCCTATGCGGGCCTCGTGATGCGGGCGCCATCCAATACGATTGAGCGCCGCCATGAAATCGCGCTTGCTTTGCGGGCTTTAGCACCCGGCGCTCCTTTGACGATTTTGGCCCCAAAGGACAAAGGCGGCACACGTCTGGCCAAAGACTTGATGGGCTTTGGTGTCATGGTCTCGGACCAACCCAAACGCCATCACCGCATTTGCCAAGGCACCCGCCCGGGGACTTTGAGGGGATTGGATGCGGCACTAGCCGAAGGTGCATTGCGTCTCCTGCCGGACTTAGGCTTTTGGGGACAGCCGGGGTTGTTTAGTTGGGACCGTGTGGATGCGGGCACTAAGGCTTTGTTGGATGTCTTGCCAGCCTTGTCCGGCAAGGTGGCCGATTTCGGGTGCGGGGCAGGGGTGTTGTCGCAACAGGTCTTGCAGGGCCCAAAAGTCACCGCAGTCACTGGGTTTGAGCTGGATCGCAGGGCGATAGCTGCTGCGCATAAGAGCATTCAGGACCCAAGATTCTCAAGCGTCTGGGTCGATCTGGTTGCCACAGGCACACCTGGGCAGACCTTTGACGCCATCGTGATGAACCCACCCTTTCACCGCGCTGGGATTGAGGATCAAGCGCTGGGTATGGCCATGATTGTGCGCGCGGCAGAGGCTTTGCGCCCCGGTGGCTCCCTCTGGCTAACTGCGAACCGCCATTTGCCCTATGAAGCAATTTTGAAGGCCCGCTTCGCCAGCTTCACGCTGAAATCTGAGGCGCAAGGCTTTAAAGTCTATCAGGCGATCCAATGAGCCGACCGGTTCCAACCGCCCGTCTTGATCGCCTTCTGGCAAACATGGGCTATGGGTCTAGGCGCGACATTGGCCTAATGACGAAGGCGGGCTGGATCACCCTCGATGGTGAGATCTTGCGCGATGAGGCCGCGCGCGTCCGTCTTGAAGTTGATTTACCGGCCCGCCTGCTCATCCGAGGCAAGAAGCTCGACCCTTTACCCGGCATGGTCATCATGGTGCATAAGCCCTTGGGCGTGACCTGTTCGCGCAAAGAGGCGGGCACGCTCATCTATGACTTGCTACCCGACCGGTGGCGGGCGCGCGATCCTGCCTTATCAACCGTTGGGCGGCTGGATAAGGAGACCTCTGGCCTCATATTGCTGACCGACGATGGCGACCTGTTGCACAAAATCATTTCGCCTAAACACCACGTGCCCAAGCGTTATATCGTCACGCTCGATCGGCCGCTGGATGGCTCTGAAGTGGCCACGTTCGCTGCTGGCGGCCTCATGCTGGATGGTGAGACCAAGCCCTTGCTGCCCGCAGAGTTAGAACTGACGGGGGAGCGTTCGGCTATACTGACGCTGCATGAGGGCCGTTATCATCAAGTCCGGCGCATGTTCGCCGCCATCGGCAACCATGTAACCGCACTTCATCGCGATCAGATTGGTGCCTTAGGCCTGCCCGAGGACCTCGGCGCGGGCAGTTTGCGCGTGATGACGGATGAGGATGTCGCAAAAGTGTTTGCTGCCAAGCTTTAGGCTTTTCGGCATGTGGTGGGCTTTATGGGTGTAGCGCTGTCCGTCCGGAACCAAGCCCGGATTGAGTTCCCCGGTCGTGGGCCTTCTTTGTAATTCTGATCCATCCAGTTTTGGAAGGCGGCTTGGGGCTTCAAAATAGCCAGCGGGTCAGTCACGATAAACTGGGCGGACCGCAAGTCTGAATTATAGCCAGCCGTGGTTTCAATCAGGATCATGTCTGGAAAACTACACATCAAATCCTGTGTGATCTTCGTCTGAACATCCTGCAGAATCGCTTGCCCATTCACGCTCTTGTCGGCGTGCAATTGGGGCAGCATCCACAAAGAGAAATAACGAGAATAGATAGCCTTTTCCTGCTTGAATGGACGGTAAAAGGCATTGCCTGGGTCCGACGACAGGACCGCAACTGTGCTGTCGCGGGGACTCTTTTCCAGCATCTGCTGAACAATACGAGTTGGGCTGCCCTCTGGGAACGGTGCGTTTTCATGCACAAATGTCCAAGTCTTGAGCCCTGGGATGACCACATTGCCCAAGATCAAAGTACCAGCCACCAATCGGCTGAAGCGAATATTGGTCTCGGGCTGCGCGCTTGGCTTGTGTAATACAAGGGCTAGGGCTGCGAGGATAATAACTGCCTTGATAGGCATATAATGATAGCCCCAACCTTTTGCTTGAATGCAAACGTTGAAAGCGCACACTACAGCGACCCAACATAAACCTAAGGCCAGCGGCTCAAAGGGGGCCGCTTTTCGGTTCAAAATGACTAAGGTGAATGGGATGAATGCAATGCTACAAAGCCCAATAATTTTCGAGATCGCGACAAGCATGGGTTGATCGCCAAAATCCCGGAAGCCTTGGTAGCTCGCTGCTGTTAGGGGGACGATTTCGGTCAAATAATGCGGAACAAGCGCTAAGATAGATACGGTATAGACCACAGCGCTGAAAGCGAGGGTGACAACCTCCGGCCTAAAGGGACGCCAGTCCTTACGCTTCTTCAGGATCAGCCAAAGCTCCAGTGTAATTGGAACCAATACAAAATAGTGTTTGAGCGCAAATCCATAGGCTGCAATCAACCCAACCAGAATGGCTAGACCAAGCCCAACTCTTTGCCCATTAAGGCGCGCGGCAAAGATAGCAACCCAAACCGCACAGGCCAAGGAAAAGGCCTGTTCGCGTTGACCTGCCTCATCCAAGGGCAGGATGCCAATTGCGAGAATAAGGCCCGCACAAAAAATCGTCCGACCAAGCTAGGTCCAAGTCTGCGGCAAAAGGCTCCAAACACATGGCAGTGCGATGGCAAGCCCCAAAAGATTGAACAAGGAGGCAATCGCGAAGGAGGATTGCTGGGTAATCTCTGCCAACCAGACACTGGGGATCGCCGCCCAAAACCAGAGGGGTGGATTAAGGTCGATCACATCGCGATAAAGCTCTCCCCCACCAAGAACTTCTTTGGCTATGTGGTGCTGCCACGCCACATCCCAAGTTGGGGGAAATTGGAGGGTTAGGATCAGGCTGAAAATCCAGAGGCAGGCGAGGCTTACACTCTGTGCCAGTCTCGAATTCTGTACGCTCAGCGACGTCATGCCAGCCCATCTCCCAAGGACACGTCCCGTAAATCTTGAGGGCCCCCTGTGGGCTTTAGCAAAATCTGCCATATAAATGGTGAAGTCGCTTGGTGTGCGCTCTGTGCGCTATGCAAACACTACTCGCCACCTCGCCCGTAACCCATTAGGCTAGCGCCTACCTAGACTAGACACAGATCAAGCAGGTGATGGGAGAGACGAACATGCGGATCGGGAAATACGCCATATTAGGAGCTGTTTGCTTGATGAGTGCCCAGGCATTCGCCCAAGCACCAACCACGCCACCAGCACCTCAGCCTCGTCTGGATTGGCCGAAGTCTGGCTATAATGTTGGCTTTCCAGCTCCGGCGGATAAGCGCGTCACGCGCGAAAATGCGCTCGCTTATCCTTACACGGGGTGGAGCTATCAGCATGTACGAGAGTTGTTTCCAACCCGCGGCGTGGCGCGCGGTGGCCCTGTCAGCTTGTTGCCCAGCCAGCCAATATCGCTCGATGGACTGACCTTTGCCGCGCCGGACGGCAAGACAATCAGTTGGGCGCAATTTGAGGCCGAAACCCATACCGACGCCATGTTGGTGCTGCATAAAGGCAAAGTCGTTTATGAGCGCTATGCCAATGGCATGACGCCCGAAAGCCAGCATCTGTTGTTTTCGGTCACCAAGTCTTTTGTCGGTCTCATGGCTGAGCTCCTCATCCATGATGGCAAGCTGGATGAGACCGCCAAAGTCATTACCTACGTGCCCGAACTTGCGGGCTCCGCTTGGGAAACGGCGACCGTGCGCGACCTTATGGATATGCGCGACGGGGTCAGCTTTGACGAGAATTACGCCAATCCAAATGCGGAGATCCACCGTTATGCCTTGGCTTGGGGCTGGGGGCCCGCCAATATCCCGGCACCAAAGGGCGTTTATGAGGCGCTGCCGACGCTGAAGACGCGCTTTGCAGATTCCGGTGGCCCCTTCCGCTATCGCTCTGCAGCAACCGACGCGTTGGGCTGGGTGATCGCGCGGGCCAGCGGGCAAAGCCTATCAAGGCTCGTTTCTGAACGGGTTTGGAAGCGCTTGGGGGTTGAGCACGACGCAACTTGGGCGATTGACCCTGCCGGGCAGGAAATCGCTGCGGCTGGCCTCAATGTCACAGCGCGTGACCTCGCCCGCTTGGGTGAAATGCTGCGCCAAGATGGCAGTTTCAATGGCCAACAAATCATTCCTGCTGCTGTGGTGAAGAAAATCAAGGCCGGCAGCGATAATGCCGCGTTTCGGGCCTCAAATCCCATCCCTGCGCGGCTTAACTGGTCTTATCGCAGCCAGTTTTGGATCAGCCATGATGCCAATCAAAGTTTCAATCTGTTCGGCGTGGCGGGCCAGCGTGTCTATATCGACCCCACAAACCAGATTGTCATCGTCCGCTTTGGAAGTCACCCTGTTCTGTCGAACATGTTCACCGCCGCAATCCATGACGCAGCGTTTGGAGCTTTGACGGCGAAGCTGACGGCGCGGTGAGGGTATTGCGCCTTTTAAAGCCCTTCTCCTATTGGGGTCGACCTATAGGTCGACGGGTTGGGGTGAGGGCTTCCACTCACAAAATCTAGTCATGCAGCCTTTCACCGAAAATCTTTGAGTGCGCGTTGCGGAGGCCTTCATTGCACGTAGCAACGCGCAACTGCGCCAAGACCCCCTCACCCCCGACCCCTCTCCCCGGTGGGGCGAGGGGAGTGCGAATAGATAAAAACTTATCCCCCACCCACCAAACCTGCCCTAACCTAAGCCCATCTCCGACGAGAGGGCGTTGTTGCTGCAGCGGCGACACCGGTTGGGGATGGATAAGCGGGGTTAATCGGGGTGGACGTGGCTGCCTCGTGTTTTCATAAGGATTAGCTCGTCCTTATGCCCGGTGTGCTCGAGCCCGACTGCCGTGTGAAGCCGGAGGTCAGGTCTTTCAATAGGCTTGGTCCAACCT
>CAMDDL010000020.1 GCA_945891505.1 Maricaulis salignorans | reverse complement strand
GGTTAATCGGGGTGGACGTGGCTGCCTCGTGTTTTCATAAGGATTAGCTGTCCTTATGCCCGGTGTGCTCAAGACCGACTGCCGTGTGAAGCCGGAGGTCAAGTCTTTCAATAGGCTTGAAACAAAACTCGCGGGATCGTTTCATTTTTGTTGCCGCGCAACTTTGCTCCTTTGGATCAAAACGCGCTTAAAATGGGCCTTCATGTACAGGCGGGGGAAATGTCACCACAGAGGAGGGCTCATGATCTTCCCTTGGGCACGCGTACTTATTTCAGCCGGGGCGCATGGTTTGCGTCGTATTCCGGGCCAGGCCGTTAATCTGGCCCACCCTATCTGGCGCACACCACGCGCCCCGGCCCCTCTACAAGGTGCACCCCGGTGGTTTTCCGCGCGGGGCTATGAGTGTGGGTGGGGGCAAAGAGGAGCGCGCAGCACTAGCTGCGCATGTCACCGCGTATCGATGCGCAGCTAGTGGCTCACGCGGTCCTTTGAGGTCCCCGCTCTGCGCTTCGCTTCGGCGGGGATAACAAACTTGCGAGAGCAAGCCCCTTCAGTCCCTTTGGGACACAGCGGCGCATGCGCCAATGCTGGCGGAGTTGGTGAAGGGGTGTGCCCCCCATCACAGCCCCGTCAACGCAATCCTAGGATTTGGGTGATACCGGTTTCGTCACATTCAGCGCGCGTTCGTTTTTTAAAGACGGAGTTACCCGTGAAAGTCACCACGATCTCTGCTGACGCCCTGACCGAAGGTCAGGTTGACCGTTGGGCTGCGCTGCAGCGCGAGACGCCGGAGTTTGGCTCGCCCCTTGTAGGGCCCTATTTTGCACAATTGGTTCAGCGCCATCGCGGCGACGTGCAGATGGCCATTGCCACGAAGGACGGGCGTGACGTGGCATTCTTTGCGTTTCATAGGGCCAGTCACGGCCATGCACGCCCTGTTGGTGCGCCGTTCTCGGACTATCAAGCCATCGTAAGTGAGCCTGGCTTAAGGCCTGATGGCACAGCGTTTCTGGCCGAAGTTGGGATTGAGTGCTTGGCTGTCTCGGGCCTGATAGACCCGCATGGTTGGTTTCAAAGCGTCCAATTAGAGCCGACACTGGGCTATCGCATCAGTGTGAAAGATGGTGGCACCGCAAAGTTGGAACGCCTGCAGAAGGCTAACCACAAATGGGCGAAGAATTTGCGGCGTCGGGAAAATAAGATGGAGCGGGAATTAGGCCCGATCCGCTTTGTAACCGGCGACCAAGACCCATCAGCGCTGGATACTGTTTTGCAGATCAAAATAGATCAGTACCACGAGTCAGGTCTAACCGATGTGCTGCGCCCGCAATGGGTGAAAGCGATGATGCAGGACTTGTTTAGCCGCACCAACCCAGAGTTTGGTGGCTGTCTGAATACGCTGTACGCTGGTGATCACTTGGTTTCAGGGCAATTTGGCGTGCGTCAAGGCGGTTGGTACCATCCTTGGATCGCTTCCGCCTGCCCAAAGGCACATATGTGTGCGCCGGGGATTGTTTTATTAGCCTACATGTTCCGACATGCCGAAGATATTGGCATTGAGATCATTGATTTGGCACAAGGGCACAGCCACTATAAATCACAGTTTGCACGCAATCCGGTGACTTTTCAGGCTGGCCAAATCGGGCGAGCGGCGACCGCTTTCTCAACGGCCTATACAGGCCCAATCGGCTTGATCAGAAAACGCCTAGACTTGATCGCAAGCGTGGAGCCTGACTTGGCAGGGCGTTTGCATGCGGGTTGGGCTGCAGTAGCCTCTGCGCCGCGCCGCCTCATGGCGCGCGGTAAAGCCCAACAACCAGATAGAGTGTCTTCTGATGACTAAACCAGGTTTGATCGTCTCTTGGCCTAATGACGTATCTCAACGCTTTGGTCCTGAGACCATTGTGGCAGAGCATAATCTGCACACATGGCCGATGTTCTCTGATGCAGGTTTGGCGGCACTCTTGGACACCTATCCACGCGATAAGTTAGGCGTCTTTACGATGGGCCATGATCCGGTGGATTGGCAGTCCTGGCGCATCGGCAAGGCCGGGGACATGAGCGGCGCTGAGTTGATGCGGGCTGTTGAAGAGGGACGGATTTGGCTGAACCTGCGTGCCACCAATTCCCATCTGCCTGAGTATGCCGCGTTGTGCGACGAAATTTTCCACGACAAGGAAGCCAATGTTTCTGGTCTAAAGACGATGAAGCGCGACCTCGGGGTGCTGATTTCATCGCCGAATGCACAGGTCTTCTATCATCTGGATTCGCCCTTGGTTTCGCTCTGGCAAGTTCGCGGCACCAAGCATGTCCGCGTCTATCCCCCAAAAGCCCCGTTTGCTCGCCCCGAACAGATTGAGGCCGTTGTGCTGCGTGAAACCGACGAGCAAATTCCGTTCGATCTGGCTTGGGACCAAGAGGCTCAAGATGTGACGCTGGAACCCGGTATGATGGTGACTTGGGCGCAAAATGCCCCCCATCGCATCGTCAATGGGCCGATGGTCAATGTCTCGCTATCGGTTGAGTTCATGACGCCGGCGGCTCTCTTGCGGGCTAACGTCATTTACGCCAATGGCGTGCTGCGCCGCCGTCTCAACATGGCGCCAGAGATCCAAGCAGGTCTTGACCCGCGTGCACTAGGTAAGCTTGCCCTGGCGCGGGCTTTTAAGGCCATCCAGATCCAAAAAGCGCAGGAGCATGAACTCACGCCCAGCTTTGACCTACGCGAAGCCATTCCTGGCGTCCGTGAAAAAATTGACGCTTAAAGTTTGTCACGCGGTCAGGAAGCAGCAGGCACCCCCAAATTCTTATGCCCAATTGCAATCGATTGCATAGCAATCAGGGCGGCCAGACCACCTCCGATAACGTCGCGTTTACGAAGATTATCAACGTAAGTTGATCCACACGTCCAGTGTTGCATTTGTTAGATCGCCATTCCTGTGCTATTTACTCGTCTGATCGACGAAACTGGTACTGCCGTCGCATGGTCTTTTTTGCCCCCTTTTGCAAGATAGATCCTGCCTGCTTCCATTGTTCTAAGACGCCGAATGCTGTGCCGGATATCGCACGGTTACTGTGGCTGTAAGCATGCGAAGCGGCCAAATTATGAGAAAGGGTCCCTCGATGGCGACCGGAATTGTTAAGTGGTTCAACGCAACCAAGGGCTATGGCTTTATTCAACCTGATGCAGGTGGCGGCGACGTTTTCGTTCACATCAGCGCAGTTGAACAGTCGGGCTTGAACGGCCTGAACGATGGCCAAAAGGTCAGCTTTGAACTGAAGACAGAGCGCGGCAAGACCGCAGCGACCGAATTGCAAGTCATCTAATCTGTTTGCAAATAGGTGTTTAAGAGGGCAGGGGCGGAAGCTCCTGCTCTTTTTTTGTTGGCTAAAGCTCAGTCGTCACCCACACGGCCACGTAGTTTTTTGACGGTCGAGCGGATCGCCTTGCCCTCAAGTCGCTTTTCGCGTGCAGCACGGGTTGGCCGCGTCTTTTTGCGTGGCGGCGGAGGTGGCACGCTGGCGCGATTAATCAAGCCTTGCAGCCGCTCGCGCGCGTCTTGGCGATTACGCTCTTGCGTACGAAAGGTCTGGGCCAACAGCACGATGATCCCGTCCTTTGTGGCCCTTGATCCCGCTAACTTAATCAGGCGATCGCGCACATCTTCAGGAAACGACAAGCTAGCAGCAGCGTCAAAGCGCAACTCCACTGCCGTTGAAACCTTGTTGACGTTCTGGCCACCAGGGCCTGAGGCGCGAACGAACGTCTCGCCAATCTCATCTTCGTCAAAGGGGAAAAGGGTCGGAGGGGTCATGGACGGGCCCTAGACCCAAGCATAGTTAAAGCTGATTGAAACCCGCTTGGACTTAGCGCGATTGAGCACCACCTCATGGCGCAACCAGCTCTCCCAGAGGATCACCTCGCCGATCTGCGGTGTCAGAAACACAAAGGGCTGTAAATCTTGGGCAGCCTCGGGCAGACGCGTGGGTGCCGCCATCATCATAGCAAGGCGTGGGTCTTCCAGTTTTAGCGCGGATGCGCCATCAGGCAGCGTGACATAATAGGTGCCCGAAATGACGCTGTGGGGGTGAATGTGGCCGGTATGAACCCCACCCGGCGGCAAGCAATTGACCCACAGGCTGTCCAGCTTCAGCTTGCCACCCGCCAGATCAAAACTAACCTCTTGCGCAAAAGCCGCGGCATGCTTGTCGAGTTGGCGTTTCAAGTCCCCAAAGGCGCTGATCCGGGTCGGCAAATCATTGAGGGAGGCGTAGGACGTATAGCCCTTATAGCCATTGTCGCGGCACCAACGCCGGCCCGCCGCATCCTCTTGCTCCAGCATATCGCAGGCATCCGCCAAGTCTTGGCGCAGGTCCTCAGGCGCTCGCCCGCCTAAGGGCGCACGGTAGAGCCGTGTTGCAAAAAGGGAGAGCGTTTCTGCCATGCGCGCTCTTAGCCTGAACCTAGAAGGAAGGGAAGTTTGGCCTGAAACCGCAGGCCTACTTCAAACCCGCACAGAAGCGCTGAATCCGGCTGCAGGCTTCTTCGAGCGTCTCGGTGGACGTCGCATAGGAAATGCGGAAGGCGGGGCTGCCGCCAAAGGCTGCGCCATGCACCACAGCAACGCCTTCAGACTCCAAAAGCTCGCGTGCGAAATCCTCGTCATTCTCAATGACCACGCCAGATGCCGTACTCTTGCCGATTAGGCCAGCACAGGATGGGTAAACGTAAAATGCGCCTTCAGGCTTCGGGCACGTGAGGCCTGAGGCTTGGTTGAGCATCGAGACAACCAGATCCCGGCGCTCTTGAAACACTTTGTTGCGGGTGGGCAAAAAGTCTTGTGGGCCATTGAGAGCCTCGACTGCCGCATACTGGCTGATCGAAGTCGGGTTAGAGGTCGATTGGCTCATGATGCCAGCCATGCCCTTGATCAGCCAAACAGGCCCAGCCGCATAGCCAATGCGCCAGCCCGTCATAGCATAGGCCTTGGAGACACCATTCATCGTCAGGGTACGGTCATAGAGGGCTGGCTCTACCGCGGCGATAGTGGCGAACTCAAACCCATCATAGAGCAAATGCTCATACATATCGTCTGTCAGGATCATCACATGGGGATGACGCAACAAGACGTCAGCCAAGGCGCGCAGATGTGCGGCGCTATAGGCGGCACCGGTTGGGTTCGAAGGCGAGTTGAGGATCAGCCATTTGGTGGCAGGCGTGATGGCGGCCTCTAGCTTTTCAGCGGACAGGCGGAAGCCCTCTTCGGCAGTAGCTTCCACGATAACAGGCGTCGCGCCCGTCAGATGCACAATGTCGGGATAGCTCACCCAATAGGGGGCAGGCACGATTACTTCATCGCCGGGGTTTAGTGTGGCCATGAAGGCGTTGTAGATAATAGGCTTGCCGCCCGGCGCGACACTGACTTGGTCTGGCGTATAAGTCAGATTGTTTTCGCGCTTGAACTTGGCGCAGATCGCAGCCTTCAGCTCAGGAATGCCGTCGACATTGGTGTATTTGGTCTTGCCACCACGGATCGCCGCAATAGCGGCTTCTTTGATATTGTCGGGCGTATCAAAGTCTGGTTCGCCAGCGCCCAAACCAATGGTGTTGCGTCCAGCCGCTTTCAACTCGCGTTCCTTTTGGGTCACAGCCATAGTCGCTGATGGCTTGATGCGGGAGAGGGCGGCGGACTTGAACGGGGTCATTGGGAAACATCCTATGGATGGGCTGAAGGGCTGGTCACTTTTACGGCGCTGCGCGGGCCGTGCAAGGGCATGGGGTGCGTCTTTTCAGTATCAATGCTCTGCGGCGCGGCGGAGCCTGTCGGCAATCGCCTCTCCAAGGCCCGTCTCTGGAATCGTGGCGATGACAATGGCGGAGGGCTTTAGGGCGTCTGCCGCGCGCAACATGGCGAACAAGTTGGCTGCCGCTTCAACCAGATCGCCTGACGGAGATAGATTAAAGTCAGCGCCTTCATAGCCCGGACCAAAACCGATCATGACTTCACCGGCTTGCGCGGAAGAGCCATGCAAGCGCACAGGCGCGCGCGGCGCATAATGGCGCAGCACCATTCCGGGCGAAGCAGGGGCTGCATTGGCAGAGGCATCAGGGGCAAGTAGAGGGCCAGCCACGGCCTCAAGCTCTGCCCGGCTTAATCCCCCTAAACGCAGCAAGGTCGCTTGGTCGCCGATCACGGATACGACCGCGCTCTCCAGCCCGACAGCGCAGGGTCCGCCATCGAGCACGAGAGTTAGCTTGTCGCCAAACTCCGCCAGCACATGATCAGCCGTGGTCGGTGAAGGTCTGCCGGAAACGTTAGCAGAAGGGGCGGCGACCGGCTTACCAAAAGCGCGCAACACCTGTTGCATAAGGGGGTGTGAAGGCACCCGCAAAGCAATCGTATCGAGCCCTGCACAGGCCAAGTCGCAGACCGCGCAATCGGGCTGGCGTGGCACCACGAGACTTAAGGGGCCCGGCCAAAAGGCCTCGGCCAGCTTTCGTGCCAGCGGTGAAAACACCCCAAGCGCTTCTGCCGCTTCGAGGCTAGCAATGTGAGAGATCAGGGGGTTGAAATGCGGGCGACCTTTAGCGGCAAAAATCTTCGCGACGGCCTCACCATTGGTCGCATCAGCACCCAAGCCATAGACCGTCTCTGTCGGCAGGCCCATCAAGTCGCCACGCGCCAAGGCTGCCGCGGCTGCTCGCACATTGTTCAAGGGCTCCTGATCCATGGCTTGTCCTGTGACAGTTTAGCCCAGAAAGTCAAAAACAGTGCGCAGCGCCCCACATTCCGTTCACGAAGAGACCACACCGCCATCAGCTTGACTAAAGCGGCCTGTCCAAAGCCTGCCAGCCCGACAGAACGGATGCAGGTCGTCACTTTGAAGCGTTTCGTACCCCATGCAAGCGTCGATGACGCCAGAACCAACCAGCTAAGCTCAGCGACTGCGAGTCAAGATTGTGTGGCTACTTTCGTGTGGCACGCACGGCGACATTAACGACAGTTTCGCGTGCGACCCACTCAGCGCCTGAGTCAGACTCAAGGCCAAGTTTTAGGGCCACCCGGTCGAGTTTCACTTGACCAGTCATGGTGGCGACATTGCCGGAAATTGCGACCGTGAAGGGCAAAGGCACGCGGTAGTTCATGCCCTTTACCGTCAAAATACCTTCGGCGACATAACGGCCGGGGCCGACTGAGCGGATCGATTGCGTGGCATAGCGGGCGGTTGGGAATTTCCGCGCGTCAAGCCAGTCCGCGGTAGCGAGATTGTCATCCGGCTCTTTCACGCCGGTAAAGGCGCTGCCGGTCATGATGGTGATCACCGCTTGGCTGCCAGCAAGATTGTTGGGATCAAACTTAATGTCACCCGACCACTGACGGAACGTGCCATTGACGCCATTGCCCGCCCATTTGGTCGAAAAGGCAATCCGACTTTGACGCGCATCAATCGTCCAACCCGCAGCGGCGGCTTTGCTGGCGGGGGCCTTCTTTCCGGGCTGCTCAGCGGCCGAATTTAAGGGCGCAATTAGGGCTGCGAGCGCCAGAGCGGCGACCGTGAGGACCTTCAACATCAGATTGTTTCCTTATCTTATTTCGGCCGAATGAAGGGGACCATGCGGGCCATCACATCATCGTCGTCCATGAATACATGCTTCATTGCTGCGCCCACATGGATCACGAACAGCACAATAACGCCCCAAGCAGCAGCGCCATGCCCCGACTTGGCTATGCCATTGAGCTCCTTGCGGAACGGCAGATCCGCTAGGGGCAGGCGTGGCCACTCAAACAGGCCCCACCAATGGGTGGCGATATTATAGGGAGAGGTGGAGATGATGACCCAGCCGCCCAGTGGAATGCCAATCATAAGGGCATAGAACGCGAAGTGGGTGAACTTGGCTGCGGCAACTTCCCACCCCTTCATTCCTTTGGGCAATGGGGGTGGGGGATTGGCCATCCGCCAAAACAAGCGAAACAAGGAGAGCAAGAGAATGGTCAGGCCGGCACTCTTATGAACTTGAAAAGCTTCAAACTTTTCAGGTCCTTTGAGGTCTTCCATTGCCCAGCCACCCAAGATTTGAACTAGGATTGCCGCAGCGATCACCCAGTGCAACAGGATGGCTACTTTTGTGTAGGATTGGCTTTCTTTAGCCCCTGACCAAGTCTCGCCCGTCATGTTTTAGTCCTTTTTCAAAAACTCAGTTTCGATGATCAGGTCCACTTGATCACCAATTCCAAAATTAATCCAGTTATTCATGCCCCATTCGGAACGCTTAATCGAACCGGTGGCTGAAAAGCCCACATTCTGGACGCCACGGAACGGGCTCTTGCGGCCAGTATTGTAGGTCACGTTCAAGGTCACAGGCTTGGTAACGCCAGCTACCGTCAAGTCGCCAGTCATGGTGCCAGTCGTGGCAGAGACCGGCGTCAATTTGGTCGATTTAAAGGTGATTGTTGGGTTGGCTTCGGCTTTGAAAACTTGCTTGGCGATTTCGGCGTCAAACTTTGGCAGGCCGGTATTGACCGAGGTGGCATCAATCGTGATGTCCGCGCTCGAAGCGCTAGGGTTCTGAGGGTTGAAATTGATGGTGCCCGAGATCTTGTCAAAGCGTGCGGTGTAGGTGGACAGGCCGCTGTGATCAAGGCGCCAGTGAACGGAAGTGTGAGTTGGCTCAACTTCGTAAACGCCTGCAGGCTGTGCGGCGAGATTAGCGGCCTTCGCAGCGTCCGCTGCAGGGGTAGCGGCAGTAGCCGTCATAGCGGCAAAAGCGATCAAGGCGACGGGGGCTGCGAAAGCGAGAATGAAAGTGCGACGCATGTCTAATGTCCTTATAGCTGATTGTCTTGGTCAGCTTGCATCATGGCAAACCATCCGACACTGCGTTAGATAGACGGTATTGGCAGACTTGCCGAGTAGTAAAACCCAAAATATCTGAAACAGTCCGTTGCTTGGATTGTTGAAGTTCCTATCATTGTCACAAACCGCTGCCACTGGGAAAAAGTTCCATGACCTATGCCGCCCCTGTCCGCGATATCCGCTTTTCCTTGGAAGAGATTGCAGGGCTTTCTGCGTTGCGGGAACAAGGGATGTTCTTGGACGCAAGCGCGGATCTGGTTGAGCAGATTTTAGTTGAAGCGGGAAAACTCGCCAGTGATGTCCTCGCCCCGCTGAACGCTCCCGGTGACCGCGCGGGCACCCAGCTTCAGGCTGATGGCACAGTGGTCTCACCGGAGGGCTTTGCTGAGGCCTATCAGCAATTTGTCGAAGGGGCGTGGCTTTCTGTACCATTTGATCCAGCAATTGGCGGCATGGGCTTGCCGAAGGGCGTGGCCTTGGCCGTGCACGAAATGGTCCATGCTGCGAACATGAGCTTTGGCCTCTGCCCCATGCTGACTTTAGGCGCGGTTGAGGCGCTGTCTGCCCACGGCACGCTCGAACAACAGGCGCTTTATTTGCCCAAGCTGGTGACTGGCCAATGGTCGGGCACCATGAATTTGACCGAGCCGCAGGCAGGCTCTGATGTTGGCGCTCTGACAAGCCGCGCCGTGCCCCAAGATGATGGCACCTATAAGATTTTCGGCCAGAAGATTTATATCACCTGGGGCGAACATGAGATGGCCGAGAATATTGTCCATCTGGTTCTGGCACGCCTCCCCGATGCGCCTGCCGGCGTGAAAGGCATCTCGCTTTTCCTTGTGCCTAAGTTCATCCCTGACGCAGAGGGTAAGCCCGGAATACACAATGATGTGCGCTGTATCGGGCTTGAGCATAAGATGGGTATTCATGCCTCGCCCACCTGCACCATGTCCTATGGCGACACGGGTGGAGCAATTGGCTGGATGATTGGAGAGCCCAATAAGGGCTTGACCTATATGTTCACCATGATGAATTCGGCCCGCCTCAATGTTGGCCTACAAGGTGTTGCCGTGGCCGACGCTGCCTTCCAAAAGGCCTATGAGTACGCGATGGAGCGCAAGCAGGGCCGCGCGGAAGGCTGGACGGAAGCTGGCCCTAGCCCGATTTTCCACCACGCCGATGTGCGGCGCATGTTGATGACCATGAAGGCCAAAGTCTCTGCCGCCCGCTCGATCTGTCACATGACGGCTTTGGCGTCAGATGTCTCCGAACACGCGCCAACCTCTGAGGCGCGCAAGATTGCTAAAGCACGCGAAGAATTATTGACCCCAATCGCTAAGGGCTGGTCGACCGACATGGGCGTGGAAGTGGCTTCCCTTGGCGTGCAGATTCATGGCGGCATGGGCTTTGTGGAAGAAGGTGGCGCTGCCCAATTTTATCGCGATGCCCGAATTGCCGCGATTTATGAAGGCACCAATGGCATTCAAGCCATTGATTTGGTAAGCCGCAAGCTGACAATGGATGGTGGCGCGCCGGTTGCTGCCTTAATCGAAGAAATGCGCGCGACTGCCCTGGCTTGCGAACAAGCGGGTAATGAGCAGGTCAAATGGATTGGCAAGCGCCTCAGCGAAGCGGTCGATATCTTCTCTGATGCCGCCAACTGGCTGATCCGGGCCCAATCGGGCAATGCCAAGCGCGATGCTTTGGCCGGTGCGACACCGTTCTTGAAGCTCGCAGGCGATGTCACGGGCGGCTGGACCTTGGCTAAGGGTGCGTTGGCCGCTTTAACGCATCTTAAGGCCAAAACAGGCGATGCCGCCTATATGACAGCACGCATCTCGCTGGCAGGCTTCTTCGCGGAAAACGTCCTAGCGCAAGTGCCGGGCCTATTGGCCTCGGTCACTGCGGGGTCTGATGTACTGTTTGAGCCAGAGATGGACGCTTTGGCGGGCTAATATAAGCGCGGTTTGATCCATTTGGATCAAAGTTGCGCGTTTCAATCTCAAACAGCTAGCGCGGTTTGATTAGGCCGCAGCTTTGGCCGCCATTTTGCTGGGGTTCTGCACATATAGACCACGGCTACCGGCTACCGGCTTAAAGCTATCGGTAACGCCGAGTACGGTTTCAGCGGCCCCAAGCAACAAATAGCCAGGGCCTTCAACTTGCTGGGCCATACGCTCGAGGACCATTTTCTTGGTTGGCATGTCGAAGTAAATCAACACGTTACGGCAGAAAATCACGTCGAACTTGCCGAGTGCGCGGAAGTCGTCCAGCAGGTTCATGGTGCGATAGCGGATACTGGTTTTCAGGCGATCGTCAATCTTCCAAGCATCGCCTTCTTTCTTGAAATGCTTCAGTAGCATTTGAACGGGAAGGCCACGTTGCACTTCAAATTGGGTATAGATGCCAGCCTTGGCTTTTTCTAAGCAGCGCTCAGAAATATCGGTGCCCAAAATCTCAAGCTTGCAGCCTCCTAACTTTGGCCCCAAGGCTTCAGCAATCATGGCCAAGGAATAGGGTTCTTGACCGGTAGAGGCCGCTGCACACCAGACTTTGATGGTGCCACCACGCTTGCGGGCGACCAATTCTGGCAAGATCGACTGCTCGAAAATGTCAAAAGGCGTTTTATCGCGGAAGAAGAAGGTTTCGTTGGTGGTCATGGCGTCGACCACCGATTCAATGAGTTTCGCATCGCGGCGTATGCGGATCGCGCTGATCAGATCATCGATAGATGTAAAGCCATCCTTGCGTGCAATCGGGGCCAGGCGGCTCTCAACCAAATAGGTCTTGTCGGCTGACAGGACTAAGCCAGAGCGTTCCCGCACCATGGTTGAAACAAACTCAAAATCGGCGGGCTTCATGCACTTACTCCACGCATAATATTCAAAATCGCCGGAGCAATCTCTGCAATAGGTTTACAGGCTGTCGCGAGGCCCGCACGGGTGACCGCGCCGGGCATTCCCCAGACAATGCTGGTTTCTTCGTCTTGGGCGATTAATTGCGCGCCCTTGGTGACTAAGGGCTTTGCCCCAAGCAGACCATCTTGACCCATGCCCGTCAGAATGACTGCCAAGGCCTTTTCGCCATAGGTTTCGGCTGCTGAGCGGAACATGGGGTCCACGGCTGGGCGGCAGAAGTTTTCTGGCGGGGCGTCACTCAAGTTGATACGCGTGATACTGAGATGTCTGCTGATAATCATATGGCGATCACCTGGCGCAATGTAGAAGACGCCGGGTTGGGCTTGCAGGCCATCGCTTGCTTCAACGACCGAAGCTTTTGTCTGCTTAGTCAAGTGATCAGCCAAAATTTTCGTGAACATTGGCGGCATGTGCTGGGTGATGAAAATTGGCACACGCAGTTTGCCCGCCAACCCTTCAATCACTTCACGCAGCGCCTCTGGACCACCGGTTGAAGCGCCAATGAAAATGGCTTCTGGAATAAGCTTCTGTGTCACAACACGCAGGTTTGGTGCCTGGGGCGCGTTTGCACGCGCGCCAGACGAACCCAGAGATGCCAAGCTATAGGCTTGGCTTCGGTTGGCAGCGGAAACGGCGCGGGCACCCAAGCTCCGGACCTTTGCCAAAAGCTCGCGCTTATAATCCGCAGCACCTGCCAACTGGCTCGCATCGGGCTTGGGGATATAATCGGAGGCGCCAGCAGCCAACGCCTTGATGGTAACTTCTGCCCCACGCTGGGTCAGCGTCGAAGCCATGATTACCCGGGCGTTGGGGGCAACTTTGCGAATTGCAGGAAGGGCGGTGACCCCGTCCATCACCGGCATCTCGATGTCGAGAATGATTAGATCCGGCTTGAATTTCTCAGCGTGATCGACCCCGTCTTTACCGTTAACGGCGGCTCCTACCACTTCAATATCCGCTTCCCCAGACAGCCAACGGGTCACGAGACCGCGAATAACCGCAGAGTCGTCGACCACCAGCACGCGGATTTTACGCGCGGGAGCTTGGCCTATATGGGGTTGTGCGGGGGCCAGACTCATACGGGCGAAACCAACCCGACTTCAGCAAATTTGGATTGCACAATTTCGCTGTCAAACGGCTTCATAATGTACTCATTCGCCCCACATTCAATGGCTTGGGCAATAGCCGAAATATCGTTTTCGGTGGTGCAAAACACGACCACTGGCCGGTCACCACCTGGATCAGCGCGCAAATGCCGCAAGAAATCGATGCCATTCATGACGGGCATATTCCAGTCCAACAAAATCGCATCTGGCATGGTGCTGCGGCAGAAGGAGAGCGCCTCTGAGCCATCACCGGCTTCTTCAACGCGGAACGCTAAATCTTCTAAGATACGCCGCGCAACTTTTCGGATTACGCGGCTATCATCGACAACAAGGCAAGTCTTCATGATACTATTTCCTGTACTAGGCGGTGGCGACGCAGAGGAGGTGGTCTACGTTTAGGGTCATCAAAAGGTGGCCTTCCAAGCGGTAAACACCTTGGCTGACATCCTTCCAATTCGGGTTCAAATTTACGGGGTTCGGCTCAAAATCAGAGTCTGAGAGACGCAGAACTTCGCCAACTGAATCCACAAGGATCCCATAGGCTTCACCTTGATACTCAACGCCCACCGCCATCATGCCAGCAAAGCCTTGCGGCCGCGCTGGCAGGCCAAGACGGCGGCGCGCATCAATCGCAGTCACGATCCGCCCGCGCAGGTTTAGGACACCTGCAATCTCAGGCCGCGCGCCGGGAACTGGGGTTAAGCTTTTGAGCGAGAAAACATCTTGGATATCGATAACTTCGACACCAAACAATTGGTCCGCGACATGGACAGTCACAAATTCCTTGGTTCCAGCCGTGGCAAGAGCCAATTCACTTTCGTGGCGCGTTGCTAGGGCATTCATGCTGCAATCTCCAATTTGGCGGCGTTTTCGACAGCGGCAATCAGACTTTTGCGATCAGACTTTCGAACCAGCGACGCAAAGCCTGTCGCATCCGCATCGGGCGAGCCAGAGAGTGCGACAATGCTGGTGCCTGCGAGGCGATCATCACTTAACAAGCGCCGCGCCGAGGCTACGTCGACATCAATGTCGGTAAGCACGGCTGAAGGCTTACGGTATTCAGCACAAAGAAGAGCTGCTGAAACCGTGTCAACGGCTTCAACTTCATAGCCAGCCGCGCGCAAGAGCGGCGACAATAGGTTGCGGAAGAATGGGTTGCGCTCCACCAAAACGATATGCTTGGTAGGCTTATTGACGCCTGGATCGTCCCAATTTGTCAAAGCGAGGCTTAGATAATGGCTGACGTCGAGAACTTCCGTGGCTTTGCCTTTGAGAACAGCAACACCCAAAAGACCCGGACGTTCTGCAGCCATTTCAATGTCCAGCGCCTCGTCGACAATGTCGACAATCTTGTCTACCGCTAAACCCGCAGCCAAGCCGTTATAGGTAAAGACCAAAACAGGCTGGACCCCAGTGGTGGCTATGGGCGTATTGGGGTCTGCTGGGACGATTGGCATCAGCTCGCCGCGATATTGCACCAAAGTGCGGCCATCGCCTTGCTCGAAGGTGGTTGCGTCCAATTCTTCGAGGCGCGTCACCAAGGATAGTGGCACGGCCTTTGGCTGTTCACCGCCGGCTTGGAAGAGGATCATTGAGGTGGTTTCAGGGCGCTGACCGCGCTTTTTCTGAACCGCTTCAATTGTTTCTTCAGCAACTTCTTCAGCTTGGCCGACGCGGCGATAGACAGCACCTGGATCAATGATCATGATGACCGAGCCGTCGCCCAAAATAGTCGCGCCCGAGAAGGTGCCCACGTCGGCTAATGCCTTTGACAGGGGCTTCACGACAATTTCTTCCGTGTCGAACACTTCATCAACAACCACGCCAAACAATTGGCCCGAGTGCTGCATCACGACGACAAAGGCAGAGCTCGACTCGCCAGTTGCGGGATCGCGCGGTGGCACGCCCAATACTTCGGACAGGTCCACCAAAGGCAACAAGCGATCGCGCAAGCGCAAAACCCGTGCGGAATTAAGAACTTCGACTTTATGCTCAGAAGCGCCACCTGCACCCACCAATTCCACAATCGACAATTGTGGGATGGCGAAGCATTGCTGGCGAGAGCCAACGACCAAGGCCGATACAATGGCCAAGGTAAGCGGGATTTTGATGAAGAACTTTGTGCCACGCCCCTCGGTCGACTGTAGGTCAATTGTACCGCCAATCAGCTCGATATTGGTGCGCACCACATCCATCCCGACACCACGACCGGAAATGCTGGTGACCGCTGCGGCAGTGGAGAAACCTGGGGCAAAGATATAGCGATGGATTTGGGCGTCAGACATCGTCCACGCCAGTTCTTCGCTGACCAAGCCATTCTTAATGGCTTTGTCGCGGATGCGCGATGTAGACAGACCAGCGCCGTCGTCGGAGACCTCAATCACGATATGACCGCCTTCATGATAGGCGTTCAAGCGGATTGATCCCATCTCGGACTTCCCAGCCGCAACCCGAGTAGCGGGGGCTTCAAGCCCATGGTCGCACGAATTGCGGATCATGTGGGTCAGGGGATCTTTGATCAATTCCAAGACTTGGCGATCAAGCTCCGTCGCCTCACCGTCCATAATCAGGTCGATTTTCTTGTTCAGATCACGCGCAGCATCGCGGACGATCCGGGGCAGTTTCTTCCAAGCCGAGCCGATTGGCTGCATGCGCGTCTTCATGACGCTGTCTTGCAACTCAGCCGTCACGGCGGACAAGCGCTGCAGGGGGGCCTTAAACTCGCTATCGGTGGTGTTGCGCACCATTTGCATCAACTGGTTTCGGGTCAGCACCAGTTCGGAAACCATGGTCATCAGGGTTTCGAGCACGTCGACATTCACGCGAATGGTCTGACTGGACGAAACCGCGCCACCCTTGGCCGCGGTATCCTCATCCTCATCTTTGATCGCACGCATTTCAGGCGCAGCGCGGCGCTCTGCAATTGGTGCTGCAACCTCTATGAAATCAGGGGGGGAAACTTCAGGTGCTACGGTTGAGCTTGCGCCACGCTCAATTTCGTCATCGGGGGCTGTCGACAAGAAGGCGGCTTCCAATTCGGCCAGCGAGACTTCTCCGGGGCGCAATTCGCGGCCTAGGTCGGCGTCCCACCGCAGACCGGAGGTGGATACTTGTTGGGCTTCGACGACCGGTGCGGCAACGACAGGTTCTGGTGCGGGGGCCGTGCTTAGTGCTGGACGGCCTTCGGCGGCCAGTTCCAACGCACCAATCAAGGCGCTGTCATCGCCTTCGGGTTCGGCACCGGTTGATTCTAATCCTGCCAATATCTCTTTGATGCGGTCAATGCTTTCGAGGACCAGCTGCACTTGGTCTGGCGTGGCCACCAATGTTCCGTCACGGAATTTGCCTAGAAGTGTTTCACCGGCATGGGCGACAAATTGTAAGCGGGGCAGGCCTAAAAAGCCGCAGGTTCCTTTGATCGTGTGAACCAACCGAAAAATACTATTGAGGGTATCACCGTCAGTGGGGTCGGCCTCAAAAACAACAAGCTGGGTATCGACCGTTTCAAGAAATTCATTTGTCTCAGTTATGAATTCGCCCAGTAGTTCATCCATAAAACCAGCCCTTTGCCGACGCGTTGAAACTAACGCTGAACGCCAATCCTTTGAGTACAGTGACGGCGGACGGTTAAGACAGGACTAAATTTTAAGCCAAAGTGCAGTATTATGCGGCCATGCGAACAATAAGTTCAACCCGTTCTTCACTTTCGCGCGCGGCAAGTTCGGCACGAGCCCCGGCAGCCGTAATAAAGGCCAGATAAGGCTGGACAGAGCGGCCATCAAAGCCGCCCTCTGGCATCTCACCAGCTAAGCCTGCACGCACCGCTGGCTTCAACGTTGCCCGGGTGCCAGTTGCAATGACGTTCAGGGTCAATTTGTCGCCTTCCTGTCCGCCCGTAACTTCCAATTGCCCACCGCGTGGCAGGCAATCTAGGCCCACAAGGATCAAATTCATCAAAATCCTCGCCGCCGCGCGTGGGGCAGTGTGTACCGCCAGCGTCCAGATGAGTTCGGGCTTTTGGCTCTCTACAAAGCGCTTAGACAACTCGCGCAACTCGCCCAAGTCCGCCGTGCCAACACCGGTCGTGCCCGCCCCAAAGGTAGCGCGCATGAATTCGAGCTTCACTGCGGCTTGACCGGCAGAGGTCCGGATCAAATCCATCGCCTGTTCGCGCATGTCTGCACCGTGGTCATCGTCGAGAATGTCCAGCGCCGTAGTCAAAGCGGAGATTGGGGACACGAGATCATGACAGATCCGTGAGGAAATTAGCGCAACAAGGGTAGAGGCATCCATAAGCATGGCCTCTCTCTGCCCCGATTCGGAGCAATGCGGTCATTCTAGCGCATGAACTGACGAAAAACCCCGATTGAGCACCCCAAAGGCCCACCCACAATATCTGGTGTTATCAACATGTAGAGGGGAGCCCATATTTGTGGAAAACCCTATCACTAGCCCTTGTGTTAATGAGTCGTGAAGCTACTATGGGTGGGCACTCAATTAGCTGGCCTTCAAAGCCGGGCACAAGATATGGGGATATTCATGACCAACGGCTGGACGGACGATCGCGTCACCCTACTCAAGAAGTTGTGGACAGATGGACTCTCAGCCAGTCAAATTGCCAAGCAATTGGGCGGTGTGACCCGCAACGCCGTGATTGGCAAGGTCCATCGGTTAGGCTTGGCAGGTCGGGCGGCTCCGTCGCGTCCAATCAAGCGGATTCCGGTACCAACCGCGCGTCCGCGCCCAGTTTTGGTTGCGCCGCCGCTTGTGGCTTCCAAAGTAGAGGCGTCCGTTAAAGCTCTGGCTCCTACGGCACCAACCCCCGTCATCAAGCCAGCACCAAAGGCCGTTACCCCGCCGCAGAAGCGCGGCGATTTGATTGGCGTGCTGCAATTGGGCACCAATATGTGCAAATGGCCAATTGGTGACCCAGGCGATCCTGATTTCGGGTTCTGCGGTGCCCAATGCAGCTCCGGCGCAGTTTATTGCACCGAACATGCCGCGATCGCATTCCAGCCCGCCCTCAGCCGTCGCCAAGGCGGCAGCAAAGAAGATCGCGCCGCTTCTGAAGTGCGTCGTCTGGCCCGCTTGGCAAACTTTTAGGTCAACATGGGTAGGCTAGCCTAAGCTTTAGCTTAGGGTTACCGACAACCTAGTGGGCAAACAATCGATGTGGCGTGGCCGTCGCAAAGCTCACAAACTAAATGGCCTTATCCCGGTAAGGCGCAAGCGAGGATTCTAAAGCGGATTGAAGGCTGATTGCTTGCTGCACGTCTGCAGCAAGCAATTTCTCTAAGGGATGCGGTGAACTTGACGCTTTGGTGTTCAACTCTTGCAGCACAAACCTAATTGCACCTATCAGCTTATGAAAGCGGTCACCGACCACCGGTTCATGGTGCGCGAGCCGATTACGCATCTGATAGACGATTTCGAGCTGCGCGGACACCTCTGAACGTTTCAGGCTTTTGTTCCGATATGTCCGCTTTAGCGTCGTGCGCCAAAGCTGATGCTCATATTCCGCTGCATAGAGGCGCTTCCAAAACGCAAAAGTAAGCTCTGCAATTATCTTACCGTCTGAGACGGGAATATTCTCGCGCTTTCTTTGTACGTATTTAAATGGCTTGATATCTTTAGGCTTGCCTTTCGGAAAGACCTCGGCCTTCAGAACAGCTTTCTCAGCTTGGCTCTTTTTGGCGTATTCTGATCGTTTGGCACTATCTAACGCCTTGACAATTTTTTTCCTGTCGCCGTCTTCTAGGTTCAACTTAACAGGGGGCTGTTGTAACCAATTGGCTGCTTCGAAATGATGCATAATGTTGGCGTATATCGTGTTACGCAAAGCGATCTCGATCGTTGCAACTACCTTAATGAGCTGGCAATTAAAAGCCAAAGTGTCCTGATGGATTTTAATGGCAACTTGCAAATCACCTGTCAGTTTCAGGAGTTTATCAAGCCGCTCGGCTGAAATGAAATTCGCAAGATGCTCAATCTCTCTGGAGGTCATTTCTCTTGAAATAGTGCGCTCGCGATCCTAAATCTAAAGATGTAAAGTCGGGACCCACATCGGCAGTCGCCTCGGCGCAACGGATGCTCGACTTCTCACTTGGAAAAGGCACCTGCAAAGGTGCCTTTTTTGATTGTCTTACGCACTTTGATTTGTCTCACGGGGGAGGAACTTTCTCTGCCTGCTACGTGAGACTCCAAGATTTTATGCACGTTTCTCACGAGAAACCAACAAAAAAGCCGCTGCCTCAGATGAGGGAGCGGCTTTCTTCTTTAGGAGGGCTAACCGAACCTAGTCTTCGAGCAGGCGACGCGCGATGACTTGAGCTTGGATTTCGCCGGCACCTTCAAAGATGTTCAGGATACGGGCATCTGCCAATACGCGGCTGACGGGATATTCCAGCGCAAAGCCATTGCCGCCATGGATTTGCAAGGCATTGTCAGCTGCTGCCCAAGCCACACGGGCCGCCAGAAGCTTGGCCATGCCCGCTTCTAAGTCACAGCGCTTTTCTTCATCTTTCTGACGGGCCGCAAAATAGGTCAGCTGCCGCGCGCCAAGGATTTCTGCCGCCATTTGCACAAGCTTGTTGTGAACGCGTGGGAACACAAAGATGGCGTCGCCGAATTGTTGGCGGTCAAGCGCATAGGCCAAGCCCAGATCCAAGGCGTTTTGTGCAACGCCAACGGCACGTGCCGCTGTTTGAATGCGTGCGCTTTCAAACGTCGCCATCAAATGCTTGAAGCCCATACCTTCAACGCCACCCAGAAGGCTTTCTGTCGGGACTTTGAAAGCGTCAAAGCCAAGCTCATATTCCTTCATGCCACGATAGCCCAAAACCTCAATCTCGCCACCGGTCATGCCTTCAGCGGGGAATGGGGTTTCGTCGGTACCACGTGGCTTAGGCGCCAAGAACATCGACAGGCCCGAGAAATTATTCGTTTCTGGTTTGGTTCGGGCAAGCAAGGTCATCATGTCGGTGCGCGCGGCATGGGTGATCCACGTCTTATTGCCGGTGATTTCCCAATGGCTGCCTTTGTTCTCGCCGCGGGTGCGCAAAGCACCCAAGTCTGAACCCGTGTTCGGCTCGGTAAAGACGGCAGTCGGCAGGGTTTCTGCAGACGCAATACGGGGCAGCCAGTAATTCTTCTGCTCGTCAGTGCCGCCCGTTAAGATCAACTCAGCGGCAATTTCAGACCGAGTTCCGAGAGATCCAACACCGATATAGGCACGCGACAATTCTTCGGAGACGACGCACATGGCGGTTTTGCCCATGCCGGAGCCGCCGAATTCTTCTGGGATAGTCAGACCAAAGACGCCCAGATCGGCCATCTCGGTGAGAACGGACATCGGGATCAACTCGTCCCGCAAGTGCCAGCCATGGGCAAACGGGGCAACTTTCTCTTGGCCAAAGCGGCGGAAGGTGTCGCGCACCATTTCATAGACTTCATCAAGGCCGGTGACTTCAATCGTGCCCTTGCCTTGGGCTTGGGCCACCAAATCCGCTGTCCGGGTCTTAAGTTCTTGGGTTGCTGCCGCCAATAGCGCAGCACTTGCGGGCCCTGACAAAGCCTCTTCCACGATGGCTTCAAGGCCAAATTCGACTGGGCGAATGGTTTCGCCTTGGTTCATGGCAATCCCGCCCTTCAGATCGGCCAAATAGTTGGCGAACAATAAGCACGAGAGGGAGGATTCTGTTTCGCCAAACAGGCCTTCATCTTGAAGCCTTAGCGCCCAATTGGCCACTTCGCGCAAGGTCTCAACATAGGTTGCGATCCACGCCAAGCCGTGCACGATGTGCTGCTCTTGGTCGATTAGTTTGCGGTCGATTTTGCCAGCAGGGGCCACGCGTTTGCGAACAAAGGCCAAAGCCGCAACCTTAATCGGCTCCAGCGCTGCAGCGCTCTCTCCCAACAAAGCAGGAACGGTCAAAGGGGAAAGGTCCAATTGGAGTGTTGGTGTGGAAGCGTTCATGGTAAGACTCTCTGATTTCGCATATGCAGCATGACATAGCGCACGCACGCTAGAAGGCAAAGGCTAATTTTAGCCCTATCTGTGCAGTATTTTTCTAATTTGAGAGGCTACATCCCCAAATTGGGGATATCATTTTCCAGAAGAGCGGGGTCTGCCGTAAAAATAACCCTGCTGGCCGATCACGCCAATCTCACGCAGGGCTTCAGCCTCCTCCGCTGTTTCCACCCGCTCTGCCACGGTTTCCATACCAAGGCCTCGGGCAAGTTGGTCAATGGCGACCACAAAAGCGCGACTATCTTCCCGCGATTCAATGTTCTGCACATAGGCACCGTCGATCTTGATCTCATCAAGGGGTAGGGCGCGGATCGAGCGGAAAGAGGTATGTCCTTCACCAAAGTCATCCAAGGCCAAGCGAGAACCCGCAGCGCGGATAGATTGTCCAAATCTCGCAGCGGCGTCCAAATCATGGATCGCGATGGATTCGGTAATCTCAATCGTTAGACGGTCGGCGATTGCCTGATTATGATTTAGAATATCGAGATAATCCCGACAGGCTGAAGAATCCGCTATTGTCCCGGCTGAGACATTAATCGCGAGCTTGATTGTGTCTTCGCGTGTCAACGCACTCAGCGCGAGGTTTAACGTCTCGAGATCTAATTCCCCGACAAGGCCGGCACGTTCTGCTGCGGGGATGAAATCGATTGGTGCAACGACGCGTCCATCGACCTGGATCAGGCGGGACAGACATTCCCAGCGCACAATCTGATTATCTGCTGTCGAGATGATGGGCTGACGAAACAAGCACATGCGGTTATCTGCTAAAGCAGACTTTAGCATCATGGCTTCGGGATCATTGGCGGCTTTGGGGAATGGCGGCACATATTCTGGTGCAAGTGCCATAATTTCGCGGAAGACAATGATCTGGTGGGCAACATTGGCGATCACTTCCAGATTTCTTGGCCGTCGGATTGTCACCGGTTGACCACGACGCAGCGCTTGGAATGCTGCACCCTCGACCGCCAAATCCAACTCATCGAAATGGGCAGGCGGTTGATCTACTTGTAGAAAGAGTGCGGCCTTCACAGGGTCAACCCAAGACAATCCGCCTCCTTCATCGATCGTGCAGGCGGTTGCGTGCAGCAAGCTAAGCGCATCTTCAGCTGGACTGAGGGTGGCATCAAGCTGAGGTTCGGAGTGGATCGACTGGACCATCCGCACACCTCTGACCTACTTTCCCCAAAAAGAGAAGTGCTAATTTGCTCGGCTGTTGGCCTTATCGCTTGGCATTAGGCTTGGGCCGTCCACCTGCGCGTTCAGCAGCTTTCACCGACACTTGGCTGGGAAGAGGCATAATACTCAGTACCGTTTCAACCGCTGCCAAAGGCACTTCAGGCGGTGTTAGCCAGGGAAGGCCTGTCTTTTTAACGCTCGCACTAGAAGCCTCTAGGTCCGAGGGCTTTAAAACTCCGGTGATAACGGACAAAGCGATGGTGGCTGCTTGCAAGTCGTGCACCGCACGGGCTTGGGCCAATTGGGCCTCCAACAATTCTTGCTGCTGAATCAGCACATCCAGGGTCGTCCGAAGACCAACCGACTGCTCAAGCTCTGCCCCTTCGAAAGCAATTTGGGCGGCTTTGACTTGTTCTGCAGAAGCGTTCACAGCCACCCGCGCGACGCGGGCTTGGTGCCAAGCATTGGTGGTCCGTTCCGAAATCTGGCGTTCGCCATCTACTGCCGTAAAGCGGGCTGCATTGGCATTGCCCAAAGCCTCTGTGATGCGAGAGCTGGCGAGGCCACCTGTGAAGATGGGTACCGACAGGCGCGCTGTAACGGCCGTATTGCCGCTGCGGTTGCCGTCAAAGCTTGAATCGACCGCCCAAGCTTGGCTGGCCTGAATGGTGATTTTAGGCCGGTTCTCCGCCTCAATAACCTTGGCACCGGCGAGAGCGATTGTTTCGCCCAAACGAATGGCAGCAAGGTCTGGATTGTTCGCCCGTGCCAGCACGAGCGCTTGGTCTAGGTTGGCGGGGCCAGCAACCTCTTTGATCTCTGGTGTCAGTTCTGTCGGTGCTTGCCCAATCAACCGCTCAATCGCGGACCGACTGGCGTCTACGGCTGCTTCAGCAGCTGCAAGCGCTGTTGTGCTCGCCGCTTGGCGCGCTTCGACTTGGGCGACATCGGTTTTGGTCACGTCACCAACATCAAAGCGCACGCGCACTGCTTCTAGCTGGCGGTTTAAGGTGGCCAGATTCTGACGACGGATTTCCACAGTGCGCAAATCGCGACGCAATGCGGCATAGGCGATGACAACGTCGCGCATCACAGCCAATTCGCTGCCTGCCAAACGCGCATCGGCTTGGGCAATTTGTGCTTCAGCTAAGCTCATGGCAGCCTTGACCCGACCTGCCAACCAAACCGGCTGTGAAGCGGTAAGGCCATAAGTTGTGGGGGTCGTTTCCGAGGCGAGGCGGCTGGAGATCACACCGGTGGAACTGATCGATCGGGTCCAGGATTCTTGTTGGCCATAGGTGGCTTCGCCGCCGATTTGCATCCGGCGTTGCGCGACCGCTTGCACCCGCCGCTGACCAAGGGCACGCAGATTGGCGCGCTGGCTTTCAAGGCCGGGATTAGTTTGCAGCGCCAAGGTGACAGCTTCTGGCAGAGATTGGGCTGAGGCCGGGCTGGAAACGACCGCCATAATGGCAAGCGATAAACTGTAGCGGATGGCGTTTTTTGCGGTGGTCATGGTTTAAGCATCTTTGCGTTTGTGCGCCATTGGTCGTGGCGGGGGAGGGACCTGACGCGGCTGGTTTTTGTGCCTTCTAGGTAGGACTTAGCATGACCAGACGACTTGTCATGCTTTAACCTTAATGAGTGGACAATTGTGAGGTAGGTGGGATGTCCTCTCATCTTGTTCACAACTAATTGAGCGCAAAATCACACGTTTGGCTAGATGGCAATTGACCTCTTAGCCAGAGTGCCCACACAATGGCGGTGTGTCACGTCGAAATGGTTTGTGGAAACAAAGCGAGCCAATGTTGTTACATCTACTAAGGGCAGATTGTGATCCATGATGGACGATGAGACTTTGAACACTGTTGAGACCACGGAAGCAGGCAAAACAGCGGGCACACAGGGGTCTTATGGCCTAGTGCGGCGCGATATGATTTGGTCTGGTGTCTGTGCAGCGGGCCTCTCTGGCTTTGGCGCAAGCTCTGCATTTGCCCAATCGAGGGGTACCCCAAGGAACACCGAACGCGGCTTTAATCCGATGACTTGGCTTAATCGCGGTCGGGACAGCTTTGAAATCGTCTATGAAGCTTCAACCGGTGTTGTGGCCGCCCGCACTCGTGATTTTTCGATCCGCGCACCGGACGGCAATATGTGTCAGGCCCGCATCGCTTATCCAGTGACCGTCTTTGACCGCATGCCGCTGATCATCTTCTGTCCCGATGCGGGCTGTAAAGGTGCCATGTATGATCCGTTGATCGGTGCGCTTGCAGCCAGTGGCTATTTCGTCATCGCCTTGGACGATCCCCGCGCCATAAGCCTAAAAGCTGGTGATGGGGCAACTTTGGTCGCCAATGCGCCAGAAATGCGCCGCCCGAGCCCGGCGGAAGCGCGCTTTCTCATCGACATGGCTTCCGAGGCTGCGCAAGTCTTAGGGCCACGGGCCAATCGTGTGGATGCGACCCGCGTTGGCGTGGCAGGTCATGGGGAAGGGGCCTGGATGGCGCTTGGCCTCGCGGGTTGGGGGTCTAGCAATTCTGACGGTGCAACCGCGCGCGATGGCCGCGTTATGGCGGCCTTCGTACTCTCGCCAAGTCCGCTGGAGAATAATGCCCGCATCGTCAATGGCGTTCCAGATGGCGGGGCCTTAGCGCTTTTGGCAGGCCAACAAGGGGCCTTGCCAACGGCCTTGCCGGGCTGTGGCTTGATTGCACTTAATTTACCGATGCGATCGACCAATTTTGGCGGGTTGATCGGAAACCCAAGCGCAAACCGAAAGACGGGCCCACGCACAGCTTTAGAGCCACGGCCGCTTGCGGCTGCGGTCGCCGCTGCCTCGATCTTCTTTGACTGGGGTCTAAAGCGTCAAAGTGATCGCAAACGCACGTTACTGGGCCTAGATGGACGGGTCGTTGAAGGCCTCAGTCAGCCGCTACACATTCACCGCATCTAAAACAATTTCGTACATATTGACGGCACGCGGTGCGAAGAACTGCAAAAATTCCTCTTGCCTAGTGCGAAAGCAAGGCAATGCTCTTAAATAAGCGGGTCTCAACCCGATGGGCGAATTGTGCAGACCAAGGTTGATGGGGAGGCTTTAGGCCAATGAGTGATGATGCAAATGCCACCAAAACAACCGTAGTCGATACGGTGTCGGCAGAAGCCGTATTGCCTGAGATCAAGGTTGAGTCCAAAGACCTCACCCGCATTCGCGGCCAATTATCCTTGGATGACCGGGCTTCAATCGCCACTTTTGGCGATAATGCACAGCGCAATGTGGTTGCCTATGCGGATCGGATCCTCGCCCAAACGCAAAATCGCGAGCTTGGCGACACGGGCCTTTTGTTGACCAGTATCATCGCCAAAGCCAAAGGCCTTGATCCTGCCGCCATGCAGAAGAAGGGCTTCTTCGGTAAATTGTTTGGCGGCGCCAAGGCCGAAATTGAGAAATTCAAAGGCAAGTTTGAAGATGTTGCCAGCCAGATTGATGCCATCGGCATTCAATTGGAAAAGCGCAAAGACGGCTTGCGTCGTGACATTGCCGTCATGGACGACTTGCATGAGCAAACCGCCGCGTCGATTGCGCAACTCAGCGCCTATGTCGAAGCTGGCGAAGCGTTTGCGGCAGAGATTAAAGCAACCCGTCTGCCAGAGTTGAAGACCATTGCCGATGAAGCCCTGTTGACCGGCGATGGCCTGATTGAGGCGCAAGCCTACCGCGACGCCCAGCAAGCGATGGAGCGCTTGGAAAAGCGCATCTTCTATCTGAAGCAGGCCCGTCAAATCGGCATCCAACAATTGCCGCAAATCCGGATTGTGCAAGCGGGCGATGAGACCTTGGTCGAGAGCTTGCAGGCTTCAACCCGCCTAACCATCCCCTTGTGGAAGCAAAAAATGGTGCTGCTCTTGGGGCTGCGCCGTCAAGAAGACGCTTTGGCGATGCAAAAGGCCGTCACGGACGCTACCAATGAGATGCTGCGCCAAACATCATCGATGATGAAAGAGCAAGCCATCGCGATTGAAGAGCAGTCTCAGCGCGGGATCGTCGATCTTGAAACCTTGGAACAAGCCAATCGCGATTTGATCGACACGCTTTCCGGTGTCCTTTCGACGCAAGAGGAAGGCCGTCAGAAGCGGGCTATGGTCGAAAAGCGGATGGACGAAATGACCCAAGAATTACGACAGGCTTTGGTGCAAGGGCGCGTGACCTAATTCATGTCCCGTCGCCGTTCGAAAGATTGGATGAAAGAAGAGTTCGCCGTTCGGATTCGCTCGCCGCAATCCTTTGGTGTGCTTGCATTCTGGTTCTTCATCTGGGCTATTTGCAGCTTTAATCCCTGGGTCGGCATCGGCTTGTTTTTTGCCGCTGGCGGGTCGCTCGGCTTCTTTGGTGGCAAGCGCGACACCGTGGATGACCTATGGGGTTACGACAAAAGTGACGATGACTATTATGACGAAGACGAGGATGAAGATGATCGTCGTCGTCGCCAAGGTGGCGAATCCGAAGCCGCTGCCCGTGCGCGCGCAAATGGTGAGGCCTTACCCGAACCAGAAGCCCCACCCAAGCTCCATCAAGCCGTCATTGCTGAAGCTGCGCCCGCACTGGTGCGGCTAGAGGCTGCTGCCAGCGTAGCCGAAGGTGAACTTGGCGCGCGCTTGCGCAATATGGTCGCGCGCGTTAAGGAAGTAGAGATGGGCTTGCGGCAAGATCCGTCTAAATTATCCGATGTCCAGCGCCTGTTCACCTATTATCTGCCCGCCACCGCCGACCTATTGGGCGCACGTGGTGCGGTTGCAGGTGGTGCGGAGCCTGCTCGATTAGCTGAAATTGATACCATGATTGGCAAGCTCGACCTTGCCTATACCGATTTCGCCAGCCGGCTGCGGGGCCATGATGCCCGCAGCCTAGAGATCGATATGCGCTTGCTCGACCAGTCTCTGGACGACGAATTCGCGCATAAGACAAAGGGCTAAGCGATGCCAAAGCCGCCATCTCGGTCGGACAAGCCGCGCCGTGGCGGGGCTGGAACCTCGTGGTGGGTTATTTTTGGCTCTCTGGCAGTCTCTTTAGCGGTTGGCGGCGCTTTGCTGGTGGAGGTCCGCTCTGGACCAATTGTAGCCGGGCTGGTGGCGCTATCG
This sequence comes from Maricaulis salignorans, assembly GCA_945891505.1. Lineage (GTDB taxonomy): Bacteria > Pseudomonadota > Alphaproteobacteria > Caulobacterales > Aquidulcibacteraceae > Aquidulcibacter > Aquidulcibacter miladensis. Next base: position 15,747 of record CAMDDL010000020.1, on the reverse strand, counting down.
CTCTATGGCTTTCTGACGGTGGGCTTGCCGCGACTGTTTCAAGGTAAAGCTGGGGCTGATCTGCCCAGTCCGCCCGTGCTTGATCCAGAAGATGACGATCCCCGCCACGCGCTTCTGGTCGAGGCCCATCAGCATATAATGGTTTTGCGCGCGGCTATCCCAATTGTGCCGCTTAACGTCGGTCACGTGCTCGATGCCTTAGCGCGCCACGCCTTGACCATTTTGGACACGGTGGCGAGCCATCCAGAAAAACTGAACCACATCTTACGATTCTTTACTTATTATCTGCCCGCCACAGCCGATCTGGTGTCTGACCGCCTCAAGCTAGAGGCCCATGCCGGCCAAGCCCGCTTACAGGAAATCGACCATACGTTGGGCCGCTTACAAGAGGCCTTCGCCAGCTTCGAACGTGCGGTGGTGGAGCCTGATTTGGCCTCGGTCGATTTGGACATGGAGCTTTTGGACCGTGCGTTGAAGGATGATTTGGCCCCGCGGTGAGGGTGGATATCGGGACAGGACCGCGCAGCATTAGGTGCGCAGCTTGTGCTGCGAGGTCTTTTTCTCGGGCTGGCTGAAAGACCACTTGGCACGGCTCCGGCACCGTCACGCTTTGGCGAGTTTTGGCCGATTGCGGCTGGTCTGCTTTGGGGCGCGCTTGGGGCGAAAGCGGACGTTCGGTCTTGGTTCAAAGCGAACTTGTCTGTCGTCTGTAGTCTAAGAAGTGGCGCATTCCAGACAGAAAGTGCCTCACAGTGCCAATCGCATTGCGGAAGATCGACCATTACATCCAAGAAACACTGTTCCCGCCCAGTTTGAAGGATAACGAACTGGATCTGATACTGGGCTGCTTAGTGGGCGAGTGCCTGATGCTATCAACGACACAAACTCCGCAGTAAGAGCGCTAACACCGGGCACCCCGTCTGGACGGATAGTAGGCCGGCAACAAGTTGAGACCTATCGTCGGGAACTTAAACGAGAGACCGGCCGCTTTGGATCGGCGAAGTAGATCGGTTTGAGTCACGAGGAGGAAAAATTGACGATCGCCGCTAACAAGCCGGCCTTGCTGCATAAAGCGCTAATTGCGCAAGGCTTCAACATGGTAAAGTCTGGGGTAGTTGTGTCGGGTCATGACGTGTCGGGGATTTTGGCTGCGACCCTCAATAGATGGGGCGGGGGACAAGGAAACTTAACACTAGGCTTCATAATCCACGAATTGGTTGAAAACGATGCCTTCCCGACTGAAACCCATAAGTGCCATGTCTACGGCTCCAATACCACGATTTTCCCGGAGTTTGATGAATTTACTTGCTTATTGTCATCGGGGGAATTGCAAGATAACTGGAAACGAATTGCCGCAAGGGCGGATGAGATTGCGTCTGCAATAAGGTCCGCACTTAACGCCGACACATTAGCAAGAATGTATTTTGAGGGCAGGTTCGGTCGCTGCATGATTCTAAAAGGCGCAAGATCATTGATGGAATCAATAAAGCGCCCAGCTCCTTAGAAATGCGCTCCGCGCGGTAGAGTGCATTCCACAAATGGAATGCACCTTGGTCAAGCAATTCCTGAAATCATTTAAGTCGGATGTCAGCCAAATGACTTAGAGCGGTTCAATGCGTCGCTCCGATTGCGACGCTCGACAATTGTTCCTGCGCAAGATGGGGAGTCAAGAGGTGAAATCGGCCTCGCCGACGCGCGAAGCGCGCCTCTTGACGCCCCATCTTGCGCGCTCAAACTTGACTTAAGCCTTTGCCTAGGCAGGGCCTGCGGCAAAGGCTTTCAAAGTAAAAAAAACATAACCAATACCGCGGCGAAAGAGGTGGTACAGTCCTGTCGGACCGCACCCTACATGCTTTCAAACGTCCGCTTTCGAGCAACCGCCACCCAGCCCTGACCGGCAACCCTTGGCGCATTTGAGACTGTCTGCATTTCAACAGAACTTGGCCGAGAGCGGGTGGTCTGGTTTGGGTGCGTGGGGGCGGAAAGCTGCCATTTAACACCAAGACCTCGACGTTCGAAAAACTGTAGAATCGGAGATGAGAAACAAGGCGAAGGGTAGACGAAACTTCGCCTTGCTTCCTGTCATCATTTCATGTATCCATGGAATATGGAACAAAAGATCGCTATTAAAATGTTGTCTGCAATTGCTCATGAAGGGCGATTGTCGCTGGTGCGCAGGCTGATCCAAGCGGGGCCACAGGGCATGCTTGCGGGCGATCTTGCCCGCTTTGCTCAGATCGGCCCAACTACGGCTTCGGCACAGCTTTTGGTTCTGACAAACGCAAACCTTGTCAGATCGACCCGCAATGGTCGTGAAGTAATTTATTGCGCTTGCTACGACCGCTTCAGTGAATTGATGCAGTTTCTGATGCATGATTGCTGCGGCAAGCGCCCTGAGACTGTCCAGATTCTTGACGACGAGATCAGCGCATGAACGCCAAGGCAGGTAACTTAATACCAGACAAGGCGGAAATTGCTGCGCTCAATGAGACTTGTTTTTGTCTGCCATTGGGCCGCCAGCAAATTGACGCTTCGATTCTTTCGTCGGTAAACGTCCCAGAAATGGCCAGTCTTTTGGCTGCCAAGCCAAACCTATTTGCGAGTACTGGCGTTTTTCTTGCGGCCAGCGATCTCGACGACATGATTGACCAGATTCACGCCATTGAAGCGGCGGCTAAGACCATCAGCTATCAGAACATAAATCCATCTAGAGCCGATGATGCTTTAGTCAATATCCAGCCCCAAACGCGTGGCGTTCTAATGGGCTATGATTTCCATATCACCCCAGATGGTCCGCGCCTGATTGAGGTCAATACCAATGCCGGCGGCGTATTTCTTGTTCATGCGCTGAGCGGCGCCGTCCAGAGTGGACCGCTGCCCGGCTTTCTTGCGTTTGGGGCCAGTCGCTTCGAAGAGCGCATCTATGAGATGGTGGTGTCAGAATGGCGCGCTGCTGGTCGGTTAGGTCAGCCCCAAACACTTGCAATTGTCGATGACAATCCTGAAGGGCAATATCTCTATCCTGACATGTTGCTGGCGCAGGCACTTTTGAATAAACAGGGTATCACAACAATCATTGTCGACGCCGCTTCACTTGCAATTGGTCCCCGCGGCCTGATGGCAGGAGATCAGGTCATTGACATAGTCTACAATCGTCTGACAGATTTTGCGTTGGCTATGCCCCATTCTGAGGTCTTGCGAGCTGCAATGCTGCAAGATCAAGTCGTCGTTACGCCTTCGCCTCGCCATCATGCTTTGTATGCCGACAAGCGCAATCTCGCATTTCTAAGCGATGCTGCAAAACGCGACGCGCTGAACTTAGCACCCCGACACTTAAGCGCACTGGCGAACCTACCCGAAACCGTCGAAGTAACACTCGAAAGGGCTGATGCCCTGTGGGCTGGACGCAGGCATCTGTTTTTTAAGCCTGCCACCGGATTTGGCGGTGCGGCGGCCTATCGTGGCGATAAACTAACACAACGCGTTTGGAGCGAGATTCTAAAAGGTGGATACGTCGCCCAAGCCTTTGTGGCACCCCATACGCGGCTTGTTGCCACTGAAGTAGGCCCGGCAGCCTTGAAGTTCGATATCAGGGTTTATACGTTTTCAGGTGATCCTTTGATGTTGGCCGCCCGGGCATATCAGGGCCAAACAACGAACTTCCGTACCTCTGGCGGCGGCTTTGCCCCCGTGATCCTAACCGATGCATAAGGAAGCGACTTTGAGGTCAAGTAGGTGGCTATTCATCGAAATTGTCGGCGTGCCGCTTTATCGTTGGCTGTTGCTGATTGGTATTGTGCTCGGTCTTATTGGCGTGTCCATTGTGATCCGAACTCAACTCAAAATCGATTGGAACTTAGACTCTTTACGCGCCTTTGTGCAGGGCTTGGGGATCTGGGGTGCCCTCGCATTCGTCGGGATTCTGGCGTTCCGCTTTCTGTTTCTTATTCCCACCGGTTTGTTGCTTTTGGCGGGTGGCGCGATTTTTGGTCCTGTTTATGGCACCCTTTACGCTGGGCTTGGCATGTTCCTGTCTGGCATGTTGAAGTTTGCCTTAGTCGCCATTTTAGGCCGGGATAAAGTATTGAGCACATTGCCAACTAAGGTTCAGGCGTGGGTTCGCAAACTGGCGCAAGGCCGCATGAGCGCGTGGGCATTGTTTGGCATTTGCGCGTATCCGTTCTTTCCGAAGCACGTCTTTCAATACGCCGCGATATTGTCAGGCATGAGCCTCTTTCGCTTCATCGTTGCAGTTCTATTCGGGTGCACGGTGCAGGCCTTCTTGTTCGCCAACATCGGCCAAGCGCTATATTCAGGCGCTGGTATTGCCCTTTCAAGCAGTATTCTTCTCATCAGCATCCTCGTGCCTCTCTGTGTCCCGTCTTGGCGACGCTGGATGTTGGCATCCTTGCAACCTAAAACGGATACGGAGAGGCCCATATGATCACCCTTTATGGTGCCGCGACCACAAACGCGCGCAAGGTCGCCATTGGCTTGGCAGAGCTTGGCCTCGATTGGGTGCCCCGTCATTTGCGGCTTGATCAAAAGGAGCAACATGAAGCGTGGTTTTTAGATATTGCGCCCAACAACAAGATCCCAGTGTTGCATGACGACGCGACGGGCATGACAATTTGGGAATCAGGCGCAATTCTTACTTATTTGGCCGATCAGTATGACGCCAAAGGCATCATTCTAGCAAAGTCGGGCGCGGCCCGTTACGCTGCAATTCAGGGTGCCTTCTTTCAAGCCGCCCATATTGGTCCCAACCTAGGTCGCTTGAACGAGCAACTAACGGCCAAAGAGGCTGACAGAAACCCACAAATGATGGCGCTATTCTTTGGCGAATGTGTGCGTTTAACAAGCGTGGTTCAACGCATGCTCGGCGATGGACGGCCATTCCTTGCGGGCGACTACTCCATAGCCGACATCATGCACTATCCATGGCTCAAGGCCGGCCTCGATCACGGCTTCCCCGCACTCCTCGACAAGCCCATTGTAACCGAATGGCTGGCCCGCATCGGCGAACGGCCTGCTGTGGGAGTGGGCATGTTGGCCTTTGACTGATGTTTCTGGCGATAGCCGAAGTTAGGCCTTTGGCATTTCCAAAAAGAACAATTGTTGCCGTGCAATTGGCTTTGTCCGCTTTTGAGCAGCCGCCAACCCGCCCCAAACGACCACCCTTGGCGCAAAGCAGCCCCACCCCAAAACAAAACGCCCCCCCGCACAGGCAGGAGGGCGGCTCAGTCAGCAGTGTCACAACACAAGCGCGTGTTAAGTGCGCGGTGCCATGACCATGGTCATTTGTTTGCCTTCGAGGCGAGGTTCGCTCTCCACCTTGGCAATGGTTTCAAAGTCGCGCTTGACCCGCATCAAGAGGTCGATCCCCAGATGTTGGTGCGCCATTTCGCGTCCACGGAAGCGTAGGGTCACTTTGACCTTGTCGCCTTCTTCGAAGAAGCGAGACATCGCGCGGGCTTTGACGTCATAATCATGATCGTCGATCATCGGGCGGAGCTTGATTTCCTTCAGCTCAACAACCTTTTGACGCTTGCGCGCTTCATTCTTCTTTTTTTGCTCTTGGAATTTGAATTTTCCATAATCGAGGATCTTTACCACAGGCGGGTTTGCAGTTCCTGCGATTTCTACGAGGTCTAGCCCAGCCTCTGTCGCGGCATCTAGCGCTGCAGCTAAAGGCATCTCGCCTTGCTTCTCGCCATTCTCGTCAATCAGAAGAACGCGCGGTGCGCGGATATCTTCGTTGATACGGGGGCCGTCTTTAGTGGGCGTTGCAGCCATAGGGCGTCTGATGTTCGTCTCTCCATAAATTACGCGGTGTGGTGCCGCAAATGCCTTTGTCCCGGGTTTCACCGGGCACACCGAGATAATGGATGTAAATGAACAATCCTTCAAGGCGTCATGATGTTTGTGCTTCAAGAATTGTCGGCGTTACTGCGCGTGCAGCGGCCAAAACATCTTGAACACGGATGGTATCGAAGTTGCGCGCAACAAGGCCCACGGTCGCTGTTCCGCGCGGCGCGGCTTTGCGCACACTGGTTTCGTTCGGGTTGATGATGGCCAATGTTGGCGCGCCAGCGGCCGCCGCGATAATGGCCATATCGCCTTCAGAGCCAATGGCAAGAATGGATTGACGTGCCAAACTTATGAATTGGAACACATCGAGACGGGCTACGAGGTCCAAGGCCTTGGGTGAGATCGTGCGAATTTCAACAGCCAGTTCAACCGCCGCAGGTCCACCCACTAACACGGGCTGAATACCACGCGCCTCTAAAGCCAAAGCCAATTCACCATAGCGCGCTGTCGGCCAGCGCTTTGTGGGGTCTGCTGCTGGGCCTTCTGGGGCCAGAAAGGCAAAGGGCTCGCCAATGCCATGGTGGCGCGGGGTGAGCTTTGTGTGATCCTTCACCACTGATTCGACCCAATCGAGGTCAGGTAATGGCGACAGACCCGGGGCAAAGCCCTCTTTGGGCCCAACGCCGCAAGTCATAAGTTGCTCTGCATGCCGGTCAAGTCGGTGCAGGGTCAGTCGGGTGCGGTCAACATGAGGGTTCGAGCAGCCAACGGCCCCACCCGACCATTTGGGCTGCAAAGGCCACAATAGCTTGAACAAAGCATCGCTTTCCGCGCTATTGGTCAAGTCATAGACCATCGCATAGCGTTCTTGATGCAGAGACCAAATGAACTTGGCCCTGTCGACCAGCTTGGTCTGCGGCCAGCGCACATCGACCCGGTCGACATAAGGAGACTTTGACAGAAACCGCACATTGCCGCGTTGGGTCAGCACCGTGATTTCAGCATCTTGGTGATGGGCACGCAACATAGCAAGCGGGGCAAGGGCCAAGACCGCATCGCCTAAACTCCCCAAAACTATAACTAAGATCCGCTCCGGGTTCACGTCCGTTCCTGCCACTTCTATGCTTTGACCAGCCGCTGGTACAGCGACACTGTGGCCAATTGAAGGGCGCGGGTCGTAAAGCGCGACCGCACCCGCATTGAGCCGGCAGCGCCCATCTCCGCTTTTTCTGCGGGTGACAGCGCCAAAAGTCGGCTGATACAATCGGCCAAGGCCTTACCATCCCCGGCAGGGCTCAGAAAGCCCGTAACCCCATCTTCCACAGTTTCGCGCGCACCTCCAAGGTCTGAGGCAATCACTGGCAAGCCCATGGCTTGCGCCTCGGCGGCGGTGCGACCAAAGGCTTCTGGTTCGGTGGAGGGGGTGACGGCGAAGTCGGCCAAGGAAAAGGCCGCTGGCATGTTATTACAATGCCCAACCAGATGGACTTGGTCCCCTAGGCCCAAGCGGCGGATATCTTGGGCAAGCTCTGCCCGATAGGTATCGCGGCCTTGTGGGTCGCCCACCATCAGGCAATCGATCTCCACGCCAGCGCGCTTTAAAATTCCAAGCGCTTCCAACATTATTCTTTGACCCTTCCACGCTGTCAGGCGAGCAGGCAGAATGGCACGCGGCCGCGCGCTTTGAAGGGCAATGCCCCATTGGCTAGCAAGTTCCTCGCGGCGCTTTTTTGAAACAGCTTGCGGATCAAACGCGTCGACATCGACGCCGCGATAAATGACTTCGATTCTGTCGGAGTCGATTTTGTGCTCTTGAAGTACATGGTCCCGCGTATAGCCGGAATTTGCGATCACAAGGTCACCGCGCGCCATCACACTATTATACCAACGCTTGAGGCCCGATTTGGCGTTATAAATCCCGTGATAGGTCGTTACAAACGGCGTCTTTGTGCGGCGCGCTGCGAGTAAGGCGCTCCAGGCTGGTGCGCGCGAACGGGCATGAACAATATCGACCTGCTCTTGCCTCACGATTTGGGCGAGTTTGGACACGTTGGACACAAAGACGGTCCAAGGCAGTTTTGAGTTCGCTTCGCCATGGATGTGCACTGCACCAAGCGCTTCTAGTTCCTGCACCAACCGCCCACCTGCGCTGAACACCAAGGCACGGCCACCAGCTTCGATAATGGCACTGGCGACTTCTAGGGTTGTCCGCTCAACGCCGCCGGTTGCCATTTCAGGGACAACCTGCAGGATGGTTTTGTTCTTGAGCGACGCTAAAGGGGGGAGGGGTGGGGACAAAATTCGCCTATTCCAGTAATTCCAGCCACGGTGTTCTTGCGTTTAGCTGAGAGACAGCTAATTGCCTACCCGAGCGCGCCATAATAAGACGCGATCATAAACAAATTCAGGGAGTTTCCAATCATGCAATTAGACGATTCAATCGCAGCTATCGTGACCGGTGGCGCTTCTGGTCTGGGTGAAGCAACAGCACGCGCGCTGCGCGCACATGGCGTGAAAGTCGCGCTGTTTGATATGAATGTGGCGCGCGGTACCGAAGTCGCTGCCGAAATCGGCGCTACTTTCTGTGAGGTCAATGTGACCAGCGAAGAAAGCGTCGATGCAGGCTTTGCCAAGGCACGCGCGGCGAATGGCCAAGAGCGTATCCTCGTCAATTGCGCGGGAACGGGCAATGCGATCAAGACCGCCAGCCGCGATAAGAAAACGGGCGACATCAAGCACTTCCCACTCGATTCCTTCAACATGATCATCCAGATCAATCTGGTCGGCACCTTCCGCTGTATCGCTAAGTCGGCTGCCGGAATGTTGTCTTTGGACCCACTAGAAGACGGCGAGCGCGGCGCCATCGTCAACACGGCGTCGGTTGCCGCTGAAGATGGTCAAATGGGCCAAGCCGCTTATTCGGCCTCAAAAGGTGGCGTTGTCGGCATGACTTTGCCAATCGCGCGCGATTTGATGGGCGAAGGTATTCGCGTCAACACCATCCTGCCCGGCATTTTCAACACGCCTTTGATGAATGCAGCACCCGATGCCGTCAAAGACGCTCTGGCCATGAGCGTGCCCTTCCCGAAACGTTTGGGCCTGCCGCATGAATATGCGCAATTAGCTTTGACCATGATCACCAATGGCTATTTCAACGGTGAAGACGTCCGCTTGGACGGTGCCATTCGGATGGCTCCACGCTAGACTCAAATTCACCCGCTGGCTTCTGGGTTAGCGGGTGCCCCCTATTTCGGACGACGCACGGCTTGGGCTTCCACTTCAATCAGGGGGCCTGGGCCGCCGACGAGGCCAGCAACCTGCATGGTTGCGCGCGCTGGCTTGTTGGGTTGTGTGGGGGTGCCGAAATAGCGCTTATAAGCCGCCATCATGCCAGCAAAATCCATCGCCCCACCTTGGGCTGGATCGCCTGCCAGATAGACGCGCATCATCACAACATCGCCGAGCCCTAGGTTTTGGACGGCTAACGCCTCCTCCAAGCGCTTGAAGACCAACTCAGCCTGTGCCTCCGTGCCCCCACCATAACGAGCGGTTGAGCCCACAGGGCCTGCCTGATTATTCTGCGGTGGCAGTAAGCCACTGATATAAATCGTCTCATAGCCAGCAGGCACCACAACCGACTGCGCGATAAAGGCCCCCTCAGGCACATAGCGGGTGACTTCATCGGCCTGCAATGGGGTCGACATAGCGATCCAGAAGGCGAGGGCCAAGGCGGTGGATCGGATGGGCTGATAAACACGCATTACCTGAAACTTTCCCGAAAATGGATTAATTACTCAAGAGTAATGTCTTTGCTGCGGATGGGTGGCGTATCAGGCCACGGGTGAGAGTACGCACGATAGGCACCCGCTGCAACCAAGCTGATTACTTATAAGCCTAGCCACAATGGGGCGATTACGCAGGAGTAACGTGCGCGCGGGTTTCAAATTTGTCCAGTCCGCGCAGGCAATTTTTCCGCTTTGGTCTTGCTGAACGGCGTTAGAGCCGTGATGATGGGGTAAGCCTGCACGATTTTGAGGCAAGGCAAAAACAGATTTGGGAGCACGACACATGACACTCGAAATCCTTGCAACGGGTTTGCAATTCCCTGAAGGCCCTGTGGTATTCGATGATGGCTCTGTCGTGTTTGTTGAAATCAAATCGGGTAATCTCACGCGCTATTGGAATGGCAAGACCGAGACCATTGTCCATTTGGCTGGTGGACCAAACGGGGCAGCCCTTGGCCCTGATGGGGCGATGTATATCTGCAATAATGGCGGCTTTGCATGGTCTGACTTTGGTGGCCTGATGGTGCCGGGGCATGAGCCTGAGGATTATTCAGGTGGGCGAATTGAGCGGGTGGATTTAACTACGGGCAAGGTCGAGCGCCTATTCGATACGATTGATGGTCATGCCCTACGCGGACCCAACGACCTCGTGTTTGACCGCAACGGTGGCTTTTACTTCACCGACCACGGCAAAAGCCACCACCGCCACCGCGATTATGGCGGCCTGTTCTATGTGACGCCGGGTGCGGCGTCGGCCCATGAGCTCTCGCACGGCTATACCTCGCCTAATGGGGTTGGTCTCAGCCCTGATGGCAACACCATCTATATGGCCGACACGATGGAGGGCAGGCTTTATGCCTTTGATGTTGCAGGCCCCGGGCAAATTGCCCCAGTCAGCCCATTCCGAGCAGCCCGTGTCGTCGGCCGCGTCGATCAGTGGACGCTGTTTGATAGCTTGGCGATAGAAGCCGATGGCACCGTGGCGATTGCCACCCTGATTAATCCGGGTATCACGCGCATGAATCCTGAAACCGGCACCCACACTCTTGTTCCGACCGACGATCTGATGACCACCAATATCGCCTTTGGTGGTGCCGATATGTGCGATGCCTATATCACCTTGTCCTCAACCGGCCGCTTAGCCAAAATGCGCTGGGACCGCCCGGGGTTGAGGTTGAATTATCAGGGGTGAGGGGGCCGAACAGCGGACAGCCAACTTTAAGAAATGTTCTCTGCTCAGAACCGTCGTTTCAACGCCAAATTTCCAACGCCTACTGTCTACAAACATCAATAGTGAAATTTGTCCCTTGGTCTGCTTTGCGCCGAAATTGTTTAAAAACTCGAAGTTTAAGCGAGATTGGGTGCTTGGGCAGCGCAGTTGGTTTGCGATTGCTGGTCGATTTTCGCTTGAAGGTCGGTGGAGTTCCTCTTTTGAGGTAGATTAGGCGGCGAAGGCTGGTCGTTTATGTGGATTTGGTCGCAGTTTGGCTAGTTTTCGCAGGTTTTGGGCTGTGGCTGCGAGTAGGAACTCGTCTCTGGCTCCGTTTGGGCCTCGTAATCTTAGCCTGCCCATTTTGAGAATACGCTTGAGGTGAGCAAAGAGCATCTCGACTTTCTTCCGGCGATCACGTGATCTGGCATAGGCAGGCGTGGTTGCGATGAGGCGGGCGACATCGCGGGAGTCTTCGTTGAGGTCGCGGGGGATTTTTCGAACTGTGGCTATGGGACAGCATTGTTCTTTGAGCGGGCAGACACGGCAGTCCTTTGTGCTCGCTCGATATAGCCTTTGGCCGGCTTTGGTGATGCCCGATCGTGGCGTTTGATAAGTGCGATGGAACTGCACCAACTCTTTGCCAGCGGGACAGGTATAGCGGTCTCTTTCGGCCTCCCAAGTAAAGTCAGATCGCGAGACTGTTCCGTCTGTTCGTATAGACTGGTCAAAGACAGGAATATGGGGTGCGATATCGCGCTCTTTCACCAACCAAGCTAGGTTATGAGCTGAGCCATAAGCGCTATCGGCTGCCAGATAACTTGGCTTTAGGCCAAATCGAGCTTCGGTACGATCAATCATCGTGCGCGATGCGCCAACTTCAGCCTGGCGAATTGCGCGTGTAGCTTCAACATCGACAATGACGCCGTGATCGGTATCGATCAAATAGTTAGTCGCATAAGCAAAGAAGGCATGACCTTTATGCGCACCAGTCCATTGTGCAGCAGGATCGGACTTTGCAACAAACTTTGGTGGAACCGGTGAGGCTGCACCAAAGGCCTCGTGATCAAGGACAGCCAGATACTCTTGGACCGCGCGTCCCGCCATCTCCATGTCTTGCCCAGATCGCCATTGTTCACCCGACATGGAGCGCTGCTTGTTCGCGTCGGCCGCGATTAGACTTGCGTCAACCGCAAAGCCTTCGCCGCCAACAAGTCCTTCTGACAAGCAACGTGCAACCACCGTCTCAAAGAGATGGCGCAAGACATCACTCTCGCGAAACCGCCCATGGCGGTTCTTGGAGAAACTCGAGTGATCGGGAACTTTGCCTTCTAGGCCAAGCCTGCAGAACAAGCGATAGGCAAGGTTAAGGTGGACTTCCTCGCATAATCTGCGTTCTGACCTGATGCCCATCGCATATCCAATGATCAGCATCCGCATCATTAAATCTGGATCAATCGATGGCCGCCCAGTGTTGCTATAATAGGGCTTCAGGGCCGAACGAACGCTCTCAAGATCTAAATGAGCATCAATGCGCCGCAGAATATGGTCAGCTGGAACATGATCCTCAATCTGAAAGTCATAAAACAACTGGGCCGATACTTCTTGATGTCCCATCATCACCAGATTCCCCGCAAATCAATGAAACCAGTGAATCATGACCCGCAAACCCTGACAACGACGAGTTTTTCAACAATATCCGCCAAGGGTGGACGATAGGGGCTGCTTGGCGGCTGCTCGAAAGCGGACGTTATTTTCGAAATGCATTAGGATCCGGCCCGTGGGGTGCAGTCACATAGGACTGCACCATCTGGGATTACTTTGGCTAAACGCCCATATAACCGAACTCGGCTTTTTGTTGACTTCGGTGCATTCCAAAGCTGGAATGCACCCTCGGCGCGAAGCGCATTAACGAAGGGGTGTCCTGTATGGACGAAAAACCGAACAATCGCTCGGCTACTCAAGTGCTGGACTACAGAGGTATGGTTTTCTTCCGGGTGCCAGCCTGGTGGCTAGTCGCGATGGAAGACGACGACCAGATCGTGATCTTTGAGGATCGGGAAGCCTCAGGGACGCTTCGACCTTGGGCTGAGGAATACGTTTTCGATGACAATACACAGCGCGATGCCACAGCGCACGGTTTACATGAGGGTCAACTTACTGAGTCGTTGAGCGAGCATGTGGTCCTCTCATATGAAGTTCAAGACGGGGAAGAAGAAGGCGAAGCACTTAGTCACCACCGATGGACAGTAACAATCAGGGTGGGCGAAAAGCTGCTGCGGGTCGTAACGTTTACTTTCACGGTTGAGCCCAAAAATGAAGGTACTGACGACACAAACTGGGAGTTACAAGTTGTGGGATTGGCTGTTCGATCAGCCTTATATCCAGACTCTAAATCCGAGGCCTTCAGCTAGTGTCCGTGCACGTTCTAAATCTACAAGGGCAAAATCTCCACTTACAGATTAAATTGACGGCATTTTGAATAGTTATTAGCGGCGGCTAGCAAAGGAACGACGGCAAACAAGCCGGATATTGACCGTGAAGATAACGTCGTCAATTAGGCTGCAAACTGCAGGTTTCTCCCCCAAAGCGGACTATCTCCTTTCGGCCAAAAGTCGACGTCGCGTGGCGGCCCCGTATTGAACCCAATATCGTCAAAGGCGTAGCCCTTTTTCCGTTTGAAAGAGCCTTTGCCGCAGGCTCTGCCTGGGCAAAGGCATCGTTCGAGTTTTAGCGCGCAAGATGGGGTGTCAAGGGGTTTATCGACTTCGTCGACGCGCGAAGCGCGCCTCTTGACCCCGCATCTTGCTCAGACAGAACTGTCGGGCGGCTTCAAGGCAAGCGAAGTGCCGCATGCAGCCGTTCCAAGTGCTTTGGCTGCTGCTCAGCATCGACGATCTTTGGGGGTGATTGACCATGGTGCATTCCATGGCTGGAACGCCCCCTACCGCGCAGAGCGAATTGTTGAATTATCAGGCCTAAGCCGCCGCACTTGGCCGCGCACTTACCCGCACGTGCCAGGCTTTCAGATGGCCGCAATCATCCGGGATGGGCGTGCCGATGAAGGCACCGAAATCGACGATGGACAGCGCCATGATGTCCGCAGCGGAGAAAGCATCCCCTGCGATATAGGCTTTGTCGGTCATTTCCCGGTCGAGCCAGTGATAGGCGCGGTTGGCATGGGCGCGGTTGCTTTCGCCAAAGTCCTTATATTGGGTCAAAAGGGCTGCCGTATAGGGATGGGCGTGGCGCCAGATCTGGCCAATCGGGCTCATCAATTGCCACTCCACCCGCCGGATCCACATGTCGATATTGGCAATCTCAAGCGGCGTGGAGCCAAACAAGGGCGGCTCGGGTTGCAGTGCTTCCAGATAACGGCAGATGCTGACGCTCTCGCTGATACAGGTGCCGTCGTCGAGCTCTAAGACTGGCACTTGGCCAAGGCTGTTCTTGGTCAGAAATTCCGGGGTCTTATGCGCCCCTTGCCGCATGGGGATATGCACATGCTCGACCTCTATGCCCTTTTCAGCCAAGAAAATCCGAACGCGACGTGGGTTCGGGGCCGGATTATGTTCGCCATAGAGTTTCATGTGAGAGGCCTTTCGGTGTAGCGCCCAAATTGGGAAAAGAAGAAGGGCCCAAAGCTGTGCTTTGAGCCCTTGTGTCTATTAATCCCGCTTCGGCAGGGTTTTGCGACCCTCTTTTACATCGAGGAAGTAGGTCCAAGAGGTTTCGTTTGGACGGGCATCGTCCAGCGGGGGAGGCGATGTCCAAGCCGGGTAATTTTTGGCGATTTCATCCTTCATCACGGCGGGCATCTGGTCCCAATTGTCCAGTTTGCGGCCATTGGTATTGAAGTAAATTTCGCCCTCACGGCCACCCATGCGCATCCACGGCAACCAGTCGGAGATCCGCACCCAAGCGACACTTGCCTCTGCGGTCGTTTTTGTCGGATCGACAATATTCGAGACCGTACCCGCGAAATTGAACATTTCAGTCGCATGATAGGTGCCGCCAACTTCGGCCTGATACTTACCAGCCAAAGGGTTGGAATAGAACAAGGGCACCGTCACATTGGTCCACCAATGGTCGCCACTGATCGTGCCGGTCCAGCGGAGTGGCTGGCCATCACGGCCTATCACATAAGAGGCGGAATTCACCGGGTCATTGGCGACATGCATGACGTCGAGCACTTCGCCGGTCCAAGGATTGGTCCATTTGCTCAATACCTTACCGGTCTTAGGGTCGGTATAGATCAACAACTCGCGCGAAATCAGGCGATAGCCTAGCCCGCGGACGGGGTCCTTCACCGTCACGCAATGGCGGATGTTCATGCCTTCAGCGCGGAATAGAAGCTTGTCGGCTTCGCCTTGGCGACGCGAATACGCATCGCCCGCCCAATAATAGGTCACGGCCACGCCATCGCGCATGTCGCATTGCATCTTGCGGTTGGCAGCCAACACCCCTTCAGGGGTGGTGAGGTCCAATGGCGCAGCAACCGGGGCAGGTGCCGCTGCTGGGGCCTTTTTCTTGGGCGCAGCGTCCGCCGTCGTGGCGACCGCGGCTAGGCAAGCAGTAAATCCGATAAATAGGTGGCGGGCAGATAGGTGGGTCATGACAGCTCCTCTTCTTCGACTTTCTTAAGTGGCCTCCCGCGACTTGTCACCAAGAATTTGTCCGGACAAATGGGGGTGTGCAGTAGTTCGTGGGGCAAAGCTGGAACCACCCCTTCAGTCCCTTCGGGACACATCGGCGCATGCGCCGATATCGCCGAAGGCGGCGGAGTGATGTTGGAGCGCGTGAGCCACGAGCTGCGCATCTGGACGCGCTGCCATGCGCAGCTCGTGCTGCGCGGTCCTTTGGAGGGACAGATAAAAACTTATCCTCCACCCACCAAACCGCCCGTAACCTAAGCCCATCTCCGATGAGAGGGCGTTGTTG
>CAMDDL010000019.1 GCA_945891505.1 Maricaulis salignorans | reverse complement strand
GATGAAGCACTTGAAGCCTTCCAGCTTTGTGCGCGGCTTGAAGGAATTTTGCCGGCGCTGGAGCCGTCGCATGCCTTGGCCCGCGTGGGCGAGATTGCCAAGGATGTCGGCAAGGGTGGCATCGTGGTGATGAACCTATGTGGCCGTGGTGACAAAGACATTTTCACCATCGCCAATGCTCTAGGGGCGAAGATCTAATGCCAGTGGGACGTCTTTCTAACGCCTTTGCGCGCGCTAAAGCTGAAAATCGTGCCGCCTTGGTTGCTTATGTCATGGCAGGGGATCCTTCCTTGGAGGTATGTGCCGCCATTTTGGACGCTTTGCCAAAAGCAGGGGTTGATGTGATCGAGCTGGGTTTTCCGTTCACTGACCCAATGGCCGATGGACCATCGATCCAGCGCGCGGGCATTCGCGCTTTGAAAAATGGTACGACCTTGCGCAAGACCATGGCGCTGGTTGCACAATTTCGTCAGAAACATCCTGAAACGCCTTTGATCGTGATGGGCTATCTTAACCCAGTTGAGACCATGGGCTACGGTGCCTTTGCGCGTCATGCTGCCGAAGTGGGCATTGATGGGGCGATCATAGTTGATGCTCCGCCCGAGGAAGATTCCGATTTGCGTGCGGCCATGCAGGCCAGCGATCTGGCACTCATCCGGCTCGCCACCCCGACCACGGACGCAAAGCGCTTGCCAGCGGTCGTCGCGGGTGTCAGTGGCTTTGTCTATTACGTCTCGGTCGCAGGTATCACCGGAGATAAGGCGATTGAAACCGCCGATATCGCAGAAGCTGTCGCCGCTGTGCGTCAGGCCTCAGGTCTTCCGGTCGCGGTCGGGTTTGGCATCAAGACGCCAGAAGCGGCTGCCCGCACGGCCAAGATCGCCGATGGCGTGGTGGTTGGCTCTGCCCTGGTTGACGTGATCGCCAGCGCGCATGAAACTGGCTCGGATGCTGCACAAGCCGCCGCCGCGTTTTGTCAGTCCTTGTCGCAAGCCATTGCGCAAGCCCGCTAGGAGCCACACGCATGAACAGCTGGATCGACCGCATCCGCCCGGGCATCAATAAGCTCCTACAAAAGCGCGAAACGCCTGATAATCTCTGGGTCAAAGATCCCGATAGTGGCGAAATGCTCTACCGCGTTGATCTGGAAAACAGCCAATGGGTGACGCCTTCAGGCCGCCACATGCGGATTGGGCCAGAGCTTCGCTTCCGCTATTTGTTTGATGGCGAAAGCTGGCTGGCAATCGATACGCCCAAAGTGGTGGAAGACCCTTTGAAGTTCAAAGACGATAAGCGCTATGTGGATCGCCTGAAAGATGCACGTGCGAAAACCGGTCGCGATGATGCGATGGCGATTGGCTATGGCAAGGTCGGTGGCAGTCCTGCCGTCGCGTTGGTGCAGGACTTTAGCTTCATGGGGGGCTCGCTCGGCATGGCCGCTGGCGAGTCGTTCATTAAGGCCGCTCAAGAAGCGCTGGACCGTAAATGCCCTCTGATCTGCTTTACCGCCGCTGGCGGTGCGCGGATGCAGGAAGGCATTTTGTCTTTGATGCAAATGCCGCGCACGACCTTGACCATTGATGCCCTGCGCCGCGCAGGCCTGCCCTATATCGTCGTCCTGACGGACCCCACGACAGGTGGCGTCACAGCAAGCTATGCCATGTTGGGTGATGTTCACATCGCAGAACCCGGTGCCCTAATTGGCTTTGCCGGACAGCGCGTGATTGAGCAAACCATCCGCCAGAAATTGCCACCGGGCTTCCAACGGTCCGAGTATCTGTTGGAACATGGCATGGTCGATATCGTGGTTGATCGCCGTGAACTCAAAGCCACATTGGCACGCATTTTGGGTTTGTTGCGGGCTTAATCGGCTTGCGGATGGATCCGATTAATTGATATAGAAATATATCATTTGAATGGATCGACGCCGAAGTGGACCTAGCCCTTTTCACGCTCTTGCATCTTCTCGTTTTCGTCTATTGGTTAGGCGGCGATTTGGGCGTGTTTTATAGTTCCACCATTCTGACCAATGCGAAGCAATCGGCAGCGGCGCGCGTGGCAGCCGCGCAGGTTCTGGCGCAAGTCGATATGGCCCCGCGCACAGCGATGATCCTCACTTTGCCAACGGGTCTGACCTTGGCGGCCTTAAAAGGATGGCTCGTGCTAGGGCCTTTGAGCCTTGCTTTGATTTGGGTCGCTGGACTGATCTGGCTCGCGCTCGCTTGGCTGCTGCATGTCCGGCATCTAAGCCCAACCTCAATACTGCGTAGAGCTGACCTTGCCATTCGCTGGGTCGTTATCGCGGTCTCGACCGCGCTGGCGCTGAACCTTTGGCCCAATGCGCCGGCTTTGCCCCTGTTTCTGAAGGCCAAGTGCGCAATCCTTGCCGCCACGATCCTCTGTGGTCTGTTGATCCGCCGCGCCTTGGTTCGCTTTGGCCCAGCCTTTGGTCGGCTTGTGCAAGAAGGCGCAAGCCCAGAAACCGATGCAGAGATTGCCCGCGCCCTAGATGAAAGCCGCCCGCTGGTGGTGACCATTTGGCTGCTCTTGCTGGTCGCAGCCTTTTTGGGCTTAGCTAAACCGTTATGAAGGATCCTAACCATGGCTGAACCCGCTCCCCTCCACATGGCTTTAGCCGACCGTTTGGCACAGCTGATTGGGGCAGACTATGTCGCCCGCGACGAAGACACCCGCCGCGCTATGAGTGAGGATGTTTTCAGCCAAGGGGGCGTGGCGGGTCTGGTTGTGGCCCCGGCCAATCTCGATGAATTGTCGCAGGTTTTAGAGGCGGCCCATCAAGCAGGCGCAATCATTGTGCCGCGCGGTGGTGGCATGAGCTATACGTCCGGCTTTGTCACCGAGCAGGCTGGTACTGTGGTTATCGATATGCGGCGGATGGATCAAATCCTTTCGGTCAGCGCCGAAGACATGCTGGTAACGGTGCAAGCTGGGGCCACTTGGGCCTCTTTGCAGGCAGTCTTGACGCCGCTTGGCCTGCGGACCCCGTTCTGGGGCCCATTGTCCGGCTTAAGCTCCACCATTGGCGGTGGTCTATCCCAACTAAACGCTTTCTTTGGCGCGGGCATTTGGGGGACGACGTCGGAGAGCGTTACGTGTCTGACGGTGGTTCTGGCGGACGGTAGCATCTTGCGGACGGGCAGCGCGGGGACCTTAGGGGGCAGCCCTTTCTTCAAGCACTATGGTCCTGACCTCGCCGGTCTTTTCTGCGGCGATTGCGGCGCGCTGGGCATCAAGGCAGAAATCACGTTGCGTCTGATCCCGGCTCCGGCTCATGAGGCGCATATAAGCTTTGCCTTGCCCGATCTCGCTTCAACGGCGCGTGCCACGGCCGCAGTCGCGCGCACCAATCTCGCCAGCGAGGTTTGTGCTTTTGATCCTAATCTGGCCAAAATCCGCATGCGGCGCGCCAATCTGCTGCAGGATGTGAAGACCTTGGCAGCCGTCATAGGCGCTCAAAAGAACGTATTTGAGGGCGTCAAACAGGGTGCAAAGATGGCCTTGGCTGGGCGCGGTTTTATGGATGATGCGGGCTATACTTTGCATCTGATCACCGAAGGCGCTTCCGCCGCCCAAGTCGAGGAAGCTGCCCGCACGTTGCGCGATCTTATGAAGGGCCATGGTGGCCGCGAAATTGAGAATACAATTCCAAAGGCGATGCGCGCGGCACCCTTTACCCCTCTAAACAATATCCTTGGGCCCGATGGCGAACGCTGGGTGCCCATTCATGGCATTGTGCCCCTGTCGCAAGGCGAGGCCTGCTGGCAGGAGTTGGATATCTTGTTTGCGTCCTATGGTCAGGCATTTGAGGCCCGGGGCATGACGAGCGGCTATTTGGTGACAACGATCAGCACCAATGGCTTTTTGATTGAGCCTGTCTTCTTCTGGCCAGATGCCCGCTATGGCATTCATGAAACCACGCTGGAGCCGTCTTACTTGGCTAAAGTGCCAAAACTGCCAGCAAACGCTGACAATGCGGCTTTGGTCGATGAAGTGCGTGGGAAGATTCTCGATGTTTTCGAACGTTTTGGCGCAACACATTTCCAAATCGGTCGCACCTATCGGTATGCGCAAACGCGGGAACCGGTCACGTTGGCGCTTCTCAAAGCGATCAAAGCCCACCTTGATCCAGATAATCGCATGAATCCCGGGGTATTAGGCCTATGAGCATACGCGACCTTGCAGTCAAAAATCCGCGCACGGGCCAAGTGGATTTCACGATTGAGGCCGCAGACGCCGTTGCGGTTCAAGCACTGGCATCGCGTGCCCGTTCCGCGCAGCCAGCGTGGCAGGCCTTGGGGCTAGAGGGTCGGGCACAGGCGCTTCTGGCACTGCAAGCGGCCATCACCCGTCACTTTGACGCCATTCACGCCGCACTGGCAGACGATACGGGGCGGAACAAAATTGCCCGGCGCGAGATCGAAGGCGCGTTGGCGAGCCTTGGGGGCTGGGCCGCTCAAGCACCGCATTTGTTGCCGACCGCGTGGACGGATGGCCGCTTTGATCCGCGTATGGCCCATGCGCCGCAATGGGTGCCTTATGGGCTCGTAGGCGTGATCAGCCCGTGGAATTTTCCTGTGACTTTATCGATGATCGATACCATCCCGGCACTTTTGGCTGGGTGCAGCGTCATCATCAAGCCTTCCGAAGTCACGCCGCGTTTTGTAGCGCCCCTACAGGCGGCCATCGCTGAAGTGCCGGCCCTCGATGGCGTTCTTCAACTGGTTCTGGGGGACGGGGGAACGGGTATCGCCTTGATCGACGCGGTTGATGCCATTTGCTTTACGGGCTCGGTCGCCACTGGCAAAAAGGTTGCCGTCCAAGCCGCAGGCCGCTTGATCCCGTCCTTCTTGGAACTGGGCGGCAAAGACCCTCTGATCATTACAGAAACAGCCGACCTAGACCGTGCCGTCACCGCGGCCTTGCGCGGTTCGGTTCTGTCGACGGGCCAAGCGTGCCAATCGATTGAGCGCATTTATGTCGCCCGGCCTCTTTATGAGGATTTTGTCGCGAATTTGGTCGCGGCCGCCAAGGCGGCTCGCTTTAACCAGCCAGACCGTCATATCGGCGAGATCGGCCCTATGATTTTTGGCAAGCAGGCCGAGACGATTGCCTCTCAATTGGCGGACGCGGTTGCCAAGGGCGCGAAGGTCCTTTCCGGTGGGGTGGTAGAGCATCATTTGGGCGGCGACTGGATTGCGCCAACGGTGGTGGTCGATGTCGACCACAGCATGGCCCTGATGCGCGAAGAGACCTTTGGCCCGGTCATGCCGGTTATGGCATTTGATACGGTCGAAGAAGCCATTCATTTGGCTAACGATAGCGAGTTTGGCCTCTCAGCCGCCGTAATCGCGGGCACCTTGGCGGAGGCTGAAGCCATTGGTCGCCAGATTGAGGCGGGTGCCATCAGCCTTAATGATGCTGCCTTAACGAGCCAATTCTATGAAGCGGAAAAGCAAAGCTTCAAGGCCAGTGGTCTCGGGGGCTCGCGCATGGGGCCTGCTGGCTTCCAGCGCTTCTGCCGCCGGAAAGCCTTGATCGCCAATAGGGGTGACGTAACGCCCTTGAGTGCTTATTCTGAAGAGACTTGAAGTCGCGACCCCATCAAAAAGGAAACACCCCATGCAAGACCCCGTTGTTATCGTCGGTTTGGCCCGCACGCCTATGGGCGGCCTGTTGGGGGAGTTGAGCAGCTTTAGCGCCAATGAATTGGGTGCCGTTGCCGTAAAGGCTGCGATGGCCGAAGCAGGAATTGCTGGCGCAGATGTCGATTGGATTTTGATGGGCAATGTTCTGCCTGCTGGCCAAGGCCAAGCCCCCGCCCGTCAAGCAGCGTTAAAGGCTGGCCTGCCTTTAAGCGTTGAGGCAACCACACTCAACAAAATGTGCGGCTCTGGCATGCAAGCGACGATTATGGCGGCTAACGCCATCAAAGCGGGCGAAGCTAAGATCGTCATCGCCGGTGGGATGGAGAGCATGTCCAACGCCCCTCATCTTATGAAATCCCATCGAGGCGGCGTAAAGTATGGCCATGATCGGATCTTCGATCATATGGCGCTGGATGGGTTGGAAGATGCCTATGAAGGCAAGCCGATGGGCTTTTACGCCGACCAAGTGGCCGGTGAGTATCAATTCACCCGCGAGGCTCAAGATAATTATGCGTTAGAAACCTTAAAGCGCGCCCAAGCAGCAACGGCTTCAGGCGCATTCGCCCGGGAAATTGCCCCCGTCACTATCAGCGGACGCGGCGGTGACACCGTGGTTGACCGTGATGAGCTTCCTGCCAAGGCGCGCCCAGAAAAAATTCTCGGCCTGAAGCCTGCCTTCACCAAGGATGGAACGGTCACGGCTGCCAACGCGTCTGCCATTTCCGATGGTGCGTCTGCTCTCGTCCTGATGGCTAAGTCGGAGGCGGAAGCACGCGGCCTCAAGATTTTGGCTGAAATTGTATCAAGTGCCGCCCACGCCCATGAGCCTGCCTATTTCACCACAGCCCCCGTCAAAGCCATGCAAAAGGCTTTGGCTAAAGCGGGCTGGTCTATTGGGGACGTTGATCTGGTGGAGATCAATGAAGCTTTCGCCATCGTGCCGATGATTGCCATGAAGGACCTTGGGATTCCCCATGAGAAGGTGAATGTGAACGGTGGGGCGTGTGCCTTGGGGCATCCAATTGGCTCCTCGGGATCGCGTATCATCGCGACCTTGATCGCTGCGATGGAAGCGCGCGGAGCCAAGCGTGGGCTCGCCAGCCTGTGCATTGGCGGCGGTGAGGCAACCGCCATCTGCCTTCAACGCACGTGAATCACTGAAATTCGCGCCGATCGGCTGGACAGAAGCGCACTTGCGCGCTGATACTTGAGTATGATGACTCCACTGCGCTTTGGACTTTGTTTGGGATTAGGCCTGATTGCGGGATTAACACCGCCTTTGGCTCTGCCGGAGCAGGCGATGGCTCAAAACTATGGCTATCAGCCTGCCAATCCGCGCGCCATCCAAGAGCGACGTGAGCGAGAGGCTGCGCAGAAGGGCAGCGTGATCGTAACCGAACCCTATGGACCATCCGAGACGCTGCGGCAGACCCGCGCCATGACCAGTGCGCTGGGTCGCCTAAAGCCAGAGCGCAAGGGCGTGGTCGATGTCTATGTGGTTGCCATTGGCCTCGATAGTGATGGCGTGTTTGGTCGCGAGACGGCTGAAACGGCCCGCGTGCTTGCCAGCCGCTATGACGCCGAAGGACGCGCAATCGTTATGGCCAATGGCAAGGGGGCGTCAGGCTCTGCAACTGACCCCGTCGTGCCAGATGGCAGCCCAGATCATCTGGCGCAAGCGCTAGGCCATGTGGCCGAGGTGATGAACCGCCAAGAAGACGTCTTAGCTTTGTTCATCACGACGCACGGTCATTGGAATACAGGGTTGAATTATCGGGATGGCGACCGGGCTGGCGGAAATATCGCGCCGACACGATTGGCCGCGCTCCTCAATGAAGCCGGTATCAAGAACCGGCTTGTTATCCTATCAGCCTGCTACTCCGGTATCTTTGTGCCAGCCTTGCAAAATGAATCGACCATCATTTTGACGGCAGCATCGGCGCAGAAGCCCTCCTTTGGGTGCCGTGCAGAAAATGATTGGACCTTTTTTGGCGACGCCTTGATCAACCAAGCTTTACGCCAGCCGATCCCACTGCCTGATGCTTTTGCACAGGCCCGGTCCTTGATCACGAAATGGGAAGTGGCGTCCCGGCTTGATCCGTCTAACCCGCAGATTGACCTCGGCCCGCAAGCCATTGCTTGGATGGATAAAATCGACGCGAAAGTTCCCAAGGTCGCGGGCCAGCCCAAGGGCATGCCGGCCTTTTGAGCCCCACCCCCGCCGCCAGAGCGGTCAAAGCCTGCACCGCTTTTAACGAAGCCTTGATCAGCCTTATTCAGCTGCGAGAGCTAAACCGCTAATCAGCCAGCGCTCGCCATCGGATTGAACAGCTAATCGGGTCAGACCTCGTCCTTGACCCGGCCCTCCCAAACAGGCACCACTGCGCGCATCAAACACCGCCATATGCGCGGCGCAGATCAGAGCACCTGCTTCAGTTGTCAGAAACCTGCCGTCAAACGTGTCTAGGGGCCAACCGGCGTGAGGGCAACGGTTCTCGAAGGCGGTCACCTCATCCCCACGTCGGATCACCATGATGCGCCTTTGGGCGCGCCCATCATTTATGTCTAGCCCGAGGATTTGACTGTCTGATAGCTCGGATTTTCGCAAAGACGCTAACGGCGGATTAAGTGTCTCTGGACTATCATTCGGCGTTGTTGGCACTGGAATTAGTGGGTCCGTGCAAGAGGAAGCGTTATGTTGAACGACATTATGGGTTTGCCCTTCGTCTATCCGGCCGTCTGGCTCCTGATTTGCGCTTGTCTGTTCGGCTTCTTGCAAAGTCTGTTCCCTCTCGATCCAACGCCCCGCCCGATCCGACGCGATATTTGGATGGATATTGGCTATTGGATGCTGGGCCCTGCCGTTTATGCTTGGATCGGCGGGCTCTTGATCATTTCTGGCTACGTTATCCTGTTTGGTGGCAATATGGATGCCGCGGTCGAATGGAGCAAGACTGGTGCGCCGTGGTTGGCGGGCTGGCCGTTGTGGCTGCAGGCGCTAGGCGTTCTGATCGTCACCGACATTTCGCTCTATTGGACGCATCGCCTGTTCCACTCCAATGCCTTGTGGCGCTATCATGCGATCCATCATGCGCCGGAAACACTCGACTGGCTGCATGCAGCGCGCTTTCATCCGATCAATTTGATCTTCCATAGCATCTTCGCCAACGCAGTGGCTCTTTGGATAGGTTTCCCACCTGCTGCTGTTGCCGTCCTTGCGCCGTTTAACGTGCTTTACTCCACCATGGTGCACGCGAATCTGAATTGGACTTTCGGCCCCTTGCGCCATGTGTTTGCAAGCCCGGTGTTTCACCGTTGGCACCATACTGGTGCGGACGAAGGCGGGTCTAAGAACTTTGCTGCGACCTTTTCATTCTTGGACCATATGTTTGGCACTTTCTATATGCCGAAGGATAAAAAGCCGATGAATTTGGGCCTGACAGATCGGGATATGCCACCCAATCTATTGGGGCAGTGGCTTTACCCTTTTATGCCTTCTGAGCCGCAACAGACCGAAGAAGCGTCGCCTAAACCTACGACCGTCCAATAAGGCGTTGCGCCATCCGGTCAGCCACCACGTCTGGTGTTAGACCTTCATCGGCCGCTTCTTCAAAGATTTGCTCAAGCGTCCTTGGCACCCGCTGAATGTGCTCGATCACTCTGGCGGCATCGTAATTGCCCGACACTTCATAGGCGACATTGATGATGCCGCCAGCATTGACGACATAATCAGGCCCATAGAGAATTCCGCGCTCTGCCAGCGCAAGGCCGTGGCGCGGCTCTGCCAATTGATTATTGGCTGCCCCGCACACAATTTTGGTGCGTAGGGCGGGGATCGTCGTGTCATTGAGAATAGCGCCCAAAGCACAGGGGGCCAGCACGTCTACGTCGGCGAAGAGAACATCTTCCACACTTATAACCTGCCCGCCTGCTGCCGCCGCCGCCGCTTGGGCGCGGGCCGGGTCAACATCAGCAATCAAGACATCTGCGCCTTCTTGGCCCAATTGGCGCGCCAGGTCCGCGCCAACAGCGCCAGCACCTTGTACCGCGATACGTACGCCGCCCAAGTCGTCTCGCCCCATAAAGCGGCGCACACAGGTCTTGATTGACAAAAGGACGCCGAGCGCCGTCATGGGGGAGGGTTCGCCACCAAAGCCAGCTTTGGGGTCGCGGCCAAAGACATGGTTGGTCTCCAAGGCGATTTCTTCCATGTCTGCCAAGGTCATGCCCACATCTTCAGCCGCCAAATAGCGCCCTGACAGACCTTCTATCGCGCGACCCAAGGCCCGCATCAACTGGGGCGTTTTGTCGGTCTTGGGGTTGCCGATTAGGACGGCTTTGCCGCCACCTAAAGGAAGGCCAGCCAGTGCATTCTTATAGCTCATGCCGCGAGAGAGCCGCAGCACATCGGTTAGTGCGTCGTCCATATTGGTATAATTGGCCATGCGGACGCCACCGGCTGCTGGGCCCAGAAACGTGCTGTGGATGCCGATAATCGCGCGTAGGCCCGTTTGATGATCATGGGCAAAGACAATCCGCTCATGGTGGTCAAACTCGACATGATCGAACACTGCTGACATCGCTTTACGCCTTTTCTGGATGCGCCGGTATAAACGCCTTGTCCCTTAAACCCTGTCGTCCCACTATGGCGTGACACAGATAGCACAGGGCAGGGGCGTGGCGCTGCGCGCGGCTTTCGACTACATCTGAATTTTGGAAGCAACCTTAGTCCGCACTTCCGGCGGTATTTTTGTGAAGGAAGATCAAGATGATCGCGAATCTGATTTTTGATCGCGAAACCCAGCAAGTGCTGGACGCCGTTGAAACCGATCGCTCGATCTGGAAAGCCAGACTTGAGGATTGGTGCAGTATCAACACCGGTTCTCGCAATCTCGAGGGCTTGCAGGCGTTTCTGCTCAAGCTGGAAGCGGCCTTTCAAGACTTGCCCGGCACCTGTTCGCGTCGGTCTTTGCAGGCTGAAGCGATTATCAATGCTCAGGGCCAAGAGGCAGAGCAAGCCTTGAGCGATTCTTTGCACGCCGTTGTTAGGCCCGAGGCCCCGATCAAGTTGGTTTTGACCGGCCATTATGACACCGTCTTTCCCGCTCAATCGAGTTTCCAGACCGTAAGGGAGATAGAGCCCGGTGTCGTCAACGGGCCCGGTGTCGCCGATATGAAAGGTGGCCTTTGGGTCATGCTGGAGGCGTTGAAGGCGTTCGAAGCACTGCCTTGTTCAGCCCAAATTGGCTATGAAGTCCTGCTCAGCCCCGATGAAGAAATCGGCTCACCCGGCTCCGCCGCCTTGTTATATGAGATTGGCGCGCGCAGCGATGTTGGCTTGACCTATGAGCCAGCGCTTGCGGACGGGTCCATGTCCGGCGCGCGAAAAGGCTCGGGCAATTTCTCGCTGACGATCCACGGTAAAGCTGCCCATGTCGGGCGTGCCCATCATGAAGGGCGCTCTGCTATTGCCGCTGCGGCGCGCTTTGTGGCAGGCCTAGAGGCCTTGAATGGAAAAGCCCCCGGCGTGACGTTCAACACGGGCCGCGTTGATGGCGGCGGGCCGAATAATGTGGTGCCAGACCTCGCCGTCGTCCGCTTCAATGTGCGCGTGCCAGATGCCGCGGCGGCGACTTGGGCACAAAGCGAAGTGGATGCTCTTATAGGTCAATATCTCTTGGGCGGTGGCATTCACGCCCATCTCCACGGCGGCTTCAGTCGACCAGCTAAGCCCAGAACGCCTGCGCAGGAACTGGTTTTTGCCCAAATCGCGGCAGCGGGAAAGGCGGTAGGGCTAGAGCTTGTTTACAAAGATACAGGTGGGGTTTGTGAAGGCAATAATCTCGCTGCCTCCGGCTGCGCCAATGTCGACACGCTTGGCCCGCGCGGTGGTTTGATCCATTCCGATCAGGAATTTGCTATTCTTGACAGCTTTCCAGAGCGCGTCAGGCTGTCTTTGGCGGTTTTGGTGGGTTATGCGACAGGTCAATTGGATGCCAAAGCCCCCCGTCGCTTGCTGGCACAGGAATTGGGAACCAGTCCATGCTCGTAGTACGCCCGGCGCGACTAGATGATTTTGATGCTTTTATGGGCTTTGCCCGGCGCTCGGGCCCGGGCTTTACCAGCCTGCCCGAGGACGAGGCACTCCTAGCAAAGCGGCTGGAAAAAAGCCTCACAACCTTTTCCTCAGAGGCCCCCAAAGCTGACGGCGATGGCGGGATATATCTGTTGATGATTGAGAGCGCCAAGGGTGGGCGACCCTTTGGCTGTGCGGCCGTGAAGACCAATATTGGCCGCGATGTGCCTTTCTTCAATTATCGCATCGTCACCTATGGCCAAGCCTCTAAAGCTGGCAACCGCCGCTTTGAGATGCGCGCTTTGACTATGGTCAATGATTACACGGGTTGCACAGAAGTCGGCACCTTGTTCCTTGAGCCAGAGCGCCGCGGAGATGGCGCAGGTAAATTGTTGAGTTTGTCGCGCTTTATGTTGATGGCCAGCTCGCCAACCCGCTTTCACGGCACGGTGGTGAGTGAGCTGCGCGGTGTGGTGCATTTGGATGGGCGCTCCCCTTTCTGGGAAGTGGTGGGCCGTCCCTTTTATCGGATGGACTTTGATGAGGCGGATAATCTGTCGGCCACCAGCGATAATCAATTCATCATCGATCTGTCGCCCAAGCATGCGATTTATGTCGACCTTTTGCCCGATAGTGCGCGCGGCGCAATTGGCGAAACCCATCCAGATGGTGCCCCAGCCCGGCGCCTCTTAGAACGCGAAGGTCTGCGTTTTGAAGGGGTGATTGATATTTTTGATGGTGGCCCACTTTTGGCCACACGGATCGAAGATACACGCACAGTCCGAGACTCCCGCGCTTTACCATTCGTGGCCGGTGACGCCCACGGGGAAGATCGCGCGATGTTATCGAACGGCCGGGTTGAGGGATTTCGCTGCACCTTGGTGCAGGCCCGTATCACCCCTGATGCGGTCATCGTGGCCCCTCAGGTTTTGGAAGCTTTAGAAATGGAAGACGGCCAGATCGGCCGCGTGCGGAGTTTTGATGTCTAACCAGTCACACGGTGGCCAATCACATGGGGGCCTGTATCTCAACGGGTCCTGGCAGGCCGGGCTTGGCCCTCATTTCACCTCAATTGATCCAGCCAGCGAAGAGATAGTGTTTGCTGCCCATGCGGCAACAGGCACACAGGTTGAGCAAGCCGTCGCTGCCGCGCGCGCGGCATTTCCTGCGTGGGCCAAGACGTCGCGCGATGAGCGCATTGCGATCCTTGAAGCCTATAGCCGAGCGCTTCAAGCCAGAGGGCCGGCAATTGCTGAGGCTATTTCGCGCGACATGGGCAAAGCGCTGTGGGAATCGACCGCTGAACTTGGCGCGATGGTGGGCAAGATCGCGATCTCTGTGCGCGCTTATGAAGAGCGGACCGGGGTAAAGAGTGAAGCCGCCGCCTTTGGCCGCACAGCGCTGGACCATCGTCCTTGGGGTGTCATGGCTGTGCTCGGCCCGTTCAACTTTCCCGGTCATTTGCCCAATGGCCATATCGTTCCGGCCTTGTTGGCTGGCAACACGGTGGTGTTTAAGCCTTCAGAATTGGCCCCTTCCGTTGCAGTTCTGATGGTCGAAGCCTTTGAAGAAGCGGGCCTGCCCGCCGGCGTCTTGAATGTGGTGATGGGTGCGCGCGATACAGGGGCAGCGCTTCTGGCTGCCCAAGGCATTGATGGGGTGTTGTTCACGGGCTCAGCCACCACCGGCACGGCGATCCACCGCATGTTTGGTGGCCGCCCAGAAGTTATCCTAGCTCTTGAGATGGGCGGTAATAATCCGCTGATTATCTGGAATCCGGCAGAAATTGAGGCAGCGGCAGATTTGGTCGTGCATTCTGCTTTCATCACCAGTGGTCAGCGCTGTTCGTGCGCGCGCCGTCTAATCCTGCCAGAAGGCCGGTTTGGCGATCAAGTCCTAGAGGCAACACAGGCCCGCATCGAGCGGATGGTCTTGGCGCCTTGGAATTCAGTAACCGCCCCCTTTATGGGCCCCGTCATTAACGCTGGGCAAGCCGCACGGGTCGGCCATTTCGAAGTAGAATTGCAAGCGTTAGGCGGCAGGTCCCTCGTCATGGCCCAAATTGGCGTAGAGGGGCCTGCCTTTGTGCGTCCTGGCATGATCGACATGACGCACGCGCAAGAAGCTGAGGATGAGGAATTATTCGCGCCGTTTGCGCAAGTTTTCCGTGTTAGAACGTTTGATCAGGCGATCCAGCGAGCCAATGCCACGCGCTTTGGCCTCTCCTCAGGTCTGGTGAGTGATGACCCAGCGTTATGGCAGGAAGCAACGCTCAATCTGCGCGCGGGCCTGATCAATTGGAACCGACCCACAACTGGCGCGTCTTCCGCATTGCCCTTTGGCGGGCCTGGCCTTTCAGGCGATGGCCGACCGAGTGCTTATTACGCCGCTGACTATTGCGCATTCCCAGTCGCTAAGCAGGAAGCAGATCGGGCGGAGCGTTTGAGCGCACCCGGCCTCTAATTGAAACGAAAAAAACCATGAACTCTCAATCTCTGCTGGCCGCCTGCGCTTGGGCCTTCTTTGCTGCCGCAGGCCCAGCGCTTGCTCAGTCTGCTTCTGACCCAGCACCCGCCGGGTCTGCAGTATCCCTCGGTGAGCGAATATCGATGGAAGAAGTCAGTGAAGAAATGGCGCGCCGCTTGTCTGCCCTTCCGGGTGTGCGCGGGGTGGAGCGCATGGACGGCTTGGCCAATAGTTTGCGGATTGTCACCCATTCTGAAGTCAGCGTCCGCCTCGATACGCTGCAAGCGCGCGTCAATCTTCCTGATGCTAATCTAGAGGCTGAATATAGCCGCTTTGAAACCAATGTCCGCAACCTCCTCGATCAGCAAGACCCGTTCAAGCTCGAGCAGTTGCGCGTGGTGATCCGCACCACCCAAGCCATCAACACCTTTGAAGTCCAAACAGCCGTTCTCGGGCAACGAAATGCGGTCGTCCGCCGCCCGTTTGCGGAGGGCCTAGAAGAAGTCCTCGTGGGCGATACACCGACGACCATTGCCCTCATGCCAATTGGTCGACTGGCCGACTTACAATTGGGCGCAACCCAAGCGTTTGATTGGGCCCGAGCGAATACGCTGAAAGAGCTTTCCGGCGTGAAGTGGACCGTCAATGAGGGCTTGTTAGAAGCCGATCCGGATCAACCTTATGGGACGAGCCTTTTGGCCCTCGACCAAGTTTGGACTAAGCTCGAAGAACAATTGGGCGGGCCATTGGCGGTTGCCGTGCCTACGCGCGATACATTGGTCGTCGGTCGGGCGGACCGCGCCCGAGATATGACGCGCCTAGCCACGATTGCAGCTAGTGGTGCCGATAATGCAGGCAAACTGTCTGGTAGAGTATTGGTGCGCCAAGGCGCAATTTGGGTTCCCCGATAAAGCCACGCTTGCGCTTTGTGAAACAAGTGGAACGGATATTGCGTGAGGTCAGTCTTTAGATTTTGGTCACCAGCATCAGGCCATCTCCAATGGCGACCATGACAGCGCGCACGCGGGGATCGGCTTTAGCGTGCTTGGCAAGGTCCCGTAGGGCAACAGTCTCTAGGCTTTGATCGCTTGGATCCGCGACTGACCCGCTCCACAACATGTTGTCAAACAGCATGACACCACCAGTGCGTAGAAGCGTCAGGCCCTTTTCGTAATAGTCTTGATACCCGGGCTTATCCGCATCGACAAACATGAAATCGATGCGGCCTGCATAGCCTTCGCTGGCTAATTCGCTAAGGCTGTCGCCAGCCGGCGCGATACGCAAGTCGATTGTGCTTTCGACATCTGCTTGCTGCCAATAGGTTTTGGCCAAATCGGTAAATTCTTCAGAGATGTCGAACGCAAAGAGCTTTCCGCCTGGCCCCGCATTTTGCCGTAAAGCGAGCGCAGTCACCAAAGCTGAATAGCCGGCAAACACTCCCACTTCGACGGCTAGTCGCACATCCAACTGACGGATCAGAAAACTCATGAACGCGCCTTGTTCGGCGCTGATTTGCATCATCGCCTTGGGGTGGCTTGCCGTTTCAACCCGGCAGGCAGTTAAGGCTGGGTGCTCCGGTTGGTTGACCTCAGACAGATACTCAATGATCGGGGCGCTTAACGTGAATGATGTGGACATGGTTGCTCTTATTGCTTTTCTTTTGCGGATTGCAAAGCCTGACCTGCGCCCAACATGGCCAGAAAAAGGATCAAGACCAAGGTAAAGACGGGTGAGCCATACGAATCCGGCCCAGCCCCCGCCCAGAAGCCGCCGTCCTTCTGAAAGATGACCGCATCCCCAATCCAGCTGGTTTCCAGCCATGTCCAGCCTGCATGGCCCGCAATTGCAGCCCAGATACCGCCGCGACCAAGCGCAATTAATCCCAAGGTGGCTCCAAATAACGCCGAATTGGTAATCTGCCAGATCGAGCTATAGCCTTGAATCGTCTGCAAAGCGCAGAAGGTCAGCGCTGCGAGCCCAATGCCTGCTAAGGGGCCAAAAGCAACGTGTCCGCAGCGCTGGGCAATACCGCGAACCACAACTTGCTCGGCCATGGCGTGGATAAGGATAAAAGGGATGGGAATAATGAGGGCGGCTAAGGCAAATGGGCGGCCTTCAAAAGCCCCAGCCTGCAGGATAACTAGGCCTAGGAGCGCGAGGCCGGGCAAAGCGCATCCAACTAACCAGCCCCAACCAAGTCCTATTGCAGGTGACCCCCATAAAGGTGGCGTTTGATCGGGCAGTCGGCTTTGCTTTTGCCAGACAAGAAGCCCAGCTAAGGCTAGCGCTAAGTTAATGGGTTCCCGAAAGAAATCAGGCGCACCCGCTTCACTAATCCAAAATGATGAAAGGTGCGAGATTTCCCCGGCGCCATAGGCTACTACCAAGGCCACACCTGCCGCCAGCATCATCAAAAGCGTGCGCTTAATCGGGCCGGATTTCTCGTTAGCGGTAGTGTCGATCATCGCATCCTTCTAAAACGTGCCTTCACTTAAAGGCAAGCAGGTGGTTATGGGCGGGCACAGGCCAATAAAGGCGCGAGAAGCTGCTCGCTTAACCAAGCGACTACGGGAACGGCGACACCATCGCCTGCGATCTTTAGCCCGGCTAAAGTGCCCTTAGGCAAAAGATAGGTATCAGGTACCCCCATCAGACGCATGGCTTCGCGCGGATTGATCGGGCGAATTTTTAGGTTTCCGCTATTCACTACTAGCCAGAATTGGCGCGAGGACCCTCCCGCCGGTGTCCGCAGACAACCGACTATTCCGTCAAAGCGGATTTCCGCACACTGATGCTTCTCACCGCCCTTGCGCCGGATTCTGCGATACATGGTGCCAATATGGCGTCCCGGTGTGCCCATGATGGCTTCCAGCCGCGCACGATGGCTCCCGCTTAATTGCTGGTTGAACGTGGCAAGCTTGTTCGCGTCCCACCAAGCGTTGTCCGTCGGGTCGAGCAGATCAGCCAAGAGAGTTGGCGCCTTTGGCGGGGGTGGCAAATACCACCGGACGACGCCAGACTTCAGGGTAGCTTGAGCTTTCAAAATCGCAGGCGTGTGGAACACGCAGAGCCGGTTATCACTGGACAAAAGGGCATCTGGTATTTCCACGCCTTGGCGAACGGCAATGATGAAAACACGGGGCCTTGATTGGGGTAGGAACCAAGCCGCATCCATTTCAAGACACCCTGCCGCATAGCCTAGGTCTTCCAGCGCCCTGAAAATCGCAGCCAAGTCCCTGCCGCTGTCAGAACTCAACAGGCCTTTGACGTTCTCTAGCACCACCACTTCAGGAGGGTCGCCTCGTTCTCGCAACTCGGCCAGTCGCGCCATAAAGGCAAATAGAGTTCCAGACCGGCCACCGCTCAGGCCCGCACGATCCCCAGCAAGCGAAAGGTCCTGACAGGGGAAGCTCGCCCAAGCCAAAGCTGCGCGCTGGGGTAGCTGGTCAAGCTGAATGTTTGCCACATCACCTTCGATCAAGCCATGTGCGCCGAAATTCTCGCGCCAAGCCCGGCACTTCATCGAATCCAAATCATTGGCCCAAGCAACGTCAAACTGTCCGCTAAGCCCAAGTCGTGCTAGGCCACCTCCGGCAAAAAACTCGAGTGCAATGGGCTTATCGCGAAGGGGCAAAGACGGCTCTCTCCATAATGGCTAAAGCTGATCTGATCATGATTTGATCTCGATTTCTGCTTCCTGCCCCAGCGTCACTGCGAAATTAGGGCTTTCCATCCCCGACACAGACGCTAAGAGACCTTTAGAAAGCCGGATGAACCGGTGTGACAGGAAGTAAAGGGAGCCGCCACTATGCGTGAAGCCGTTATCGTATCTACCGCCCGTACAGGCCTTGCCAAATCTTTGCGTGGTGGGTTCAACATGACCCATGGTGCTGCCATGACCGGTCACGCCATTAAGCACGCAATTGCGCGCGCTGGCATCGAGCCCGGCTTGGTTGAGGACGTTTATATCGGTGCTGGCCAACCTGAAGGCGCAACCGGCGCGAACATCGCACGTAACGCCGCCATCTGGGCTGGCTGCCCTGTCACCACCTCGGGCACAACCGTGAACCGTTTCTGCTCCTCAGGTCTGCAGACCATTGCGATGGCCGCTAACTACATCACCCAAAGCGGCGCAGATTGCGCGATCGGTGGCGGCGTTGAGTCGATCTCGCTCGTACAAATGGGCGGTTCGATGAACTTGTCGCATTACCAAGAAGAGCATTTGCTTAACATCAAGCCAGCCTTGTGGATGCCGATGATTGAGACCGCCGACATCGTGGCAGAGCGTTACAATGTCAGCCGCGAGTATCAAGATGAATATGCGCTGCGCAGCCAACAGCGCATCGCGGCTGCACAAGCTGCTGGCCTTTACAACGACGAAATCGTCCCGATGGCCACGAAGATGAAAGTCGTGGACAAGGCAACCGGCGAAACCACGATCAAAGACGTGATTGTCGACCGCGACGAATGCAACCGTGCAGACACGACTTTGGAAGGCTTGGCATCCTTGAAGCCAGTCCGCGGTCCGGACAAATTCGTCACTGCAGGCAACGCTTCCCAATTGTCAGACGGTGCTGCTGCAGTCGTTCTGATGGAAGCTAAGGCTGCAGAATCGCGCGGCGTGGAAGCACTCGGCCGCTTTGCAGGCTTCGCAGTTGCAGGCTGTGAGCCCGACGAAATGGGCATCGGCCCCGTGTTCGCAGTACCTCGTTTGCTGGAGCGTCATGGTTTGAAAGTCGATGACATTGACCTGTGGGAGCTGAATGAAGCTTTCGCCAGCCAGTGCCTCTATTCGCGTGACCGCTTAGGCATTGACCCTGAAAAGTACAATGTGAACGGTGGTTCCATCGCCATTGGTCACCCATTCGGCATGACGGGCACACGCTGCACCGGTCACATCCTGTTGGAAGGTCGCCGTCGCAAGGCGGCTGGTCAGAATGTGAAGTGGGGTGTTGTCACGATGTGTATCGGTGGCGGCATGGGCGCTGCTGGCCTGTTCGAAATCTACTAAAGCTTCGCCCCAGTTTGGCAGGCAAGATATCGCGGCGGCACGGTTTCGACTGTGCCGCCGTTTTTATGTCCGCTTAAGCAAAGTCAGTTAGATCTGCCAGCAGACAAGGTTTTTATCACGGATGGATCGGCGCACCTTTGCAGTCTCAGCTTTCGGGGCCCTAGCCCTTTCGGGGTGCCGAAAGGACCCTGCGACTGTTTTGCACGGGCAACGCCTGCCCTTCGTTCCCGTCAGCCTGATCGATGGTACCGGCATCAATCTCGCCACCTTGGGCCGCCCAGCTGTTCTGCGCTTCTGGGGACTGTGGTGTGGACCCTGCCGGATTGATGAGCCGCATTGGGATGAAGTTGTCCGCGCCTTAAAGCCACAGCAAGGAACCGACCCACGCTTTGACCTCTTGAGTGTCCATATCGGTAGGGCGCCAAGGGATGGACCCAGTTTGCCGGTTTGGGCCGCAAGTCGGCCCCAAGAAGTAGCAATTCCTATTGTTGATGACCGTACCCAACGCCTTGCGCAGTCGATTGGGGTTCCTGGAACCCCGCTTGCCTTGTTGGTCGATGGGAAGGGCGTGATCATTGACCACGCTTGGGCCTTCAAATCGCCGCGCGGCGCTGCAAGATTTGTAGGCAAAGTGCGCAAATTTGTGGGATCAGCTTGAAATCACGTCTTGGCAACAGTCATTCGTTCGATCAGATTGGCTACATGAAAAACATGACACGCAGAGATACTTTAACCGGCTTAGCCGCTGGCATGCTTGCCACCACCGTCGCACTCGATGCAGAAGCTCAACCGGCCCCCGCCGCACCCGTGGATCGTCGACCGCGCACCTATGACCTTATCGGCCAAGCGGCACCTGCGACCGATCTCGAACGGTTTGGCGGTGGCCGACTGACGCAAACGAACTTTCGGGGTAAGACCACAATTGTACAATTCTGGGGGATTTGGTGCCCCGATTGTTTGGCCGATGTTGATGATGTTGCAGAGCTCAATCGCCTGATTTCGCGGGAGCGCAAGCTCCAATTCGTCGGCATCCATACGCGCGGACGCTATGGCCGCTGGGGCGGTTTGGCGCCATTCTTTGCCGAAAAGGGCTATAGTTTCCCGGTCGCGATTGATGATGACAGTACCGCTTACAAGGCTTGGGGCATAAAGTGGGTGCCGAGTTTTGTGATCATTGGTGCTGACGGCATCATCCGCGATTATACGACAGATTTGAAAGCAGGCTCGGGAATCGGGGTGCAAGGTCTGCTCGCCAAGGCCAAAGCGGTTGCTAAAATAAAAGGACGTGCTTAACCACGATTGCTAACGTAAACGTGAAGCTTAGCCTCTATAAACTGGCCTTGTGTCTGACACTTTGCACAGGCCCGGCCCTTGTTCTGCCCAAATTGCGCCCGACATACCGGGGCGAGCGCCACACGGGCTGCCGATTGGAATGAATAACGTGCGAGCTGCCCTGCCGCCTAAGACATCGGACCTGCTCAAAGAGTTGCACGATGCCTTTCCAGGTGATGAGAAAATCGCCGTGCGCGATGTTTTGACACGTCTCGACGGGCGGGCCTTTGGCCTGCTTCTGTTGATCCTCGCCTTGCCCAATTGCATTCCAAATGTGCCCGGTGTTTCGACGATTTTCGGCATTTTGCTGGTTGCACCAGCGTTGCAGATGATTTTTGGCGCGGGCACGCCTTGGATCCCCAAGCGTGTTGGTGATCTGAAGATTGAGCCTGCTACGTTCCGCAAATGTATCGACGTTTCGTTGCCGACCTTGTTGAAGATCGAGAAGTTGGTGAAACCGCGCTTTCAGTTTCTGACCCAGAAACCTGTCACGATTTGGTTTGGAATTCAGACCCTGATCTTAGCTGGCATTCTCACCTTGCCGATTCCTT
Source organism: Maricaulis salignorans (assembly GCA_945891505.1). GTDB lineage: Bacteria > Pseudomonadota > Alphaproteobacteria > Caulobacterales > Aquidulcibacteraceae > Aquidulcibacter > Aquidulcibacter miladensis. The sequence goes on along the minus strand of CAMDDL010000019.1, from coordinate 21,981 downwards.
TGGGCAATTGGCCTCCGGGTATGAGCATTGCGGCATTGGCGATTGCTTTATTGCAGCGCGATGGTTTGATGGCGCTGATCTCGTTTGGTTTTTTCTTGGTGAGCTTGGCGGTGGCACCCCTCGGCATTGGCATGGCATTAGCCGGTTTGGATTGGTTGATTGGTGTGGTGTCCAACACCGTTCATGCAGTTCATTTTTGAGGCTTGGTGATCACCGCCAGAATGATGCCGACGCCGACGACTGCCAAACCAAACAACGCGCCAACCTTCACATAGTTCAATGAAGACCACAGCATGAGTGCGCTGCTGGTGGCAAAAACCAATGGTAGGATGGGATAGAGCGGCACTTTGAATGGTCGCGGCTGATCGGGCATTTTCCGCCGCAATACGATGACGGCCAAGCCACTTGCTGTGAGGAACGCCCAGTAAACAGGGGCGGTGTAATCTACCAAGGTAGCAAAACCTTGGTAGGTGGCCCCAAGAAGAACCAAGCCAATGGAGACAATTCCTTGGACGATGATGGCGTTGGCGGGAATCCCGCGCTTGCCATCCCAAGTTCCGATCCAGTTTAAGCCGGTGCGTTCGCGTGCGGCTGCAAAGGTGGTGCGCGCGCCAACAATAACCGTTCCGTTAATGGAGGTGATGGCCGCTGCCGCCACTGCGATGGCTAGAACGATCCCGGCTTGAGGTCCAAAGGCCCGGGCCATGAGGTCTGCGGCCGGGGCCTTGGACTGCGCTAAGCCTTCAACGCCCAGCCCCCGCAAGAGTGCCCAATTCGCTATGAGGTACAAAAGGGTAATGATCACAACCGAACCTAGAAGGGCCTGCACCATTCCGTGTTCGGGGCCGCTTTTAGGATTCTTGATTTCGGCCGATAGGGTCGACATTTCACTCCACCCCCCGAAAGCCAACAGTACAAAGACAAGGGCATAGCCAATGCCAGCGGCATCCGGGCTGTGCCCGGGGCCCGTCGTCGCAGGCGGTATCGCTTGGATGACCAGCCAAGCCGCAGCTGCGGCTAAGGCTAAGAGGCCGATCACTTCGAGGCTGGTGATCGCATAATCTGCCCCCTTGCCACCACTCGTGCCCCGCAAATTGAAGAGGGTCATCACCACAACACTTACCAAGGCGAACAAGGCGGGCCCGTGTGGGCCTAAATTCCAAACTAAGTTGAGGTAATCACCAATGACAAAGCCCAAAAGGGCGATAGAGCCTGTGTTGATGATGGAAAAACGCGCCCAGGCGAAGGAAAAGCCAAAACTTGGGCCATAGGCTTTGGTCAGGAAATAATAATCGCCGCCGGGGCTGGGATAGGCGGTTGATAGTTCGCCATAGCATAGAGCTCCCATCAAGGAGATCAGGCCACCTAAGACCCAAACGCCATAGACGGCCCACTCACTGCCCGCATTTTCAGCAACCAGAGCCGGAGACTTAAAAATGCCCGCACCCACGACCATGCCGACGGCGATGAAGATCACATAGGGGACCGAGAGATGGCGAGTCGGGGCGGCGGCATGGGGATCGTGCATGGCGCGAGTGTGTCGCCCAGACAGGCGTGGGTCAATCAGGTTGGCGGCTTGCGCCGCAGGTTCCGCTGCCCTGCACCCAAGGCAGCGGAAGTAGCGCTTTTATTGCACAGGCAAACCGTTGGCGGCCCGGGCAGCATTGACCTGATAGGTGCGAAGATAATCGCCAAGGACTTGCGTCATCAATACGCCGGCCTCTTTGGTTTGCGGATTGGCCCAGAATTGGGTGCCCGCTGCGCCGCCCCAGAACATCGTGCCGACGGGTGCCCCAGTCGGGTAAAGATTGGAGTCGAGCACGGTGCCAAAGCCCAAGCCATAGCTATAGCCCTGCTTTATAAGGTTTGCGTTGGCCTTCGGACCCAGCTGGTCCTTGCCCATTTCCGCAATGGAGGAAGCTTTGAGAATGCGCACCCCATCTAGTTCGCCTTGTCCAGCAATCATGCGGGCAAAGCGCACATAGTCGTTCAAAGTACCAACCAGACCCGCGCCGCCAAACTCAATTCGGGCAGGGGCTTGGAATGGGCTTTTAGCTGGTGGGTCGGCAGGGCGCAGGGCCTCGTGCATGGGTACATCTTTGAGGCTCTTAACGTAGCTATCAATGCCGCCCGTGGCAGGTTTAATCTTTGAAACTGCGAAATAGACGTTCGCTAGATTTTCTTGACCGCCTAGCTGAACCTGGAAGGCCGTATGCTTCATGCCCAAGGGTGTGAAGATGCGCTCGTTGAAGAAGGTGCCAAGGCTTTGGCCTGAAGCGACTTCGACCACACGGCCTAGGACGTCGATGGCAATGCCATAAGTCCAAGTCTCACCCGGTTGGTTGGTGAAAGGGGTAGCGGCCACCCGGTCAGCCAAATCTTGCAAGTTTGCTACGCGAGGGCCTTTGAAACCCGGCACAACCTCGCCGGGAGCGCGCTCAATCCCATTCATGGCATACAAACGCTCAACTGGCTTGGTTGGGCCCCACCAAGGGATGCCCGCCGATTGCCGCATCAGATCGCGCACCGTGAGTGGGCGAACAGCGGGCTCGGTTTTCAAAGTCTCCAGCGTATCGCCGCTGACGTACACTACGGTCTTGGCAAACGAGGGAATATAAGTTGCGACTGGGGCGTCCAGATCAATTTTGCCTTCTTCGACCAACATCATAATGGCAACTGCGGTGATCGGCTTGGTCATGGAATAAATGCGAAACACCGTGTCTGGCGTCACGGGCTTGCCCGTTTCGATGTCGGCCAGGCCAACATAGGTGGTTTCAATACGGCCGTAGGAATCCACTAAGGCCGCTGAAAATCCGCCCGTCACCTTCTTGTCGACACCATCTTGCAAAACAGTCCGCATGGCCGCGATGCGGTCTGGCAAGACCGAAGGCGGTGGGCTCGCGACGCTGGCACTCGGCGACTGGCTGGTCACGCAGCCGCTAAATGCCAGCAGACTCGTGCTGATCGCCAATGCGGCGAAAATCGGTTTGAACTTGAACATTGGCGCGTAGCTCCCAGAAAAATGTTGATTTGCGATCTTGTTTTGCTGTGCCAATCATCCGTTTAAATGGGCGCTCTGGTCAAGGGCAAGCTGACTGTTTGACGGTAGATTGAACAGGCAGCTTAAGGGGGAATGTCCGCCTTTCAGTCTGAGCTAGATTTTCGGGGTAGGAATCGTCGCCCCCTTTCAAAATCAGGGGCTGTCGGTGCTGTATTTTCGGTGCGGCTGAAGCCAACTACTGCGCCTGAAAACCTGATGGGCCTCCAATTGGGCCCATCAGGCAGAGGGGTTGGCTTAGGCGGCTTTGCCGGCCTTAGCTTCGCCTTCAATGAGCGGAGCGTCATTGGCACTTGAACTGGCAGCACCGACACTTATGGCGATCTTGCGGGGCTTCAAAGCCTCTGGCACTTCGCGCACCAAAGACAGGCTCAGCATGCCGTGCTCAAGGTTGGCTCCGGTGACGCGGACATGGTCAGCCAACTGATACCGGCGTTCAAAGCCGCGCTCAGCGATGCCCCGATGCAGGAAGTTGCGACCTTCCTCGCTCGAGGCTTTCTTGCCAGTGACGGTCAGCAGACCTTCTTTCAACTCAATCGACAAGTCCTCCGGGCCAAAGCCAGCAACGGCCAATTCGATGCGATAGGCGTCTTCACCCGTTTGCTCGATATTATAGGGGGGCCAGCCCGTTGCCGTATCCAAGCGGGCACCGGTTTCAATCAAATGAGCCATCCGGTCAAAGCCAACGATGGTGCGATAGAGGGGGGTTAAGTCGATAGTACGCATTGTGTCCTCCTAGAAGCGACAAGTTCAACACGCGGGACATGGGCCGCGCACCCAGCGAATTTCCACCGTCTCACGAAGCTCTTCGCTTGCTCGCAAAAGCCAAGCGGAGTGCCGCGCTTATGAGCCCGGTGGCGATCCATGCGGCCCGTTTGTTGGCGCCGCACAGACTAGTTGGGAGCGGGTTTTTGACTGTGCAAGGGGCAGCTGTCCAAATTCTGACAGGAGTTTCATGTCCTTGAGGCTTGAGCCCGTAACGTAAACTGGGATAGGTTAAGCCCCTCGAGTTTCGCTTTGGCTCACTTCAAAGCTTGTTGCCGGTAGTCAAAGGGAGAAAGAGGCGCATGACATTTCGCGCTTGGGCACTCGCCGGAACTGCCAGCATCATGGCCTTAAGCGGCATTGTGTCTGCCAACGCGCAAGTTCCTGATCCGCAAGCCTCTGAAAGCCAGCCCATAACTGGGCCCACCTCGGTCTTTGTGCCGCAGGTCGCTCCAGTTCCGCCTTTAGATGAGCGCGCGCAGGAGGCCTTGCGTCGGGCAGTCAAAAGTGACCGACGCATTGATGCCCAGCGTGACCGCTGGCGCAATCCGGAAGCAACTTTACAGTTTTTTGGCGTGCGCCCGAGCGATACTGTGGTTGAAGTTTGGCCGGGGCAGGGGTGGTATTCTTCGATACTCGGTCCTTATTTGAAGCAGGGTGAAGGTAAGCTAATCGTCGGTCACTGGGATGCTGCCGCTTCCAACTCCCAAGTCGTTCGCCAGATGGTTGATGCCTACCGCGCCCGCTTCGCTGCCAACCCAGCGGTCTTTGGTAACGTCACGGTTGTACCTTTTGGCCCTCGGTCGATGTTGATGGCGGCACCAAACAGCGTCGACAAGGTATTGACCTTTCGCAACATCCACAATTGGATGGCGCAGGGTTGGACAGAGAAGGCCTTTGCAGACTTCTACACCGTCTTAAAGCCCGGCGGCATCTTGGGGATTGAGGAGCATCGCGGTCGCACGGACGAACCGCAAGACCCCTTGGCACGCGATGGCTATGTGCGAGAGGATTATGTGATCCAACTGGCGCGCGAAGCTGGGTTTGAGTTTGTCGGCGGGGCAGAGATTAATGCCAATCCAGCCGACACGAAGGATCATCCTTTTGGGGTTTGGACCTTGCCGCCGGTTTCGCGGACCTCGCCAATCGGCCAAACTGACGACCCTGGGTTTGACCGCAGGCGCTATGATGAGATTGGCGAAAGCGACCGTATGACTTTGCGGTTCCGCAAGCCGTTGGATGCAACCGGTGTTGGACTCGCTTCATCGAGGCCGACTGCAGACCAAATCCCAGTGACCATCATTCCAGGTCCACCACCGCCCCCTCGGCGAGGCCGTCGTGGAGCTCCCCCCCCGCCGCCTCCATCGCCGCCTGCGGTGGCAGGTGTCGACACCAAGCCTGATGGTCCAATTTCCGTCCCATCGGTTGGACCTAAGGCAGAGGTTGCCGCCGCACCAGCAACAGTCGTGCGTCCAACGCCTGAGGAGCCCCAAGCCAAAGCTCTTCCACCGCCAGCTAATGGCCGCCGCGCTTCGACTACGAAGGGCCGTACGCCAGAGCCAATGCCCGCTTCTGCGACGACCGCCGCGCCGTCCGATGCCGCTGGGGCCAAGCCTGTCGAGAAGGCTCCCCCAGTACCGGCCACGCCTGATCAATTGCCAAAGTCAACCACTGAGCCTGCTAACGCGCAGACCCCAACGGCTTTGCGGACACGTCAGCGCAATACGACACCAACCGCGCTAAAGGCCACTGAACCGACACCTCCTGTCACCGCATCAACAAGATCGCGCACGCGTTCTGGCGGGGCCACAGCTCCGGTTGACGAAGCAAAAGCCAAGGCGGCAGAGCCCGACAAAAGTGCGCGGCGCTCCTCACGCGGGCCTACGAGTGAACCTACGGCGGCAAGGGCACCGGCCAGCAAGGCAAAATCCAAGACCAAGGCGGCTGATACTGAAACGAGCAGTCGCACCTCGAGCCGGAATAGAAACCGCCCTGAAGCTAAAGTAGAGCCCAAAAAGAAAGCCTCGAGCACGACCGCGCCGAGCAATCGTAAAAAGGCCGCCTCTAAAGTTTCCCCTGCTAAAAAAGCGCCGCTGCCTGCAAAGAAAAGTCCCAACAAGCCTGATTGGGTGGCACCGCCCAAGAAGAAAAGTTAGGTGCCCGACCTCACAAGTCTGTGAATCGCGTCGTGTACCCTCGACTTTTCCCGCCGCTTAGGCGACATGGCAGGCTTACGATTAGTCCGACTCGTGGTGAAGCGCAGGTCCATGTGTTTTTCGTCGGTTGAAGGAGATAGATTATGCGGAATGTCCGAAATTCGCTGCTTGCGGTCAGCGCGATCGTTCTCGGCGTCTTGTGCGCTACACCCGGTGTCGCAGGACCTGCAGGAGCCAAACCAAAAGCGGCTGCCCCAGCAGGTTTGGCAACGCAAGCTGTTATTGATGGCGCGTGGCGGACCCCACAAGACCGCGCGCGTGACGGTGTTCGTCACCCTACCGAATCCTTTGCTTTCTGGGGCCTGAAGCCAAACATGACCGTGGTTGAGATCCGACCTGGCGCTGGCTACTGGACTGATATCTTGGCACCTTATTTGGCCGCAGGCGGTGGCAAGCTGATTGTCACCTCTAGCGATCCAGACAAGATGAGCGACGCACAAAAGGCAGGACGTGACCGTTATTTGAAGCGCTATCAAGATAATCCGGCTCTCTATGGTACGCTTGAAGTCGGCGTGTTTGCTGCGAATTCGGATAAATTGCTTGCGGCCCCCGATAGCGTCGATTTGATCATCAGTTCACGTAACTTCCATGGCTTCGTGCTGCAGAATATCAAGGATTATGCCTTGAAGTCGATGTTTAGCGCGTTGAAGCCCGGTGGTCTGGTGGCGATTGAACAGCATCGCGGTGACGCTCGTCAGCCGCAGAATGCAGCTTCTGGCTATATCCGTCAGGATTGGGTGATTGCACAAATGCGTCAGGCTGGCTTTGAATTTGTGGCCGCATCAGAACTCAATGCCAACCCAAAGGACACGAAGGACCACCCGTTCGGCGTGTGGACCCTGCCGCCCACTTTGCAGACGGCTCCAAGTGGCCAACCAGCCAATCCTGACTTTGATAATGCGAAATATAAGGCTATTGGCGAAAGTGATCGGATGACGCTTCTATTCCGTAAGCCTGCCAAATAAGACATTTGTTCTGGCTACGGGCCTCCACTGTGCAAGTGGGGGCCCATTGCTCGCAGACAGGTTTTTACTGCCTTCATTTGATGGCTTACCAAAATTTAAGATGACAGACATCGACGGCATGCGCAGGCTGTTTAGATGACATTACCAACCAAAGCCTCCCTCCTCGGTTTCTTACTTGGCGCACTCAGTCTGCTTTCGACCGCGCAAGCACAAACGGCCTTAGGCGAAAGTGTTCGCCAAATTCCAGTCAAGAAATTGTTTCCCTATTACGATCTCTATCTTGGTTTGCCGCCTCAGGACCGTGACGGGTTCTATGTGGAATATCTGATCAGGTCCTCCGAGACAAATATCCGACCACGGATGGTCTATGCTTTAGGGTCGGTTCGAACACCTATACAATTGGATTCGAAAGGCAAAATCCTAACGATGCCAGACATGACCATGTTGCGGCAGGGCAAGATTGAAGTCCCTGCATCTTCGCCACGGGGAGAAATTGTGCTTAACTTGGAGCCCGTCGTGCCGTTAAGCCGAACCATTGCCGCAAACGCAGTTTCCAATTCTCTTACAGACTATGCCAAAGCAATTGGCCGGGCAGGCCCCTTGGCTCTTGCAATCCCAAAACTAACTGGCATTGCGTTTAAGGGTGTCGCTTCAGGGCAGGTCGTATTTGCAGACGGTCGAAAGGTTTCTTTACCTGTTGAACGCGGCCTTCCCGTGTTCCGACCCAGTCAATCGATCATGCGCGGGGCAGTCAGTCTTGAGTTTCCCGCTATTCCAAGCCGAGCCGAGTTTGCGCGCTGACAGGTCGATTGAGATATTCGGCTATATCAACGTGATAATCTAGTAATAATGACTCCCATTTACATAATTTCGTAACATCCATTTAACTATCTTGCGACAAGACTTGCCTAGTTTTTACTATCGGTGGAAATCCGGAGCCCGATTGAATGCCAGGCTTAAGTTCTCTTCACGTGCTGGTAGTCGATGACAATCCCCACATGCGGTCGATTGTCGTCGCGATTTTACGCGGAGTTGACATCGGCATTGTTCAAGAAGCCAGCGATGGCGCTGACGCCATGGAAGTAATGCGCGGGGGAGCACCCGACATTGTGATTGTTGACTTGAACATGTTCCCGATCGACGGGCTGGAATTCACCAAGATGATCCGGACCGGGGTCGACAGCCCGTATCCTTTCATACCCATTATCATGATGACGGGCCATACAGAGCGTAGCAAAGTTACGGCAGCCCGAGATTCGGGGGTGAATGAATTGGTGGCAAAGCCGATCTCGGCGAAAACCTTACTTGACCGCATCGTAGCTGTCATCGACCGCCCTCGGTCCTTCGTCCAAACTACAGCCTATACTGGCCCTTGTCGTCGCCGTGGTGGTGGCGGCAAGGAATTTGCGGGAAAATTGCGCCGCAAGTCAGACAATAAGGCGAAAGCCGAACAATCTAACGAATCGAAAGAAGAAACGGCATGAGCGCTGAGACCCCGGTTGAACTGATCGCGCCAAGTTTCCGTCTGCAGCGGAAAATGGGTGGACCAGCGTCACGACTGCTGACCCCTGAGGCCTACCGGCAAGCCAATGCGGCTTTGGAAGAGATTATTCCGCCCATCGATGAAGAGGTGCGTCGTCTGTTGCAAGAATTGCAAGAAGCCTTGCAGGCAAAAGTGCCTGGTGGGCGTGACATCATGTGGAATAATGCCCACGAAATACGGGGTCTGGCTGGCACCGTCAGCAAAATCACTTTGGGGCAGGCTGCCAATCTAATCTGCCATTACCTCAATGATACGGCTTCCGACTTTTTGCCAGATCAAAACGTAATGCAAACAATCGTTGTTGTTGCTATGCAGGCATTGCGCGAAGAGGCAGATACCGATCCGATGATTAAAGTGATGGTGCAGGATGGCGCGCGTGCCGTCCTGGCCCAACGTCACCGCGAGGGCCGTGACTAAGCCGTCGCCAAGCATTAGCCCAAAGTAGCGTTTAGGGCCGCCTCCACATCCTTTACCAAGTCCTCGCAGTCTTCGATGCCGACTGACAGACGGATCAGCCCGCTGGTCACGCCCAGTTCTGCTTGAACCTCTGGCGCGAACGAATAATGGGTCGTCGTCGCCGGATGGGTCGCAAGGCTTTTGGAATCGCCCAAATTGTTGGAGATATCCACAATCTGCAGCGCATCGAGAAACGCAAAAGCTGCTGGTTTGCCGCCTTTGAGGTCAAAGGCCAATAAGGTGCCGCCAGACTTCATCTGCCTTTTCGCGAGCTCAAATTGAGGATGGTCGGTCCGGTGGGGATAGCGGACATAATTGATCGCTGGATGGGCAGCAATCACATCGGCCAAACGTGCGGCACTAGCGCTAGCGCGCTCAACCCGCATGGACAATGTCTCAAGCCCTTTAAGGACATTCCACGCTACGAAGGGCGACATCGCAGGGCCCGTATGGCGCAGATAAGGGTCGATATGCTCTTCCATAAAGGCGGTTGAGCCAAGGATTGCGCCACCCAAAGTCCGCCCAGACCCGTCCATGTGCTTGGTTGTGGAATAGACCACCACATCAGCACCCAATTCAAACGGGCGCTGCAGGATTGGTGAGGCAAAGATGTTGTCGACAATCAGTCTCGCGCCACAGCCTTTGGCCAAGCTGGCAACAGCGGCAATATCGCTGACGTCTAAGGTTGGGTTGCTGGGACTTTCGAGAAAGAAGGTTTTTGTATTGGGGCGAATCGCGGCGCGCCACGCTTCGACGTCGGTTGAATCGACCAAAGTGAACTCAACGTCATAGCGCGGCATGAAGGTCTCGATGACCCAGCGGCAGGACGAGAATAGCGCTTTGCCCGCAACGACATGGTCCCCAGCACGCAAAGGCGCTAACAAGGCTGCAGTAACTGCTGCCATGCCGCTGGCCGTCAGCCTGCAGGTCTGTGCGCCATCAATAGCCGCCAAGCGTTCTTCCAGCATCCGGTTTGTTGGGTTCGCATAGCGGCCATAGAGATAGCCGGGTGCCTCGCCCTTAAAGCGGGCTTCGGCTTCGCTGGCCGAATCGTAGACAAAGCCCGAAGTCAGGAAAATGGCTTCGCTAGTCTCTTTATGTTGCGACCGGGTCAGGCCACCCCGCACCAATATAGTGTTGGGACTCAGCGGAATTGCGCCGGATGGATCGTGGGTTTCGTCAGTCATCTTACAAAGTCCTGAGCCCTACCAGGGCATGGGCAAACGCATCGGCAGAAAAAGGTTGCAGATCATCGGCTTGTTCGCCCACGCCCACAAATCGGATCGGTAATTTATGTTTCTCCGTCACGGCCACCAACACACCGCCTTTAGCGGTTCCATCCAGTTTGGTCATGACAAGGCCCGTGATACCCGCCGCATGCCGGAAGGCTAAGGTCTGGGAAATCGCATTTTGACCGACGGTGGCATCCAGCACCAACCAAGTCTCATGCGGGGCCTCAGGATCGACTTTGCCGATCACCCGCACCACTTTGGCGAGCTCGTTCATCAGCTCCGACTTATTCTGAAGCCTGCCTGCTGTATCGATCAACAAGACGTCGACGCCCTCAGCCTTTGCGCGGGTCAAAGCATCAAAAGCAAGGCCAGCCGCGTCGGCACCGGTCTCGCGCGCGACCACGGGCACGCCGGCGCGCTCCCCCCAGACTTTGAGTTGCTCTACCGCGGCAGCGCGAAATGTATCGCCCGCGGCTAACATAACTTTATGGCCTGCTTGGCTTAGGTTATGGGCGATTTTGCCAATCGTGGTGGTCTTGCCAGAGCCATTGACGCCCACAAACAAAATCACACGAGGGCTGGCGACCCCGGCGGATTGTTCGAAGGGCGAGCTATCGGTTTCAAAAGGCCGCAAGATAGCAGCAATTTCATCTGCCAAGGCTTGCTTGATTTCTTCTGGGCTAATGTCTTTGCCAAACCGGTCTTTCGCGATGCCAGCGCGAATGCGTGCCGCAGCGCTGGCCCCCAGATCGGCTGTGATCAGCAGTTCTTCCAGCTCATCCAGCGTGTCTTGATCTAGCTTGGCCTTAGTAAAGACCGCGGACACACCCTCTGCCAAGCGAGTGGAAGAGCGTTGCAGCCCATCGACCAATTTGTCGATAACGTCAGCTGGCATAGGCTCTGGTTCAGGGGCTGGAATTGCGATGGCAAAAGTCTGGCGGACAGTGCCATCCGCCCCCAATTCTTCAATCGAGAGGGTGGCCAAGCCATCCAGCTTTACTGCCAGTGGCAGGCCACCTGCGCGCGCCGTGATAAAAACCAACTCCCGGTCCGCTTTGGGCTCTGCCATCAGCGTGACGCGTACGGCCATCTCATCATAGTCGGTGGTGACATAAACCACACCAGTGATACGGGCAGAAGCCTCTTCAACGATCGGGCCGATTTCGAATTTTAGTTTGTCCAGGTCCAAAGCCGTTGCGACAAAGCGGGCCGCCGCCAGGCCTGCACTGCTGGCCTGAGGGTCAAGCTTAGGAGCCGTTTCGGCCTCAAGCGCCTGATTTTTCTTCTTACCCCAGCCAAACATGGCACCCAATCCCTCTGTGGCCAAGCAGCGAGAACCCTAGCTGCAGCCTGAGCTTAGACTTAGCGGAGGCAGGAGGCAGACGGAAGACGTGAAGTGTTTTTGATCGGCTTCACAGCACGGGTCAGACATTCTATGACAGCTGCGTACTCGGCGCTGCTTTGTCTGGGCATAGGGCTGCCGCTGCAGGCACAGAAAAGATGGATTTTCAAGAATGCTAAGTCGGATCGTCATTGTGGGTGCAGGACAAGCCGCGACGCAGGCCGCGACCAGCCTAAGGGCTGGGGGCTATGATGGCCAATTGGTCTTATTGGGCAATGAAGGCTTGCCGCCTTACCAGCGTCCGCCATTGTCCAAAGCTTATCTCTCAGGCGCGATGGGTCTAGATAGAGTGATCTTGAAGCCGCTTGAAGCTTGGGCGGAGGACAAGGTGGAAGTTCATCTTGATGCCGAAGTCACCAGCCTGAACCGGGAATCCAAGTCGGTGACCAAGCGTGATGGTAGCGTCTTTATGTATGATGCGCTGATTTTGGCTACAGGCTCGCGCGTGCGCGCTTTGCCTTGTCCAGGCGCAGAGCTCGCAGGTGTGCATTACCTGCGCTCTATTCGTGATGCGGACGGCTTGGGCCAAGAAATGCAAACGGGAAAGCGGCTGGTTGTGATTGGCGGCGGCTACATTGGGCTTGAGGTTGCAGCGGTCGCTCGAAAGGCAGGTCTCGATGTGACCATTTTAGAGGCGGCACCCCGCGTGCTGGCCCGCGTCGCCCCACCGGTGATTTCAGACTTCTTCCAGAAATTACATCGCGATGCCGGGGTCACCATTCTGACCGACGTCAAAGTTTCCGCCATTGAGGGCGCTGATCGCGTCTCAGGTGTGGCGCTGGCAGATGGGCGCACCATCTCTGCCGACTTGGTTTTGGTGGGGATTGGTATTATCCCGAACGCTGAATTGGCCCGCGAAGCTGGCTTGAAAGCCGAGGATGGCATCGAAACAGACTTGGACGCCCGCACCAGCGATCCAGCGATTTTTGCGATTGGTGATTGTGCCAGCCGTCCTTTGGTCCATTACGGTCAGCGCCGAGGGCGGCTTGAAAGCGTGCATAATGCTTTGGAGCAGGCAAAATTAGCGGCTGCGGCGATTTTGGGCCAGCCCCGGCCCGTCGAAGAAGCGCCTTGGTTCTGGTCCGATCAATATGACATCAAGCTACAGATTGCTGGCCTGTCGACAGGGGCAACTCAATCTGTCGTGCGCGGCGATCCGTCGCAGAAGCGCTTTGCCGTTTTTCATCTAGACGCCGATAATCGGCTGCTCGCGGTCGATGCGATCAATGCTCCGCCTGAGTTTATCGTCGGTAAGCAGGTAATTGCACGGCATGGACAGCTTGCGCCCGCGCGTTTGGCTGATATGTCTGTATCTATGAAAGAGATCGGGGCCAGCGCTTAAGCGCCAACTCTGACCAGAAGCTCAAAGGGATCAAAAAGCGTCATGGCGAAAGTCACATATATCGAACATTCCGGCACCGAGCATGTTATTGACGTGCCAGTCGGTACCACCATCATGGAAGGTGCGGTCAAGAATCGTGTGCCAGGTATCGATGCCGATTGCGGCGGCGCGTGCGCCTGCGCGACCTGCCACGTCTTTGTCGATGCTGCTTGGATCGAGAAGACCGGCAAGCCCGGTAGCATGGAAGAAAGCATGTTGGATTTCGCCGAGGGTGTGACCCCGCTTTCACGTCTGTCGTGCCAAATCTCCATGACGCCAGACTTGGATGGCATCGTTGTGCGGTTGCCAGCTGCTCAACACTAAGGTGGTATGGCTGCGCACGGCGCGACAGTCTATGAAATTGCGCATGCCAAATATGCGTGGACGCATGTTGAACGGTAGGGGTACGGCCTCGCCAAACCCCGCCGCACCCTTATAGTTTTCGAAGGTGGCTCAAACCTGCGATCCTGCAGCGCTGTGCCAGATACGCAGGATAGGGTCTGTATGATCGGCGTTGTAGTGGTCAGTCACGGCTTTTTGGCGCGAGAGCTTATTCTTGCGGCAGAGCATGTGGTCGGACCTCAGACCAATATGCAGGCCATTTGTATCGGCCCGGATGACGACATGCAGACAAGGCGGGATGATATTCTCGACGCCTGTCGCAAAGTGGATGATGGTTCTGGCGTGATCATCCTCACCGACATGTTCGGCGGAACGCCTTCAAACCTCGCCATCTCCATCATGAATCGCGGCGAGTATGAAGTGATTGCCGGGGCTAATCTCCCGATGCTGATTAAATTAGCTGAAGTTCGCGGGCGCGAAAGCTTGCCGCGAGCCGTTTTTGCTGCACAAGATGCCGCTAGGAAATATATCGCTGTGGCGTCATCCTTGTTGGCGAGTGGCTAAAATGACTGAACGCGTTTCGCGTACCATCGAAATCGTCAACAAACGCGGATTGCATGCGCGCGCCTCGTCCAAATTCGCGCTGCTGGCTGGCGATTATTCAGATTGCCGGGTGATGGTCGGGCGCGAAGATCAAGTGGTCGATGGCGAAAGCATCATGGATTTGATGATGCTGGCGGCAGGCTTAGGCTCCGAAATTACGGTTTCTGCCGAGGGTGCCCGCGCTGAGGCAGCTTTGGACGCTTTGTGTGAGTTGGTCGCTAATCGGTTCGGTGAGGGTGAGTAAGGCCCTTCGGGGGTCACTCAGTCTCCCAGCCCTTGCTCTTTTCCCCTGTCTCGGCTATACGCCTCGCTCTTCCGCGCAATCAAAACGCGCGCTCTGATCCACACGGTCCTGCACGAACTGAGCAATCGGGGGCAAAGCAGATGGGGTGGACAGGGTTTCCCCGTCCGACGTGATCGTCCGGCGGGGCGTTTTGCGTTGCGTGTTTGCTTTTGGAACCACGCATGTTTGACGCGCTAACAGAACGATTGACGGGTGTCTTTGATACGCTCACCGGACGGGGTGCGCTGTCGGACAATGACGTGGATTCCGCCCTGCGTGAAGTGCGCGTGGCGCTGCTTGAAGCCGATGTGGCGCTGCCTGTCGTCAAAGCCTTTATCGCCAAAGTCAAAGAAGAAGCAGTGGGCGAGCGCGTCATTCGCGCCGTGAAACCCGGCCAGCAAGTCGTCAAAATCGTCTATGATGCGCTCGTGGAAACGCTCGGCGGGACAGGCGGCCCTGTTGATCTCATGCTCAACCAAGGTCCGCCAGCCATTATCATGATGGCCGGTCTGCAGGGCTCTGGTAAGACCACAACGACTGCTAAGCTGGCGCTTCGCATGCGCACGCGCTTGCGCAAGAAGGTTCTGGTCGCTTCGCTCGACGTGCGCCGCCCGGCGGCGATGGAACAATTGGCCGTTTTGGCCAAACAAGCCGAAGTCGACAGCCTGCCGATTATTGCAGGCCAATTGCCCGCCGAAATCGCCCGCCGCGCCATTACGGCCGGTCGCCTTGGCGGCTATGATGTCGTCTTCCTTGATACCGCTGGTCGCACCTCAATCGACGAAGATATGATGAGCGAAGCCGCCGAAATTGCGCGCATCGCTTCCCCGATTGAAACCCTGCTGGTCGCAGATAGCCTAACCGGTCAGGACGCGGTTGAAACCGCCCGTCGTTTCCATGAGCGTCTACCTCTGACCGGTATCGTTCTGACCCGAGCTGATGGCGACGGCCGTGGCGGCGCGGCGCTGTCCATGCGGGCTGTTACGGGTCTGCCGATCAAGTTCTTGGGCATTGGCGAAAAGATTGACGGGCTTGATGCCTTTGACGCCCAACGCATCGCCGGCCGCATTCTGGGCCAAGGCGACGTTGTTAGTCTGGTTGAGCGCGCTGTTGAGAACGTTAAGCAGGATGACGCCGAAAAATTGGCCGCCAAAATGGCCAAAGGCAAGTTCGACCTCGATGATCTCGCCATGCAATTGCGCCAAATTCAGGCGATGGGCGGGCTTGGTGGCGTGATGGGGATGTTGCCCGGCGCACAAGCAGCCAAAAAGGCCATGGAATCCGGGGCTGTTTCGGACAAAAGCGTCAAGCGTCAGATCGCCGTCATTCAATCCATGACCAAGCAAGAGCGGGCCAAGCCCGATCTGTTGAACGCCAGCCGCCGCAAGCGCATCGCAGCGGGCGCCGGCGTCGATGTCTCTGAAGTCAATAAAGTTATCAAAATGCATCGCTCGATGTCAGACATGGTCAAGGCCATGGGCAAAGGCGGCATGAAGGGCCTGATGGGCAAAATGGGCGGCATGTTTGGCGGCAAAATGCCACCGATGGACCCTGCCGCAATGCAACGTCTCGGCCAACAGGCGGCTGCTTCAGGCGGCGGTTTGCCCGGTCTGCCTGGCCAGTCGCCTCCACAAGGTTTGCCCGGTCTGGGCAATACGCAAACTCCCGGTGGCTTTACAGGCCTACCAGGTCTCCCATTCCGGAAAAAATAAATCAAAACGACACATATACTCTGAAAGGTAAGTCTCATGTCCTTGAAAATTCGCTTGGCCCGCGGTGGCTCTAAGAAGAAGCCAGTTTACCGCATCGTGGTTGCTGAAGCCCGCTCACCTCGTGATGGCCGCTTCCTCGAAAAGATCGGCAGCTACAACCCAACTCTGCCAGACGACAATGCAGGCCGTCTGGTCATCGACGCAGAAAAGGCTGCTGAATGGATGAAGAAGGGCGCACAGCCTACCGACCGCGTCGCTCGCTTCTTGGCGGCACAAGGCGTTGGCACCTATGTCAATGGCAACAACCCAAACAAGGGCAAGCCAGGCCAAAAGGCAACTGAACGCGCCGCTGAAAAGGCTCAAGCCTTGATCGATGCACAAGAAGCTGCTGAGCGCGCAAAAGCAGAAGCTATTGAAGCCGCTGCACAAGCAAAGGCAGACGCTGCCGCTGCTGCTGCCGCCGCCGCTGAAGCCGCTGCTGCACCTGCAGAAGAAGTGGCCGTTGAAGAAGTGGCCGCAGAAGAAGTTGCTGCTGAGCCAGCAGCTGAATAAGCCAACATGAAGCGCCTTGCCGAAACGCTAGGTGCTGTGGTCGCCCGCCGGGATGCCCCCGGCGGTGCGGCCATTTTGTTTTCTGGCCAAGAAGTTCTTTGGTCAGGCACGGCGGGCGTCCGCGACGTTCCTTCCGCCGGCCCACTCTTGTTGACCAGCAAAGCCCGGGTCGCTTCGATCTCGAAGGTCGCCACTGCGCTAACCTTACTCAAGCTGGTGGAAGCTGGTCAGATTGATCTCGACCGCGACATTTCCGATCTTCTGGGCTTTAAGCTTCGCCATCCAAAGTTTCCAGACTCCCCCATCACGCCGCGCATGATCCTGTGCCATACGGCCGGCATTCGCGATGGTGAGACTTATCGCGGCGTCGTTGGTGAGGCGCTCGAAGGCTTTTTTGTGCCCGACGGCAAAAACTGGAATGAAGGCAAGCATTGGGCGGATTTAGCGCAACCCTTTGGCTTTTTTACCTATTCCAACCTAGCGATGGGGCTACTGGCGCAAGCCTGTGAAAATGCGGGCGGGGATCGCTTTGACCGATTGGCGCAAAAGCTCGTCTTTACCCCGCTTGGGATTGATTGTGGCTTCAATTGGTCCGGGATCAGTGATCAGGCCGCTGGGGACGCTGCAACCCTTTATCGCCGGAAAGCCGATGGAGACTGGGAAGTTCAGGTTGACGGCACCCCAAGCACTATACCGCGACCCAACATTGCCACCGAGCAGGGTCTAAGCCTTAGCGACTATGCCTTGGGCAGCAATGGCTTGTTGTTTTCACCACAAGGCGGTTTGCGGGCCAGCGTGGCAGACCTTGCCCGCATTGGCATGGCGTTGAGTGGTGCTGTTTCTTTGTTAGAGCCCGCAATGCGTACCTTGGTTCTAACCCCGCAGTGGACCTATCGGGCTGACCCCAAAAATGGCGACACTTCCGGTGGGGCGTTCCAAGGCTTTGGCTTGGGCGTGCATTGTCTAATCCCCGGCGACCAATGCCCAATTGCAGGCCTCAAAGCCGAAATGATTGGCCATTATGGCGAAGCCTATGGCTTGTTGGCTGGCCTATGGGTAGACCCCGTATCCACGCGCGGCTTTGCTTGGTTCATCACGGGCAGCCTTTATGGCCCTGCTGCAGGTGCGCGCTCTGGCGTTTACCGCGTCGAGGAAGAGATGATGCAAGCTGCGGCGGACGATTTGGGCCTTGTTGATTCGAAATTCTAAGATAGGCTAACCCAGAATTTAAGGGGGATTGGCCATGTCACTAGGCGCAGACTTTCAAGTCATCACCTTCATCCAAACGCGCGATCGGCCCACGGCAGTGGCTTTTTATCGCGATAAATTGGGTCTTACTTTTGTCGTGGATGACCCATTTGGCAGCGTATTCGATCAGAATGGAACCGGTTTGCGTATCACGCAGATTGAAGGTTTTACGCCCAGTCCTCACCCCGCCCTAGGTTGGCAAGTCAGCGATATTCAGGACTGCATCCGCACACTGACCGCGCGTGGGGTCTCGATGAAGATCTATGAAGGCTTTGGTCAAGACGAGTTAGGTATTTGGCACGCGCCGGGCGGCACAGCACAAATTGCTTGGTTTGAAGACCCAGATGGTAATTTGTTGAGCTTAACTCAGGTTTGAGCGTGGGTTTCCGCCACCCCTTTGCGTCTAAGCCCGCTTCACGCTAAACACGCCTGATGAATTCAAGTCCGCCCCGCCCAACGACGCTTGCTGACCTTGATGCCCGCGCCCGAGACATTTTCCGCGATATTGTCGAAACCTATCTTGAAACAGGGGAGCCGGTTGGATCCCGCACCTTGTCGAAACGCGGCATTAGCCTGTCCCCAGCCTCAATCCGCAATACGATGGCTGATCTGGCAAGCCTGGGTCTTTTGGATGCCCCACATTTAAGCGCCGGGCGCACCCCCACGCATACGGGCCTGCGTCTCTTCGTCGATGGCTTGCTAGAAATTGGCGACTTGGGTCGCGAGGAAAAGGCCGAGATCGATTCCCGATTGGCTGCCGCAGGCTCTGATTTATCAAGCGCTTTGTCTGAGGCCTCGCTCCTCTTGTCTGGTCTTGCCGGAGGGGCGGGCCTTGTAACCACACCGACGCGGGAAAGCCCCGTCAAGCATGTGGAGTTTGTGCTGATTGGGCCCGGCCAAATCTTGGTTGTGCTGGTCTTTGACGATGGCCAGGTTGAGAACCGCTTAGTTCAAATGCCCGTCGGCCTCACTCAGTCGCAATTGCAAGAAAGCACGAATTTTTTGAACTTCCGCTTAAAGGGTAGAACCTTGTCGGAAGCAGCGGCACAAGCGGTGGATGACGCGCGCCACGCGGAGGCGACCCTCGATAAAGCGGCGGCCAATCTGATTGAAGCAGGCTTTGCCGAATGGTCCGGCGACGATCCGATGGCGGGGCGCAAATTGATCGTACGCGGGCGCGCCAATCTGTTGGCCAATAGCCAAGCGGCGGGCGACCTTGAACGTGTACGCATTTTATTTGATGACCTTGAACGCAAGCGCGACCTGATCCATGTCTTGGATGCAGCGCAGGAAGCTTCTGCGGTAAAATTGTTTATTGGTGCAGAAAACCCCTTGTTCTCCATGTCTGGTTCGGCTCTTGTCGCGGCCCCTTATATGGATAGTCAACGCCGTGTACTTGGCGCACTGGGGGTAATTGGGCCAACCCGCTTGAATTATGCCCGCGTCATCCCAATGGTAGACTATACAGCGAAAGTCGTCGGTCGCCTCATTGAGCGCCGCGGTTTAAACTTAACGGAATGAGATCGAAGAAATGACCACAGATACGGGTACCCCACAGAACGGCGACGACCTGGAAGCAGAAATTGCCGCGGCCGCTGAGGCTTCTGCAGATGGAGCGGACGCCCAAGCTTCTGCGCAAGACCCGCTGGAGCTTGCTCGCGCGCTTTTAGGTGAAGATGCCGCACCTGAGGATATGGGCGGGTTGTTGGTGGCGAAACTGCAAGCTGCTTTGGCTGAGATTGAGACTTTGAAAGATGCCGGTTTGCGTGCCTTAGCGGAGTCTGAAAATATCCGTCGTCGGGCAGAGCGGGAAAAGACCGAAGCCCGCATCTATGCCATTGATAAGTTTGCGCGCGATCTATTGCCTGTGGCCGACAATCTGGGCCGCGCCATCAGCACGGCGCCGGAAGGATTTAAGGGCGATCCAGCCTTTGATGGCTTCGTTACCGGCGTCGATATGACCCAGCGCGAACTTCTCAACGCGTTTGAGCGCCATGGTCTGACGCGCGTGGGCGCTAAGGGCGACAAATTTGATCCCTCGATCCACCAAGCTGTAGCCCAAATTCCTTCGGACATGGCTGCTGGCGATGTCGCAGAGGTCTTCCAGCCGGGCTACGTCCTAGCTGGCCGTACGCTGCGGGCGGCGATGGTTGCGGTATCTGCTGGCCAACCCGTGGCAGAACCTGCAGCAGGTGATCCTGCCGCCTAGCGCCTAGCTTTGGATGCGGCGGGGGCGGCCAGTCGCCCCCGCAGCGCTGCTTCATCCAGCGCGTTCAATTTCCAGCCTGAAGGATATCGCCCAAAGTACAGGATGCAGGCTTTTGTCTGCGGGTCTGGTGCGCAGACACGCCCATCGGCAAGGCGCTTTAGGCCCATGCTCGTCGCCGTCCGGCTCGGCAGGACTGTCTCGGGCGTGAGCCCTGCCCGACGGGCGAGATCCGCCAGAATAGCGGGCTCTAAGGCTTGTTTGGACAGTCGTTCCAACAATGGGTTTGCAAGGTCTGCACCTAAGACGCCTAGAATCTGGCCCCCTTCGCCGCCGCCGGCGCGTTTGGCGATTTCGTTCGCCGCCATGGCCCGGGCAATGCCGGTCACTTGTGCTTGCAGGGCCGGCCGATCAATGCGCGCCTCTATACCGGGCAAGTCGCGATCACGCAGCGCCATTACAAAGGCGCGCACATCGGATGCAGCGTCGAGCGGGGCTGGAGCCGTGGCGCAGCTGCTGAGCACCAAGCAAAGACTGATCCAGACTAATTCGCGCATGTTTGCTTCTCCGATCTCTCAGGTTGAATTTGCCTGCCAAGGGTTGAACTTTGCCTGAACGGTCTAGACCTTTTCGCCTAAGCCACCTAGACCTGAGGCATTGAGGGAAACGTGCCTAAATCAATTTTGATCCTTTTTGCGCATCCTTCTTATGCGCGGTCGCGAGCCAACCGTGCTTTGCGCGCCGTAGCGGAGGGACGCGACCACGTGACGCTGCATGACCTATATGAGACCTACCCAAATTTTCTGATTGATGTGGAGGCCGAGCAGCGCTTGCTGTTAGACCATGACCATATTGTTCTGATGCATCCCTTCTTTTGGTACTCAGCGCCGTCATTGGTGAAGGAGTGGCTCGATGTCGTGTTAGATTATGGGTGGGCTTACGGGGAAGGCGGCACGGCGCTCGCAGGCAAAAGCTGGACCCAAGCAATTACAACGGGCGGGCCCGCCCAATCCTATTGTTCCGACGGCCTGAACCGCTTTTCAATTGATGAATTGTTGCGCCCGTTTCAAGCGACCGCAAACCTTTGCCAATGTGTGTGGCAAGACCCATTTGTTCTGCACGCCAGCCGTCAGGCCACCCCAGAAATTTTAGCCGATGCGGCCGCCAAGTTCAGCGCCATGCTGGAGGGGTTGATCGATGGCTGAGGCCAATTTGCTCGAATCCGCCTTTGTCTATCTGACAGCGACGGTCGTATCCGTCCCCATAGCTAAGCGGATCGGCTTAGGTTCGGTTCTGGGCTATCTGATTGCTGGAGCAGTCATCGGCCCATATGTTCTAAATCTGGTCGGTGACCCTGAAAACGTCATGCATACGGCAGAGTTTGGCGTCGTCATCATGCTGTTTCTGATCGGACTTGAACTTCAGCCCAGTCTGCTGTGGCGATTACGCACAGCCATTCTGGGCATGGGTGGGCTGCAAGTCGTTGGCACAGGTGCCATTGCGACCGGGCTCGGCACGGCGTTTGGCCTCTCATGGCAGGTGGCTTTAGCCGTTGGCCTAACCCTGTCCCTGTCTTCAACCGCCATTGTGCTGCAGTCCCTGCGAGAGAAAGGCATAGCCGGAACCGAAGCAGGGCGGTCGACATTTGCGGTGTTGTTGTTCCAAGACATCGCCATTATTCCGATGCTGGCTTTATTTCCTTTCTTGGCGACGCTTGGTGTCGTCGGGGATGGGGCGGCTGCAAAAGGAGCGTTAGCGGCCTATCCAGGTTGGGCGCAAGGCTTAGCTGTTGTGGTGGCCGTCGGTTTGATTGTGCTGGCAGGGCGGGTGCTATTGCGCCCCATGTTCCGCTGGGTGGCAGCTTCTGGCCTGCATGAGATTTTGACCGCCTTTGCGCTTCTTTTGGTCGTGGGGGTGGCGCTTCTCATGCAGTTTGTTGGCATCTCTCCCGCTCTGGGGGCGTTCGTTGCGGGCGTTGTGCTGGCCGATAGTGAGTTCCGCCATCAGATAGAAAGCG